>JBJKYD010000010.1:0-156124 GCA_045561295.1 Gammaproteobacteria bacterium
CCCTTTAATGAAAGGCCGAATCTACCCCCTCGGCCTTTTTTTATACCGATTTTCGGTGTCCACTAGGTCTCCATGCCGGAGCTATAACATCTGGGCTGTCTGTATGATCACTAATCAGGCGAGCGGGCTTGACAGTATCGGGGCCAAACTTATCATATATATTTTCTAATACTTGATCTAAAACTTCACTCTTATCATTATCCTCACTGAAAATATCCATTTGTGCATTCTTCTTTAAGGGGTTCAAAGCTGTAACCTGAACTTGATAAATGCCAGTATTTTTGTCAAATAAATTCAGATAAGATAAGCAAATATTAAATATATCACTTCGATTACACGTAGCTTTCTCTATTTTGACCTTTTTCTGTATCCATCCTGCTTTTATTTTTATGCCTATTAAGAAAATATTTGATTCATAATTAGACTTACGTAACCGTAATGCTAATTTATTCGACATTCTTAAGAATACTTTTTTTATTAAATAGCTACTTTTTTGTATTGGGTTTTAATACTTTTCCATGTCCAAGGCTTTTTGGATGATTTAAGTCTGAAATGAGTCCTTCAAAATCATTTCCATTTGCCATTAGCCATATCTTTTTGCCGATATTACCAAACCTATTAGAAAGTATACTTATAGGTAATTTTTTCATGTCAGAACATTTATAAACACCATGATAGTTTAAGAAACTTTTAACTCCTGTTGATACCCCACACAAAGTATCTACTGGTGAATTATCTAGATATTCATGATAATTATTTCTATTAATATAAGTTATTCCATCTGGCTTATTAACTTTTGAAGCATATTTTGCTAGCGACTTACTAAATGATATACCAATTGAACATTTAAGGTTTTCTGATTTATAAATAAGATCTTTAATCTTATATACGGCATAATTAATTTTTTTATAAATTTTCATACAATTTGTTAATTCTAAAAAAGCTTCATCAACTGAGTATATTTGAATATCAGGAGTTATACTGTGTAGTATATTCATTATCCTTGCTGATGTTGCTGCATACACTTTTGGCCTTGACGGTCTTTGAACCAAGTAAGGGCAAATTTTTCTTCCTTCAGAAATTCTCATGCCTGTCTTTATACCAAATGCTCTAGCTTCATATGAAGAAGTAATAATGCATGAACCATGCTTTCCGTTAGTTACAGCTATTGGTTTTCCTAAAAGTTTTGGATAATCTCTTTGTTCTATTGAAGCAAAAAATGCGTTCATGTCTACATGAATAAAAACTTTTTTACTCATTAGTATATTCTTACTTGCCCAACTACATATCCTTGAATAGAAATTCTTTCAATAGGATAAATTTTTTCTTTATATGTTTTATTTGCAGGAATTAATTTTATCTCTTCTGAGCTCACCTTTTCTATATACTTCAAAGTTACATCTTGATTATCAATTAAAATTACATGAACTTTTGATTTATAGAATCTTTTGCTTTCTTCAATAATCACCCAGTCTCCATCATTTATACCTGCGTCTATCATTGATTCTCCTTTCACCTTAAGTGCATATGATTTTTTATTGGTGAATAAGTATTCAAGTTCAATTCTTTGCTGATCAGTTATTGCTTCAATAGCTCCCCCAGCTGCAATTTTACCTAGAGATTTTAAAAAAAGAGGTTCTTTATCTACTGTAGAAATACCACGGTGTTTGTTTGAAAACTTTAAGATTTTACCTGCTTTTTCCAAAGATTTTACATACCGGTGCGCTACACCTTTTGATGTAATTCCTATGCCCTTTGCGATTTCAATTAATAAAGGATATTTTCCATACTTTTTTGAATACCTAATGATGAAGTCATATGTCTTTTGTTCCTTAGCAGTTAAAATAGAATATTCTTTCATAAGTTCTCATTAAGTTCTCATATAATATATGAAATACTGAGTTGATACAACTAATTATCAATATGAAATTATCTTTGAAAAATATATTTCCTAACAAATGAGCCGGATATTATTCCGATTGAAATACCTAAGGTATTAAATAAAAAATCAGTGAATTCAGAATCTCTATTGAAATAAGGTTGTATTAGTTCGATCAGACCTCCAAGAAAGATAAAGGACACACATATAGAAATGAAGAAAGGGGGGCTTGCGTATAGAGACTGGAAAGCTTAATAGAGAAAATATAATTAAGTGATAAAGCTTGTCATAGTCTGGGATTTTTGTTGACGAATCAAGTGAACACAAGGTTAAAGCCAAAGTAAGTGACAATAAAACTGCTGTAATAGTAGAAAATTTATTATAAATAATATGAAAGACTTTTCTCATGAATAATATTTTATAAAGTAAATAGAGTTTATTTTATAAAGCTTTTTCTATAAGATTTCACATCAGAGCTTCATTGATGGCTCATTAGCATTACTGAGCTGAGCTAAGGTGTATTCAGGTTTGATTGACCAGTTAATATTATCAACTGCAGTTCTTACATCTATAAAATCAAAATCTTTCAGCAATTTTTCTAATTTATCTTGGGCTGAGCTAAGGCCATAATAAGATTTAAATTTTCTAACTAATCCTAGATCTTTAATTACAGGTTGTTCGGCATCAAAGTCCCTTGGATGAAAGTAAGTCATGACATAATTGGATCTTTTAAATAAGTTTTTAAGCACGACATAGGGAATTAGTCTAAAATAACCTCCTCCAGAGAAAACCATTTTTTTTCCTAAAATATTTTTGGTATTAAGTGGTAATTCTTTTATTGTTTTGCCATTTCCTAATTTGATAACTGTTGGACCATTGTTCTTAAAATTAGGTAACCCTCCATGACTTCTACTAGCAGGAAAAATAGAACAATCAATATTGAATCCATTTTCTGCAAGTATATCAAGTGCCCATAAATTATCTTCAATCAGAGAAAATCCAGGAATTCTGTAAGTATCAACTTTTTTACCAATTATATTTTCAATAGTTGCTTTAGCATTTAACAAATCTTCTGTAAATTCTTTTCTCGTCTGGTGGTAAGCTAATTGATGAGTATGAGAATGACATGCTATATGAAAACCTTTATTAGATATGTTTTTTATAAGATAAGGATATTTTTCTGCTAACCAACCTAAGCAAAAAAAAGTTGCACTAGTATTAGTCATCTCTAACATGTCTAGAATTCTTTCAACGTTTATATCAATTCGTGACTCAAATTTAGACCAATTTTTAGGTGACTTAGTAGTTGGATGATCAAGTAAATGAAACCATTCTTCTAGATCAAAAGTAAGAATATTCATTAGAAAAATTTGCCACCTTTCATTTTGAAATCCAAAACATCCTTTCTGGACGGAAAAGAGAAATATGATGATAACTTATTATTATTTTCAATAGTCTTAATATTACTGGATTTAATTATATTGATTCCCTCGATAATTGCTTCAATACCTAGAAATTTAGTCAATTTAATTAAATTCCATTGGGTAATGTTACCTAGTCTAATTTTTTTTTGCACAAGGATAGGGCCGCTATCTATTCCTTCATCTACAAAGAAAACAGAAACTCCTGTCTCTTTTTCTTTATTTTTTAACACCCAGAACGTAGGCATTAACCCTCTATACTTAGGCAGAAGTGAAGTATGAAGATTCAAAATACCATTTTGTGGTATATTTAGAAGTGGTTTTTTGAAGATCTGATTACCTGTTATAGAAATTATAAGATCAGGCTGTAATTCTGAAATCTTTTTTAAAGATTCTTGTGAATTGATAGAATTATTAACTTTAATTATTGGAATATTAAATTTTTTCATTATAGAAAAAACATCTAATTTAAATATTTTTTTGTAAAGGTAATTTATTCCATATATGAGTGTGAATTTAAAACCAAATATATTAATAGTATTAATAAATTTTCCTATAAAGCTTTTTGCCTCTCCAAACGGTGATGGGCTAAGTATTAATGATCCAACGATAGTGACATATTCTGGTTTTCGTCGAATAAAATATTCAATAGCAGATGGTAAAAACATTGTTTCATTTTGAGTAAGTAAAATTATTCTCATTTTTTTTTTGTTTTTTCTAATAAAGTTTCAATATTAATGTACATTACATTAGTTTGCTTATTTTTTGATGTTTCCATATACACTACAGAAAGATTCAATTAAATCAACAATATTATATGAGTTTATATGCAGAAAAGATTTACAGTAAGTATGATTGTTTCCAGACTCTACTCCCACTCTATTGTACCAGGAGGTTTTGATGTAATATCATAAACTACTCTTGCTACACCATTAACCTCATTAATTATTCTTGTTGAAATATTATTTAAAGATTGATGGCTTATGTTAGAAGCTGTTGCAGTCATAAAATCTGTAGTATTAACCGCTCTTAGTGCGACAATATATCCATACTGTCTCTTATCTCCCATAACACCTACTGATTTTGAAGGTATTAACACTGCTAGAGCTTGGTCTATTTTATTGTATAATTTTTTATTTCTTAGTTCATCAATAAAAATATGATCAACTTCTTGAAGAATTTTTATTTTCTCATGATTTATTTCTCCAAGAATTCGTACTGCTAAACCTGGACCAGGAAAAGGGTGTCTGTTTATTAAAACCTTAGGTATACCTAATTCAAGACCTACCTTTCTTACTTCATCTTTGAATAAATCTCTTATAGGTTCAACAAGTTTTAGTTTCATTTTTTTTGGTAGACCACCAACATTATGATGCGATTTAATAATATCTGATTTTGAGTTTTTTGATGATGATTCAATTACATCAGGATAAATGGTTCCTTGTCCAAGAAATTTTACATTTTTAATTTTTTTTGCTTCATAATCGAAAACATCTATAAAACATTTTCCAATAATCTTTCTCTTTTTCTCAGGGTCCTTAACGCCACGAAGAGCAAGTAGGAATTTTCTAGATGCATCAATAATTTTCAAATTTATTTTTAATGACGATGTAATTTTTTTTACTTCTATAGATTCATTTTTTCTTAATAATCCAGTATCAATGAAAATACATGTAAGTTGCTTACCAATAGCTCGATTTAATATGGCTGCTACTACAGATGAATCAACGCCTCCAGATAGTGCTAGAATGACCTTATCATCTCCAATATCTGACCTTATTTTATAAATCATCTCTTTACTAATTTTGTTTGCTGTCCAAGATTTCTTACACTTACAAATTTTGATAAAATTTTTAAGTATTGTTTTTCCAATAGATGTGTGAGTCACTTCAGGATGAAATTGAATTCCAAAAATATTTTCATCTTCATTCTCGAATGCAGCTATTTTAGAATTTGTACTTTCTCCTATTTTATTAAAGTTTGAAGGTAAATCTATTACTTTGTCTGAATGACTCATCCAGACTTTATGTTCTATATTATTTTTTATGTTACAAAATAGTTTAGATTTTTTCCTAATTGTAAACTTTGAATCTCCAAATTCTTTTTTATTAGACTCAGCAACTTTTCCCCCGAATTCTTTAGAAAGTAATTGCATTCCATAACATATGCCTAGTATAGGTACATCCAAGAGGAATATATTTTTACTTGGTTTAAGTGTTCTCTTGAAGTTTACAGAATTTGGTCCTCCACTTAGGATTATTCCTTTTGGCTTTAAGTTCTTAATTTGTTTGATATCAGTATCATATGATTTCACAAGGCTATAAATTCCTTGTTCACGTATTCGTCTCGCAATTAGCTGTGTGTATTGTGAACCAAAATCTAGGATTAAAATTAAATCTCTTTCAGATATCATTATTTAGGTTGATAATTGGGGGGCTCTTTAACAATTGCTACATCATGGGTGTGACTCTCTATTCTTGAAGAATTAGATATTTTTATAAAATTAGTTTTTGTTTTCATTAATTTTATGTTTTTACAGCCTAAATATCCCATGCTTGATCGCAGACCACCTGTTAGTTGATGGAGTATTGTTTTCATGGTTCCTTTATATGGAACTCTGCCTTCTATACCTTCTGGTATAAGTTTTTTACTCTCACTGTGATGATCTTGAAAATATCTATCTTTAGAACCACTTTGCATAGCTCCAATTGATCCCATCCCACGATAGGATTTATATGTTCTTCCCTCAAACATCTCAACTTCGCCTGGTGATTCATCCGTACCAGCAAGAAGGCCTCCTAACATAACGGAATCTGCACCAGCAGCTATTGCTTTTGCGATATCACCAGAATATCGTATTCCCCCATCTGCTATTAATGGTACTTTATGTTTATGCGCTATTTTAGAACAATGGTAGATTGCTGAAAGTTGCGGCACGCCAACTCCAGCTACTATTCTCGTGGTACAGATGGAGCCAGGACCTATTCCTACTTTTATTGCATCTGCACCATTCTTAATTAAGAGCTCAGCAGCATCGGCAGTTGCAATATTTCCAACTATAACTTGTTGAGCAGGATGTTTCTTTTTAATATATTTTAAAGTATCAATAACAGATTTAGAATGTCCATGTGCAGTATCAATAGTAATTACATCAACATTTTCTTCAACTAGAGCATCAATTCTTTCGAGGGATTCTTTGCTTGTACTAACAGCTGCACCAACTAACAAACTACCATTTAAGTCTTTTGATGCATTAGGGTATGTAGATGATTTTTGTATATCTTTAAAAGTTATCATTCCTTTTAATTGATATTTTTTATTAACAATTAATACCTTTTCAATTCTATTTTTTCTCAATAAATCTATAACTTTCTTTTTAGTATAATTTTCCGACACGGTAATTAACCTGTCTTTAGGAGTCATTACAGATGACACTTTAGTATCCGAATTTTCTACAAATCTGAGGTCCCTATTGGTGACAATACCAATCAGATTTTTATTATCCACTATTGGCACGCCTGATATGCCAAATTGCTCTGTAATTTTATTAATCTCAGAAACTGTTGAATTCGCATTGGCTGTAATAGGATTATTTATGACGCCACTTTCGTACTTTTTTACAAATCTTACTTGTTTGGCTTGTTCATCTATGGATAAATTTTTATGAATAATTCCTATCCCTCCCTCACTCGCAAGTGTGATAGCCATTTTTGATTCTGTAACTGTATCCATCGCAGCTGATACTATAGGTGTTTTTAATTCTATAGATTTAGTCAAAAAAGATGATAAATTTACATTTACAGGTAAGATATCAGAGTAAGAAGGTACAAGTAAGACATCATCAAATGCTAGAGCTTCTTCAGAAAATACTTTAGTCCGTGATTGATGTGTTGTGCCTACCATTCTATATTATACATAGAATATCTATTTACGAAAAGTTAAAAAATGAAAATATATAGTGTTTCTGAACTTAATACTGAAGCTAGGGAAGCAATGTTACTTGCTTTTCAATATCCTATTACGGTTAAAGGTGAGATATCGGATTATAGATCCTCAAGGGGTCATCAATATTTCAAATTAAGAGATAACAAGTCAAGTAGTACAGTTAGCTGTGTCATGTGGAAAAATTCTTTAAATACTCTTGATATATCTGAGTATCTGCACAAGGAAGTAATAGTCTCAGCAAAAGTAGATTTTTATGCTGGTTTTGGGCAATTTCAACTCAATATAATTGAATTATCAGAGTTTGGTGATGGGTTTATAAAAAAAGAAATTGAAAAACTCAAAAAGAAACTATCTGATGAGGGCATCTTTGATAATAAGAAAGATTTACCTAGATATCCAGGTGCAATAGGAATATTAACAGCACAAGATAGTCATGCATTAAAAGATGTCTGTTCTAAACTAAAAGAAAAATTTCCTTTATCAAAGATTTATATATATCCATCCATAGTTCAAGGTGAACTAGCACCTAATAATTTAGTTAAACAACTCAAAAGAATAAATAAAGACGCTATCGTAGATGTTGTTTTAATCGTACGAGGTGGGGGCTCACTTCAAGACTTAATGGCATTTAATGATGAAAATTTAGTAAGAGAAATATCTGCTTCATCAATACCTACGATTACTGGGATTGGACATAAGCCAGATATAACTCTTGCAGATTACGCATCAGACTCTGCACAAGAAACTCCTACAGCTGCAGCTATCAAATCAGTTCCGGATTTCCAGACTCTCAAACAAGACATACATTATATTGAGATCGCACTTGGGAAAGTATGTAGTAATTTAATTGCTTCATTACAAAATAAACTAAAAGGTTTTTTAATTATTATTAAGATAAGTAGACCAATTAAGGTTATTAGTAATATTTCAAAAGAATTTATTCAAAAGAGAAAATTATTAAATAAAGCTATAGATAATAAAATTAAAATAAATAATAAGTCTTTACAAAATTATAAAGATAGACAGATAAGGTTAAGATACGAGATATCATTGAAAATTGATAATTATAGTATTGATATGATGAAAGTATATAAAGATATAAAAAATACTTTAAATTCAAATATTGTTACACAGAAAGAAATTCTTAATCTTAAGATTCAACAAGTAAAACAAATTAATCCTAATTTATTATTAAAAAAAGGTTATGCCATTGTAAGAGACAAAAATAATAAAATCGTGAAAAGTATTAATGATATTACACTTCAATGCGAGCTTGAAATACAAGTATATGACGGTTTAATAAAAGTTAAAAGAAAAGAGTAAAAAAGACTTGCTATGATGTCAAACAAATAGCAAAATAATCTATCGATATGGCTATATCCAATTTAGAGAAATATCTTAACTTCAAACCGTATAAACCTAAAAAAGGCGAAGACTATATGTCTTCAGAACAGGTTAATCACTTTAAAAACATTCTTTACTCATGGAAAAAATTACTAATGTCAGAAGCTGAAAAAACAATGGATCATATGAAACAAGACTCCTCTAAATTGTCAGATCCGAATGATGCTGCAACACAAGAGGAAGAATTTAGATTAGAATTAAGAACACGTGATAGAGAAAGAAAGTTAATATCAAAAATTGATCAAGCGCTTAATCGCATAGATGATGGGTCTTATGGTTACTGCGAGGATACAGGCGAACCAATAGGAATAAAAAGATTAGAAGCAAGGCCAATAGCTACTCTTTCAATCGAAGCGCAAGAAAGGCATGAGAAGTTAGAAAAAACTCAGATTGACTAGTTAGAGACTAGTTTTGTTCTATTCCTTTCATTGTTAATTTTACTCTTCCTTGTTTATCAACCTCAAGAACTCTTACCTTAACCATATCACCTTCAGATAATACATCTTTTACGTCTTTAACTCTATCTTCGCTGATTTGTGATATGTGAACTAGACCATCCTTGTTAGGCGTGATTGCTACAAACGCACCAAAGTCCATTATTTTTGCTACCTTTCCTTCATAGATTTTATCAACTTGTGGACCAGCTGTAATTTCTTCTATTATCGACTTTGCATGATCGCTTTTTGATTGGTCTGATGCAGCAATTTTAATAACACCATCATCATTTATATCTATGACTGCACCTGTTTGCTCAACTATTGATTTAATGACTGCGCCGCCCTTACCAATAACTTCGGCAATCTTTGATTGATCAACTTTCATTGTAGTATACCTAGGTGCAAATTCAGATACATCATCTCTTGCTTCGCTTAACTCTTTATTCATTTCAGCTAAAATATGCAGTCTTGCTTCTTTTGCTTGACTTAATGCTGTCTCCATAATGTCAGATGTAATTCCATCTATCTTGATATCCATTTGTAGTGCGTTAATACCAGATTCAGTACCTGCTACCTTGAAGTCCATATCTCCTAAATGATCCTCATCACCAAGAATATCAGTAAGAACTACATGTCTATCACCTTCTTTCACTAAACCCATAGCAATACCTGCGACAGGTCCCTTTAAAGGAATACCAGCATCCATCATTGCCAAGCTTGAACCACATACTGAAGCCATAGAGCTAGATCCATTTGATTCAGTAATTTCAGATACTACTCTAATTGTGTATGGAAAATCTTCTACGGACGGCATTACTGCTTGTACGCCTCTCCTAGCGAGTTTTCCATGACCTATTTCTCTTCTCTTTGGTGAACCAATCATACCAATTTCACCAACAGAATATGGAGGAAAGTTATAATGAAAAATAAAGTGATCATCAAGTCTACCATTTAATGAATCAATTATTTGAGCATCTTTATTTGTACCTAATGTAGCGACTACTAATGCTTGTGTTTCGCCTCTTGTAAATAACGCAGAACCATGAGTCCTCGGTAGTACGCCTGTTTGAACAGATATAGGTCTTACTGTCGAACTATCTCTACCATCAATTCTTTTTTCACCGCTTAAAATTCTTTCTCTAACAATGTCTTTTTTTAAGTCGTTAAAGACTACAGACAGTTTATCTGAATTATCCTCATCATCAGAGACTTCTTTTAACATTATATCTTCTTTTAGTTCAGAAAGTTTTTCATAACGATCCTGTTTAATAGTTATTTGATATGCCTCAGATATTTGATTACCATATTTTGTTTTTATAGAGTTATATAATTCTGAATTATCTTCTGCTGGTGCTGCTTCCATGGCATTGACACCCATATCAGCAACTAAGCTCATCAATCGCTTTAATAATATCCTGCATTTTATCATGCCCAAAGTTAACGGCATCTAGCATTTCTTTTTCAGTAAGTTCTTTAGCCTCTGACTCTACCATTAGTACAGCATTGTTTGTGCCGGCTACTGTCAAGTCTAGCAAGGATGTCTCAAGTTGTGATGATGTAGGATTAAGAATATATTCATTATCTAGATAACCAACTTTAACTGCTCCTAATGTTCCATTAAATGGTAAGCCTGCAAGCTTCACACATGTTGATGCAGCAATCAAAGCTGGAACTTCTGGATCAATTTCTGGATTGTATGATACTAATGTTAAAACTATTTGTACTTCTTGATTATAAGTAGCAGCAAATAAAGGTCTAAGAGGTCTATCAATCAAACGACTTATTAATGTTTCTTTTTCACTTGGTCTCCCTTCTCTTTTAAAAAAACTTCCAGGTATTTTACCTGCAGCATAAGACTTTTCATTATAGTTTACTGTTAGAGGGAAAAAATCTCTTGTGTTAGGTTCTAATGATGCGACCAGCGTTCCTAAAATAACTGTACCATCTATTTCTACTGTTACTGATGCATTTGCCTGTTTTGCTATAAGGCCTGTATCTATTTTTACTGTTTGTGAACCTAATTTAAATTCTTTAGTTTGCATTATTTTCTTAGTCCTAGTTCTTTGATGAGCTTTTCATATGTAGTTATATCTGTTCTTTTTAGGTATCTCATAAGAGATCTTCTTTTCATGATCATCTTTAAAAGACCTAATCTTGAGTGATTATCTTTTTTATTTTTATTAAAGTGATCAGAAAGCTTATTGATATTTTCTGTAAGAAGAGCTATCTGGACTGAACTAGAACCGCAGTCACCATCAGACTGTTTAAATTTCTTTATAATTTCAGCTTTTGTTTCATTATTTAATGCCATATTTTCTTTTCTATTTCTTTAACGAATGGATTTTATCATGTCCCTGCACTATTACAAACTAAATATCATCTTTTCATCAATCTTTTAGGATATAGATAATTTTCTTTAAAAAATCCAACACCATGAAATATATCATCTTTGCTTGTAATCCTATGAAGCGTCTTTGACGTAGTATTTACAATTTTTTCTATATAGAGTCCGTTATACAATTTATTTATCTCTTCCTCAGTACATAATAATCTTGGCAATTTTGATAACATATTAGGTATTGTAATTAAGTGCTCATGAAAGTTCTTAGTAGTTAAATTTTCTAGCGTGACATTATCAAAATCATCAAAAGGTTCTACATTGGATCTATGCAAACTATATAAACATGAATGTAAGTCCCACTTTTTTGAAATATCTTGTACAAGTGTTCTAATATATGTGCCAGATGAACAGACAACTGAAAATTCTAAAATATTTGATTTGAGAGATATAAATTTTATTTTATAGATTTGTCTATTTTTAGGTTCACGCTTAATCTCAATATTTTTGCGAGCATAGGTATAAAGAGGTTTTCCATTATATTTTGTACTACTGAACATTGGTGGAACTTGAATATATTCACCAATAAATTTAGCTAGAGTGTCTTTAATTGTTTGTTCTTGCAGGTTATGTATAATTAATTTTTCCTCATCGAATTCGATAGGTTTAGACTCAAAATCTCCACATTCACTAAATACACCGAGCTTACATCTAACATTATAACTTTTTTTATTACTTTCAATATAAGTAATATATTTTGTAGCTTGACCAATAACTATAGGAAGAACACCTGTAGCTAACGGATCTAATATTCCTAATAATCCTGCTTTTTTTATTTTTAGTTTTCTTTTAAAAAGAGTGAGAAGATTGTTTGAAGTTACAAATTTGTATTTATTAAGTAAAATTATCCCGTTAATCACAAATCAATTACTTAAGTGAATTAAGAAGCGTATTAATTTTTTGTCCTTTAATTACTGTATCATCAAAAATAAATTTAAAATCTGGAATTCTTTTAAGGTGAACATTTTTTGAAAGATAGAATTTTATTGTTGGCTTTAGTGTATTCATTATTTTTTCAATTTTCTTAAAATCATTTTTTAATGTAGTAAAATACACGATAGCACTCCTGATATCTTTGCTGACCTTTATGTCAGTAATAGTTACAGTATTTTTAACATCTTGATTATCTATTCTAGTAACGATTATACTGGCAATTTCTTTATGAAGAAGATCTTCAATTTTATGCATTCTGCTCATTTTAAATAGAGCGCTTAATTTCAGTTCTCTTATAAACTTCTATCTGGTCACCAGACTTGATATCATTATAGTCCTTAACGCCAATACCGCATTCTATCCCGCTTTTAACTTCCTTAACATCCTCTTTAAATCTTCTTAAAGATTCTAACTCTCCTTCATAAATAACTGTATTTTCGCGTAATACTCTTATAGGCTGATCTTTCTGAATTGTTCCTTCTGAAACTATAGTTCCTGCTATTGCGCCAAGCTTTGATGAACGAAATACATCTTTAACCGTAGCTATACCAATAATTTCTTCTTTAACCTCTGGTTCAAGTTCACCAGACAAGTCAAATTTCACAGCATCTATTAAATCATAAATTATACTAAAGTACTGTAACGGTATATCGTGTGATTCGATTAATTTTTTAGCTTTACTATCTGCCCTTACATTAAATCCTATTACATGAGCTTGTGCACTTAGAGCTAAATTGATATCTGATTCCGTTATACCACCAACACCACTATATATTATCTCTAAACCAACATCTGGATTTTCTATAGATTGTAAGCTATTTAAAATAGCCTCACAGCTGCCTTGAACATCAGTCTTTACTAGATAGTTTATAATTTTTTTAGTCCCATTAGCATCACCAAATGATTCTATTGAGAAATTCTTTTGTTTGCTTTGCATGTCAATTTCTTTTTGTTTTTTCTCTCTTGTAGATGCAATTTCTTTAACTTTTTTCTCATCATCTGTTGATATTAACTGATCACCTACATTTGGTGTAGCAGACAAACCTGTAATAACTACAGGAGTACTTGGCCCTGCATTGTTAACTGGTTTACCAAATTCATTGAAAAGAGCTCTTACTCTTCCAAATGTTTGACCGACTAGAACAAAATCTTTCATATTTAATATACCATTTTGAATCAATACGGTTGCAACAGGTCCTTTACCTTTATCTAATGACGATTCAATTACAACGCCTGTGGCAGGGCCAGTGTCATGAGCTTTCAGTTCTAGTATTTCAGCCTGCAGAACAACAGAATCTAAAAGAGTATCGATACCTTCCCCACTAAGTGCAGATATAGGAATAAAAATTGTTTCACCACCCCATTCCTCAGGAATTACATTCTTTGCTGCTAAATCATTTTTAACTTTTTCTTGATCAGCATTTTCTTTATCAATTTTGTTTATAGCAACTATTAATGGTACCCCAGCTGCTCTAGCATGCTCAATAGCCTCTTCAGTTTGAGGCATTACGCCGTCATCTGCAGAAACGACAAGTATAACTATATCAGTTACTTGAGCGCCCCTAGCCCTCATACTGGTGAATGCGGCATGTCCAGGTGTATCAAGAAAAGCTATTTCACCATTGTTAGTTTTGACTCTGTATGCACCAACATGTTGTGTAATTCCGCCAGATTCAGACTCAGTAATTTTTGACTTTCTGATATAGTCTAGCAGTGAAGTTTTACCATGATCTACATGGCCCATAATTGTTACTATTGGAGCACGTGTTTTTCCGTCAGTTATTTTAATTTTTTCTGGCTGTGCAATATCATCTTCATTCTCTTTTTGTATAACTGGGTTGTGTCCTATTTCTTCTGTTATAAGAATTGCTGTATCTTGATCTAGAGATTGGTTTACAGTGGCCATAACTCCCAAGCTCATCATTTTTGATATAAGATCGGTATTTTTCAAAGCCATTTGATTAGCAAGTTCAGCCACCGTCATAGATTGGCTTATTTTCACATCTCTTTTTATGGGTTCAGTTGGCTTTTCAAACTTATGAGTAGGCGCTATTTCTTTGATATTATTTTTGTTCTTTTTATTTTTATCTTTTTTTTGTTTAGGTGATTTAAGATGAAGCTCTTTACTCTCCATTTTTTCAATTTTTTCATCTTTATTGATTTTTTGTTTTTTTGAAGGTTTAGTATCTTGTACTGGTGGTTCACCAACTTTAGCTACTGTTTTAAGTTTTTTTTCGTTATTTATCTTTGTTAGGGAAGAGGAATTTTTTACTTCTTTCTTTACAACGGGAGCGTTATTTGTTTTCAATGGCTCTTTTGATGCTGGCTTAGCAATAATCTTTCTTTTTCTTTTGACATGTACACCCACTGAAGCGCTACTTTTCCTTGAGGATAAAGTATCCGTTTTAAGTTTTATATTGTCTTTTTCTGACATTATTCCTCTTCAGACCAACTCTCACGAGCCTTCATTATAACTTTTCCGGCAGTTTCATTTGATAACTCAACATAATCGAGCAATTCATCAATTGATAAATCTGCCACATCACTAATAGTTAATATATCATTGTTTTTAAGTAATGTTATATGATCATCTGTAAGATCTGACAAGTTTTTCAACGATGATTTGTCCTCTATTTCTTTTTGTTTCTTGTCATATTCATCATTTGCTCTTTTTCTAAGTTCATTTACAAGATCTGTATCAAAACCATTTATATTTTCAAGTTCTTCAATCTCACATAATGCTATCTCTTCTATTGAAGTAAAACCTTCTTCAGCAAGTATTTTTGCAACATCATTGTCTACATTAAGTTCATTTTGAAATTTAGTTGCCGTTTCCTCTTCTTCTTTAGTATTTTTGTCATCAGCATCATCCTTACTCATAACATTAAGATTCCAGCCTGTTAGCTCGCTTGCTAATCTGACATTTTGACCTCCTCGTCCAATAGCCTGTGATAACTGCTCTTCTGCAACAGCTATATCCATAGTCTTGCTCGTTTCATCAACTACTATTGATAAGACCTCAGCAGGAGACATAGCATTAACAACAAATTTTGCTGGATCTTCATCCCATGGGATAATGTCTATTCTTTCTCCAGCAAGTTCATTAGATACTGACTGTACTCTAGATCCCCTCATACCAACACATGCACCAATTGCATCAAGTTTTGGATCATTTGATTTAACTGCTATTTTAGCTCTTAGTCCTGGATCTCTTGAAGCCCCTAATATCTCAATAATACCTTGGCCTACTTCTGGTACTTCCAATCTGAAAAGCTCAATTAAAAACTCTGAACATTTTCTAGAAATATATAATTGAGGACCTCTCAACTCCGATTGAACATCCTTTAAATAACCCCTAATTCTGTCACCCGGTTTAATATTTTCTCTGGGTATAAGATTTTCTTTCAGAATCATAGCTTCATCAGAAAGGCTGCTCCCTTCATTGGAGTTCAAGTCCAGGAATACATTGTTTTTGTCAACTCTTCTTACTATGCCAAATAATAGTTCTCCTATTCTGGGCGCATAAAGATCTACTATTCTGTTTCTCTCTGCCGCTTTGAGACTAGCAACTATGTTTTGTTTGGCCGTTTGAGCAACAATCCTACCAAACTCAACTGATTCAATTTCTTCGGTTATATATTCGCCAACATTGATGTCAGGATTTTTTTCTTTAGCAAACTCCAATGAGCATTTTCTTTTCATACTCATCATCTACTAGCATTTCATTCACAACTTCCCATTTTCTTATAGTCGTGTATGATCCATCATCTTGATTGATACTAACCTCCACGTCAATTTCATCTTGAGTTTTATTATCAAGTTTATATTTTTTCTTTACAGCAGATGCTAACGCATGCTCCATTGCATCAATAATAATTTCTCGATCAACATTTTTTTCATTAGAGACTGTGTCAATTATTAGAAGTATCTCTTTATTCATATTTTTATCTCCCTGACTAAATTAGCTTTTTTTATAGCATCGAATGTTATTGATACTTTTTCTTTTTTATAATTGATACAAATTGTATTGCCAATCACCTCATAATATCCTTTGAATCTTTTTTGATTATTAATATTTTTTTTTAATTCTACAAATACTCTTTCTCCCTGGTATTTGATAAAATCATTCATATTATATAGTGGTCTATTTATGCCGGGTGAAGAAACTTCAATGCTATAGTTTTCATCAATATAATTTTCTAATGTAATTATATTTTGAGCTAGTTTTGTTACCTTTGAGCAATGATCAATGGATACACCAGTATCAGACTCAATCATTATTTGAATACTTCTAGAATCACTATTACCAAATATATTCACATTTATAGCTTTCAAATCATTTTCAAGCAAATCATTCAATTTATTCATTATGTTTTCTTCGACTTCATTCATAAAACAAGCATTAAAATGGCCCCAATAGGAGCCGTGTGTGTATTGTATATCAAAATAGAAGTAATGCGAAAGAGAATTTGATTATTTTATGGTCGCGGGGGCAGGATTCGAACCTACGACCTTTGGGTTATGAGCCCAACGAGCTACCAGACTGCTCCACCCCGCACTGGTATGAAGTCTATAATTTATGGAAATTATTTTCAAGTTAAATAGAAATAACAGAAAATATTGTCATAAGGTAGCTAGTTAAATTGAATAATAGATAAGGAAAAATTCCTAAAGCTATGAGTGATAAAACGTTTATCGATAAAACTATATCACTATTAGAGTAAGTTGAGATTAAATCTTCTCTGTTATCAAAATAAATTGTTTTAATGACTTTTAAATAGTAATAAGCTGAGACAACAGTCATTATTACGACAATAATTGAAAGTATAATATACGAACTACTTATTAATGCCTTAATTACCATTAACTTTGCATGAAATCCAATTAACGGCGGAATACCTGCTGAGGACAGCATAGTTATTAAAATTAAAAAAGCAAAGTATGGATGTGTCTTTGATAGTCCTGCCAGATCAGTTATTTTTTCAATACCATTACTATTGGAGGTAATATGAGTAATAATGCCAAATGATGCAAGTGCTGTTAAACTATACACCACAGTATAATAAAGTGATGCATGAATGCCGTCGATCGAGATAAGGCCAAGTGATAATATGATAAATCCTATATTAGATATAGCAGAATATGCTAGAAGTCTTTTTATATTTTCTTGAGTTAAAGCAAACAGACTTCCTATTACTATAGAGAGCATTCCGACAAAGATTAATATATCTGACCATACTTCTCTAAGAAGAATAAATGGTATGAAATATAGTTTAAGAAAAACAATAAAAACTGCAATCTTTGGAAGAGTACTCAATAATATTGTAGTGCTTATTAAAGAACCTTGATAAATATCAGGAACCCACATATGAAAAGGGGCTGCACCAAACTTAAAACATAGGCTGGCAGTTATAAAAATGATTCCAAAAATAATAGCTATGTAATCAACTGAATTTATATCGATATTAATCAATTGAGATGCTATATCATCATAGCCTATAGAACCTGTGAAACCATAAATTAATGAAATGCCAAATAATAGTATGCCGGATGACATTGCCCCTAGGACATAATATTTAATTGCGGCTTCAGATGATAGAGATGATTTTTTATTGAAACCAATGAGTGCGTATAAAGATAGTGACAATAATTCAATGCCAAGATACAACATTAGTAGACTATTTGCTGATATCATAATCATAGTTCCTATAAGGCCTAGTAATGAAATCGTGAAATATTCGATTTTAAGAATTTTTAGAAATTTAAGATGCTTATATGTATAGTGAAATATCGCAAGAGAGCCAACTAAAAGAATGAATTTAAAAACGTTTGTAAACTCATTAAGTGTATATGCACTATAACTAGGTGAAAACTTATTATTAAGAGAGTAATAGGCAGCTATTAATAATAGAAACTGTACTAAAGTGAATGAGAGTCCTTTCTGTTTTTGAAAAAATAAGTCAAATAGAATAATTATCATCACTCCAATTGAAAGTATTATTTCGGGTATGAATAAAATATTCAACATTATATTTTACCTGCTGATAATGACTCAACAATACCAATAACAGATTGGTCAATAATTTTAAATAAGTAATCTGGAACAATACCAAGATATAAAATAAATATAATTAGAATTGTTAGAACAATTTTCTCATTAAAACTACATTCTATATATCCTTGTGTGTTTTTAAGGTTATCTCCAAATAAAACAGTTTTACCCATTTTAAGTGAATATGATGCTGATAGAAGTAGTGATGTCGCTGCAAGAAAACCGAATAAAAAGCTTGAGCCTAGAGATGAAGTAATTACAAGAAATTCCCCAACAAAACCCGAAGTCCCTGGTAAGCCAGAGTTTGCCATAAGAAAAAAGATCATCATAAAAGAGAAAATTGGCATGAATTTAGAAACGCCATAATTATCTTTAAGAAGTCTCGATTTGGAATGCTTGTATATTATTCCTATACAAAAAAATAATGCCGCAGATATTAATCCATGAGATATCATCTGAACCATAGCACCCTCAAGGCCAATTATTGCAGCAGATGTATTACTGTCAAGTAGATTAAAAACCAGGAAGATGCCTAGTGTAACAAAACCCATATGCGCTACAGAAGAATATGCAATTAGTTTTTTCATGTCTTCTTGAGCATAAGCTACAAAACTAATATAGATGATAGCTATTAGAGATAAATAAATCATATACTCACTTAAATAAATTCCAGCGTCTGTTGTTACAGGCAACATAAATCTAATCATTCCATATCCACCAACTTTAAGAAGAACTGAAGCCAAAATAACTGATCCACTTGTTGGGGCTTCTACATGCGCATCTGGCAGCCATGTATGAACAGGCCACATTGGTATTTTAATTCCAAATCCAATTAGAAATGCTAAGAGTATCAATATCTCTTCTTGAAATGACAGATTAACAGAATAAAAATCCTGAATTGCAAATGATCCAGATATTTTTGCTAAATAAATTATAGAAATTAACATTAAAACAGAACCAAATAATGTATAAAGAAAGAATTTCAAAGTAGCATATTTTCTGTTAGCTCCACCCCATATACCTATAATTAGAAATAATGGAATTAATAAACTTTCAAAAAATATATAAAAAAGAATGCTATCAAATGCTGAAAAGGTTCCTATGAGAAGCCCTTCTAAAATTAAAAAGTAACCTAAGAATGAAGACTTTTTGACATAGTTTTCTGAGGACGCATAAATCGCAATTAAAAAGTTTATAAAAGCTGTTAGTAATATAAGTGAAACAGATATCCCATCAACTGCAAGATAATAAAATATATTAAGGCCAGATATCCATTCGATACGCTCAATAAATTGAAGTTGGCCTGTTGTATGATCATAAGCTTGGGTTAAATTTAATGAAACAACCAGTATTAAAAACGATGTTAGCAATGTTATGAGTTGAGATATATTGTCGCTAATATTTTTTGATAAAATTAGCAATAGTCCTATAAGTATTGGGATCCATATTAACAAGCTAAGAATAGGATAATCAAACATTTAGTTCTTATACCCAATGATTAATAGTAATAATATTAAAGCAGAAATTATGGTTAGTGAGTAATGATATATGAAACCTGTATGTACTTTGCGAACCTTATGTGAAATTTTATTAAGTAAATATGATGTATTATTAACAAATCCATTATCAATAGCTGATATATCAACACGTCTCCATAAATATTTAGTTATAAAGTTTTGAAGTTCAGGAATATATTTAGATGAAAAAGTGTTAAAACCATATTCCTCTGTTAAGATATTTTTGATAAAAGAAGGTGTCTTTATCACAAAAGATTTTTTATAGTAATAAAAATATCCAAAGATTATAGCTGATAATAATATTAAAAAATTAATAGTCAAAAAAGAATGTAGAAAAAAATTTAGAGAATTAATAACATAATTATTATAGAATGATACCACAAGTTCTTGTGCTGCTAACGAAGTTCCAAATAATGTCCCCAACATTAAAGAGTCATAAATAAATATACCTAAAAATACTGAAGGTATGGTTAATACCACAAGCGGTATTAACATTTCAGTATCATTTTCTTTATTTTTTAATTCACTATCTAAATGTAAAGTAGATTCACCAAAAAAGACCTTGGAGAATATTTTTGCTGTATATAGTGTGGTGGTAAATATGGATAATAAAAGCATTATATATGGAATTGTGTGACCATAATATCCCACCGCATCAATAATTGTCTCTTTGGAATAAAAACCTGATGTGAGAGGAAACCCAATTAAAGATAGTGAGGCATATAAAAATGCCATATACGTAATAGGCATAAACCTTCTCAAACCTCCAATTTTCCTGATATCTTGCTCATGATGACATTTTATAATTATTGAACCAGCGCACAGAAATAATAGTGCTTTGAAGAAAGCATGAGTGATTAAATGAAAAATAGCCAATGAATATAACGATGCACCTAGTGCAGCAGTCATATAGCCTAACTGTGAGATAGTTGAATATGCAATAATTCTTTTAATATCATTTTGCACTAATGCAACTATTCCAAGGAAAAATGCAGTAATCGAACCGACGTACAATATAAACAATGAAACATCTTCCGCTAAAACATAAAGAGGTGATAGCCTTGCGACCATATAAATACCTGCGGTTACCATAGTAGCAGCATGAATAAGGGCAGATATTGGCGTTGGGCCCTCCATAGAATCTGGAAGCCAAAAATGAAGCGGCACTTGTGCAGATTTGGCCATTGCGCCTATAAATAGTAATAAGCAAATTAAACTTAGAGTATTAAATGTATATCCAAAAATGTTTATGTTTGTATTATTTATAATATCTTTTAGTTGAAATACTTCATTATAGTTAGTTGTATTATATGAAATAAATATCAAACATAACCCTAGGATTAATCCTATATCACCCACTCTATTAACCAGAAATGCTTTGTAGTTTGCTTTAATGGCTGAATCTTTCTTAGTCCAAAAACCAATTAATAGATAAGAAGATAACCCTACAAGCTCCCATCCTATAAATAGTTGAAAAAAGTTATTTGATAAAACTATCAGAAGCATTGAGAATGTGAAAAAGTTTGTGTAAATAAAAAATCTATTAAATGATTTTTCATCTTTCATATAAGAAATAGAATAATAGTGAACAAGAAAGGAGACTGAGGTGACTACAGTACACATTACTAGGGACAATGAATCAATATAAAGTCCAAATGCTAAGGAATATATCTTTACATCAGCGAAGACTAATACATCTTTAGATAAAGTAGAAGCATTGGATGATATATAAAGAATTAGTAAGTACACAGAAAGCAAGAAAGAAAATAATATAGATAAATTTGAAATAATAATAGTTAGTTTTTTTGATGAGTTTTGCAAGTACAAAAGGATTAGTGTCCCTATCAGTGGAGTAAGTAAAAGTAACAAAGCAATATTTATCAACCTTTTAGCTCCGACAAATCATCTACATCAATAGATTTTTTACTCCTAAATAATACAATCAATAAAGCTAGACCAATTGCAGATTCAGCTGCAACGACAGTCAATACAAAAAATACAAAAACTTGTCCAGTAAGATCCCCCAGGTAATTGCCTAATGTAATTAGATTAAAATTAACTGATAAAAACATTAATTCTAGGGACATTAATAAAACAAGAATATTTTTTCTGTTAAGAAATATACCAGCTATTGATATAGTGAATATAATTGTACTTAATATCAAATAATAACTTATTGGAATCATATTATTCTTTGAGATCCGTTATTATCTTTAGTCTATCTTTTTTGGAAGCTGAAATCTGTTTAGTAGGGTTCTGATATTTATTTTTCGGATTTTTCCTATAAGTAAGTACAATCGCTGAGATGATTCCGAGTAATAATATTAATCCAGCAATCTCAAACTCAATAATATATTTTGTAAATAAAAGATAACCTAAGTTTTGAGTATTACTATCACTTATAATTTCTATATTTTTAACTGCATTGTAGTCAATATTCTCAAATGTGTTAATGAAAAAATAAATTATGAGTATGTTGAAGGCTATAAAAACTGCTATCCCTAAAGGAAGATATTTTATATATGCTGCTGTTTTTTTTGCAATATTTATATCTAGCATCATTACTACAAAAAGGAAAAGGACCATTACAGCACCTACATATACGAGAATTAGAATGATTGATAAGAATTCAGCTCCAAGAAGCAACCATAGAACTGCAGATAAAAAAAATGAAAAGACTAAATTAATCGCTGATAGAACAGGATTTGATGATGTTATAACTTTAAAACAGGTAAATATAAGTAATGTGCTAAATATAAAAAAAGTTACTAATTCAATATTCATAAGTCATTTGCACTTCTATCTTTTAACTCTTGTTGTTCATATAAATCACCAATTTTTAAAAGATCTATTTTATTCATAATTCCATCGTTTCTATTTTCAAAATGGTATTCAAAAATGCTTGTCTCAATAATTGCATCAACAGGGCATGCCTCTTCACAGAAACCGCAGTATATACATTTAAAGAGATCTATATCGTACTTAGTTGTTCGCCTTGTGTTATCATCAGCCCTCTCTTCTGTATCAATTGTTATCGCAAGTGCAGGACAAACAGCTTCACAAAGTTTACAACCGATACATCTCTCTTCTCCATTAGGATATTTTCTTAGTGCATGGAGACCACGAAATCTAGTTGATTGTGGTGTTTTTTCTTCAGGATACTGAATAGTGATAGGTTTCTTATAAAGTTTTTTACCTGTAATACTTAGTCCTTTAAAAATCTCAAGGAAAAATAAACTTTTAATGAATTTGATTATACTGTTCATAATTATAGTGGTA
The DNA here is from genome assembly GCA_045561295.1 of Gammaproteobacteria bacterium. Lineage (GTDB taxonomy): Bacteria > Pseudomonadota > Gammaproteobacteria > CACLCV01. Next base: position 23,266 of record JBJKYD010000010.1, read on the forward strand.
AATACTCAAGATATATTAAAATTCCAATAATGGTAAGCCAAAAAAAAGTAATTGGGAGAAATACTTTCCATCCCAGTCTCATGATTTGATCATACCTGTATCTTGGAAGAGTAGCTCTGAGCCAGAGAAATACGAAAATAAATAAAAGCGTTTTAATAGAAAGCCAAATGAATCCAGGAATAAAAGATAAATATGAATCTATTACAGTTCCTTGAAATGGCGATAACCACCCTCCAAAAAACATAATGCTGCATAATATGCTTATTAATATTAAGTTCATGTATTCGGCTAAAAAGAACATAGCAAATGCCATCCCTGAGTATTCCACATGAAAACCAGCAACAATCTCAGACTCACCTTCAGATACATCAAATGGTGCTCTATTAGTTTCTGCAACTCCAGCAATAAAGTATATTAAGAATAATGGGAATAAAGGCAGCCAATACCAATTAAATAGGCTTCCAGATTGAGCGTAGATAATGTTTTGCAAGTTTAGACTTCCAGAAAGCATCAACACTCCAACTAAGGCAAAACCCATTGCAATCTCATAGGCGATTATTTGTGCTGCTGATCTCATAGAACCTAGGAACGCATATTTGGAGTTAGAAGCCCATCCAGCTAATATCACTCCGTAAACACTTAATGATGTTAGTGCTAAAATGAATAATAACCCTGCATTAATATTAGAAATAATAAAGTATTCTGAAAGCGGAATTACAGACCAAACTAATAAAGATGGAATAAGCATAAGCATAGGAGCGGTTAGGAAAATGCCTTTGTTAGCATTAGTAGGAATTATTATTTCTTTTGATACTAGCTTAAGAACATCTGCGATAGGTTGCAGTAGACCAGAGGGGCCCACTCTCATTGGACCCATTCTTGATTGCATAAATCCAATTATTTTTCTTTCCGAGTAAGTAACATATGCAACTATTAAAAATAAAGGTACAATGACCACTAAAATAGATATCAAGGTCTTTATGATATAAAATATTGCTTCCATTACGATAGGTCTACACTAGTATTGTAAGAACCAATTTTCTGTGCATATCTTCCATTCATTTTTACCAAAATAGTATTATCAGGTTTATCATGAACTTTAATATTTGCTTTAATTTTAAAACTATTTTCTGATTCATTAATTGTAATTTTTGACTCACTATTGATTTTCATACTATTGGGGATGCTCATGAAATCATCATTATCATGTGTGGTCAGTAAAGATTTACATCTTCTCAATGTTGGGTTATTTGAGTTTGAGCTTCTGATAATTATTTTTTCTAGGGTATTCTTTTCGTTTGTCATCTCTATAGTATCAATAAGAATGTAATTACTTTTAATATTCATTTTAGATAAAATTTCATTTATATCTTTAGAGATTTGCTCATCATCAATGTTAATTCCAAGTCTTTTTGAAAGTCCCAATAGTATCTCTAATCCATTCTTAGATTGTCCTCTTGGAGATATAACTTGATTAAATACTTGAAGTTGTTTGTTTGTATTTAGGTAAGAGCCATGAGATTCTTGTTGAACAGCTAGCGGATAAACAACATCTGCATACTTATTAATAGAATCTGTCATATAAGAAGAAAAGAATACATTGAATTTAGAATTTTTTAATCTATCTATAATTTCTGTGTCATTAGAGAAATCATATTCAGGCTCAAGATTATAAATGATTAATAAGTCATTCTTAGGATATGATGAAAGGTAAGCTGTGTTCTTGAATTCTTCTATTTCAATACCTCCCGGCAATCTATGAGGAACAACGCCCATTGCCCAAGCGCCTGATGTATTACATTGATCCCCTAAAAGAGATAATTTAGAATTTATTGATTTTGCATATCTACTAATATTATTAGTAATATTAGTATAATTCTTCAAATAAGTTGTTGATGGACCCATGATTATAAGATTTTTTTTATCTTTGTTAATATTTGATAAAAAATTATTTGAAGTGGTAGTAAAATATTTTTCGAGCTCTTTTGGGCTTAACGTTTCTGAATGAGAGATATCAAAATTCTCCAAGTATTCATAAGCTGACAAAGAGATAATATTAGTAGAGTTTTGTTTGACTGCATTTCTTAAATATACGGATAGTATAGGGAATTCTTTGCTAATGTTAACATTTACAAGAATTATATTTTCCATAAATTCGATTTCACTAAGTTTTATATCGAATGATGGGATAATAGGATAGTAATCTTGATATCCAAAATCACACTCTTTGCTTCTATGATCAATGTTAGGAATACCACTTTCTCTAAGAATTTTTTGAAATAAGTACATCTCTTCGCATGATGATTGTGCTGACATCACAGCTGTTGTACTTGATGTATACTCTTGCATTTTTTGAGATACAGCTTGATTAAGTGTTTCCAAATCAGATTGAATAAGCTTATTCTCACTTCTGACAAATGGGGAAAGTATTCTTTCTTCAGATTCAATTCCTTCATGCCCGAATCGGTCGCTATCAGCTAACCATGATAAATTTATTTGTTCATTTTCTTTTGGAACAGTTCTTTTAATTTCATTTTTATATGTATGATAATAAATATTTGAACCTAAACAATCATTTGAAGAAATAGAACTAATTTGCTTTAAGTCCCATGTTCTAGCACTGTACTTATACAGGTTGTTATTTAATGCTCCTACAGGGCAAAGGTCAATAACATTTCCAGATAGTTCAGAAGTCAGACTTTGATTTACAAATGTTTCAATCTTAGTCTCCTCGCCTCTACCTGTCATACCAAGTTCTTTTATGCCTGCAACTTCCTCTCCAAAACGTACACATCGACTACAATGAATACATCGGGTCATTTCAGTTGTAACAAGATTGCCAATATCTTTATCTATTACAGTACGTTTTATCTCTTTATAATTTGATTTATAATCTCCATGATCTAAGGAGATATCTTGAAGTTCACATTCGCCAGCTTGATCACAAACAGGACAATCTAGTGGATGATTAATTAACAAGAACTCCATAGTACTTTTTTGAGCATCTTCTGTAACTGAGCCCACAGTATTAACTTTCATACCATCTCTTACAATTGTAGAGCATGCAGGTTGAGGGTATTTAGCACCCTCAACTTCAACAAGACACATTCTACAACTTGCTACAATACTTAATCTTTTATGATAGCAAAATCTTGGAATATGAATATCATGACGGTCAGCAACTTGTATGATAGTTTCATCATCTAATGCTTGATATTTATTGTTATTAATATAAATGTCCATCTATATAACCATTGATTGCTTCTTATCGACATAATACTCAAATTCAGTCCAAAAGTGTTTAAGAAAACTTATTACAGGCATGGCCGCTGCATCTCCTAATGCACAAATACAATGTCCCTCTATCTGAGTTGCAACTTTATTTAATAAATCTAAATCTGATTGATCGCCATTACCTGATCTAATTTTAACTAATGTCTTGTATAACCATCCAGTTCCTTCTCTACATGGAGTACACTGCCCACATGATTCTGCATAATAAAATCTTGAAATTCTCTCAAGGACGGAGACCATACACGTAGATTCATCCATTACAATAATTCCTCCAGAACCTAGCATAGTCCCTATCTTCATTAGGGACTCATAATCCATTGGTGTTTCCATGATATCTTCACCTTTTACTACTGGAACTGATGATCCTCCAGGTATAACTGCTTTTAGTTTTTTGTCATCCAGTACCCCCTTACATTCATTTAATAATTTAGAAAATGGTACGCCTAGTGGTGCCTCAATTACAGATGGTTTATTTAGATGTCCGCTCATGCAAAACATTTTTACTCCATCAGAATCATTTACTCCAAGATTTTTATACCATTCCGAACCATTTTTTATAATATATGGAACAGTGGCTAGTGTTTCAGTGTTATTAATGATTGTAGGTTTACCATACAGTCCTTGTACAGCAGGAAAAGGCGGTTTTATCCTTGGCATTCCTCTTTTGCCTTCAATAGATTCTAACATTGCAGTTTCTTCACCAACAATATAAGCTCCTGCACCAATTAGTGGGACTATCTCAATACATAAATTAGATTTCAAAATATTTTTACCTATAAAATTATATTCATAAGCTTCTTTGACGGCTTTGTTAAATACAACCCATTGATCACCGATAAATTCTCCACGCAAATAATTATAGCCAACAGATGCTCCAATAGCATAAGAAGCAATTAACATTCCTTCTATGACAGCATGAGGATTGTATCTGAGTATATCCCGGTCTTTACATGTACCTGGCTCACTTTCATCGGAGTTACAAACAAGGTACTTTTGTTGATCACTTGAATTAATAAATGACCATTTCAGTCCCGTAGAGAATCCTGCTCCTCCTTTACCTCTAAGCCCAGACTCTTTTATAATTGTTATAACTTCAGATTTAGGTATCTCTCCAGAAATTATCTTTTTCCAGGAGCTATAACCATCTTGGGACAGATAAGTCTCAATACTTGAAGGATTCTTAAGAGAAAAAGTTGATGTGCATAAGTTAGTCATTAGCAATCTCATCTAGTATTTTATCAACTTTTTCAGTTGTAAGATTCTCATAATTGATATGATTTACTTGCATCATCGGAGCACCGTTACAAGCAGCAAGACATTCCATTTCATCTTTAAGGTAAAATTTATTATCTTTAGTGGACTCGCCAATTTTAATTTTTAATCTTTTTTCAATATGACTAACAATACCATCAGAATTTCTTAACATGCATGAAATGTTTGTACATACAGATATTGTATTTTTGCCTACAGGTTTTAAGTTAAACATAGAATAAAAAGTTGCTACTTCATAAACATCAATTTTCTGTATGCTTAAGTAATTTGCGAGCGAGGTGATTAGTTCATCGTTGAGGAAACCATTATTATCATGCTGAATGATTAATAATGATTCTATTATTGCTGACTTACTTCTATCCTTTGGAAATTTACTTCTGATTAAGTCAATCTCTCTAATCATATTTTCTGAAAATATATGTTTAGAATCCGTCATCTATCAATCTCACCAAAAACTATATCTTGAGTACCAATTATTGCTACAACATCTGATAACATATGACCTTTAGACATCTCATTAAGTGCCGCAAGATGAGGGAAACCTGGTGCTCTAATTTTTAATCTGTACGGTTTATTTGCGCCGTCTGAAATCATATATACTCCAAATTCTCCTTTTGGTGCTTCCACTGCAGCATATACCTCACCTTCTGGTACACAGTAACCTTCGCTGAATAATTTAAAATGATGTATTAGAGACTCCATATTATCTTTCATATCATCTCGATCAGGTGGTGCTATTTTTGAGTTAGACGAGATATGTTGCCCATCATCTTTTTTTAGCCATTCACAGCACTGCTGGATAATCTTTGCCGACTCTCTCATTTCTTGTATTCTTACTAGATAGCGGTCATACGAATCTCCTTCTGTTCCTATTGGAATGTCGAACTTAAGATTTTTGTATACTTCATAAGGCTCTTTTTTTCTAAGGTCCCAGCTTACACCAGACCCTCTTAACATAGGGCCAGTAAACCCTAAATCAATAGCACGCTCAGGTGATACCACACCAATACCAACAGTTCTTTGTTTCCAAATCCTATTCTCTGTTAATAAATTTTCATATTCATCAACATTTTTAGGAAATCTATCTACAAAACTATCTATAAAATCTAATAAGGTGCCTTCCCTATTATAATTAAGTGTTTCTATTTGCTCTAAATTTTGATTTTTGTTTAGCATAAACTTAGGCATAACATTAGGTAAGTCTTTTGCTACTCCACCAGGTCTATAATATGTAGCATGCATTCTTGTTCCTGATACGGCTTCATAACAATCCATTAAATCCTCTCTTTCTCTGAATGCATATAAAAATACCGACATTGCTCCAATGTCTAATGCATGGGCACCAAGCCATAAAAGGTGATTTAAAATTCTTGTGATTTCATCAAACATTACTCGAATATATTGAGCTCTTACTGGAACTTCTAATTTTAGTAGCTTTTCAATTGCTAGAACATATGCATGTTCATTACACATCATAGAGACATAATCCAATCTGTCCATGTAGCCAATATTTTGATTGTAAGGTTTAGACTCTGCCAATTTTTCTGTTGCTCTGTGTAAAAGTCCTATGTGAGGATCAGCACTACGAATAACTTCGCCATCCATTTCTAAGATTAATCTCAGCACTCCGTGGGCCGCTGGATGTTGCGGTCCAAAATTCATTGTAAAATTTTTATAATCGCTCATTTTCTCTTCCTTATAACTTTTGGAACTAGCGTTCTTGGTGATATATCAACAGGGACATTTACTACTTTTTTTTGCTCAGGGTCATAAGTAACCTGAGTATTACCTATTAGAGGAAATTTCTTTCTGAAGGGATGTCCTATAAAGCCATAGTCAGTAAGTATCCTTCTTAAATCTTGATGGCCTTCGAATAATACACCAAATAAATCATAAGCTTCTCTCTCATACCAATCAGCAGATGCAAAAATATCCGTTACAGACGGAACAATTAATGACTCATTAGATAAATTACATTTAACGCGTATCCTCATATTATGTTTAATAGATAGCAGATGATAAACAACACATAATTTATATTCCTGATTAACATCTTCAGTAACAAAGTCAATTCTGCTGTGTGACTGAGGATTTATACCTCTATTGTAACCTTTGGATGTTGTCTCTTTTGTTTCCCATTCTGATTGCCCATATTCAATTAAATCAACAGCGCATAAGTCTATTAGTTGATTGAACTGTAAATCTTTTGTTTCTTTGAGGGTTTTAAGAACTTTCCTAAGATTTAATTTATCAACAGTCAGAGTAATCATGTCAGATTCAACATAATCAATAACTAACTCTTGAAATAATTCCCTAATTTTATTCATAAGTTATTTAATTTTTATTCTATTTTTATTTCTTATTTTATTTTGTAATTGAAGGATGCCGTATAGCAGTGCTTCAGCAGTTGGTGGGCAACCAGGCACATAAACATCCACCGGAACGATTCGGTCGCAACCTCTTACAACAGAATATGAATAGTGATAATATCCACCTCCGTTAGCACAAGAACCCATAGAGATAACCCATTTAGGATCAGCCATTTGATCGTAAACTTTTCTTAAAGCTGGAGCCATCTTATTTACAAGTGTGCCTGCAACAATCATAACATCAGATTGTCTAGGGCTTGGTCTAAATAACATTCCAAATCTGTCTAAGTCATATCTTGAAGCGCCTGCATGCATCATTTCTATAGAGCAGCATGCCAAACCGAATGTCATAGGCCATAATGAACCTGTTCTTGCCCAGTCAAATAAACTGTCTGAGTCAGCTAAAACAAAGCCGTCTCTTTTTATATTTTCTAATCCCACTCTAAAGCCCCTTTTTTCCATTCATATATAAAACCAATTAGTAAAATAAATAAAAATACAGCCATAGCTAAAAATCCTTCATGACCTATATGATCTAGAACGACAGCCCAAGGAAACAAAAAAGCAATCTCAAGGTCGAATATGATAAATAGTATGGCTACAAGATAGAATCTTACATCAAATTTCATTCGGCTATCTTCAAACGGTTCAAATCCACACTCATATGGTGAATTTTTTTCAGAATCAGGATTACTCCCTCCGAAAAAGAAACCCGCGGTCATCATTACAGATGCAAATATCAAAGCAATGAATAAAAAAATTAAAATTGGTAGGTATTCAAATAACATATCTTATTATATCCTATATGTAATCAAATACTAACAGGCATTGTAGGCAGATAACCTTCATGAAAGACATAGAAACATTAGTAAATGTAAGAGAAAACATATCATCAAATCTTCTAGATGGTGTGAAAAATAGAAAATCTGATTTTAGAACTTTTACTCTTTGCACAACCGGAGAAGTACCTTCTGGAAGAACTGTAGTTTTACGAGGCTATGATGCTACAAATAATCTACTTACATTTCATACAAACTTTCACGCCGAAAAAGTTGAACACCTAAATTCTAATCCTGACGTATGTTGTGTTTTCTATAGTAAATCGTCAAAGCTCCAAATAAGGTGCTTCGGTATAGCAAATATTAATCATAAAAATAAAAAATCTGATAGTTCATGGAAAAAAATGGGTGATATTTCTAAAGAATGTTATTTTCAAAATCCTCTTCCTGGCACTCCAATCAATAATTATGATAACTTTGAGAAGAATATTGAGAATAAAGAAAGCGATTTTTTTTGTGTGGTAGAAATAAAATTGTGCAAAATAGATTGGCTATTTCTTAAAAGAGAGGGCCATAGAAGAGCAAATATATTCTTAAATGATAAAAAAGAAGATTTATGGGTTAGTCCATAAATTGCCGATGGCCGGACTCGAACCGGCACGACTTACGCCACTGCCCCCTCAAGACAGCGTGTCTACCAGTTCCACCACATCGGCTTAAGGTTTATTGAATTCTTCTTGTTTATCAATTGTCTCTTCCTGAACGGTATCGCTAATCAAGCTTTTAGAACCTGATGATTTATTTGAAGAGATATAGGCGAGGCTAAGGCTAGTTACAAAGAAACTTAGAGCGATTACTGTTGTAACTTTATTCATGAATGTTGCACTACCTCTAGCGCCGAAGACTGTAGATGATGCGCCAGAGCCAAATGCTGCGCCTGCATCTGCGCCTTTTCCTTGTTGAACGAGCACTAATATAATCAAAATTACTGCCAATATGATGTGAATAGTTAGTATCGCTGTTTGCATTGTGTATTTATCTCAAATTGTGGAACAAATATCAATAAATTTTTTTGCTATTAGAGATGCGCCACCAATTAAAAGCCCACTAACGTATTGTGTCTTCATCAAAGATTGTGCATTTTCTGGCGAGACACTTCCCCCATATAGCAACTTAATGGGCTCATTAGATTCGTTATATCTCTTAACAGTATTATATATATAACCAAAAGTATTAGATAATTCTTTGGCTGATGGAATCAGACCAGTGCCTATCGCCCAAACAGGTTCATAAGCAATAATTACTTTATTGGATCTTTTTGATTTATTTAAGCTTTTAAATAGAGATTGTAATTGTTTATTGAGGATGTATTTAGTTCTTTTAGTTTTATACTCTTTTAGAGTCTCTCCAATACAATATATTACTTTAATATTATTTTCACGAAGCCTTGAGACCTTCTCACATAGAGATAAGTTATTTTCATCTAGGATATGTCTTCTTTCTGAGTGCCCAACAAGACAATATTGAATTTTTGAGTCTTTCAACATTGTAGCTGAAATCTCTCCAGTGAGTGCTCCATCATTATATGCAGATACATTTTGGGAACCAATATTAATAATTTCTTTTTTATTAATATTTTTTATTGATAACAGATAAATGCTTGGCGGAAATATTATTACTTCGTGTTTAATATTATTTTTTTTTACTCCGCGAATAATATCTTGTGCAAGCTTAATACTTGACTTGATGTTTCCATTTTGCTTCCAATTACCTGCGATTATTTTTTTTGACATTATATAATATTATCAATAATTTCCTTTGCTTTGGAAAGTGTATTCTCAGATCTGTGCTCTATGAGAATTCTTATTAGTGGTTGCGTTCCAGATTCTCTTATAAGGATTCTACCATCTTCATTTAAGATTTCTTCTACTTTCTTAAAATTTGTATAATTATTTTTTATCCAAGACTCTTTGTCGGTTACTTTGATGTTAATAAGCTCAGATGGTATTTTCAATGATTCAGGATATAACTCATCAAGAGAAGAATTACTTGCTTCAAGTAGATGTATTATTTTAATTAGTGTGATTATAGCATCTCCAATAGGTATATTACTTGAGTCGGTATGAATTATGTGACCAGATGACTCGGAACCAATCTTTGCATTATGTTGAATAATTCCTTCTAAAACATTCTTATCACCCACTGCTGTTTCTATAAAGTTATAACCCAATTTATCAAAGCTTGTTCTTATTCCATAATTTGTCATAACAGTTCCTACTATTGTTGAAGTGGCAGGAAAATTATGGGTGGATAAAATATATAGAATTTCATCTCCATCTATAATTTTACCACTATCACTTATTAGTATAGTCCTATCGCCATCTCCATCAAAAGCTATACCGAAGTCAATCCATTCATTATTATTTTTATCATGCTTCCTATTAGTATCTTTGACAAATTGTGAAAGGTTTTCTGGATAAACAGCTCCACAATTATGATTAATATTTTTTCCATTAGATAAGTTATTCAATAGAGCAAATGAAATATTATTAGGAACTTTTAGTGATTTGAATATATTTGAGACTGCTCCATTTGAACAGTCCAGTGCAATATTTAGTTTTTTCTTGAACTTTATATCTTTGGTTAACTTCTCTGAGAGATAATGTGAATAGAGATCCACAGTTGACTGGTCAACATTTAAATCACAATCAATTTCTTTTTGAAAATTATCTTGAGAATTAACGATTTCCTCAATTGCTTTTTCTTCATTTCTAGAAATTTTATACCCATTATAACCAAAAATTTTTATGCCGTTATCATTGTAAGGGTTATGAGATGCAGTTATTTGAATACCAATTGAATCTTGAGATGTATTATGCGAGAGAATAAAAGGTAAGGCTGGTGTAGGCAGCATTCCCAAAAACTTGATAGAATATGCTTTTTCAAAAAGAATACCTTCTAATAGATTTCTATAGACTGATTTAAATGATTCTCTTCCATCATGAGCAATATAAATATTTTTGATATTATTATCTAATATTTTACTCAAGGCTAAGCCTATTTTTTTGATTGTAGGGTTGTCCATTGGAAAATTTCCATATGTACCTCTAACACCATCTGTTCCAAATAACTTCATTATGAATTTCTAATTAGTTCTTTGAAGTTCAATAACATTTTAGTTTCTCTAACGTCATGTACGCGAAGAATGCTAGTATTATTTTTAATCGCTATTACTGATGCAGCAAGACTGCCGTAAAGTCTATCTGTTACAGGTTTATTAAGAACATCACCAATCATGCTTTTTCTTGATATACCTGAGAGGACGCGATATCCCATGTTACTGAACTTTTCTAAGTTATTTAATATCTCATAGTTATGATCCAATGTTTTGCCAAAACCAAAGCCTGGATCAATGATAATATTACTTTTATCGATACCATGATTAATGCAAAGTTCCGCTCTATTTTTTAAATACCCATATATATCATCAACGACATTATCGTAAATTGGATTAATCTGCATAGTTTTAGGAGTACCTAACATATGCATTAATGAAATAGATAATCTATTAGATTTTACAATATCTAGAAGGTCTTTATCTTCAAGAGAAGAAATATCATTTACAATGTTAATTTCATATTTTAATAAATGGGAAATTACTTTTGAGCTTCTTGTGTCTATGGATATAGGAATGTTTGAAATATCTCTTAAAGCTTCTACTAAAGGTTCAATTTTACGTATTTGATCTGTGCTTGAAACTGGGTCAGATCCTGGTTTAGATGATTCTGCGCCAATATCAATGATATCAGCACCATCATTAATTAATTTTTTTGCGTGATCAATTGATGCTTTTAGGCTATTAAATTTACCACCGTCATAGAATGAATTGTCGGTAATATTTAAAACTCCCATTATTTCTACTTTAGAATTCATTTTTAATTTCTGTTTAACATTTTATATTTTGCAACACGTTCTAAGAATTTTTTTTGAAACCATAGAAACTCATTATCTTTAATAATAAATTCTTGAAATTCAAACTTAGGTGTACATATTAGTATAACGCCTTGTTTAATATTAGTATTATGTTGCAAATTATGAGCGAGTGCGTAGGCTGCAGTTTGTAGAAAGTAATCTGTAATCCACTCTCTTCTTTTCGTTTTTGTTGATGATTTAAAATCAATAATAGATTCCTCGTTATTATAAACCCCACATAAATCTGTTGTACCTGCGTGTGAATCCGGGTAGAAAAGCGGTGTTTCGCAACCCCAAATTTCATTTAATTTTTTTTCTAATGCTTGATCAAGAATAACCTGTGACATTTTCTTTTCATTATCATTCATGATATCAAAATCAAGTGCCTGTTTACCATGCAATGCATCTTCGAGATGCTTATGCATTTTATCTCCTCTCGACATAGATTCTTTTGATATTCGTGATGCTTCTATTTGCCCAACCTTTTCCTTCCATGCAATTAAGGCATCCTTATCTTTTTGAGATTTAGTTTTATCGAGAATAGTCGTAACAGATGGTACTTTTTCACCATTTGAGCTATAAAATCTACCACCAGTTTTGTCTGTTACCCTGGAGAGATTACTATATGAAAATTTTTTATTCCAAAGATGTAACAATCAATTTAGTCCATGGTAGCTTTTTTTATATACTACCATGAACTAATTTTTAAGTCTTATGATGCAGGTGAAGCTGAAGGACTATCTTTTGAAGAGGTATTAGCCGGTTTACCAGATGAATCATTATCATCATCCGACCAACTATCAGGTGCATCAGGAACCTTACCATCCATAATTTGATCAATTTGTTCAACATCAATAGTTTCATACTTCATTAGTGCGTCTGCCATCAGATGCATTTTTTCTAGATTGTCTTTGATAAGCTTCGTAGCTCTCTGATACTGATGATCAATAATTTTTCTGATTTCAGAGTCTATAGAACTAGCTGTCTCATTCGACATGTTCTTACTTGTTTGAGATGCTGACTTGCCTAAGAATACTTCTTGTTCTTGCTCACTGTAGGCTAATGGACCCATCTTTTCAGAAAGACCCCACTTTGTTACCATATTTCTTGCTAAGTCCGTGGCTCTTTCAATATCATTTGAAGCACCAGTCGTTACCGCGTCATCACCAAAAATGACCTCTTCTGCAACTCTTCCGCCAAATAATGCTGCAATCATACTGTTTATACGTTGTCTACTGTTACTGTATCTATCTTCTTCGGGTAAAAACATAGTAACACCAAGAGCTCTTCCTCTTGGAATAATGCTTACTTTATAAACTGGATCATGATCAGGAACTAACCTTCCTACAATTGCATGACCTGCTTCATGATAAGCTGTGAGTTTCTTTTCATCATCGTTCATGACCATTGATTTTCTCTCACCACCCATTAGAATTTTATCTTTAGCTTTTTCAAAATCATCCATATCAACAATTTTTTTATTAGCTCTTGCAGCAAATAGTGCAGCTTCATTTGCAAGATTAGCCAAGTCCGCCCCTGAGAATCCAGGAGTACCTCTTGCTAACAGTTTAGGATTTACATCATTTGCTATAGGTATTTTTCTCATATGTACTTTGAGAATCTGTTCTCTACCACGAATATCAGGCAGAGGAACTGTAACTTGTCTATCAAACCTGCCAGGACGTAACAAGGCTGGATCCAACACATCTGGTCTGTTAGTAGCTGCAATTACAATAACGCCTTCATTACCATCAAATCCATCCATTTCTACTAGCAATTGGTTGAGTGTTTGCTCACGCTCGTCGTTTCCGCCGCCTACACCTGCACCCCTGTGTCTTCCTACTGCATCGATCTCATCTATAAAGATAATACATGGAGCATGTTTTTTTGCAGTCTCAAACATGTCTCTTACTCTTGAAGCACCAACACCAACAAACATCTCTACAAAGTCTGAACCAGATATTGTAAAAAATGGCACTTTTGCTTCTCCTGCGATTGCTCTGGCAAGGAGTGTTTTACCTGTACCAGGTGAACCTGACATCAATACTCCTCTGGGAATATTACCACCAAGGTTTTGAAATTTTGCAGGATCTCTGAGGAAATCAACAAGCTCTTTAACTTCTTCTTTTGCTTCTTCTACTCCAGCAACATCCTTAAATGTAACTTTCACTTGATCCTCAGTTTGCATTTTAGCTTTACTTTTACCAAATGACATTGCTCCACCTCGGCCACCGCCGCCTTGCATTTGTCTCATAAAGAAGATCCAAACACCAATTAGCAGAAGAAATGGAAACCAATGTATAAATATTTGAGCCAGAAAAGATTGTTTTTCCGGAGCTTTCCCGCTGATGCGAACCTTGCCTTTAATGAGTTCGCCTACCAATGCAGAATTATCTGTTTCAGGACTATAAGTTCTGAATGTTTCACCCGATTTGAATGAACCAGAAATTTCTCTTCCTGCTATTGTTACTTCCTCAACCTGGCCGGTTTGGACTTGTTGCATAAAATCTGTGTAATTAAATTCTTGTGAGGCAGTATTTCTTCCTCCAACTCCTGTAAATAAAGACATAATTACAACCGCAATTACTGTCCAAATAACTAAATTTTTGACTAAGTCTCCCATAATACTCCCTTTCTTAGAATCATTCTAAGTGTGACACTGTTAATTAATAATTTCAATAATATCAGTCTTTATATCCATTACAAACAAAGAACACCTCATTACTGCTTCTTCTTGAGGAATCAGGCTTATAAGTTGCTACTTTGCTAAAAGACTGTTTCAGCTTTTCTCTTGAAAAATCATATGATGATCCAATGAAAAACTTCATAACTAAAACTCCATTTATTTTGAGTAAATCAGAACATATGCTAAGTATTGACTCAAGAATCTCAACGAAATTTGCCTGATCTACATCTTCTATACCACTAATGTTAGGGGCGATATCTGATAATACAAGGTCTGCTTTGTTCATTTTAGCGTATATTTGACTTCTATCCGCCAATTTATTGATATCCCCTTTAATAAAATGTACGCCTTTGATTTTTTTCATGTCAAGGAGATCTATAGCGACAAGATTTTTTTCCTTGAAGTTTCTGCTAACATACTCCGACCAAGAACCAGGGGCGGAACCTAAATCAAGTATGTTCTGAGAAGACTTAAAAATACTATATTTTTCTTGAATCTCATGAAGCTTATGAAATGCTCTAGATCTATAATTTCCAGTTTGGGATAACTTCACATACCTGTCTTTAGAATGTTTGTTAACCCAATTTTTTATACTTTTCTTTTTTGTCATATCGGTATAATCTATGTTCATGGCTAAAATAACATTGAAAGGTAATGAAGTTAACACAAATTCTGATATCGTTACCAAAGGCTCAATTGCTCCGGACTTCATCCTTGTGGATTCTGATTTACAAGATGTAAATCTCTCTAGTTTTGATGGTAAAAATAAAATATTAAGTATTGTTCCTAGTCTCGATACGCCTGTATGTCAAAAATCAACATTAGTTTTCAATGAGAAAGTGGCAGGACTTGATGATACAGTGATGCTAATTGTATCAAGCGACCTACCTTTCGCTATGAAAAGATTTTGCTCGAGCGAATCTCTTGCAAATGTGACGCCTGTGTCGATGATGAGGTCAAGAAATTTTGCAAAAGATTATGGTGTTTTATTAGTAGATGGCCCGCTTTCTGGTATTACAACAAGAGCGATTGTTACAATCTCTAAAGATAACAAAGTACTTCACTCAGAACTTGTAACTGAAATTGCTGATGAACCTAACTATCAAGCTGCATTAGACTCAATTAAATAGTAATGTCCTTCACAAAAAAAATCATTGTTGCAATGATTTTAGGAATTATAGCCGGTATATTTTTAAATATATTTACTTATGATGTATCTGCAGATGATTCAATTGTTATAAATCTTTTTAGTGTAGTATCAGATTTATTTATTTCTGCCCTCAAGCTAGTTATTATTCCCCTGATATTTTTTTCCATAGTTTGCGGCATAATATCATTATCTGATGATGTTTCACTTTCTAGATTAGGTATCAAAACTTTATCGTTATATTTGCTAACAACTGTCATAGCTATTTCGTTGGGTTTATTATTTTCATCATTTATAGATTATGAACCAATTTTATTATCAAATCTTGAGAGTGATGTTTCTATAGATAATATTGAAACTGAGTCAAATTTCTTCCCAACTAATATCTTTAAATCACTATCCAATGGAAATATCATTCATCTATTAATTTTCTCTGTTCTAATTGGTATTGCAGCAAGTAAAGTTAAAGATAAAGTTAAAACTTTTGTTAATTATTTTCATGAATTTAATGCCGTGATTAATGAGCTTGTAAAGATAATCATATCTTTTACGCCAATCGCAGTATTTTGTATTTTATCAAAAACATTTGCTACTCAAGGTCTTGAAACACTCACGCCACTAATGGGTTATTTTTTTACGGTCGTTTTTGTACTGCTATTTCATTTCTTTATAACTTTTTATTTCATGTTAAAAACTTTCACGAACCTAAGCCCAAAGAAATTTTTTATCAATATAAAAGACGTCATTGTTTTTACATTTAGTACATCCAGTAGCAGTGCATCAATTCCGTT
The DNA here is from genome assembly GCA_045561295.1 of Gammaproteobacteria bacterium. Classification (GTDB taxonomy): domain Bacteria; phylum Pseudomonadota; class Gammaproteobacteria; genus CACLCV01. Next base: position 39,576 of record JBJKYD010000010.1, read on the forward strand.
TACACTTAAAGCTGCTAATGAGAAATGTGGTATAAATAAATCGATAAGCAGTTTTACGATTCCATTAGGTGCAACTATAAATATGGATGGAACTGCAATTATGCAGGGTTGTGCGACATTTTTCCTGGCCAGTCTCTATGGTATTGATCTTGGAATGCCTGAAATACTTACAATCGTGATAACGGCAACAATTGCTTCCATAGGTACTGCGGGTATACCTAGCGCTGGAATAATAATGCTAACAGTAATTTTTACTCAAATAGGCATCCCTTTAGAGGGTATAACATTACTCTTAGGTGTTGATAGATTGCTTGATATGATGAGAACCTCTATTAATGTGAGTGGTGACCTTTGTATAAGTTGCATAGTTGCTAATAGTGAAAATAGAATAGATGAGACTATTTTTAAATCTTAATTAACAGTTAAAGACTCATGTCTTAGCTTTAAATCAACAGCATCAAAATCATCTATAAATTTAATTGCTTTACAAAAAGCTTTGGCTCCAGACACTGTTGTCGTTAAGGATATTTTATGATTCTGAGCCTCTTTTCTTATTGAGAATGAATCTTTTATGGAGCGTGCACCCTCGGTCGTATTTATTATTAAATGAACTTCGTTATTTTTTATCATATCTACAATATGAGGATGTCCATCTTTTACTTTATTAATTTTAGTACATGATACTCCAGATTCTTTGAGGTGAAGATAAGTTCCAGAGGTTGCGTAGATATCAAATCCCATATTTATAAGTTCTGCTGCTACTTCACATATTGGTTCTTTATCGTGATCTCTTACACTGATAAATACATTCCCAGTTTTAGGTAAAATAACACCAGCTGCTCTCTGAGCTTTAAAATATGCTTCACCGAATGATTTACCAAAACCCATAACTTCTCCAGTTGATTTCATTTCAGGTCCCAATAATACATCTACTTCTGGAAATTTAGAAAATGGGAAAACAGCCTCTTTAACAGAAAAATAAGAATTATTTTTTCTTTCTGTTGGTAAACTTAATTCCTTAATGGTAGCACCTGACATGACTAGAGCGCCTAGTTTTGCTAGTTGGAGTCCAATAGCTTTTGAGACAAATGGTGCTGTTCTTGATGCTCTTGGATTTGCTTCTAATAAAAATATTTGATCATCTTTAATGGCGAATTGGGCATTCATTAAACCTATCACTTTTAATGCCATAGCTAATTTAGAAGCTTGATCTTTCAGTTCATCAACGATTTTATCTTTAAGAGTGTACGGTGGTAGCGAACAACCTGAATCGCCAGAATGTATACCTGCTTCTTCTATGTGTTCCATGATACCAGCTACATAAACATCTTTACCGTCGCAAAGAAGATCAATATCAACTTCTATAGCATCATTTAGAAACTTATCCAGAAGGATAGGCGAATCATCAGAGACATCTACAGCTTCTTTCATATATTTTTCTAAATCAGAAGTATTAGTAACAATTTCCATAGCTCTTCCACCAAGAACATAGGATGGTCTTACAACCAATGGGTAGCCTATCTCTTCGGCAGATTTTTTTGCTTCAGCAATATTGGTTACAGTTTCATTCATAGGTTGTCTTAAACCTAATGACTCAACCAAAACTTTAAATCTTTCTCTATCCTCTGCCAAGTCAATAGAATCAGGAGAAGTTCCTATTATTCTTACGCCACATTTCTCAAGTTCATCTGCAAGTTTCAAAGGTGTTTGTCCTCCATATTGAACAATTACACCCCATGGTCTCTCAATGTCTATTATAGACATTACATCCTCTACTGTGAGTGGCTCAAAGTAAAGTCTGTCAGAAGTATCGTAGTCAGTAGAGACAGTCTCAGGATTACAATTTATCATAATTGTTTCAAACCCAGCCTCTTTGAGTGCCATAGAGGCATGTACACAACAGTAATCAAATTCTATTCCTTGTCCAATTCTATTTGGTCCACCACCAAGGATAATAACTTTTTTATTGTCTGTAGGATTAGATTCACAAAAGTCAGAATATGTAGAATACATGTATGCTGTTGATGATTTAAATTCTGCTGCGCATGTGTCAATTCTTTTAAAAACTGGGCTTATAGATTTGTCCTTACGGAAATCTCTAATATTTTTTTCGCTAGTGTTGTATAACTTTGCTAATCTCCTATCGGAAAATCCGACTGATTTCATTGCATATACATCTTCTTTTGTTAGTTCAATTGATTTATCTTTTATTTTATTTTCAGAAATAATGATTTCATATACTTGATTAAGAAACCATTTATCAATAAAAGACAAATTGAAAACATCATCTATGCTCATACCTTCTCTGAAAGCTTGTGCAACATAAAGAATTCTATTAGAGGATGGCGTTGATATTTCTTTGACTATCAAATCTTGTCTCTCTTTTGGTGACAGTGATTCTTCAAATATAATTTCATCGAATCCATCTATACCAACCTCCAGTCCCCTCAATGCTTTTTGAAGAGATTCTTTAAAACAACTGCCAATTGCCATTACCTCGCCTACTGACTTCATTTGGGTTGTAAGATGAGAATCAGCCTCTTTAAATTTTTCGAATGCAAACCTTGGTATTTTGGTTACAACATAATCAATGCTTGGTTCAAATGATGAAGGGATTACATCTCCAGTGATTTCATTTCTTAGTTCATCCAAGGTATAACCGATAGCTAATTTAGCTGCAACTTTAGCGATAGGAAAACCTGTAGCTTTTGATGCAAGTGCAGAAGATCTAGAAACCCTTGGATTCATTTCAATGACATAAATTTTTCCATTATCTGGATTAATTGCAAATTGAACATTTGATCCACCTGTATCAACTCCAATTTTTCTAAGAACTTGAATAGACTGGTTTCTAAGGTTTTGATATTCCTTATCTGTAAGAGTTTGTGCTGGAGCTATTGTAATCGAATCTCCTGTATGAACTCCCATTGGATCTAAATTTTCTATAGAGCAAACAATTATGCAATTATCATTCTTATCCCTGACAACTTCCATTTCGAATTCTTTCCATCCGATTACTGACTCTTCTAGAAGAACCTCATTCGTTGGTGATAAGTCTAGACCTCTTTTAACTATTTTCTCAAAGTCTTGTTTGTTGTATGCAATGCCTCCGCCTGATCCGCCTAATGTAAATGAAGGTCTTATAATAATTGGGTAACCAATGTCTTTTTGAATCACTAATGCTCTATCAAAATCTTTAGCAACATAAGCTCTTGGTGTTTCAAGACCAATATCTGTCATCGCATTTTTAAAGAGTTCTCTATCCTCAGCCATATCAATAGAATCAACGCTTGCTCCAATTATCTTGACATTATATTTTTCAAGAATCTTATGTCTATTGAGATCTAATGTTGTGTTAAGCGCAGTCTGACCACCCATGGTTGGAAGAATTGCATCTGGTTTTTCTATAGCAATAATTTTTTCTATATTCCTCCAATGTATTGGTTCAATATAAATTTTATCTGCCATATCAGGATCAGTCATGATTGTAGCAGGGTTAGAATTTACAAGAATAGTTTTTATACCCTCTTCTCTAAGAGCTTTACATGCTTGAACACCAGAGTAATCAAATTCACATGCCTGACCGATAATAATTGGCCCTGCACCGATTACCAAAATACTATTTATTCCGTTTTCTTTAGGCATTTTTCTTTTTCATATTGTCTATAAACTTTTTAAATAAATTATAAATATCTTGTGGGCCAGGACTAGCCTCTGGATGTCCCTGGAAGCCATATGCAGGAGTATCTGTTAATTCAATTCCTTGAAGAGATTCATCAAAAAGAGATTTATGCGTGATTTTATGGATGCTTTTTAATGAATCTTTATCCACTGCAAATCCATGGTTCTGACTGGTTATGTAAACCCTACTTGTATTAACATCAATTACGGGGTGATTTGCGCCATGATGGCCAAACTTCATTTTATAGGTTTTTGCACCACTTGCTAAACACATCAACTGAAAACCTAAGCATATTCCAAAAATTGGTATTTGTTTTGATAATAAGTTTCTGATGTTGTTTATGGCATAGTCACATGCTGCAGGATCCCCAGGGCCATTAGATAGAAATACTCCATCGGGTTTATTTTTCAATACTTCATTATAAGTAGTCTCTGCAGGGACAACAGTCACATCGCAACCCAAATCAGTAAGTATTCTTAATATATTTTTTTTAATGCCATAATCATAAGCAAATACTCTCAGCTCTTTTTGACCTTTTGAAGACTCAACATTTACTAAATCGTGTGTTCCTTCATTCCAAATATATTGCTCTTTAGTTGTCACATTTTTTGCTAAATCTAATCCATTTAGACCTGGGAATTTTGATAATAAATCCTTTGCTTGATCCAATTTTTTTATATCTGGCACTATACATCCATTAATAGAACCTTTTTCTCTTAGAAGTGATGTCAAATATCTTGTATCTACCGAACATACAGCAGAAATCGTTTTGTCCTTGAGAAATTCAAGAAAATTATTTTCGTTTCTCCAACTACTTTCTTTTGTAGGGTGATTTCTGATAATAATTCCTGAGCATCCGTTATAGCTAGACTCATAATCATCGACATTAACTCCAGTGTTCCCAATATGTGGATTAGTAAAAGTAACGATTTGTTTATCGTATGATGGATCAGTAATAATTTCCTGATATCCAGTCATAGATGTATTGAATACTATTTCACCTATGGTAATTGAATCATATCCAATTGATTCAGCAGGTATTACCGTGCCGTCCGCTAGAAGAATCGCAGAAGATTTCAAGTATTTTTCCTTGTTTTAAATAAAAAAAAAGATGCCTCGATTCGAGTCATCTTATATGTCGTTTAGCAGGTTCCACTAAAACTAAATGATACGATAAAACTATATGCTATGTCTAATAGATAATACGTTTTTATAGATTTCTTTTTTTGAATCATTCGAGATGAGGTTGATTATCTCTACTATGTCTTTATTGGTGAATTTCTTCTTAATCAGCTGTTCTACAATTATCAAATAATTTATATCTGGGGTCTTATGTAAGGATTTTGACGAAATGATGATTACAAACTCTCCTTTTGGGGGATTTTCGCTGTAGTAATTAATCAAATTTGAGACACTATCATGAATAATAGTTTCATAGACCTTTGTAAGCTCTCTGAATATACCAATTTGAGTCTTCTGCCCGAATATCTCATTTATATCTCTAAGGAGCTTCAATAATCTGTGTTTACTCTCAAATAAACAGATAGGATTATTATATAAAACTAATTCAGCTAGCTTCTTTTTTCTGTCGTTATCTTTTTTTGGTAAAAATCCGACGAAAATAAAAGAATTCATTGGTATTTTTGATACTGATAATGCGCAGCTTAGCGATGATGCTCCTGGTATTGGTATTACATTAATCTCAGGACAAAGTTTTGATAATAAATGATATCCGGGGTCAGATATTGATGGTGTCCCAGCATCGGTCACTAAAGCAATATTATTGGATTCTTCAAGGTAAGATATAATTGTACTTGCCTTTCTGACTTCATTGTCTTTGTTATATGATATTACTTTCTTTTTAATTCCAAAGTGTGAAAGCAAAGATTTGGTTCTTTCAACACTTTCAGCAAAAATGAAATCTACATCCCTTAATACATTTAGTGCTCGGATAGTGATATCATCCAAGTTACCTATAGGAGTGGAAACAATATATAACTCGCCATACATAAGAATTACTTTATCATATGTTAAATTATATTAGATGATATAAAACATAAGACCTAATGAATGTTTATGGAATTTAAAAAAGTTCTTTTTCTGTTTCAGTTAAACTTTCTTGAAAAGCTTCTCTATCAAATATTCTCTCTGAGTACTCGCAAATTATTTTATTATTTGAAGCTAAATCAAAATCTAATGATTTTAGTCTCCATAATAATGGTGCCAGGCTACAGTCTACGAGACCAAAATCATCGCTCATAAAAAAACTATTTTTAATCATAGGAGCGATTTCAAGTAAATAATTTTTAATTTCATCAACAAACTTCATATCCAAAACTTCACCTATATATAACTCGTTATATTTAACATACCAATGTTGTTCTATTTCATTTAATGCAAGCCTAAATTTTGCGCGTGATATTGGGTCTACTGGCAATAGTGGCGGATGAGGAAACCTCTCATCTAAATACTCGATAATTACTCTAGAATTTTGAAGTATCAACTCTCTATCTACTAGAGAAGGATATTGGTCATAGGGGCTGATAACTTTAATTTCATCAGGAATTTTATTTGTATCAACCTCATGGACTTCAGCTGATATCTCCTTCTCTTTAATTACGATGCGAGTTCTATGACTATCCAGACAGTTTGGGAGAGAGAACAATAGTATCGCAGATCTGCGATTAGCTAATAAGGTCATTACTTAATGTCTCTCCAATACTCAATCTTTAGAAGATACGTAATAAAGGCAAAAAATACAAGGAATAACATCACCCATAGACCTATTGAGTACCTTTCTAGTTGAGCAGGCTCAGAGACATAAGTTAAAAAATTTACTAAATCAGTTATTTCTTGTTCATATTCTTTTTGAGTGAGCTGCCCCTGAACCTTAACAGTGAGAATATTATTTTCATCCATTTCTTTTAAACCTTCCTTGTACCAGAGTACATGAGGCATATTTACATTCGGATATAGAACATTATTTACACCCATAGGTCTTGTGTTGTCCTCATAAAAGGATGTTAAAAATGTATATATCCATTCAGATCCACGTGAGCGCGCCGTCAGTGTTAAGTCTGGCGGAACAACGCCAAATCCCTCTTTAATAGAGTCATGATTTATAGCATTCACGATTGTAGATCCCAACTTAGTTTTTTCACCTTTGCTGGTAGTAAGAATAAGATTAGATTTAATCATATCTTCGCTAATTCCTAAATCGCCTACAAATTTACTATACCTATGATATTGTAATGTATGACAACCAGCGCAATTATTAAAAAAAATTTGCGCACCTCTTTGAAGAGAGGCTTTATTTCCTAAATCAATTTGTACGGGTTTGAGCTGACCGCCACTTGCAGCATATGTAAGTTGGGTTGAAAAAATTAGGATAAAAAAAAATACATATTTTTTATTCATACATAGTTACTCTTTCCGGTACGGGCTTTGTTTTCTCATTCTTACTCGTGAGATAAAGCAACACAAAGAATCCAAAGTAAACTAATGTGAACAATCTGCCTAATATAGTCAAAATGGGTGTAGGCGCCTTCATGCCGATATAACCTAAACCGATAAAGCTTATTACAAAAGATACGAGTAAGATTTTATATGTTAATGATCTATATCTTATAGATTTAACTTTACATCTATCCAACCAAGGCATTAAAAAGAGAACAAAAATAGCAAGGCCCATTGCTAAAACACCACCAAGCTTATCAGGAATTGCCCTAAGAATTGCATAAAAAGGAGTAAAGTACCAAACAGGGACGATATGTTCTGGTGTTTTTAATGGATCTGCTGGAACAAAGTTATCTTTCTCAAGAAAAAAACCTCCAAATTCTGGAAGAAAAAACACTACAAACATAAATATAGTTAAAAATACTGCGAGACCAAAGATGTCTTTAACTGTGTAATAAGGATGAAAAGGGATGCCGTCAACTGGTTTACCATCTTTATCTTTATTTTGTTTTATCTCCACTCCATCAGGATTATTTGAGCCTACTGTATGTAAAGCTGCAATATGCAGATAGATTACAGCAAAAAGTAAAAGCGGAAGAGCTATAACATGGAAGGCAAAGAATCTATTCAATGTAGCATCTGAGATTACATAATCACCGCGTATCCATAAAGCCAAAGACTCACCTACAAATGGAATCGCACCAAACAATGATATGATTACTTGGGCTCCCCAGTATGACATTTGACCCCAAGGTAAAAGATATCCCATGAACGCCTCTGCCATTAAAAGTACAAATATAAACATTCCAAATAGCCACAATAGTTCTCTTGGTTTTTTATATGATCCATACATCAAGGCTCTCAACATGTGTAAATAAATTATAATGAAGAAAAATGAAGCTCCAGTAGAATGCATATACCTAATTAACCAGCCCCATTCTACATCTCTCATGATGTATTCAACTGAGGCAAATGCTGAGGCAGCATCTGGCTTATAGTTGATAGTGAGGAATATACCTGTGATAATTTGCATTATAAATACGAATAATGCCAAGCTCCCAAAAAAGTAAAAAAAGTTGAAGTTTTTAGGTGCGTAATATTCAGATAAGTGGTTTTTTACAAAGTTCGATACCGGCAATCTTTCATCAATCCATGTTATAAATTTACTCATTATGTTTTATCCTCTCCAACGACTAACTTAGTCTCACTTGCAAAATAATGTGGTGGTACTTCAAGATTATAAGGCGCTGGCATTGCCTTATATACTCTTCCAGATAAATCAAACTTTGATCCGTGACAGGGACAGAAGAATCCTCCTTTCCACTCGAGGCCTAAGTCCTTATTCTCTCCTGGTTTATACAATGGTGAACAACCTAAGTGGGTACATACTCCGACTAGAACCAAATATTCAGGCTTTACCGATCTAAATTTATTCTGAGCATATTGCGGTTGATATTCCTCATCCGATTTAGGATCAGCTAGATGCTCGGCATCATTTTTAATCTTTTCAAGCATCTCTGTTGTTCTATGAACTATCCAAACAGGCTTTCCTCTCCATTCAACAATTTTAAATGCACCAGGTTGGATTGCAGATATATCTATTTCTATAGGCGCACCTGCCATTTTCGTTTTTTCACTTGGGGACATTGAAGATAAAAATGGGATTGCAGCAAAAATTGCTCCGACACCGCCCACTACTTTTGTTACATTCGTAAGAAAATTTCTTCTATTTGATGAATTATTATTATCGCTCATGTCCCTGTTCACTTTTTTAATTCTGTCGATAATATATCATATAATGATTCTCTAATATATACTTTTAGACATAGAAATTAATATTATGTTTAAAGAACTTTTAAAATATATGGTAATTGGTGTTGTTGCAGGTATCGCATCGTATTTAGTTATTTTAGATACACCGGTCTCTATAAAAGTAAATCAGACTTCAAATGAAAATATTATATCGGGGAAAAATTCTTATAACTATATATATGAAGCTGTAAAAGATTCTGTTGTTACAATACAAACAGACAAAGGAAGAGGTTCAGGTGTTATCGTAACTTCTGATGGGCATATTGTTACAAATGAACATGTAATTAGACAAGCTCAAATAGTTAACATTATAACTACTGATAATAAAATCTATCCGGCGAAAATTATTGGGGTAGATTCTATAACTGATATAGCGTTATTGCATAGTAATTATGAGGGTAAATCAATTACTTTTTCCGATTCCACATTGGTAAAAATAGGAGATATAGTTCTAGCTATAGGCAATCCATTTGGAGTTGGACAGACATTGACCCAGGGAATAATTTCAAGAACAAATAGTGGACATATAACCGAAAACCCGCTTGATGAATTCCTCCAATCTGATGCTGCTATCAATCCAGGAAATTCAGGTGGGGCAATGGTTAATACAGATGGAAATTTAGTTGGCATTAACACCATGAACTTATCTCTTGGCGGCGGCAGTGATGGAATTGGGTTAGCAGTGCCCTCTAACCTTGTGAGAAACATCACTGAACAGATAATCAAGTATGGAAGGGTAGTCAGAGGCTATGTCGGTATGTCTGCATATAACACTCCAAGCGGAGTAGTCATAACAAATGTACTAAAAAATGGTCCAGCAGACGAATCTGGATTAACCCCTGGGGATATCATTGTGAGTATTGATGGTATAATAATAGAGAATATCAAACAGGTAGTAAAAATTGTAGCCTCTTTTGAGGTAGATCAAAAAGTAACTCTCAAATATCGAAGAGGTGAAGAATTGGTTGAGTCTTCTATTAAGGTAACCGCGATGCCAGCAACTCATAAAACCATAAATAGATAGTTACTTTCTATACTTAGCTGATTCTGAATGTGAATATAACCCTTCGCTGTCTGCAATAGAAATAGCTATTTTTGAAAGCTCTTTTGCATGAGTCTTTGATATTTGCATAATGCTAGACCGTTTTAAAAAGTCATAAACTCCTAAAGGTGAAGCGTATTTAGCCGTACCGTTTGTTGGAAGCACATGGTTGGGTCCAGCACAATAATCTCCGAAAACCTCAGGGCTAGACTCGCCTATAAAAATTGCACCAGCATTATTAATTTTTTTTGGTAAGTTTAATTTTTTATAGCCAAGAATCTCTAAATGTTCAGGAGCTATGGAATTTGCTATATTTACAATGTCAGACTGTGTTTTTACTTTGATAAACAACCCTCTCGAAGTAAGTGATTTTTTTATAATATCTTTTCTTTTTTGATTTTTAATCATTATGTTAATTTTTTTACTCACGTCTAAAATTAACTTATCACTTGTTGTCAGTAAAATTGATTGTGCCATTTCATCATGTTCAGCCTGAGCAAACATATCAATAGCTATACATTCTGGATTCACATCTTTATCAGCAATAATTAATATTTCTGATGGTCCTGCAAAACTGTCAATACCAACTGTACCAAATACTTTTCTTTTAGCAGTAGCTACATAGATATTCCCTGGGCCTACAATTTTATGAACTTGTTTAATAGTTTCTGTGCCATAAGCAAGAGCCCCAATCGCATGAGCTCCACCAATTTTATAGATTTCATCGACTTCACATAAATCTGCAGCAACTAAAACAAGTGGGTCAAGTTTCCCATTAATTGGAGGACAAACCATAGTTATATTTTTTACACCCGCTGTTCTTGCAGGAATTGCATTCATCAATACAGTAGACGGATAGGATGCTTTGCCACCTGGAACGTATATACCGACCCTTTCAATAGCTGTCACTTTCTCTCCAAGTGTTGATCCATTGATTTTCATTGACCAACTTTTCAGCATTTGTTTTCTTGAAAATTTTTTTATATTTATTATTGCTTTTTTTAGACTTGTTAATGTTTGTTTAGATATATGTGAATAAGCTTTGACTATTTCAGCTTTTGATACATCAGATTCAGATGTACTTTTATAGGCAGTCTTGTCAAATCTTTTAGATAATTTTATTAAAGCTTTGTCTTTATTTTTTTTAATATCCTCTAATATTAGAGAAACAGAAGTTTCGATAGCTTTCGAGTTTTCGACCTTCAATTTAAGATATTCATTTAAGTCTTTATTAAAGTTCGTTTTACTAATATCTAAAGTTTTAATTTTCATAAATTATTTTTTAATGCTTCATCGAGTGATAAAATTATTTCTTCAGTTTCATTCCATCCTATGCATGAATCTGTAATGCTTTGACCGTATTTTAGTTTTTCTCTGCTATTAATTTTTTGATTGCCTTCTACAAGGTTACTTTCTAGCATAATTCCGATGATATTTTTTTCACCATTACATATCTGTTGTTTGACATCTTCGACAACAGTGGACTGTTTTTTATAATCCTTTTTACTGTTGGCGTGGCTTGCGTCAATCATAATATTAGGTTTCAAATTATTATTCTCTAATGTGATAGTAGATTCCTTCACATCCTTAGAAGAGAAATTTGTTTTTTTATTACCTCCGCGGAGAATTATGTGGCAGTCATTGTTGCCTGCTGTGTTGAATATTGCGGACTTTCCTTCTTTTGTTACAGATAAAAAACTATGAGAGTGTCTTGCAGCATTCATTGCATCAATTGCAATTTGAATACTACCATCTGTTCCATTTTTAAATCCAACTGGGCAAGATAATCCTGAAGCAAGCTCTCTATGACTCTGACTTTCTGTAGTTCTAGCGCCAATTGCACCCCAACTTATCAAGTCAGATAAATATTGTGGGCTTACTAAATCAAGAAACTCATGACCACATGGTATGTTCATCTCGGATAGGTCTATTAATAACTGTCTTGCTATTTTTATACCATTGTTGATTTTAAAAGATCCATCTAAATCTGGGTCATTAATTAAACCCTTCCATCCAATGACTGTTCTTGGTTTTTCAAAATATACCCTCATGACCAATAAGCTATTATCAGATAATGAGTTTTTTAAAGTTTTTAATTTGATAGCGTATTCTTTTGCTGCATCAATATCATGTATTGAGCAAGGGCCAACAACAATTACAAATTTCTTTGATGTTTTGTCAAGGATATTTTTGATTTCAGATCTTGTGTCAATTATGGTTTTTATTCCAGAATCTGAAGGCGAAAGCTCACTTATAATATCTTTAGGGCTTATCAGTTCTTGCGTGTTGATTATCCTTACATCATCTGTTTTATTTATCATGAGTCTTAACCCTGTCTATGAGTGAATTTATTTCTTTATTTTTTAATTTATATGAAACTTTATTTGCAATTAATAATGATGATATATCGAAAATTTTATCAAATTCTTTTAATCCATTTTCTTTCAGAGTTTTGCCCGACTCGACTATATCAACAATAAAATCAGAAAGCGACAGAACTGGAGCAAGCTCTATAGAGCCATATAGCTTAAGGATAGAACACTGTAATCCTATCTCTTCAAAATAGTTTTTTGCTGCATTTGGATATTTTGTTGCAATTTTCATATTATTGAAATAAGCAGTATTTGGCTTTCCCGCAACTACAAGTTTGCATTTAGCTATTTGGAGATCTAGAAGACGATAATGATTACCGAGACTCTCCTCCAAAAGAGTATCAAATCCTACTATTCCTATATCTACTTTTCCCGAATCAATATAAACGGGAACATCACTTGCCTTAATAACAATAATCTCAAGATTTTTCATATTAGTAGGAATTATCAATTTTCTAGAATCTATAGGATTAAATTTACAATTAATATTAATTCTGCGAAGAATTTCAATAGCTTGTTCTAATATTCTTCCCTTGGAGATGGCTAATCTAATCATTTGGTAGCATTTTACATGGGTTTTCTTGAAATCCTAGCCCCAATTAACTGTAGTTTTTCCTCTATACAGTCATAACCTCTATCTATGTGATAAACTCTTGCAATTTCTGTAGTTCCCTCAGCAGCTAGTCCTGCTAATATTAGGCTAGCTGAAGCCCTTAAATCTGTTGCCATTACTGGTGCTGCAAAAAGTTTTTTTGTCCCAGATATTGTAGCGGTATTATCGTCTACCTTTATTGATGCACCCATTCTTTCAAGTTCTTGAACATGCATGAACCGATTTTCAAAAATGTTCTCTCTAACGTAACTGTCGCCTTTTGCTACAGAATTTAGAGCGGTCATTTGTGCCTGCATATCTGTGGGAAAGTATGGATAAGCATTTGTTTCTATGTCAACCGCCTTTGGTCGTTGTCTCATCTTTACTCTAATAGAATTATCAGTAGAAGTAATTTCTGCTCCAGCTTCAATAAGCTTTTCAATTACAGCGTGAGAATGTTCAGGAACAATATTGTTTATCTCTACATCTCCTCTAGTTATAGCCGCTGCTATCATAAATGTCCCTGCTTCTATTCTATCTGGTAAGGGCTTATGTTTTGTTCCTCTTAGAGTATCTACTCCGTCAATCTCAATCATGTCAGTACCATATCCACTTATCTTGGCTCCCATTTTATTTAAAAAAAGGCATAAGTCTGAAATTTCTGGCTCGTTAGCTGCATTGCTAATTTTTGTTTGTCCTTTAGCTAATGATGCAGCCATAATAATATTTTCTGTTCCAGTAACTGTTTTTTTCTCAAAAGTAATATTAGCCCCTATTAATCTCTTTGATCGTGCAGTGATATAACCTCTTTCAACTTTAATTTCAGCACCCATTTTTTTAAGCGCCTTTAGATGCATGTCCACTGGTCTTAATCCAATAGCGCAACCACCTGGAAGAGAGACTTTTGCTTCACCAAATCTTGAAAGTAATGGTCCTAATACCAATATGGATGATCTCATTGTCTTCACTAAATCATACGGAGCATAGAAATTATCAATTGCTGATGGATCAAGACTAATATTCATAAATTCATCCATAGTAACGCTGACACCCATTTGTGTTAGTAATCTTGTAGTAGTTGTAACGTCTTGTAAATGAGGTACATTTTCTAATTGTACAACTCCTGTTGTAGGCATTACAGATGCGCAAAGCATTGGCAGAACAGAGTTCTTAGCACCTGATATCTTTACGGAGCCAGACAAAGATTGACCGCCTTGAATTAATAATTTATCCATAGTTATTTTTTTAAGTTTGTTTCGGTATTCTAAGAGTTTATACTCAATAAAGCTATGATTAAAAAGATATCATATTTTTACGAACACTATATTCTAGGCTACCCAGCTTTGGTTCTCTCACTACTATCAATTATACTTGCGTTCTCGATGAGTAACATAAATAATTTTAAGTTAGATGCATCTGCAGATACCCTAATACTTGATGATGACAAGGACCTAAAATTATTTAGAGAAATAAATGATCGATATGAATCAAATGAATTTTTAATTTTAACAGTTACAGATAGAAATAAAGATATTTTTGCTAATGAGACTCTTGAATACATACATAACCTAACATTAGAAATCGAAGAGTTTGCAAGTGTTCAATCAGTGACAGCAATAACTAACATACCCCTTGTTAGTAGTTCGAAAAAACCTCTAACAGAATTAATAAATAATATTCCAAATATTTTTAGTAAAGATATAGATCCTGAGCTTGCACAAGAAGAAATATTAACAAGCCCGATTTATAAAGACTTGGTGATTAGCCAAGATGCTAAGACGACAGCTATGCAAGTTACTCTTAAAAAAAATACTGAATTAAAAGAGGCGCTTATAAAAAGAGAATTATATTACAAAAAATATAAACAGGATGCTTCTTTTGAGACTCAATATCTACTATCAAAGCAAGAATATAATAATATATCTGAAACTCAGAAAAAAAAGATTAGTAACCTCATTAAAGAAATTAGAAAAGTTCAAGAAAAATATACTAGCGATAGATATGAGATAAGGCTTGGCGGTATACCTATGATTACTGATGATATGGTTACTTTTATAAAAAATGATTTAATAAATTTTGGTTTAGGAGTTCTGATATTTATTTTGGCTACATTGGTAATTATATTTAGAAAATTAATATGGGTAATGACGCCAGTAATTAATTGTATTTATTCAGTTTTGTTTATGGTTGGTTTGCTGGGTTATCTAGACTGGAAAGTAACGGTGATATCATCAAATTTTATATCATTGATGCTGATTCTGACGCTATCAATGAATATACACATTATAGTAAGATATCGACAGATATATACCTCCTCAAATCAAGACAAAAAGCTTTCTATAACTCAAACTACTCAAAAAATGATATGGCCATGTCTATATACAGCTCTAACAACAATAGTTGCATTTGCATCTTTAATATTTAGCGATATTAAACCAGTCATGGATTTTGGCTATATGATGGTACTCGGGCTTACTACATTATTTTTGACATCATTTTTTCTTCTACCTTGTTTAATCATGATTTTTTCAAATAGAAAAAATTCTATAATCCATGAAAATAAAACAAAATTATTTGTTACTGATTTTTTAGCTGGAGTTACTATCAATTCTGGTAAATCTATCTATGTTATATTTACACTAGTAACTCTAGTAACTGTATATGGCTTAAATCTACTAAAAGTTGAGAACAGCTTTATAAATTATTTTAGATCAGACACAGAAATATATAAAGGTATGCAGCTAATTGACAATGAACTTGGTGGAACAACGCCAATGGACATAATTATCAAATTTGATGACGAAAAATTAACTTCTGAAAATGATGAGTTTGAAGATCTATTAGGCGATGAAGATGAGCCTGTAGAATCAAACTGGTTTACAACTGACAAAATTAATAAAATTAAATATGTTCATGATTATCTAGATAAAAATTATTATATAGGAAAAGTCTTATCTTTTGCGTCCTCAATACGTGTTGCTGAAATTGTTAATGATGATAAGGAACTAAATAGTCTTGAAATGTCTCTGCTTTATAAAAAGTTGCCTGATGAAGTTAAAGATATTGCAGTGACCCCCTATCTATCTATAGATAATAACGAAGCTAGAATTAATATTAGGATTCTAGATTCAAATCCTGATTTGAGAAGAGCTGATCTTATAAATAAAATTCAAAATGATTTGAATCAAGACCCATATCTTAAAACAGAAAAAATTACACTTACAGGGATTCTTCTTCTTTATAATAATATGTTACAAAGTTTATTTGATTCTCAAATAAAATCTTTAGGTTTTGTGATGTTAATTATAGCTACTATGTTCCTCATTTTATTTAAATCTATTGCATTAATGGTTATAGGAATTGTGCCGAATCTGCTTTCAGCATTATTAGTTTTGGGAATAATGGGTATTATGAAATTACCATTAGATATGATGACTATTACTATAGCAGCCATTACTGTAGGTATAGCCGTAGACAACAGTATTCATTACATTTATAGGTTTAAAGAGGAGTTAAAGACTTGTGGTGACTACGAACAAACAATTCTTATTTGCCACTCAACTATAGGAAAAGCAATTTTTTTCACAGGTATTACGGTTATATTTGGATTTTCTATACTAATACTATCTAATTTTATACCAACAATAATATTTGGGGTGTTGACTGGTTTTGCAATGCTTGTTGCGCTGATTGCTGTTCTAACGTTGCTGCCTAGAATGCTTATCTCGTTTAAGCCTATTTAAATAGGACCTATTGTCCTAGACTATTTATAAGGGAGTCAATCCCATTTTTGTTCACATGCTCTCTAAAGTCTGCTCTGTAATTTTTCATTAAACTGATGCCTTCAAAGATAATATCGTAAACTCTCCAGCCATCCTTATTTTTGATTAATCGATAATCAACATCTATATTACCTGCTGCAATTAGATATTTTGATTTCACAAATGCAATTCTGTTTTTTTTTCCTGGAACAAAAGGTAAGAATTCTATTTTCTCACCATCAAATGCTGTAATTGATTTCATATATGTGCTCGTCATCCTATATTTAAATGCTTCTACAAAATCAGTTTTTTGTTGTGGGGTCATATCTGTCCAAATACCTTTACCAAGTATAATTTTGGACATAAGAATAATGTCAAGTTTAGGCATAACAACCAAGTTCATTTGGCTTCTTAAGAAATCTTCATCTTTCTCAAATCTATCTTTATGCTTAGAAACTAGCGCACTTACCTCCTGGACCGACTTTTTTAAGAAATCATCAGGTCTTTCCGTTGTATATCCGCTGGATGATATGAATATGAAAATTATGAAGAACGATATTTTTTTAATCATGTTACATATTTTAGTATATAATCTACTTATGTCACCGATTAAATTTAAAAATTTCTTTAGTGTATTAACCGTATCACTAGCTGTTATATTGTCATTTTCATTAGCTCTTAATGCCAAAAATGTATATTCATCAGATGATGACCCACTTGAGCCAATAAATAGAGCAATCTTTGGTTTTAATGAAGTAATTGATGATGCAGTATTAGAGCCAGTTGCCAAAGGTTACCGAGCGATTACTCCTGATCCAGTTGAAAAAAGTGTGTCGAACTTTTTCAATAATCTAGGAGAAATTAATAATATATTTAATAGCACATTACAGTTAAAGCTAGATAAAACACTGTCTTCATCCGCGAGGTTTGTTATAAATTCTACTGTGGGTGTTTTTGGCTTGTTTGATATAGCTACAAGTCTAGGAATTGAGAGACATAGAGAGGATTTTGGACAAACACTTGGTCATTATGGTGTTCCAGCTGGCCCGTATCTTGTTTTACCTTTTTTTGGACCGAGTACTTTTAGAGATGCACCTGGATTCTATGCTGACATAGCAGTAGAGAAAAGTATCTCGCCAGTACATACAGAACTTCATCATGAAGAAAGGCAATTAATTCAAGCTACTAATGTTATAGACACCAGGGCAAACTTGTTACAAGCAACAAAAATCTTAGATACTGCAGCAAAAGATAAATATATATTTTTAAGGGAATCATATCTTCAAAAAAGAACAAAAATGATTGCGGATGGCAAAAATGTCCAAGATTTTGAAATCGATGTTCTTGAAATTAACTACTAGTTCAACACTTAACATAATCTAATTATAAATATGATGATAGAATCCATATCTATCTTGTTAATAGGACTAGCACTATTATTAATAGGATCTAATCTTTTAGTCGCATCAACTGATAATGCTTCTAAGCGTTTTTCGATATCTGGCTTTTATGCAAGTTTCTTTATGATTGGTATAGCAACATCAGCACCTGAAATTTTTATATCAATCGAATCAGCTCTTCAAGATAAAACAATTTTAGCAATAGGAAATGCCCTTGGTTCAAATATCTCAAACATAGCTTTAGTATTTTGTATTTCTCTTTTTTTTATTAAAGGAGATTTGATAAAAGAGAATCTTCCTATAAGGCCCTATGCGAGTATGATCATATTGACTATTTCAGCTTTCGTATTAATGTTTTTTGATGAACGTCTTGATATAAAAGACTCTTTAATATTGATTGTACTACTAATATTATGCGTGAATTTTTTTCAACCTCCAGAGGACAAAAAGCCTGCTGATAACAAAGGGAGCGCTAGTTTATCAAATATAATTTTTTATCTATTACTAAGTTTAGCGATGTTAATATTTGGATCAACCTACTTCATAAATGGTGCAACTCAAATTGCAACAGCTCTAGGTGTAAGCGCATACGTAATTGGTCTTACGTTAGCCGCATTAGGGACAAGTTTACCTGAACTTGCTGCTAGTATTCAATCTGCAAGAAAAGGGAAATTTGATTTTATAATTGGAAATATTATTGGCTCAAATCTCTTTAATATTGCAATAGCTATGTCGATTGCTGGGATAATCAGCTCTTCACATATAGAATCTGACGCTCTTGTAAGAGATATCATGATGCTTGGATTGTCAACATTAGTTCTCTACCTTATTATTCAATCAAATAGTATGTTTAGAACTGTATATTCAGTGGCATTAGTAATAACATACTTTTTATACTTAACGTTAATTTTAAAATGATAATGAAAAATAAATCTAATATTAGCCTTGCAACAGAAATTATTAAAACTGAGATAACAGCCCTAACAAGGACTTTGAAAAGGATTGATTCAAGCTTTGATAGAGCATGTGAATTGATTAAAAAGAACTCAGGAAAAGTAGTTACAATAGGTCTTGGTAAGTCAGGATATATTGCTATGAAAATGGCTGCCACGTTAAGTAGTACTGGAACTCCGTCGATTTTTATACATGCTACAGAGGCTCTTCATGGTGACATGGGTGTTATAAATTCAAATGATATAATTATATTTTATTCCAATTCTGGAGATACTGAAGAAATAGTTAAGCTTGTGCCTTTGCTAAAAGTTCTCAAATGCAAAATAATTTCAATCACAGGTAATAAAAAATCACAGCTAGCAAAATATTCAGATTTGGTTCTAGATGCCTCTGTTACCAAAGAAGCCTGTCCAAATAACCTAGCCCCAACATCGAGTGTTATGTGTGCACTAGCTATTTCTGATGCCTTAGCTCTGACAGTCTCATCAAAAAAGAATTTTACAATGAAAGATTTCGCCAAGACTCATCCAGAGGGTTCTCTTGGTAAAAGATTATTAAAAAATGTTCAAGACATAATGATCAAGAAAAATATTCCTAAAATAAATATAGATGTAAGCTTCTCTGAGCTTATCAATATGACTACAGAATATAATTTAGGAATTGCTTTAATTATAAATAAAGAAAAAAAATTAGTAGGAGTAATAACTGATGGCGATATAAAAAGAATAATGAATGCTCATAAGAATATTGATGAGATTCTAGTCAAGAATGTAATGACAAGAAAGCCTTTACATGTAAGTAGTGATATCCTCGCAGCTGAAGCATTATCAGTTCTCGAGAAAAATAATATTAGCGTATTGCCTGTAATAGATAAATCGGCAATTAAAGGTATCATTACCATGCAAGATCTAATTAAATCTATTAACTAAAATGATTAACAAGTCAACATATATAAAATTAGCAGAGAAATTATACACAGATAAGCTTATTGATAAGGCTAGTAAGATAGAATTGCTAGCATTTGATGTAGATGGTGTTCTTACAGATGGCGGGTTATATTTTGATCATAATGGTAACGAGAGTAAGAGATTTTATGCACAAGATGGACATGGAATAAAAATATTACAATCAATTGATATTGATATAATGATTATATCTGGTCGTTATTCGAAATGTGTAAAAGAAAGAGGAGAAGAACTTGGCATCCAAAGAATTATTCAAGGTAGCAGGGATAAACTAAAATCATTTCATGAACATAAAATAAATCTACCAAAAGAAAAGTTATGTTATGTTGGTGATGATACCGTTGACGTTGAACTTCTACAGTTTTGCGGGTTATCGGTAATTGTTCCAAATGCTAATCCAATACTGAATCTATTAAATTTTGACTGGGTAACTCCTAGACGAGGAGGAAATGGGGCAATTAGAGATATCTGTGATTTAATATACTTTTCTAAAATAATTAATGCTCAGTAAAATTAAAGTCCGGCTTATCTTCTTTATATATCTTCTTTCAAGTACAACTGTTTTTGGGAATTCGTCAGAAAGTAATATTTTGATCAAAAATCAATTATATAATTTTTCTACGATAAAAAATAACAAAGATATGACAATTGATTGGGAACTTAAAGGAAGCATGTTGACAAAATACAGCAATAATATAACCCTAATTGAAAAACCATTTCTCAATATATATAAGACTACATCTACAGTTGATATAAAATCTGATACTGCCATAGATCCATCAGGTAATATGGAAGAAATATATTTAAAAGATAATGTATTTATTAATAGAGAATATCTTCTAGATGATATTTCAATGAAGATGTATACATCTTATGCAATTTTCTATGTATCAAAAAATTTATTTGAAACTGATCGTGATGTTACAATCATTACTTCTGATTCTACAACGACTGGTTCAGGTTTATCTGCTAACATGGATACTGGCATTATCAGAATTTTAAGTAATGCTAAGAGAATAGTAAGAGATAATGATAAGTCTAGAACAATTGAAGGTAATCAAATGATTTATGATGCTAATAAAGAGAAATGGACAGTCAAAGATGTAGCTGCAAATAATTTAAAAAAAATAATTACAAAAAAAGTTACTACAACATTTTACGTCAAATAATATGTCTATTCTTAAATGCAATAATCTTGAAAAGAATTATAACACAAAAAAAGTTGTTCAAGATATATCTATAGAGGTTGCTTCCGGAGAAATTATTGGTTTGCTTGGTCCTAATGGAGCTGGTAAGACAACAACTTTTTACATGATAGTAGGCCTTATAAAATCAGATTTAGGCTCTATAATAATTGATGATGTAGATATTACCTTGGTACCAATTCATAAAAGATTTGAATATGGAATTAGTTATTTACCTCAAGAGCCTTCAATCTTCCGCAACATGACCGCACTTGATAATATTAAGGCAATATTAGAGACAGACAATAAATTGAGTAAACAGAAAAAGAAAGATATCCTTGATGAACTAATTATTAGGTTTGATCTTAAAAATTTCTTAAATACCCAAGGTATGCAGCTTTCAGGTGGCGAAAGGAGAAGAGTTGAAATTGCAAGAGCATTAGCCTTAAGACCTAAGTTCCTACTTTTAGATGAGCCCTTTGCAGGAATTGATCCTCTTTCCGTAATAGATATTCAGGAAATAATTAAAGAACTGTCGCTAGCTAATATAGGTATCTTAATCACAGATCATAACGTTAGAGAAACCTTAAAAATATGTGATAAATCCTATGTAGTAAATACCGGACAAGTACTTGCTTCAGGTAAAACAAAAGATTTGATTAAAAATGAGACTGTCAAAAAGGTATATCTAGGTGAAAAATTTAAACTATGAATAAATTAAAACAATCCATTCACCTAAAACAAAAAAAAATCTTGTCGCACCAGACAAGACAAGCCATTAACATTTTACAACTAAACTCTCTTGACCTACACAAAGAAATAGAAAATATTATTCTTGAGAATCCTTTTCTTGAAAAAGAAGTAGATATGGAACCTAGTTATAACTTGGAACATTCTGTTCGATCTAATAATGCTGATATTGAAGATATATTAAGCTATCACTATGACTCAGATAATTTAAGAGAATATTTAAATAAACAACTTGATACATCCTCATTTTCTGAAGAAGAAAAAAAAGTAGCTTTAATAATAATTGATTGTGTAGATGATAACGGCTATCTAACTGAAGATTTAAGAGAGATATTCATAGAAGCTAATAGAATAAGTGAAGTATCTTTTCAAGATATATTCTATATACTTCATACTCTCCAAAGATTTGATCCTGTTGGTACCTGCGCTATTGACCTATGTGACTCGTTAAATATTCAGCTAGATCATTACCATAAACAATCAGATTATTATGATAATGCAAAAGATATACTAGATACTCTTAAAGGTGTAGATATTAATGAAAAGTTGAATTTTGATAGAGTAATCAAATTAATAACTAATGATGAAATTTCTAATGAAAAAACTCTAGCTCTTTTAAAAAGACTTAATCCAAAACCTGGATTAATAATCTCTAAAAAACTTAATACTTATCATATCTATCCTGATGTAATAATCTTTAAAAGAAATAATCAGTGGATAGTTGAATCAACAAAGAACACTCCTGTTCTCACTATGAATAGAGAATATATTTCACTGATGAAAGATAGTAAAATTAAGTCAGATAAGGATTATTTAGAAAAAAACTATAATCAAGCAAAATTTATTATTAAATCTATCAGCAATAGAAATATAACCATACTTAATGTATGTAATGAGATATTTAAAAGGCAATCAAAATTTTTAAATGATGGTGATATTGGAATAGTACCAATGACTTTAAAAGAAATATCTAATTCTTTAGATGTACATGAATCTACAGTATCAAGGGCCACCAACAATAAATATGTACAAACCCCAAGAGGAGTATATGAACTTAAGTATTTCTTTTCATCAGAATTAAGCACTAATACTGGTAAAATGGTATCTTCAAAAGCGATAATGAAAATGATTGATGAGATCATTAAAAATGAAGACAAAATGAAGCCCTCAAGCGATAGCCAAATTTCAAAATACTTCGAAGATCAAGGAATTTCTGTTGCCAGAAGGACAGTGACGAAGTATAGAGAGAAATTAAACATAGAAAAATCAACAGAAAGAAGAGTTAAGAATTGAAATGATAAACATTAAACTAGATGACTCTCAAATAAGCATAAATGATGATTGTAGAAGTAAAAAAAGTATATTAGAGAGATTGTCTTTATTATTAAGTAAGTCCTCTGGGATTAGTACTGACGAGATATTTGCTGGTTTATACGAAAGAGAAAAATTAGGATCTACATCAGTTGGCAATGGCGTAGCTATACCTCATGCAAGAATTAAAGGCATTAATCATCCATTTGTTTCAGTAATTATACTAGATAACCCAATTGACTTTGATAATATTGATAGCCTTGATGTAGATATTGTTGTTTGTTTAATTGTTCCTACTGAAGAGACAGAAAATCATCTTACTCTGTTGGCATGTTTAAGCGAGATTCTTGATAAAATATCAAATAGGAAAAAACTGAGAAGCGCCAGAAATAGCGAAGAAATATTACATTGCTTGGAATCAACTGACTTGATATTTATATAGATGAACGTAGGTATATTAATAATTACCCATAGTGACATTGGCAAGCAAATGCTGCTTACTGCGACTTCTGTCTATGGAAATAATCCTTTTCGCGTTGAGTTGTTATCGGTTGATAATTATGACCAACCGAATGATGTAATCCAACTTGGTCAAAAATATGTCAATTTTTTAGATGAAGGAAAGGGAGTTTTGGTTTTAACAGATATAATTGGAACTACTCCATCTAATATTGCTAAATCTATTAAACATCAGAAGATTAGAATTGTAGCAGGATTAAATTTATCAATGATTTTAAATGTTTTTAACTACCCTAAATATTCCCTTGAAAATCTTGCTGAAAAAGCAATTGAGGGAGGTATTGACGGTATCATGAATCTATAGAAATATGATTACTAAAGATTTACATGTGTTAAACAAACTTGGACTTCATGCAAGAGCAGCTGCAAAATTGGTTTTCATAGCAAATAAATTCGTATCTGATATTACTCTTGTAAAAGATGACAAACAGGCAGATGCTAGAAGTATTATGAAAATACTCATGCTGTCTGCTTCGAGAGACTCTATTATAAATATTACTGTTGAAGGTAACGATGAAATTCAAGCAATGAATTCTATAGAAAAACTATTTCAAAATAAATTTGATGAAGATTCATGAGCATAATTATTAAAGGGTTAAGTGTATCCACAGGCATATGCATAGGAAAAGCAACTTTAATTAGTAAAGATGATATTAACTATGCGCCGTCTTTTATCAAAAAATCTCAAGTAAAAACTGAAACTAAAAGATTTCTAAAATCGCTAGCTAGTATCAAGGAAGAGTATAAGAAATCTAGAGAAAAAATTAAAGATAATTTACCGATGGCTAAACTTATAGAAACACAATTGTTCTTTATCGAAGATCAAGATTTCCAAATGCATATTATTGAAATGATTGAAAATAATTTGTATACAGCAAATTGGGCAATTGCAATTGAATATAAGAGTATTAAAAAATCTTTCGATGATATTAAAGATAAATATATAAAAGAAAGATTAATAGATATAAAGCAAATGGTAATGAGCTTACTAGATCTTCTACAGTCGAATAAAAAAGAGAATATATATAGTAAGATTAGCTTAGAAAGTAAGGTTGTTATTACTGATGAAATAACACCAAAAGATGTTATTGATATCTACCAAAAGCAAGGTTCGGGCGTAATAACATCCCATGGTAGTAAATCGTCTCATAGTGCAATATTAAGTAAGAGTCTTTCTTTGCCTATGATAGTTAAAGCAGAATCCTCAAAAGAAGTTATTCGGGATAATGATGACATTATTATGGATTTGGATAATGAAATTATTATTGTTAATCCCGACCAATTTGAACTTGAATACTTTAAAGGTATTCAATCACACAGATATTCATTGCAAAAAAGTTTAAGGAGAGTTTTAAAGAAAAAGTCACTTACTGATGATGGAATAAAAATAAATATTATGTCTAATTTAGAATTATCAGACGAAGTAAAGTTTTTAAATAATAATTGTGATGGAATAGGATTATATCGAACTGAATATTTATATATGAATAGAAATGATCTTCCTTCAGAAAAAGAACAAATGTCTGTTTATGCGAAAGTTTTCAAAGCTATGAAAAATAAGCCAGTCACACTGAGAACACTAGACATTGGTTCAGACAAAGAAGTATCTGAAAATATAAAAGTTGGAGACATTGCCAAAAACCCTGCTCTTGGACTCAGAGGAATAAGATATAGTCTTGCCGAAAAAAATATATTTCAGACCCAAATCAAAGCTATGTTGAGAGCTGGATATAATAATTCATTAAGGATATTGATACCAATGATTACATCCCTTAATGAAATCATCAAAACAAAAGAATTAATAAATAATGCAAAATTAGAATTGAAAAAAGAAAGAAAGAAATTTACAAATAAATATGACCTCGGAATTATGATTGAAGTTCCTGCATGTGCATTACAAGCTGATGAACTGGCTAAACATGTAGATTTCATGTCTATTGGTACAAATGATTTGATTCAATATACTCTTGCAATAGATCGAATTGATGATGAAGTATCGAGTCTATATGATCCTACTAATCCAGCAGTGTTGTCTTTAATAAAAAAAGTTATCGAATCATGTAACAAATCTAGTATTGATGTAACTGTTTGTGGTGAAATGGCAGGAGAAAAATCATATACAAAGCTACTACTAGGTCTTGGATTAGAATCATTTAGTATGCATCCTCAAGCAATACCTGAGGTAAAAGATATTATCCTGAATAGTAATATTAATAAAATTAAGAGAAAAGTTAATGCGATTTTAAAATCTAATGATAGATTCCTAAGAGAAAAGTTAATAAGCAATCTCTAGTCTTGGTAAGATAACAAAAATTCTATCAAAGCCATGCTACTATAAAGTCTATTATGAGCTTGTTGCCAAACAACACTAAAATCTGAATCAAGAATGATATCGTCAATCTCCTCCCCTCTATGTGCAGGTAAACAATGTAAAAATATTGCATCTTTTTTAGCTTTCGACATTAAATTCATATTTACTTGGTAACTTTTGAATATTTTTTTTCTTTCTTCATTTTCTTGTTCATCACCCATACTTGTCCATACATCGGTAGTTACTATGTCAGCATTATTAGCAGCAGTTCCAGGGATATCACATAATTCGACATTATCACCAAATTTTTCAAGAGTATACGTATCAGGTTCATAACCATTTGGTGTTGATATATTGAGTTTGAAGCTTAATAACTTTGATGCATTAATATAAGAGTTACACATGTTGTTGCCATCTCCAATCCATGCAATTGTCATTTTGGAAAAATCATTTCCTTTTGTCTCTGCTACTGTTTGCATATCAGCTAATAACTGACAGGGATGAAAAAGGTTACATAAACCATTAATTACAGGAACTGAGGAAAATTTTGCAAGTTTCTTAATTTCATCATGAGTATTCGTTCTCATCATAATTAAATCGACCATACCTGAAAGCACTTGGGCAGTGTCAGAGATATCCTCACCTCTTTTTAACTGTGAAGAATCTTCGGATAAAAATATTGCATGTCCACCCAATTTATACATTGCAGTTTCAAATGATACTCTCGTCCTAGTAGAATTTTTCTTGAATATCATTGCTAATGTTCTATTCAAGAATGGTCTAGGTATTTTATTTAGTTTATCCAGTTCTTTAAAATCAATTGCTCTTTGAATAATCTTCAAGAGTTCTTGAGTATTTATATCTATTAAAGATTTGAAATCTCTTTTATTCATAATTTTCTTTGATTAGCTGTTCAATAATATCAACAATATTCAAAATATGTTTGTCTTCACATATTAGAGGCGGTAGTAATCTAATTATTCTATCTTTGGTTACATTCAATACTAAACCTTTTTCTAGTGCTTTCACAACTAGTTCCGTGCAGTTGCAATCTAGTTCTATACCAATCATCATTCCATGAATCCTAATATCTGATACAACTTTAAGATCTTTTATTTTTGAATGCATAGCATTTTTCATCGTTGAACTTATAGCTCTTACATGATTGCATATGTGTTCATCTCTCATGATATCTAGAATACATAAACCGACAGATGTAGATAAATAATTTCCACCAAATGTTGAGCCATGCATACCTGCGCTTAATACTTTGGCTGCATCTCCTTTAGCAAGACAAGCTCCTATCGGAACACCGTTTCCAAGTGCTTTTGCTACCATGACAACATCAGGTGATACATTAAAATGTTGATAACTAAACCATTTCCCTGTTCTACAAAAACCAGATTGAACTTCGTCAGCCATAAGGAGTATTTTGTTAGCTGTGCACATATCACTGAGTTCTCTCATGTAATCGTCACTACAAGAAATAATACCCCCTTCACCTTGAACAGGCTCCAATAGAATTGCAGCAATATCTTTATGTGCTTTTAGGACCTCTTTGATCTCATTAATATCATTAAATTTTACTCTTACGAGCCCTTCTAAAATAGGTCCAAATGCTAGATGAGAAGCTTCGTTAGATGTTACGCTCATTGCTCCCATTGTCCTACCATGGAAACTATTTGACATTACAACTATCTTTGGATTTTCATAACCTCTATCATGGCCATATTTTCTTGCTATTTTTATTGCTGCTTCAACTGCCTCAGCACCTGAGTTACAAAAAAAGGAATTTTCCATTCCTGTAAGTTGGCATAGTCTTTTTGCTAACTTCTCTTGGCTATCAATTTGAAATGCATTTGATGTGTGTATTAATTCTTGAGATTGTTTTTTTATAGCTTCAGTAATTTTTGGATTAGAGTGCCCCAGACTTGTAACCGCTAATCCACACAAAGCATCTAGATATTTTTTCCCTTTATTATCGTAAAGATAAACTCCCTCTCCTTTTAAAAAGGAAACAGGTTTTCTGTTATAGGTTGGCATTATATTACTTTTCATATTCATCATTTTCGCATGAAAAAGGTATTCTATATTAAATTATCAAGAATACTAGATATAGCTGATAATTCACTTAAGGTGCATATTAATGTGTATTTTTGGTGCAATTTCCCTTATTATAGTCATGTTAACGTTAAACATTAGGGGAAAACATGAAAAAACTATTAAGTTTAGTACTACTTATGGGCCTTTCATCTTTATCTTATGCTGGCGGTCAAGCAATGAGTGGTAGTGAACATAACCATGCTTCTTCAGCTAAGGCATCTTCCGGAGTTCATTTCTATGGAAGATTGTACATAGGATATGATAAAACATCTGGATCAGTTCAAAGATTAGATGATGGTGGTAATAAAAGTAGATTGGGTCTTAAAATTAAATCTGGAAATATCATCGGAAACTTAGAATATAAATTCGATATTGGTGATGGTACAAGTGGCGCAGGTAATAACTGTGGTACTAATAATGCAAATGGTTGTCAAACATTTGATATGCATGTAGGTAATCTTGGCTTTATGACACCTTTAGGTTATATAGGTGCTGGTACATTTGAAGCGCCATATAAAACAATGGGGCAATTTGATACCAATATGGATACTGCTATCGCATTAAACTCTCATGGTGGATTTAGTCAAGGACAAGGTGGTATAGCTGGCAACTTCGAAGGTGCTATGGCTTATCATGCAATGATGGGTCCGATAGAACTTGGGTTTATGTATGCAGCGACAGACAATACAGCTAATGACAATACAAATACAGACAGAGGAGACTATTCTCTTGGTATTACATTTAAAGACATGGTCATGAGCGGTTTGACATTTGGATATGCAACGTATAATGATAATGAAGTTTCTGGGGGCGATAGTGAGAGTAATGACAAATTCTTTGCTTCTTACAAAGTAATGCCAAATATGGGCGTATTTGCATCTCTTGAAGATCTTGAAGTGGCAAATACTTTCATAGCATCTAGTAATCTAGACGGTGAAATAAAAACCTTTGGTATTCACTACTCTATGGGCACAGCTGATTTACAACTAGTCACTGCAGAAGGTGAGGTAAGTTCAAGTGGAGCAGCTAATCAAGACTATAACACACGTAGTATCTCTGCGAAAATTAATCTAAGTAAACATTCAGATATTACAATTGGTTATACTAAGCAAGACTTTGATCAAGATGGAGCTGATGTCAGTACCTCTGGATTTGGACTAACACATAAATTTTAGTTTAGTTCAGTATCATGAGAAATTAACCTAACCTGTTTAACAGGTTAGGTTTTTTTTGATTAAGCAATAAATGTTATTAAAGATGCTAATGATACTAGACCTGGATGATGTGCTCCTCCCATGAACAAGAGCATTGGTATGCTTAGTGCAGTATTAGTCCTCGAAGCAAGTAAAGCTGTTTTCTTTGCTTTTGCAATTTCATCTGCTGTTGCATCCACTAAACCAAGTACTTTTTGTTGATTTGGCCAAATAAGTACCCACACATTAAATAACATGATTGTTCCAAGCCATGCGCCAGCACCGATTACTGAGCTGTAGCCGCCTGCAAATGTGAATGCATCTACGAATTGACCATGGTGCCCTAGGTAAGCTGCTCCTGTCACCCATGTAACTACCGCGCCCCATCTGAACCATAACAAAGCTAAAGGTGCTACGTATTTTCCTATTGCTGCAGGTCCGGGCTCCTTATCTGCAGTTGCCTTAGCCATTGCTGGAACTTGTACAAAATTAAAATAGTACAAAAGACCTATCCATGTTACCCCTGATAGATAATGTAACCATCTAATATAGCCCTCTGCTTCGATAGGAATAGCACCGTCGGTCAATATCATTATAAATACTACCGCTAGTAGAAAACCTGAAATTATAGTACCTTTTATTGATAATAAAGGATTCATATATATGCCTCATTTGTTGATTGAAATTATGTCTAATAATAAATGAAGTAGTATATTTAATCTACAGGAGATGCAACTCAATTATGTGTGGAATTTGTGGTGAATTCAAATTTAATGGAAAATCCTTTAATGATGTAAAGTTGACTAATCTAATGAGCTCAATCTCAAATAGAGGAAGAGACTCAAAAGGAACATTCAAAAACACAGATATATTTCTTGGTCATCATAGATTATCGATTATTGATACTTCAGATAAGTCTAATCAGCCTATGGTCATAGAAAATTATGTGATCGTGTTCAATGGCATTATCTATAACTACAAGGAAATCAGGCAGAAACTAATTGCTGAGGGGCATGTCTTTAAATCAACAGGTGATACTGAAGTTGTAATTAGATCATATATTGAGTATGGGGATAAATGTGTAGAGCATTTTGATGGTGTTTTTTCCTTTTGCATATACAACTTAACTAAGAAGAATGTTTTTTTAGCAAGGGATCGAATAGGCATAAAGCCTCTCTATTATTCTATAGATAATAGTCAGCTAGTATTCTCGTCATCTATGAAAGGCATTTTAAGTAGTAAAGGTAAGATTGAAATAAATCCAATCGCCCTGAACTATCAGTTTACGATTCACTCTATGGTACCTGCTCCGCACACGATCATTGATGGCATAAAAAAATTGGAACCAGGACATACTCTAAATGTAACTAAATCAGGTGAGACTCGCCTTCATAAATATTTTGATGTCAATAATGTCGAATTAAAAAAATATAGTGATGATGAAATTATAAATAATATTGATGCTCTTCTGAATAATGCTGTAGAAAAAAGATTAAATATTGCAGATGTTCCAGTTGGAATATTGTTATCTGGAGGACTAGATTCAAGTCTAATTACTGCAATTTCAAAAAAATATAAGGAAGAATTAAATACTTACTCAATTGGGTTTAATACGATAAATAATGAGATTGGTAATGAATTTTATTATTCAGATTTAGTAGCGGATGATTTTAAAACATCACATTATAAATATAATATATCTAATGATGATTTATATCATAATCTAGACACAGTTATATCTAATATGAGTGAGCCTATGGTCAGCCAGGATTCATCAGCTTTTTTCTTGTTAGCAAAAAATGTTTCATTGTCAAACAAGGTTGTATTAAGCGGTCAAGGAGCAGATGAGGTATTCGGAGGTTATTTTTGGTACGAACAAATAATGAAAGATCAAGGTAGAAATGATACAGAGATATTATCTAAGTATTATTTCGATAGGACATTTGATAATTATTGTAATGCAATAAATAAAAAATATATAAGTACTAATAATGTATTTAATGAGATCAATAATAAATTTAAAGAAATGGACCAAGACTTACCTGTGCTTGATAAAGTATTAAGATTAGAGCTGTCTACACTTATAATAGATGATCCTGTTAAAAGGGTTGATAATATGACTATGTCTCATGCATTAGAGGCAAGGGTGCCTTTCCTAGATATAGATTTAATTGAATTTATGTTATCAGTAAAAAGCGAAAACAAAATAAATAAAACAAATAAATACTATTTAAAAAAGCTATCAGAGAAGTACCTTAAAAATGAAGTAATTTATCGAGATAAGTTTTATTTTCCAGTACCTCCACTAAAGATAATTAAAAACAGATTTTATGATTATTGTAAGAATATTCTGTGTAGTGATGTTGCCATAGAAAGAAATATCTATAATAGAAAATATATTGATAAATTAATCGCTAGTCCTAATGATAATTTTACAAACTTAAATGGTAATGAGCTCTGGCACTTTACCCTACTAGAAAGGTGGTTACAACTTAACGTTGATGTATGATCATTCTAGTTATATAATTTAAAAAAAGGAGATAGTATGTCAGCATTAGAAAGAATTAAAAAACAAGTAGAAGAAAGTCCAGTAATAATCTATATGAAAGGTACACCTCAAATGCCAATGTGTGGATTTTCATCAAGGACAGTTGAAGCCCTGAAAAGTTGTGGTAAAGAATTTTCGTATGTTAATGTAATTTTGGATTCAGAAATCATGCAAGAACTTCCAAACTTTGCTGACTGGCCAACTTTCCCTCAGCTTTATATTAAAGGTGAACTGATAGGTGGTTGTGATATAACTTTAGATTTACATAAATCAGGTGAACTACAAAAGATGATTGACGAGGCTGTGGCCTAGTCAACTGGACTGTTTATTGCGTGTATAATACCCCAATAGTCAAAAAGATTTATCTTAGAGATTGATTGTACGTTTAATTTTGCGTAAGCATTAAATTCTGAGAATGGAAAATACGGCCTCCAACCTAAGTACTTACTTATTGGCATTAAACCTTTTTCTAGGACTTTTATTAATGCATTATCAGTATCAAAACTAAAATGGTTTACTAGGTAAATATCTCCCTTGGGTTTGCATACTCTTTTCATTTCTTTGATTAATAAATCAGGATTTTGCGTAACTGATACGACATACATTCCTACAACTTTATCAAATGAATTATCTTCAAATTTAAGTTGCTCACCGTTCATCATAACTACACTTTTATTTTTAAGGCGATTTGATTCAATGTGATTTCTAGCTTTATCTAACATATCAGGTGATATATCTATGCCTGTTACAGCTGTTTCATCTGGATAGTAGCTATACGATGTTCCTGTTCCAATTCCTATCTCAAGCACTTTATCTGTTGGTGTGCATTCCATCATGCTAACAAGTTTTTTCTGCCCAGGTTTGAAAACTTTACCGAATGTATAGTCATAAAAACTAGACACTCTTTTATATGATTTAATTATAGACTTGTCGTCCAATATGCTATCCTTTAATAAATATTAAACGTCAATTGTACCACTTTATGAATGGATTATTCAAAACTTTCACAGATATAATGCTTTTTAAAAAAGGGCCTCAAGACCTACCTTCTAGTCAAAGCCTCCTAAATTTATTTATAATAGCGAATATTCTTATTAGCTTTATACCCAATGATGTTAACTACAATATGGGCATAGCAGTTATCACATCCCTTATTTATATAGGAGCTAGCCTCTTTTTTATCCAAACAATATTAAGCATTAAAGAAAACATGACTTCCAGCACTGGTTACAGGGTGCGCTATATTCAATCAGCTACATCTATACTGGGAATTCATGCAATTATTGGTTTTATAACGAGCATAATTTTCTACTTAAGCAGTAATTCTGACTCTGTAATTTTTATTATACTTTTAGCAACGATCTATTCGTGGCTGATCTATGGTTATATATTTAAGAATGCCCTTGATTGCACGACATTCATGGGCCTATCAATATCATTTCTCTATAGCATGATAATAGGGTTCATGCTTATTATCGTTCTTTCCTTTTTTATATGAAAATACATATTCTAGGTATCGCTGGAACATTCATGTCAGGTATAGCTATTTTGGCAAAACAAAAAGGTCATGATGTTACAGGATCTGATCTTGCTAATTATGATCCAATAAAATCAGTTTTAGAAAAAAATAATATAAATGTGATTATTGGCCATAGAATCAAAGATGTAAAAAATAAGGATTTAATAATCATAGGTAATGTAATGTCGAGAGGCAATCCTGTTGTTGAATACATTTTAAAAAATCAAATTAGTTTTACATCTGGACCTAAATGGCTTTATGAAAATATTTTAAAAGATAAAAAAGTCATCGCAGTGAGTGGCACACACGGTAAAACGACGACTACATCTATGATTGTACATATAATGAATAAAAATAAGTTAAATCCAAGTTATCTAATAGGCGGTGATCCTATAGGTGATACTCCTTCAGTTAAACTTACCAAATCAGAATACTTTGTGATTGAAGCTGATGAATATGATACGGCATTTTTTGATAAGCAGTCTAAATTCATGCATTATAGTCCTCATATTTTATTAATTAATAATATTGAATTTGATCATGCTGATATTTTTCGAGATATTGGAGATATCATTAAAACATTTCATAATCTAATTAGGCTTATACCGCCTGACGGAAAAGTTATTATAAATAAAAATAATCCCAACATAAAAAATCTTATAAAAATTGGTTGTTGGTCTAAAATCATAACAATAGACGAGAAAAAGACGAATGGAGATTTAAATCTTATTAAAGGTAAAAATTATACTCTTTCAGTAAAGAATAATAGATACAAATTGCCTGATCATATGATTGGACAACATAATTACTTAAATGCTACAGCGGCGATAGCAGTAGGTTGTCAATTAAAAATTAATATTAATAAACAAATTAATAGTTTAGAAACATTTCGAGGTGTTCAAAAAAGAATGGAATATATCGGACAAGTCAATGGAACAAAAATATACGATGACTTTGCACATCATCCTACAGCGATAAAATCATCCATAGAAGGAATAATGAGTAAGCATAGAAATCAAAAATTATTGACGATATTTTTACCGAACTCTAATTCGATGAATCTAGGCACTCATGATAGTAAGCTGTTGTCTTCGTTGAATAAATCTAGAGATGTGTTAATTGTGACTAAATCTAAGAGGTTAAAAAAGCTTCTAGAAAATAACATTAAAATAAGTGTTATTGAATCTCAGTCACAAATAGGCCACTATCTTCAAAACAATAATGAATACGATACTATATTAATACTATCTAATAAAAGTACAAAAGATATAATCAGATCCATAAGAAATGAATAAAACAAATAAAAATGAGCTTTCAAAAAAGTTGACTAGTGATCAATTTAATATCACTCAAAACAAAGGTACAGAGCCACCTTTTACAGGCAAATATTTAAATAACAAGCAAGCTGGAAGGTATAAATGTATTTGTTGTGGAACTGAACTTTTTTCATCAGAACATAAATATGATTCACATTCAGGCTGGCCTAGTTTTTTTGACGTAAGTAATAATAAAAACGTATTGTTAGTAACCGATAAATCTCATGGAATGATAAGAACCGAAGTTGTATGCAGTAATTGCCATGCTCACTTAGGGCATGTTTTTGATGATGGACCAGCTCCTACAAATAAAAGATACTGTATAAACTCAGCTGCTTTGAAATTTATCAATGAGTAATCTAAAAAATATTCCTATTTTCCCTCTAAAAAGCATAATACTTCCGGGTGGTCAATTCCCGTTGAGAATATTTGAAAGAAGATACTTAGACATGATAAAAAACTCCCTAAAAAATGATTCTGGATTTGTAATTGCATTAACAAAAAAAGATGCGGACTATATATCATCAGTTCATGATTATGCATGTTATGTAGAAATAGTTGATTGGTCACAATTAGATGGAGGATTGCTTGGTATAACTGTTGAAGGGAAAAAAATAGTAATGTTAAGTAATTGCGAACTTAATGAGGGAAACCTATTAACGGGTCATGCAAAGGTAATTGAATCTAGTATTGACCATTTAATACCCGCTAAATATCAAATTTTATCTAAGTTCTATAGAAAGATATATCCTGAAATTAAAGCTTATATATTCCATAATCAATCAAAATATAATGATGCTAATTGGGTGGGTTTCAGGTTGATAGAGTGTCTTCCTATACAAATATGTGATAAGGCAGATTTAATTGCAACTAATGAGCCACTTGATAGGCTAGAAAAAATATTACATATTGTTAAAAGAATTTATCCTAAGGAGCTTAATCTTCTAGATTAAGTTGTAGTAGCACCTGTATTAGCTTGACTTACAAGTCGAGCATACTTTGTAAGCGCACCATTAGTACGTTTAACATTTTTGTTTTTTAACTTTTTAAGCCTTAGTGAAATTTCTTTTTTAGATGTCAATAGATTGATTTCTTTTTTTATAGCACAAATCTCAATTTCGTCACCATTTTTTATTAAAGCTAATGGTCCTCCTATAGCAGCTTCCGGGGCAATATGCCCGACCACAAAACCATGGCTACCACCAGAAAACCTTCCATCAGTGATTAATGCCACATGATCACCAAGCCCTTGACCCATTATAGCTGATGTAGGTGATAGCATTTCTCTCATTCCAGGGCCTCCAACTGGTCCCTCATTTCTAATAACAATTACTGTACCTTTGGATATTTTTCCATTTAGAATTGTTTTTAAACACTGCTCTTCAGACTCGAATACTTTCGCCTTACCTTTGAAATATGTGCCCTCTTTACCTGATATTTTTGCTACGGCACCATCAGGAGCAATATTTCCTCTCAAAACTATTAAATGTCCATCTTTTTTAACTGGAGAGGTCAAAGGCATAATTATCTTTTGGTTGGACGGATATGGTTTAATATTTTTTAGATTCTGAGCAAGAGTTTTTCCAGAAACAGTTAAACAGTCTCCATGCATCAGTTTTTTATTCACTAGAGTTTTCATTAGTGGAGCCACGCCTCCTATGCTAACTAATTCTGCCATAGAATATTTTCCACTTGGTTTTAGATCAGCAAGAACAGGTGTTTTTTTACCAATTCTTTCAAAGTCTTTTAGAGAGAGATTTAATTTAGCTTCTTTTGCAATAGCAAGAAGGTGTAATACAGCATTGGTAGAACCGCCAAGTGCCATAACAATCGTGATTGCATTCTCTAATGATTTCTTTGTAACTATGTCTCTTGGTTTTAGATCTTTTTTAATACAGCTCATAAGAGCTATGGAAGCATTCTTAGTATCTGTAGATTTTGATTTTGAAATTGCTGTTTGTGCAGAACTATTAGTTAATGAGAGGCCCATAGCTTCTATAGCACATGCCATAGTGTTTGCAGTATACATACCTCCGCAAGATCCTGGGCCTGGAATAGCTTTTTTTTCTATTTGCATTAGTTCTTTATCATCCATATCACCATTTGCATTTTTACCGACAGCTTCGAACACAGAAACGATATCAATTTTTTTATTTCGATATATACCTGGAAGTATTGTGCCGCCATAGACGAATACTGATGGTCGATTTAATCTAAGCATGGCCATGACACAAGCCGGCATGTTTTTGTCGCAGCCTCCAAAACTAATGAAGCCATCAAGGCCTTCACCTGCCACAACAGCCTCGATAGAGTCTGATATGATTTCCCTAGAAACAAGCGAATATCTCATCCCATCTGAACCCATTGAGATACCATCTGAAATTGTTATTGTATTAAAGTTTACAGCTTTTCCGCCATTAGAATCGATCGCTTTGGTTGCAACCTTAGCTAGATCATTTATATGCATGTTACATGGAGTAACCATGCTCCAAGTAGAGGCAATACCGACTTGCGGTTTTAAAAAATCTTTGTCATTAAAACCGACCGCCCTAAGCATTGATCTACTCGGAGCTCTGTCTTTCCCATCAACAAGTTTTGAAGAGTATTTTCTCATATTTTATTGTACCAGTTTACCGAATATTTGATATCTCCAACCCTTCATAAATCTAGCCTCACTATTAGTGTTAGTGAAAATTTCTAAATCCCTTTTAGTCGCTATTATAGTAGAATCAATGTTAAATTCATCTGATACATAACCTAATAATTCATTACATTTCTTCTCGATATCTTTTTTTGGAGATAAGTTTTTATTTTTTATTACTTTTTTCAAGGATAAAATTTTCATGAGCTTACTCATTTCACTATCTGTAAGTTGTTGCTTAATATTATTTACGACATCCATCGTTTTTTTATCATTTTTTAACATAAGCTTAGTTGCTGAGGAATCACTAAAAATCCATCTTTTTGGGACATCATACTTTATCGCTAGCTCCTCTCTCCAGCATGCAATATTTTTTAACAATGCAAGCTCTTGAGTAGAGAAGTGAAGCGGGTAATTTATTTTTTTCCATGCTTCATTGGGCTCAATAATAATATTAGATTTTTTAAGTTCATTTAATTGCTCCTCTTTAAACCATGAAAATCTGTCTAATGATTTCAATCTTTTTATAAGCAAACTTTTCATTTCAATTAAGTATCTTACATCATCAGCTGCGTACTCTACTTTTTTAGTACTCAATGGTCTTTCTAGCCAATTAGTTCTCCAAGAACCTTCTTTAATATCACATTCACATAACTTTTTAACTAGTGTTGAATAACCAACATTAGAATTTTCAGATATAAAATTTGAGGCTATCTGTGTGTCAAAAATATTAACTGGATAAGTGTTGGTATAACTATATAAGGCCTCTATATCTTGTTTTGAGGAATGAATTATTTTAATTAGGCTAGGGTTACTAATAATATTACTGATCAAATCTCTTCGATTGATGACAATTGGATCTATTAAATAAATCTCTCCATTCGGTAATGATACTTGTATCAAAGCCAATATTGGGCGATAAGTAGATTCTCTTATGAATTCGGTATCGAGACCAATTTCATTAACATCCTTCAATTTAGATGCAAGATTTAGTAGTTTTTTATCTGAATCGACTAGAAAGTTTGTCATAATATTTAAGAGAACTTGATAATAACATATGTTCTGCAATGATACTCTAATGATGAATAAATATATTCTAAAAAAATCAACTTATATAGAATCAGAAAATTGTGATGATCGATCACCTGGTATTATTGTAGATACCATCATAATTCATTGCATAAGCCTTCCAGAAAAAGAATATGATAATGACTATGTAATTTCATTTTTTACAAATAAACTTAATTTTGATGCTCATGAAAGCTTCAAAGATTTAGAAGATCTGAAAGTATCATCCCACTTATTTATCAGACGATCAGGTGAAGTAATTCAATTTGTTCCATTTAATAAAAAGGCATGGCATGCGGGTAAATCAAGATATAAAGAAAGAGAAAACTTTAACGAGTTCTCAATAGGTATTGAGCTAGAGGGTTCTGTTGATGATATTTATACAGATAATCAATATGATAGACTGAAGATTGTGATTCAAGAATTAAAAGAATTATATCCATCAATACAAGATAGTAATATACTCAGACATAGTGATATTGCACCCGATCGAAAAAATGATCCTGGTGAGCATTTTTCTTTGGATAGGATTAAATAATATGTCTACTATGTTAATAATAATAATCGTACTTATATTTGAATATTTCTATGATGATATTAAGAAATTCAGACAAAATGAAATAATTTTAAAATCTTATCATTCATTTCAAAAATCATTAGGTAAAAGTGATTATGTGATTAATAGAATACACCTTATATTTGTGATATCTGTCTTACTCATTGGCATGATAATACTGACAATTTCGTCATATATTTCCTCATTACTTTATTTTGTAATATCTTTGATTATGCTTTCATATACTTTGAGAACAAATCAATATAACAAAGATATTGAAGAGCTTAAAATTAAACTAGAATTTAAAAAAGATAATATTGATAAGAATTTTTTATTTAATATATGTCCTAACCTAAAACAGACACGTGTAAAAACCAATTTAAATAGTCTTGTTATAAAAAACCTCTTTTTTAACTCAATTAGAAATACATTTAGTATATTATTTTTATTTATACTATTGGGAGCGCCTGCTGCAATAGCATATAAGGTTTTAGACTGCATGATATATTCAGATGAATTTAAAACAACAGCTAAGGTTAAACAAGAATTAAAGAAATATCTTTATTACTTAGACTACGTTCCTATAAGATTAACTTCTTATACTTTTTCAGTAGTAAGTAATTATGATCAAGTTATAAATAAAATAAATAACCTTAAACTATCTAATAACCAATATCTGAGTAATATAGAGTTTATAAATCAAACTGGTGAAAGTGTTTACGATGAAACGGCAAAAGAGTCAGATCAAATAGTTCAGGTACAAAATATATTATCAAGGACATTAATTGCTTGGCTTGGTATTATTGTCTTGTTAGCTGTTACTGGAATCTTTATCTGAGAAAGAATAGTATTTAATACCTATTTCAATCTTAGGTTTGTTGTTTTTGTCTCGCCATATGTTTGTATCCCTAAGTGAATATATACAACCGCAGTACTCTTGCATGTAGAATCTCTCATTTTTTGATACCTTAATCATATCTTCAGATCCTCTGTTTTTTCTCCAGTTGAATGTCCAATAATCAATATCTGTAAAGTATGAGACAGCTTTTAATCCAGATTCATTTATCTGATTCATGTCTTTCCATCTTGAAATACCAAGGGTACTAGATATCAATGAAAAATTATTATTTGATGCATATTGTGCAGTTTTATAAAATCTCATATCAAAACAAGATGAACATCTTTTTCCTCTTTCGGGTTCCCATTCTTGTCCTTTTACTAGATCAAACCAGTTGCGTGTATCATAATCATCATCAATAAAAGGAATATTATGTTTTCTTGCAAATTTTAAATTTTCTTCTTTTCTTATAAGATACTCTTTCCTTGGATGAATATTAGGATTATAAAAATAGATTGTATAGTCTATACCAGCTTCTTTGAGTCTTAACATTATATCTCCCGAACATGGTGCACAGCAGCTATGTAATAAGAGATTTTTATGGCCATTAGGCAATTCAAGTTTATTCATCATCAAGATTAAAAAATTTACATGTATTATTATACAATTCTTTAGATAAAAGGGATTTATCTTTTTTTAAAATATTTGATATAGCATCTATTACATATATCAAGTTACTTGGTTCATTATATTTTTTATTTTCAATCTCGTCATAGTAAGGCATTAAGTATGGTGAATCTGTTTCAATCATGAGTTTATCTGATGGAATGTATTTAAGAATGTCATGTAAATGTAAACCTCTTTTAGGATCTGTTATCCATCCTGTAATTCCAATGTAACAATCAAGATCAAGATATTTTTTTAGTGATGCTTTATTTCCAGTAAAACAATGCACAACTACATCCTCTATTTTATGTATATATTCTCTAAGTAATCTAAGAAAATCTTTATGCGCTTCTCGTTCATGTAAAAACATGGGCATGTTTATCTCGCAAGCAAGATCTAAGTGTCTTTTAAAACAAAACATCTGATCTATTTTATTTGAGTAGTTTCTTTTATAGTCTAGTCCACATTCACCAATTGCTTTAACATAACTTTGATTGCATAGTTTTAGCATTTCGTTGTAATAATTATCATTATAATCTTTTGCATTATGAGGGTGAAATCCTACAGTTGTGCATAACAATTCAGGTTCTTTTTCTATTAACTCTCTAGCAGCATATGTGTCGTTTATATGTGATGAGGTAATAATTATTTTTTTAAGATTATTGGCTTTACTTTTTTGAATTATAGAGTCGAAATTTTTGTAGAGTTTTGAATCTAATAGGTTTGCGCCTATATCAATTAGTGGAGAAAGTGTATCAGCCAAGGTTTTTTAAGACAGACGCAACAGTTTCACCAATTACAGATGGATTCTTTGCTATTGTTATGCCGGCTTCTTTAAGAATTTCAACTTTCTCAGCAGCTGATTCTCCACCTGCACTTACTATGGCTCCAGCATGACCCATTCTTTTGCCTTTAGGTGCTGTTAGACCAGCTATATAAGCAATTATTGGTTTTGAGCAGTTAGATTGAGCATACTCAGCCGCCTCAGCTTCTTGAGGTCCGCCTATTTCTCCAATCATCAGGATAACTTTAGTCTCATCGTCCTTCTCAAATTTAGCAAGATGATCTTTAAATGCGCTTCCATTAATAGGATCGCCACCTATTCCAACGCTTGTAGAAATTCCAATATCTAAATCTTTCATTTGTTGTGCAGCTTCGTATCCTAATGTCCCTGAACGACCTATCACGCCAACATTACCCTCTTTATATATATGTCCCGGCATAATTCCTAACATACACTTACCTGGACTTATCACACCAGCACAGTTTGGGCCAACCATAGTCATTCTATCTTCAGCTTTATACCTTCTCATGTATCTTTTAACTTTAATCATGTCGTGTGCAGGAATACCATCAGTAATTGCCACTAATGTTTTAATACCGGCATCGGCTGCTTCCATAGCTGAATCCGCAGCAAAGGCAGGTGGTACAAAAAGAATACTTGCATCAGCACCAGTCTCCTCTACAGCTTCTTTAACAGTGTTAAATACAGGCCTATCTAAATGTTTTTGGCCACCTTTTCCAGGAGTTACCCCGCCAACTACATTTGTGCCATATTCCATCATTTCTTCTGCATGAAATGAACCAATTTTTCCAGTAAAGCCTTGAACAATTATTTTAGATTCTTTGGTTATTAAGATTGCCATGTAATTTTTATCCTAACTCTTTTAAAGCTTTTACTGCTTTATTAGCAGCATCTTCTAAAGTAAATGCTTCTATATAATCTATTTTACTATCCTTTAAAATTTTAATACCCTCATCTACATTTGTACCTGCAAGTCTTATTACAAGAGGTTGTTCAATTTTTATTTGAGCAAGGGCATCAACTATCCCTTGAGCCACCCAGTCGCATCTATTTATACCTGCAAAAATATTAATCAATATAACTTTTACATTAGGGTCACCCGAAATTAATTTAAATGCTTTTACAAATTTTTCTGGCGTTGCGCCTCCGCCAACATCTAAAAAGTTTGCAGGTTGACCACCGGCAAGTTGTATCATATCCATTGATGCCATTGCTAATCCAGCACCATTAATAATATTGCCTATATCTCCATCTAATGGGATATAATTCAAACCGCGATCTGCGGCATATGTTTCTTTAGGATCCTCTTGTGACTTATCTCTTAGCTCTGATAATTGCGGGTTTCTAAAAAGCGCATTATCATCAAATGACATTTTGCAATCAAGCGCAAGGACATGATCATCACCTGTTAAAACTAATGGATTAATTTCTACCATTGTTGCATCTGAAGTGCTGAATGCTTTATAAGCTCCTAATATAGCTTGAGCACATCGATTTATAGCTTTAGCTTCTAACCCTAAAGCAAAGGCAATTTCTCTTGCTTGAAAGGACTGCATACCTACTGCTGCTTCAATTCTAGTTTTAATGAGCGATTCTGGTTTCTCTTCTGCAATTTCCTCTACACTCATGCCTCCCTCAGATGAAGCCACAACCATAATACTTTCTGTGCTTCTATCAAATACGAGACCAAGATAAAATTCTTTTTTGATATCTGTTCCTTCTTCAACATAGACTCTTTGAACTGTCTTGCCTTCTGGACCTGTTTGATGAGTAACGAGAGTTTTACCAAGTAATTTGTTCGCAGCTTCTGATACTTCTTGTTCATTTTTGCAAACAATAATACCGCCTGCTTTACCTCGTGCCCCTGAATGTATTTGTGCTTTGACTACCCATAAATCACCACCTAGTTCAGTGGCTCTATCTTTTGCATTTTCTGGACTGTATGCTATGCCGCCTTTTGGAATTGATACTCCAAACTTAGCTAAAATCTCTTTTGCTTGATACTCGTGGATATTCATTATTTTTTAGATTGTATTAAATTATCAATGTTAACAATATTTTCAGCCATACGTTCCGATGCTGCATCAATCATTCTTCCATCAAGCTGTGCTGCTCCTCGTCCCTCAGCAGCTGCTTTAGCAAGTTCTTCAATAATTCTTTTAGCTTTATCAACCTCAGCTGCAGGTGGTGAATAGACATCATTAGCATGTTCAATTTGTGATGGATGGATTGCCCATTTGCCTTCCATTCCAATAGCAGCTCCACGTTTAGCAGCTTTAATATAACCATCTGGATCATTAAAGTCTCCAAAAGGTCCATCTATTGGTCTCAGACCATAAGCTCTGCATGTTGCTACTAACTTAGATAAGCCATGATGCCATTGATCACCAGGGTAGTCAGGATTTAGTCCTCCTATTACTACCGTTCTAGCTCTTAGGCTTGCAGCAAAATCAGCTACTCCAAA
Source organism: Gammaproteobacteria bacterium (assembly GCA_045561295.1). Lineage (GTDB taxonomy): Bacteria > Pseudomonadota > Gammaproteobacteria > CACLCV01. The sequence goes on from JBJKYD010000010.1 coordinate 83,404, forward strand.
GTGAAGTGCTTCTAATCGATCAGATGATCTTGCAATCTCATCTATATTTACCATTCCTAATGCGCTTTCAATAAGACACTCAAGTCCAACTCTATTTTTTAATTCTCTTTCTTGTTCAATCTGAGTCACCATGCAATCAACCATGTAAACATCATCTCTAACTCCAACTTTTGGAATTAGCAGTGTGTCAATATGTTCACCGGCCTGCATCATTAATTCAACAACATCTCTATACATATAATGAGTATCTAAACCATTAATACGTACTGAAATAGTTTTACCATGTCCTTTCCAGTCAAGCTCTTTTAGAGCCTTGATTACATTTTCACGTGCTGATACTTTATCATTCGGTGATACAGCATCTTCAAGATCTAAAAATATGTAATCCGCACTTGAATTGAGTGCTTTTTCGAACATTTTTGGAGATGAACCGGGTACGGCTAATTCACTTCTTTGTAATCTGGTTGTTGCGCTTTTGTATGATGTATGACTCATAAATCTATTTCAAATTTTGACTTGATATACCCCTGTATATTCGCTATAACTCGATAAGTTTTGAGAAGTATATATGATAATTTTAAAATATGCAAAATCAGTAGGGTTAATAAATGACTAAATATGCACTAGAAATTAAGCATCTTAATAAAACATATAGAAATGGCGTAATTGCTTTAAAAGATATAAATCTTAATGTCGAAGATGGTGATATATTTGCGTTTCTCGGTCCTAATGGTGCGGGTAAATCTACTGTTATAGGTATTATAACTACCCTTGTGAACATCACATCTGGTGAAGTAAAAGTTTATGGTAAAGACATAATGCAACATCCAGAGATTACTAAACAAATGATTGGTGTTGTACCTCAGGAATATAACCTTAATCAATTCATTCCAATTATAGAAACCATGGTTAATATAGGTGGCTACTTTGGGCTCTCAAAAAAACAAGCTTTAAGTAAAACACAGGAATTATTTGAAGATTTGGGAATATGGCATAAACGAGAATCTACTCCCAGAGAATTATCTGGTGGAATGAAAAGAAGATTAATGATAGCTAGAGCTCTTATACATAATCCAAAGCTATTAATACTGGATGAACCTACAGCTGGAGTAGATACAGAATTAAGATTAACTATGTGGGATTTTTTTAAAAAAATAAATAATGATGGCGTTACAATTATTCTTACCACGCATTATTTAGAAGAAGCAGAAAGGCTATGCAAGAATCTTTCAATTATTCATCATGGTGAAGTAGTTCAAAATTCTCCAATGGTAGATATTATGTCTTCCTCAAGAAAACATACCTACATTGTAAGAACAGATTCTAAAATTACTGATAAAAATATATTTGAAGAAAATATAAATATTATTGATGATAAATCATGTGAATTGACTGTTGATAATAAGACCTCAATTACAGAAATCATCACAAAATTTAATCAATCTAATATAAATGTAATTGATATTCTAAGTAAACGAAACAAACTTGAAGAACTATTTATAGAATTAACACAAAAATAATGAAAGATTTATATTTAATACAAATAACAACTATATTTAAAAAAGAGTTTGCTCGCTGGTCAAGAATTTGGATTCAAACTATTCTGCCTTCAGTAATAACTATGTTTTTATACATCACTATTTTTGGAAATTTCATAGGTGAACGTATAGGCGAAATCAATGGTTTAGCCTATATACACTTCATAATACCAGGCCTGATAATTATGCCGATTATTTCAAATTCCTATATGAACGTAGTTGGATCTTTCTATAGTGGAAGGTTTCAAAAAAGCATAGAGGAATTATTTGTATCACCTCTCTCAAGTCATGTAATTTTAATTGGATATGTGATGGGTGGTGTCTCAAGAGCCTTTGTTGTAGGATTTGTTGTATACATAGTATCTCTTAGTTTTACAAGCATACCTGTTCATAATGTTTTTTTAGCTATATTTCTTACTCTATTAGTAAGTTTTTTATTTTCTATTCTGGGCTTTATCAATGCTGTCTATGCAAAAAGTTTTGATGATATTAATATAATCCCTACATTTGTTCTGACACCACTTACCTATCTAGGCGGAACCTTCTATTCAATTTACAACCTACCAGAAGCTTGGCAAACAGTTTCTATGTTCAATCCAATTGCATACATGGTAAGCGCATACAGATATGCATTCATTGGTGTAGAAGACTTAAACACATACGGTGCAATATTATTGATGTTCATTTTAATATTTATGCTGTATTCTTTAGCTATATATTTACTCAATAAAGGTATTGGTGTAAAAAATTAACTCTCACGAGGTTGGGAAAGTCAGTGAATACATAATCTGACACTGCCCCCGCAACGGTGAACAACAGTCCGAATGCCAACGAGGTGAGACCAACATTAGCGGTGGTGCTATGAAAAAAATATTAATCATATAGAAATATCAGCTATTACTTAACAGGTTACTGTAATGCAGTAAATGTATCATTGTGTCTTGTTTAATCTTAAATAACATACTTAAGAATATGATATTCAGTGAATATTAATAACCTTTTCACTGTATATATTCAACATAGGTCTCACTTATGTCCTTTTGAGAGAGTAGTAGTTTTCATCAAAATTTTAATCTAACTAACAGAGAAAATATTATGAATTTAAGAAAAATTTTATTACTAAATGCATTACTTACATTGTTCACTTATTCTTATGCAAGTGAAACATTGAATCCTATTGTAGTAAGTAATTCTATCTCACCTATTGATATTCATTCATCGCCCGCATCCATGGAGGTTTTCGCCGCATCAGACATCAAAGAAAGAGGATTTACAGATCTCCCTGATTTATTAAATTCTATTAGTTCTATCAACGTGAGTGCTGTCGGTGGAAGCGGACAATTAACCTCTGTATTTACAAGAGGCACGGAAAGCAATCATACAAAAATCATACTAGATGGAGTTGAGCTTAATCCAGGAACACTTGGTCTTGCACCTATACATAATATTTCAATCCATTCTATTGATAAAGTAGAAATTATAAAAGGATCTTCGTCAGCCCTGCACGGTGCAAATACTATTGGAGGAATTATTAATATTAAAACAAAAGAGAATTCGAATTCCATCTCAATTTCCTCTGGTTCATGGTCAAGTAATTCAACATCTTTTACACAAGGATTTAATGCAAATGGTCTTAATATAAATATTAATGCAAATAGATATGAGTCAAAATCCATACCAGCAAAAATTGCCTCAATGAAAAGGCATTCTCATAACACAAATAACATAGCTTTAGGCATAAGTAAGGAAATTAATGATTATGTTTTTACATCTAGACTTTATAGCTCTACGGGAAACGCTCAATATGATAACTTCAACAGTTCAGCTGTTCTTAATCAAGATCATGATGACTACTTCTATACATTTGGTATTAAAAAGTTTATCGATGATGATATTTTAGAGATGGTTTATAAAAGCTCTCAAAATAGAATTATTCAAAGTGCAACAGGTGCCACTGACTTTACAGATACTCTTAGAGACATATATGATTTCTCTTACACAAATGTAGGTAATAATATGATACAAAAAGTAGGAGTTATTTATACAAAAGAACATATGAGTGAACTATCATATGGAACTCGTTTTATTGCATTCACAAACTACAAAGAATACTTTTACCAAAGTGAATTATCTTATCCATCTTATCTTGTTAACTATGGAGCAAGGCATATTGATCACTCACAATACGGTCACTTCACAACCGGCAACTTTGGACTTTCTATTTTGTCAGCTAATGACGTCTATTCTTTTAATATTACCAGGTCATTAAGACCAGCAGATGCTACGGATCTTTATGGTTATGGCGGTATCCCAACACTTGAGCCTGAAGAATCATTTTCTTATGAGTTTGGAATCAAAAGATATGTAAATGAAGATACTTTTCTTCGTGGTACTCTATTTAAAACAAAAATCAAAAACCTGATTGAAGCAAATGCAATGTCTCAATTATATATTGCAGATTCTGAAATAACTGGAATGGAGTTAAGATTTCAGTCAATCTTTAAACCTATCAAATATGATATTGGCTATACATATATGGTTCCAGAAGATACAAAAAATAATCAGCCATTGACAAAACGAAGTAAGCATAAATTTAATGCTGATTTGATATACACAATAGATCAAGAGAGTAGTTTACGAGTAAACGTTATGGCAGAAGGAAAGAGGAAAGGATCAGCTTATGCCGATATTGATTTAGGGTCTTACTATATTGCTAACCTTAATTATAAAACAAAGTACAACCAAAACTCGATCACTGTGAGCCTTAAAAATATATTTGATAGACCATATAGAGCAGCACATAATTTTAATAGTCCTGACCGATCCGTCTTTGTTACATATTCGTATGATTATTGATAGTATGAAATAATATGAAGAATATTAATTATATGAATATATCAATTTTACTACTATTGCTTGTCTCTAAGCTCTCGAGTAGCTTCATAAATATATCACCTTTTATAGCAACTATTATTATTGGATCTTATTTTGTTAATAGTAAATATCATTTACTAATCATGGTATGGATAGCTCAATTTGTTTCTGATATAAGTTTTGGTATACATGTATCAAGTATCTTTGTTTACTTGTCGTACTTTTGTATAGTTTTAATTTTATATTTATCTGAAAAGAATTTTAGCTTAGTGACTAGTCTTATTAATGCTGTATATGCGAATATTATATTCTTTTTTGTAAGTAACTTTGGTCATTTTATTTCTTTCAGTGAATATTATTCATTACCTATATTTTTTGATAGCTATGAAGCAGGAATACCATTTGGTATTAATTTATTGCTATCAACATTATTATTTATTTTTATTTATCATGCCTTACTAGCTATTAGTAATAAACAGCTAGTAAGTTCATGGTTAAAGTGAGGATATTTAAAACTTAAGTTGTCCACCTGTTTTATATTCAGTAACACGTGTCTCAAAGAAATTCTTCTCTTTGTTTAAGTCCATCATCTCTGACATCCATTCAAATGGATTTGTTGCGCCAGGGTACTGATGAGGTAAGCCAATGCGTTGGAATCTTCTGTTCGCAATAAACTTTATATACTCTTCAAACTGATTAGCGTCCATACCTAGCATTGGTTTTGGCATAGTATCTCGTCCATATTGAATTTCTAGTTCGACTCCAGTTTTAATTAAATCAATCATATCTTGTTGAAATGATTCAGTCCAAAGTTCAGGATTTTCATTTTTTATTTGATTAATCACATCCATCCCAAAGTTCATATGCATAGATTCATCTCTTAATATGTATTGAAATTGTTGTGACACACCAGTAAGCAGATTTCTTCTTCCTAATGATAGAATCTGTGTAAACCCTACGTAGAAGAATATGCCCTCAAAGACAACATAGAATGCTATCAAATCTCTAAGCAATCTTTGATTATCTTTATGTGTACCTGTTTGGAAAGTTGGATCACCAAGACTTTGTGTAAATGGTAGTGCCCACTCTGCTTTTGTTGCAACAGCTGGTAATTCCCTATACATATTAAATATTCTTGCTTCATCCAGGCCAAGTGATTGTACACAATATTGATAAGCGTGAGTGTGAATTGCTTCTTCAAATGCTTGACGAAGAAGATACTGTCTACATTCAGGATTTGTTATGTGCTTATAAACTGCTAGAACTAAATTATTAGCAACAAGAGAATCTGCGGTTGAGAAGAAACCAAGGTTTCTCTCAACCATTTCTCTTTCCTCAGGTCTGAGCGCGCTAGGATCATTCCAACATTTTATATCATCATGCATAGGAATTTCTTCCGGCATCCAATGGTTTGCAGAACCATCTAAATATTTTTGCCATGCCCATTCATATTTGAAAGGAACAAGCTGATTCAAGTCTGCTCTACAGTTAATAATTGCTTTATCGTCAACTTGTATTCTTGCAGCTCCTTGCTCAATATCTTCCATTCCAGTAGAGCCCACTCCGCTATCTTCAGACGCAGGAAAATCCTGAATGTCTGCTGATGCTGAGTCAGTAAAGTTTTTATTTAGTTCTGATGACACTTTCTTCTCAGGTACTATATCTGGTTTACTCAGTGCATCATTAATAGGATCGTCCCAATTATACATTTTTATCTCCTTTTATTTGTCTATCAGCATCCATCGCTAATAACCTATCTTTTTCTAGTTTGTTTAGTTTTATGATTACAAATACCATTGCAACAATAGCAATGACATAAATCATGAAATCGGGTATGTAAAAATTCATCATTGGCAAGCCTCGCATTCTGGATCATCAATTAAGCATTGTTTAACTTCTTCATCTGATTTAACCGCATTTAAATTAGAACCTGAATTATCTGATGTACTTTTCTCTACGTGAGTTGCACCTAGTGATCGTAAATAATAAGTGGTTTTCAAGCCTCTTATCCATGCTAGTTTATAAGCGCTATCAAGTTTTTTACCATCAGAGTCAGGAATATATAAATTTAGTGATTGTGACTGGTCAATCCATTTTTGTCTTCTTGCCGCAGCTTCAACAAGCCACCTTGTATCAATTTCAAAACATGTTGAATAAATAGACTTCAAATCATCAGGTACTCTATTAATAGGTTGTAATTGACCATCAAAATATTTTAAATCTTTAATCATTACTTCATCCCATAAGTCTCTTTCTTTTAAATCTTTTATTAGATAAGGATTTATTACAGTAAATTCACCAGAAAGATTAGATTTAACATATAGATTTTGGTATGTGGGCTCTATTGATTGAGAAACTCCACATATATTAGATATGGTTGCAGTTGGTGCAATAGCAAGCGTATTTGAATTACGCATTCCATGTTTTTTGATTTTATCTCTTAAGTCATCCCACTTTAAGCTTTCATCGAGGTTTACATCTAAATATTTTCCACGTATCTCTTTTAGATTTCTTAAACTATCTATAGGAAGAATTCCTTGGCTCCATAATGAGCCTTCGAAGCTTTCATAAGCACCTCTTTCTTTTGCAAGTTCCATAGACGCTTCAATCGCAAAGTAGCTAACGTACTCCATACTCTTATCAGCGAAAGCAACAGCTTCTTCTGATTCATAAGGAACACGGATTTTATATAAAGCATCTTGAAAGCCCATAATCCCTAATCCAACAGGGCGATGTTTTAAGTTAGAGTTTTTTGCTTTATCTACACTGTAATAATTATATTCAATAACATTATCAAGCATTCTCATAGCTGTCATAATTGTTTTTTTAAGTTTCTTTGTATCAATTTTTCCAGCTTCAGTAATATGAGCAGCCAGGTTGACAGATCCAAGATTACATACTGCAATTTCATCTTTTGAAGTATTCAATGTGATCTCTGTACATAAGTTTGATGAGTGAACAACGCCTTTGTGTTGTTGTGGAGATCTGACATTACATGGATCTTTAAATGTAATCCAAGGATGCCCAGTCTCAAAGAGCATGCTGAGAATTTTTCTCCAGATATCTACTGCATTTACAGTCTTAAAATTTTTAATCCCACCAGATTTTGCAAGATCTTCATATTCCATATACTTTTCTTCAAAATCTAAGCCGTATAAATCATGGAGATCAGGTGTATCTGAAGGGGAGAAAAGTGTCCACTCTTCATTGCCATGGACTCTTTTCATAAATAGATCAGGAATCCAATTAGCTGTATTCATATCATGTGTTCTTCTTCTCTCATCACCTGTATTTTTTCTAAGCTCGAGAAATTGTTCAATATCTAAGTGCCAAGTTTCTAAATAAGCACACATTGCACCTTTTCTTTTACCACCTTGATTAACAGCTACTGCAGTATCGTTTGCTACTTTAAGAAAAGGAATGACTCCCTGACTTTTACCGTTAGTACCTTTGATGTATGAACCTAGAGCTCTTACTTGTGACCAATCATTTCCTAAACCACCAGCAAATTTAGAGAGCATTGCATCATCGCTTATGCCTTCAAATATTCCCCTTAAATCATCTGGCAATGTTGATAAGTAGCAAGATGATAGTTGAGGTTTTAATGTTGCAGAATTAAATAGTGTTGGTGTACTGGACATAAAATCAAATGATGATAATAGTTTGTAAAACTCAATTGATTTAGCTTCTCTATCGTCTTCATTAATGGCAAGTCCCATTGCAACTCTCATAAAGAATGCTTGAGGCAATTCAAATCTTACTTCATTGTGGTGAATAAAATATCTGTCATACAAAGTTTGTAAACCTAAGTATGTAAATTGCATGTCTCTTGAAAGATCAATATTTTTTGTTAGAAATTCTAAATCATAGTTTAGTAATTCTGGATCAAGGTGCTTTAGTTCAACACCTTTTTTAATATAACTTTTAAAATAGTTTGGATAAGATTTTTCCATAGCGCTTATGCTTAAATCTGATGCATCTATTTCAAGAAAGGAGTACGCCTCTTCTGACATACTATTTGATAACAATCTTGCTAATACAAAAGAGTAATTAGGGTCTTTCTCAATAAGTGGTCTTACAGATATAAGTATCGAATCGGATAAATCTGATTTTTTTATACCATCATATATATTCTTATCAATAGTGTTAAATATTAAGTCACCTGATACATCATCAATGTCTAAGCAACTCTCAGCAATCATGTTTTTTAATTTTTTATAATCTATAGGAACTGTAGAGCCATCGTCTAAGACCATGTTTTTAGATATTGGCATATCTTCTGTTTGCTCAACGCCAAGTTTTCTTGCTTTTGATCGATCTTCTCTATAGATAACGTACGCTCTTGCTACGTCTTGATAACCCGCTCTCATTATTGCTAGCTCAACTTGATCTTGAATATCCTCTATATGAATAACGCCACCATTAGGAAATCTTCTTTTAATAGTGTGATCTACTTTGTCAGTTAAATTTTCTACTTCGTTATGTATTCTAGATGATGCAGCTGCGCTACTTCCCTCTATACTTAAAAATGCTTTCGTCATTGCAACAACAATCTTGTGTGAGTCATAAGCAGTCACCTTTCCATTTCTTCTCATTACACGATAAAGACCAGGAATTGGCTCTAACTGCGGAGCTTCTGCAACAGGCTTATTGATAGGCGAATCTATACTTATTTTTTCTCTTTCTTCTGACATATTCTCTCTCTGGTTTGAGATGTTATGAGATTAATTGTACCACTAAATATTGTGGTATGTAATTACTAAAAACACTATATATTGTGTTTAAGTTTGTGATTTAGTTGTGGATAAGTTGTGAAATCGTTGTATTTACTTGTATATAAGATAATCCCAATATACTGATTTTTACATCAGAAAAGTTGCGATTCCCAAAAGTGAGACGAAACCAACAACATCTGTGATAGTGGTCAAAATCACACCGCCTGCGAGAGCTGGATCGATATCAAGCTTCTCTAAAATAAGAGGTAAGCTCACGCCACTTATCGCACCTACAATTAAATTGATCATCAATGCTGCAGCAATCACTCCACCGAGGAACATGCTATCAAACCATAGATAAACAATTCCTGCTACAACGCCAGACCAAATGATTCCATTTAATAATCCAATAGCAGACTCTTTATAGATGAGAAGTTTTGAGTTTGAGGATCCAATTTGATCAAGTGCTTGTGCTCTAATGACTAGTGCTAGACTTTGACTGCCCGCAATGCCACCCATACTTGCAACAATTGGCATTAAAATAGCTAAAGCTACAACTTTTTCTATTGTCGCTTCAAATATTCCAATGGCAGCGGCAGCTAAAAGTGCAGTGAGGAAGTTTGCGCCAAGCCATAATGTTCTTCTTTTAGTACTTTGTATGACAGGTGCAAAGATATCATCGTCCTTTTTAAGACCCGCCATGTTTAATACACTTTCATCAACCTCTTCTCTAATGACATCGACTACATCATCGACTGTAATCCTACCTAATAAAAATCCTTGATTGTCCACCACAGCAGCGGATACTAAATCTGCGTTTTCAAATCGTCTTGAGACTTCGTGTTCTCCTAAATCTGGATCAATAGGGTCTTCATCTTTTTTCATGATTTGGAAAACATATTTTGAGGGTTCTGCAACTAAGACATCTTTTAATGAGACGAACCCGTGATACATATTTATTCTGTCAGTTACAAATATTTTATCTGTTTGATCAGGTAAACTTTTCATTCGTCTTAAATATTTTAAAAGCACATCAACAGTTACATTACTTCTTATAGTAATGGTATCCGTGTTCATGAGCCCACCTGCTGTACCGTCTTCAAACGACAAAACTTTTTCGAGTCTTTCCTGATTTTGTTTGGTAAGACTCTTAATCGCTTTTCTAGTTAAGCCTTTTGGAAGAGATTGGATAATATCTGCAAGGTCGTCAGAATCAAGCTTCTCTGCAATCTTTACTAGACCTTCAGTTCCGTCTTTATCAATAAGTTCATCAATTAAATTTTCTCGAACTTCATCATGTAGCTCAGCGAGTGTCTCACCTTTATTTTCATCGGTAACTAATGTCCATAAAAGATCCCTTCTGTTACGAGGTGTACTTTCTATGACATCAGCAATCTCAGATGGATATAGAGAATTGAGTAGATTTTTTGCTTTGATAACTGCGCCGCTATCAAGAACTTCTGAGAGTTGGTCAAGAGTGACAGTATTATCTTTATTAATGCTTTCTGCAGGCATTGGTCTGACCTCTCTTGATTTTGTTTATTTTTTACATATTCCTGAGACAAAGATAACACAAAGGGCCTACTTAAGTAAGTAGGCCCCGATATATATAAATGAAATCTTTATCTTAAGAAGGCTAGCTGTCTATGAAATTAGGTTGGTTGTTAACGTCAAACTAATGGGGGCAGCTAGCCTCTCATCTAGATCCAAAGAGGATTAGAAGTCATGTCTTAGACCAAAGATATAAGTTCTAAAGTCTGTTGTGTTATTATTTGCATCACCATCGTGATCAGAATAACCTGCGTAGAATCTACTTGTCTTAGATAGCTTGTATTGCATACCTACGTTGTAAGCAGTTCCATCACCTTCTGTAGCAGATCCTGCATCAGATTCAGTATTAGCAATTGAATACTGAAGCTTCATTGGACCTGATGAGTAGTGAATACCATACCAATCTACTTCACCTTCTGAGCTGTCGAACATTTTGCTGTCAATCTCAACATCTTCATGCATATACCATACTTTGACCTTTCTTTTATCAGCAAGTTTCATATCATATGTAATAGTATATTTTTTGTTTTCTTTGTCAGCACTGTGATCTGTGGTTCATTGCATACACAAGACTTAAGCCTTTAATACCTAAGTTTTTGTACTCAAGACCGTAACCATAGTCTTTCTTGTTGTTTGCAGAATATGCAGCTTCGTCATGGTTACTGAAACCTCTAATAGCAGCAAATCTGAAGTTACCAGCTTTAAGCTCGTAAAAACCAGCTGTTCTCCAATAACCTGAATGAGACATACTACCTTGTGAGATACCACGTGTGTCTCTCATTTGCGCTAATGTATCATGCAAGATATCGTGTTTAGCAAGAAATTTATAAGGTGATTCCATAGAACCAAACTTAAATTGACCATATGGAGTTAAAAGACCTAACCAAGATTGTTTGTTGGTAAATGCATTTGCTTTAAACCCTGCTTCATTATCCCGAGTCATTTGCAACATCTTCACCGTCTGTTCCAGATGAGTCTCCATCACCAAGATCTATCGCCCACTCAACTTTATAGTTGACTGAATAGCCATTGCCGATAGAGCTTTTACCTTTAAAGCCCATACGAGCCATACCTTCATCATCAAAGATTGTGGTGTTAGCTTCTCCACCGGCTTTTTTTGTATTACTGTATTGAGACCAAAGTCGACCATAAAGCTTCGCACTAGAGCCTTTTTTAAGAGCTGGAGATGCGACTGCTTCGTTTGGTTTGATGACAGAATTTGTCATAGCACCACCCGTGAAACCGACTAAAGGAACTGCAAGTAAAGCAAGTACAAGATATTTTTGTAATTGTTTCATATTTCCTCTTTGTTTAATAACGTTAAATTTTTCCCTAAATAAGGAATAGTCAAAGGATATAAAACTAAAGTGAAAAGTTTTAATAAATGTATATGAAAGATTTATATATGAAATATGACAGAATTATGAATCATGTTAGGTTTCATTTTTTTTTAATATAGCGTTTAACCTTGAGCCTATATCTTGATAAATTTCGAGTAATTTTTGTTTTCTCTCATTAAAGTCTACGATATCTGCAGGGTCTGAATAACTCCAGTGAAGATTGTTCAAACAGTTTGTATAGACAGGGCATGCATCTTTAGCGTTATCACAAACTGTAATTGCATAATCAAATTTATTGTTATTGCTCTCACTAAAAATATTAATGCTTTTAGATTTAAGCTTATTTATTGGATACCCCAACTCTTTTGCAATTTCTAAAGCAGCAGGATTAATTATACCTGTAGGGTTGGAGCCTGCAGAAAAACCTATGAAATATTCATTGGTCAGAAGATTAGCAGCCATTTCTCCCATAATAGAGCGTGCAGAATTACCAGTGCAGATAAATAAAACACTATGTTGTTTGGGATAGCTCATCTATTACACCTTCTCTTATCCCACCATTAGATTTATAGATATCAGATATATTGATTGTATTAATTATACAATTGAGAATAACTAGGCTAGCTGGTAGAACACTCAGTCGATAGGAATCAATATAATTTTTTAATTCACTATTTTTTGATTGTATTTTTTTTGGATTATTCATTAGATCTAGAAAGTTTTCTTTAATTACAGCGCCTTTTGGTTTTTGTAATATTTGACAAGCGCGATAGGCTGTTTTAAATGATCCTGATGTTCCATAGACCGCTTTATTATTTTTAAATGAAAGTTCAGAGACATTTTCTTTAGCCAAATGACTCTTAATGTAATCATTCGCTTCATTATATGGAAAAGTATTATAGCCTGAGTACATCTTTGTCAATGATGCACTTCCAATTTGGAGACTAATAATTTTAGATATTTTATTTTCACTAACTTTTATAATTTCTGTACTTGATCCTCCAATATCTAAAATAAAATATTTTTTTTCTTTCAAATCATTGGTGGATGAAACGCCCCTAAACGCAAGATACCCCTCTTCATCAGGACTGATGACATTAATTTGATGTCCTAAAATATTCTCAACATTTTTTACAAAAGATTGATCCTTTATGTTTCTAAAAGAATTAGTGGCAATAATTCTAAAGTTATCAGGTTTCTGATTATCGATGATTTCCTTAAATTCACTGAAAAGTTGGAAGAATTTTTTTTCTTTGTATTTATTAATATGTCCTTTGAGGGTAGTTGAGGCGATAATATCTGTATATTCCTTATATTTGAATATACTTTTGACTTCATTTTTTTTAAATGTAACAAATTTAATATTAAATGTGTTTGAACCTAAATCAAGCACGCCTACTTTCTTTTCTAATTCTTCAGTCAACTAACGCTCCATGTATTTTACATAGCATATGTTGTGAGTGTTTCTTTTTATTTCCTTTTGATGGCATTTTTTTAATGTATTTTCCAAATGAATCAAGCTTCCATAGCTTAACATTATCATTTCTTTGAAGTTCAAATGCTTCAAAAATGATACGGTCCATTTTTTCTTGTTCTAAAATTGGGAAAAATATCTCTACTCTATTGTGCATATTTCTAGTCATCCAATCTGCGCTTGATAAATAAAGTTTAGGTCTATTTTTATTACAAAAAATGAACACTCGTGAATGTTCCAAAAATCTTCCGATAGTTGAGTATACTTTAATATTTTCAGACAAACCAGAAATGCCAGGTTTTAATATACATTCTCCTCTTACGAAGAGTTCTATTTTTACACCTGCCTGTGATGCCTCATAGAGTTTATTAATAATTTTCCTTTCCGTGAGCTGATTCATCTTTATTTTGATGTAAGCATCATGCTTATTTTTTTTATTTTCTATTTCATTTGATATCAATTTTATAACCTTCTTGCTACTGTCAATTGGGGATAAAAATAGATGATTATATTTGATATCTTTGTTTGAACCCGTCAACTGAAGGAAAAATTTGTTTACATCAGCAGAAATTTCTTTATTGGCAGATATTAAACTGAAGTCGGTATATAATTTAGCTGTGTTTTCATGATAATTGCCCGTTCCTAAATGAAAGTAATTAACAAGAGTCCCATTCTCCTTTCTAACTATTAATAGGGCTTTTGCATGGGTTTTAAAATTTTTAAGTCCATAAGTTACTTGAACGCCTGCATCTTCAAGTTTTTTGGCTATTTTAATATTTGTTTCCTCATCAAATTTAGCTCTTAGCTCTATGACGACAGTGACAGCAATATCTTTTTTTGCAGCTTTCACAAGAGCATTAATAATCTTGGAATTAATAGCCGTTCTATATAATGTCTGCTTTATAGCGACGGTATTTTTATCTTTGACAGCTGCCTTGATAAAATCATTAATATGATCGAAGTCATTGTAAGGGTGATGTAATAAGATATCTTGATCCTTGATGTTATTAAAATAATCTTTACTATTTTTGAAACTAGACATGACAGGCTTTGGTTTATAAATCGGAAATTTAAGATTTTTTTTGTCAATATCCTCATAGATAGAATAGAACCGACTTAAATTAACAGGTCCATTAATTTTATAGATATCTAAGTCGCTTAAGAAATATTGGTTTTTAAGAAATTTTAGAATATCTTTAGGACAATCTTTAACTACCTCAAGTCTTACAGCTTCACTATACTTTCTATCAGGCAACAGTCTAGTAAGAGATTTCTTAATATCATTTAAATCTTCATCATCAAAAACCAAGTTACTATTCATTGTTACCCTGAATTGATGGCAGCCTCTAACTTTTAAACCCGGGAAAAGTTTATCTATGTTTTCATGGATTATTGAAGAGAGAAACATATAACAATCTTTATTATTTGATATCTTTTTTGGTAGCTGTATGTATCTTGATAAGATTCTTGGCGCTGGGACAACGGCAAGTTTAGGACTGTTGCCAAAATCATCCGTTCCTTTAAGTTTAATCATAAAATTTAAACTTTTATTTTGTATTTTTGGAAAAGGATGACTACCAACAATTTCTGGAGAATCTCCCTCAAGAATCATTGGATTAATTATAGGTAAAATATGTTCATCAAAATATTTATTTGCCCACTCTCTTTGATAAGAGTTGAGCTCTCTCCGTCTTAAAAAAATAATATTTTTTGTCCTTAGTGCTCTAAATACACTTTTTTGAAGAAGATCATATTGTAGTTTAATAATAGAATTTGCTTTACGCCTAACATCTTTAAAAAGCTTAAGGTCACTCTCATCTGAAGAAGTTAAAAGACCATCAGAATATTTCAATTTCTTTCTAATAAAAGCTACTTTTATTTCAAAAAATTCGTCTAAATTACTATCTGCAATACACAAATATTTCAGTCTTTCGAGAATAGGCACTGATTTATCAGATGCTTGTAATACTACTCTCTTGTTGAACTCCAATAGACTGAGTTCTCTTATAAAGAAATTATTATCTGACATAGTGAAGATTGATTATGATTGAGAATCTAAACTGTAGCCAGATGAGCGTATTGTCCTTATTACTTTGCATTCTTCGGTATTACTAAGTGCCTTTCTGAGACGCCTTATATGAACATCAATAGTTCTATCCGTCACATAAACATTAGTTCCCCATACTGAATCTAAGATTTGCTGGCGAGAATAGACCCTTCCTGGGTGCCTCATCAAAAACTCTAATATACGATACTCTCTCGGTCCTAATTTTGCCTCTTCATCGCAACAGTAAACTCGATGAGTTCCGGTATCCATTTTTATGTTGCCATATGATAGAACTGCATCTTGAGAATTGTCTGTACTTCTTCTCAGAAGCGCTTTTATTCTAGCTATTAACTCTGCAGGACTAAATGGTTTGGTTATATAGTCATCACAACCCATATCAAAACCAGATAACAGATCTTGCTCTTCTCCTTTGGCTGTAAGCATTATTATAGGTGTACTTTTTAAATCTTTATGACTCCTAACAAACTTACATACTTCTGTGCCAGATATATCTGGTAGCATCCAATCAAGTAGTATTAAGTCTGGTTTTGATTTTTGAAGTTTCATCATCCCATCATATCCATTTGGAGAATGTTGAAATTTATAACCTGCCGATTGAATATTGTATTCTAAAAGTGATACTAGCGCTTCTTCATCTTCAATAGAAAATATAGTTGTCATTTATTAGAATCCTCGAGTGCATCTTCTAGATTATTCTCTTTACTCTCAGGTTTAAGGTCTATATGTTCACCAGTGACTATGAAATGGATTTCCTCAGCAATATTACCAATGTGATCTCCCGCTCTTTCCAGTGTTTTTATTGCAAACAATAACTTTGTATAAGTAAGCAATCTAAGTTTAGTGACTTTACCTTTTATAAGGTCAACAATCTTCTCATAGATTACATTGTAGTTTTTATCTATCTCAAGATCATTTTTCAAAACTTCTTCTGCTTTTTTAATGTCTTTCGAGACATAAGCGTCTATTACTTTTTTGAGTTGGACTTGAACCAGATTGAGAAGTCTTAAAATATCATTTTTTATATGAGTCTCTGGAATTTCTTCAAGTGTCGCAACCCTCATGGCTATGTTTTTTGCATAATCACCAAGTCTTTCTAAATCAGTAGAGATTCTCAAAGAGGTCAGGATATCTCGCAGATCAACAGCAACAGGCGACCTTAGAGTAATTAGTGTGATAACAGCATCTCTAATCTCTGCATCATAATTATCAAGCTTAGGCTCATTTTCTAGTATATCCTCAGTAGTTGATGGAGAACCCGTATCGACAACGTGATAGAGCAATTTATATTGCTCTTCAACCAATGTCGCCATCTGTGTAGTTAGATGGATAACGTTAGCTATCTCTTCGTCAAATGATTTAACTATGTGTTCTCTATAATCAGTCATAATATTGATTATATATTATATTACCCAATTCTACCTGTAATATAATCCTGAGTTTTTTCGTGCTGAGGATTTGAAAAAATAGTTTTAGTAAGTCCTGTTTCTACTAATTCGCCCATATGCATATAAGCAGTCCTGTCTGAAACTCTTGCTGCTTGTTGCATAGAGTGGGTAACAATCACTATTGTATATTGCTGTTTTAGCTCTGCTATTAGGTCTTCTATTTTAGCAGTAGCAATTGGATCCAATGCAGAACAAGGCTCATCCATCAAAAGTATCTGTGGATTAACCGCTAATGCACGAGCAATACATAATCTTTGTTGCTGGCCACCCGACAGTCCTGTCCCGGGCTCAAATAATCTATCCTTAACTTCCTCATATAGTCCTGATTTAGATAAACTTTGAATGACAATATGATCCAATTCTTCTTTTGATTTTGCCATACCATGTAGTTTAGGGCCGAACGCAACATTGTCATATATTGATTTAGGAAATGGATTTGGCTTTTGAAAAACCATACCTATTTTCATTCTTAAGAGCACAGGATCTTGAGAAGCTTCATTTATATCTTGAGAGTCTAATAAAATCTGTCCGCGTATTTTACAAATCTCAACAAGATCATTCATCCTATTGATACATTTTAATAATGTAGACTTCCCGCAACCTGATGGTCCAATGAGTGAAGTAACCTCTTTTTCCATTATATTTAGATTAACATTAAATAAAGCCTGCTTATCACCATAATGAACGTCTAAATTTTTAATTGATACTTTTAAATTTTCAGCCATATATTTTCACCATTTTTTCTCGAGTTTTTTACGCAAATAAATTGCGGTAAGATTAAGTAGAATTAAAAAAGTAAGCAACACCATAATGGCAGCAGAGGTTCGCTCAGTGAACGCACGCTCAGGACTATCAGCCCATAAATAAATTTGAACAGGTAATGCAGTTGATGCATCCATAGGACCACCTGGGACATCTACTACAAAGGCAACCATGCCTATCATTAATAAAGGAGCAGTCTCGCCTATCGCTTGTGCTATACCTATAATCGTCCCTGTCAAAATACCAGGCATCGCTAAGGGAAGTGTAAAGCCAAATATTGTTTGTACTTTGCTAGCCCCCATTCCTATAGCTGCTTCTTCAATAGAAGGAGGAACAGATTTAATAGCGGCTCTTGCTGCAATAACTATTGTTGGCAATGTCATTAATGCAAGAGTTAATCCTCCAACTAAAGGAGCAGATCTGGGTAATTCAAAAAAATTTAAAAAGATTGCGAGCCCGAGCAAACCAAATACTATAGATGGAACCGCGGCTAAATTATTTATATTTGTTTCTATCAAATCAGAAAATCTATTTTTTGATGCAATTTTTTCCAGATATACTGCAGCCATAACTGCCAGAGGAAATGAAACCAGGAATGCAATTAATATAGAATACAAAGAGCCTATGATAGCACCTCTGATACCTGCCATTTCGGGCTCTCGACTATCAGCTGATGATAGTAGATACTTGTTGGACTGGAGTTCTATCAAATTTTTAGATTCGAGCTGATCAACAAATTTCATTTGATTTTCATCAATTCTTCCTGCGGTATCTCCTTGTCTTTTGACGGTACCTTTTATGTACATATCTAAATCTGCAGAAGCTAAAAACCAATGGTATCCTTCTATACTTTTACCCTCATTTTCATCTAGAAGTTCTTCAAATTCATACCTTGCGCCCTTACTAAGAAGTGATAATGCAGCTCTTCTCTCAGTAC
Organism: Gammaproteobacteria bacterium; assembly: GCA_045561295.1. Taxonomy (GTDB): domain Bacteria; phylum Pseudomonadota; class Gammaproteobacteria; genus CACLCV01. The sequence continues at coordinate 102,108 of JBJKYD010000010.1, forward strand.
GAGATTGTATTTCAGGAAACATTTTTAAAAAACTTTTATTTAATTCAGCTCTTGGGTTAATTTCACTTTTGTTTATATCAAGAGGGATATTTAAATTGACTGCTACATAAGTTTGTTTGAAAGCAGAAATTCCCGTTGAAAATATATTGAAAAGAAGAATACCTAAAAAACTTATCGCAACAATAACGGCAGTCATTCCATACATTTGGAATCTTTTTTCTTTTTTATTTCTTAAAGAGACACTATTCATATTGTTCTCTGTATCTTTTAACTATTGTTAGTGATATTACATTCAAGACTAAAGTGATGAAAAATAGCACGAAGGCTAACGCAAAAGCAGATAATGTTTTTGGGCTGTCAAACTCTTGGTCACCTGTAAGTAATCCAACTATTTGCACTGTAACAGTACTTACGCTATCAAAGGGATTGAAGGTGAGATTTGCAGCAAAACCTGCAGCCATCACAACTATCATAGTCTCACCTATTGCACGAGAAAAAGCTAACAAGAAGCTTCCTACAATGCCGTGGAATGAAGCTGGTATAATTACTTGTTTTGTGGTCTCTGATAGTGTTGCTCCCATTGCAAGCGAACCCTCTTTAAGTGAACGAGGCACGGCTGTTAATGCATCATCGGTTAATGATGCCACAAAAGGTATAATCATAATTCCAAGAACAGAACCAGCGATCAATGCGCTTTCTGAACTCATATTCGTAAAAGATAAAAATGCTCCCATGTCTCTAAAAAATGGGGCGACAGTTATCACGGCAAAGAACCCGTAGACTACTGTTGGAATACCAGCAAGTATCTCAATAATTGGTTTTGCATAGTTTCTTACTTTGTCAGAGGCATATTGAGAAAGATAAATTGCAGAAAACATGCCTATGGGGGCAGCCACTGCCATTGCAATAAATGCAATAAGGAGCGTTCCTGTAAAAACTGGAACGGCACCAAAGCTACCTGAAGATCCGACTTGGTCAGCTCTTATTGCCATCTGAGGGCTCCAATGTAATCCAAATAAAAAATCAAAGACATTAACAGAATCAAAAAATCTAAGAGTTTCAAATAACAATGACATAACAATACCAATGGTTACAAATATTGCAAAAATTGCAGAGGCTCGCATAACAAAAACGACTACTTTTTCTATATAATCTCTAGCTTTAAATTGAACCTCAACAAATTTCAATGAGTATCTAAAAAACATTAGGGTTAGCGTCAAGACAACAATGAACTGCAGGATCTTATTGTTGTATTGCAATGATTGATAATGTTCTACCGCTGGCAAAAAGCCTACATGATCAATTATTCTATCTGATGATCCTTCTACATAAGCTATAACCCCATCTGTATAAAATCTTACTAACCCACTGTCAGTTACATCTGAAAAAAATTCTTTGAGAGTAATATTGGTTATTATATTTACAATAAATGACCAGGAGATTAATAATATAATTGCAGGGACTAGAGTCATGAAAGCTGAATATAGACCATGATAATGTGGTTGGGAATGCATTATGTTAACCTCAGATAATGCATTGGCCTTGCTCTTATTGAGTACAAAGCCATATACAGCAAGAGCAATAATTAAGATGAGTAGGAATTCAGTCATATCTTTTAGTTAACTGATGTTAAGTCTTCAATGTTACAGTTGTGTTAAATATGCCTTAACTTCTGATGTAATTATATGTCTTGGTTGCTAAATAAGCTCCAATGAGCTGAGCGAAGATGAATCCAATTATATTGGTAGGATCTATCCCTGTATAGGTGTCAGTAAACGAACGCGCAATTGTAATTGCTGGATTAGCAAATGAGGTTGAGGAAGTGAAAAAGTATCCCGCCCCTATATAAACACCTACAATAACACCAACTGATAAATCATTTCTTTTCTGGGACATGCAAATGATAAAAACCAATAAAAATGAAGCAATGATCTCTGAAAAGATAATATTTCCTCCACTCCTGTCTTTCGTACTAAAATCAAGAATACTCATATCAAACATGATATGAACAAAAACTACACCTACTATAGCCCCCAACACATGACTAAGAACATATCTAAAAAAATCTATTTTTTCTAACTTGCCTTGCATATAAAAACTCAAGGATACTGCAGGATTAAAATGTGCTCCGGATATTTCTCTAAAAGTCATGATAATCACAATAAGAATAGCTGCTGTTGAAACTGAGTTTATTAATAAAGTGATGCCCTCAATACCTTCGCTTATGTTTTGAGCCATAATGCCACTTCCTACAACACCCATAGTAAGGATCATCATGCCAAGAAACTCTGATATTATTTTTTTCATAAATATAATGAAGTATCGCCTGATTTAATCAGGCGATACTTTTAAGTTATATGGAGTTAATTAACGAACCAGTTTTGCAAGTGATTTTGCATCACTTTGAAACTTAGCTCGTGTACTAGCTGGTAAAGGTATTAAACCTTTATCAACTAAGTAGCCATCATTTCCTACAGCATCGTCTTTCATGAAAAATTCCATGTATTCTTGAACGCCAGGAATAACACCCACGTGATCTTTTTTCACATAAAAGAACAGTGAACGTGATACTTTATAATCACCAGATGCAATAGCATCAAATGTTGGAGCTACTCCATCGATAACCGCTCCTTTTACTTTGTCTTTATTCTGGTCTAAGAAACTGAATCCAAATACACCGAATGAGTCTTTATTTGAAGTAAGTTTTTGGATAATTAAGTTATCATTCTCACCTGCTTCAACGTATGGTCCATCTTCACGAACTGTACGGCAAAGTTTTTTCCATGCTTTTTTATTCTTTTTCTTTAATTTCTTGATCCAAGCAATCTTACTGCATCCACCGCTTAGAGCAATTTCAGCAAACGCATCTCTTGTACCAGATGTAGGCGGAGGTCCATAAACCACTATAGGTATATTAGGAAGTCCAGCTCTAACTTGATTCCATGTTTTGTATGGATTTGGGCCAGTGACTCCGTCCATGATACCAATGGGCACTTCTTTAGCTAGTGCTAAATATAAATCCTTTCTAGTAAGCTGCACTGTTGGACCGCTTTTTGCATTCGCTACAACGATGCCATCAAAACCAATTTTCATCTCAGTAATATCTGTAATGCCATTTTTTGCACACAGCTTTACTTCTTTCATCTTAATTCTTCTTGATGCATTAGTAATGTCAGGTGTTGATGGACCTTTACCTGCACAGAATAATTTAAGACCACCACCAGAACCTGTAGATTCAATGATAGGCGCTTTAAAACCATTGTCAGCTCTTCCGAATTCTTCAGCTACAACAGTCGCAAAAGGATAAACGGTAGAGGATCCAACGATCTTGATTGTATCTCTTGCTTCGACACTTGATACACCTAGTGCAACCAAAAATGTCAATGCTATTGATAAATTTTTCATGTTGTCTCCATATATAAATTAAGTAGTCTGATTACACAAGATGCGCATGAAGTAGAAATTAAATATTTATTACAGATTTATGAATCTGAGCTAAACTTAGGTAAATCTACTGTGAAAGTAGAGCCAACACCTTCTTCGCTTGAGATAGATAAATCACCAGCATGTCTGTTTACTATATGTTTTACTATTGATAATCCAAGGCCTGAACTATTTTTTTTATATTTATTTGCTGTTTTGGATCTGAAGAATCTCTCAGAAACTCTCAATATGTCATCTTTGGGTATTCCATGTCCTTGATCGGTAATTTTAAATTCTATGTTCTTATCTTTATCGGATAGCGATATCTTAATCTCAGTACCAGAATCACTATAGGTGATAGCATTATCTAATAAATTTTCAAAAATTTCTGTAATTTGATCTTGATTGCCCTTTACATAAAAATTTTCTTGATTGTAGTCTCTATCAAATGAAATACTGATCTTTTTCTTATCTGCCATTGATTGAACAGAATCGCATGCTGAGCTGCAGCATAGCCACAAGTCAACTTTTTCATTTGGTATTTGATACTCTGACTCTTCTACACGGGACAGTGAAAGCGTATCATTTACCAGTCTCTGCATTCTCTCTGCTTCTGTCTGAATAATATTCAAGAATTTTTCTTTTTTTGATTCATCATTTTTAGCAGGTCCATTGATAGTTTCAATGAATCCTATTATGGCAGTCAGGGGTGTTTTAAGCTCATGGCTCACATTTGAGACAAAATCAGATTTAACTTTTTCTGCCATCTTTTGAGACGTTTTATCTATCATCAGTACTAGAGCATATTTATCTTTTTTAATTGTCAGAGGAAATACTTGAGCTTGCATATATTTATGTACTTGATCATAAATTATGAAATCAATATCACCCTTTTTGTTATTAACGAGAGCATCGCTAAGTGCAGTATTAAGTTCATTTGATCTCAAACATAACGATAAATTCATGCCATTAGCATCTTTACCAATGTATGAGTTAAATGCAACATTTGATTGAGTTATAGTATATGAACTGTCAATAATTATCATTGGAAATGTATTTTGATTAAATACGCTTTTATCTTTTTCTGATAAAAAGAAATCCTTCTTTATATTTTTATTATCGACTCTTACAACAAATTTTTTATTTTTGTCTTCTTTTTTTAATGCTAGGGAATATATTAAGATATAAAAAAATGATACAACAAAAACAAAGGCTAAAGAGACATCATTAAGTAAAGCAAGTGACAAGGTAATAAGTATTATCGATATAATGCCTGCAATCATAATAGCTAGCTGATTTTTACTATTGAATATAACGAGTTCATGATAATATTTAAAACCATAATATCAGATATATGACAGATATAATATTCCACAAATCAAGTAAATACATCGAAGATGACATAGACTATTATGCATCAGACACTCGCGATAAACACGGTGCTGTAAAACCAAGTAAGAATATCAAAAGCTATACATTGGATTCAGATAGTTTTGATAATGACGCTGAGCTACCATCTTTATACTATCCGTTTCAAAAACATTCTATAGATAGAGTTTATCTAGGAATTAGTTTTCCGCTTTATGCCAATAATTGGGGTGCAGAATTTTTAAGATATCTTATGTATGTAATTAAAAAAGATGGAGCGGTAATATTTCCAGTTTACGCTGAAAGACAAGGTGTTGAGAAAAACTATTGGTCGAGAAGTATTCTAGAAGTTGCTTTCCAAAGCAGGCAGAAATGGTGGGGTATGAGTAATATATGGGCGGAGAATGATGGCGTAATGTCAATGCGTATCGGTAAGAAAGAGCCTAAGGTTCGTAATAGTACTTTTACTTATTTTATTGATAAGGCATTGCCTAAACTTTATCAAGAAAATAAATTAAATGAATTACAAAATGAAATAGATAATCAAAATGAAAATTTACGTCTCAGTGCAGTCGTTGAGAAAATAATTCTTGATAACCACGGAAGAAATAAAAAAATCAACCTTGGAGTTCTCAGTAATAGTAACTTACTTGGCATGGAATTAGCATGCAGTGATTATATGAATATCAAAAAAACAAAAGTCTATTCCTCTAATGAAGATAATATTGATGCTTATTCTGAGTACCTTCCTAAAGATACGGCATCAAGTTTCAATCGTTTGATTGGCAATTTAAATGAGTGTGACTTTGATAGTGAACATAATGTATTTTTAATAGATGAAAAATTTTGTAATGAAGATTTAAGTAAACATATAATAGGTAAAGCTCTTGATAGTCTTCAAAATGATGGATTCATTATTATAGTGAATAGACATATACAAAATAATTATAAATCATCGGATTATTCTCATACCGTAGGTACAAAACTTAAAACTGGCTATGATATACCACACTACTCTGATCTTATTTTTGATGAGCTTAAAGCTGAAAATGAAAATAGAGAGTCAGCAGTTCAAGTAATACATAAAAAAGACAATGTATGATTTTCTAAATACTTTAAGTGGTTTGATATGGGGCCCTATTACACTTATATTGATTTTAGGTACAGGAATCTTTCTAAGTCTTGGGCTTAAAGGATTTACTTTTACGTATATCCTCGTAGCTTTCAAACAAATCTTCAAAAAAGATGAAAAAGCCACTGATGGAGAAATCACATCTTTCCAATCCTTAACAACTGCTTTGTCTGCAACAGTTGGAACAGGAAATATTGCTGGAGTTGCTACGGCAATTTATATTGGAGGACCAGGTGCAGTATTTTGGATGTGGGTGTCTGCTTTATTTGGTATGGCGACAAAATATGCTGAAGCATTCCTTGCTATTAAGTACAGAGAGAAAAATGCAAATGGTGAAACTGTTGGTGGGCCAATGTATTATATTAAAAATGGATTATCAAAAAACTATATAATTTTTGCCTATCTATTTGCTCTTGCAGGTATGATTGCAGCTTTAGGAATTGGTAATGGAGTACAAGTCAATTCTGTATCACAAGTTATTGAAAGTGAATTTGGTATCTCAGCTTTTACCGTTGGAATTTTTATAGCTTTATTGGTTGCACTTGTAATTCTTGGAGGTATCAAATCCATTGGCAAAATCACATCCAAATTAGTACCTCTTATGTCAGCCATATACATACTCGGCGGTCTATGGATTATCGTTCTTAACTATACCGAAGTTACATATATATTTAATCTAATTACTACATCTGCATTTACATCCACTGCAGCAACCGGTGGTTTTGCAGGTGCAACAGTTTGGATGGCATTGCGTTATGGAGTTGCAAGAGGTGTATTTTCAAATGAGGCCGGTTTAGGAAGCTCGCCAATTGCTCATGCTGCAGCCAATACCAATAATCCTGCTAAACAAGGGATGATTTCAATGCTTGAACCACTTATTGATACTCTAATAGTTTGTACGATCACAGCTTTTGTTATTTTAATGAGTAATTTATGGATAGGAGAAATTAATGGAGCTGTCTTAACGGTTGCATCTTTTGAACAATTATTAAGTAATGGTAAATACATTGTTATTTTTGGATTAATTTTATTTTCATTTAGTACCATTATCGGATGGAGTTATTATGGTGAAAAATGTGCTGAATTTTTATTCGGATCACAAATAATAATCTACTACAGAATATTATGGGTAATAATTATACCTGTAGCAGCTATTATAGAATTGAATCTAATGTGGCTGATTGCAGATATTATGAACGGGCTAATGGCATTACCTAATTTAATTGCATTAATTTTATTGGGTCCAATGATATTTATAAAAACAAAAGAGTTAAAAGATACTTTCAAAGCCTGACCTGATGAATAGAGATAAGCACATTAAACTAGCACTGGATGAGGATTGTTGCAGACAAGATGTAACAACAAAACTTCTCCCCATACATAGGAAGTGCAAAGCCATAATTAAAATTAAAGAAACATCTCATGTCTATGGAATAAGATGGCTTGAACAAGTATTCAAAAAAATTGATAAAAAAATAAAAATTAAGTTTTATATTAAAGACGGTCAGTATACTAAGAAAAATACAATCATAGCTGAAATTATTGGTTCAAATCACTCTCTTCTTAAAGCAGAACGTGTAGCTCTAAATTACCTTCAGGCTATGTCCGGAACTTACGATCTTTGTAAGAGATTTCAAAAAAAAATTAAGCATACAAAAATTAAATTACTTCACACAAGAAAAACTCTTCCATTATTTAGGTCTCCATTGAAAGAAGCATGTATTGCAGCTGGGTGTATGCCTCATAGAGAAGACTTATCCACAGCTGTTCTTATTAAGGAAAATCATTTGAAGTTTACAACTACCCCAATTGAGTTAATTAAGAAAGCTATTGCAAATAATAAAAAAGTAGTTGTTGAGGCAAAAACACTCAAGTTTGCTAAAAGTTTAGACCAATTAAAGATAGATAGAGTGTTACTGGATAATTTCACACCATTGATGTTGAAAAAGTTTATTCAATGTAACTTAAACTTAAAAATAGAAGTATCTGGTTCGATCAATCTAAAGAATATACAAAAATTTGCTATCAAGGGTGTCCACTATATCTCTATAGGTGCGCTAACAAAAAATATAGAATCGAAAGATTTCTCTATGTTGATAGTGTAAGTATACGCTAGTCTTACAAGCTGATATAATAAATTGCGAATGAATAATACCTTTGATATCACACAAGCTATAAAAAATTTCTTCTCAAGAGAAGAAAAATCAGGAATATTATTATTAATCTTTGCAACTCTTGCACTAATTGTAGTTAACAGCCCACTTCAAACTATTTATTTTGATATTAAGTATGCTTCGATTCCTATAAACATAGGAGATTTTAGTTTTACAAAAAGTGTTTCCCACTGGGTTAATGATGGATTGATGGCAATATTTTTCTTTGTTATAGGATTAGAACTTAAAAGAGAAATATTAGAAGGTGAACTATCAAGTTTTGATAGAATGGTACTCCCCGCAATTGCAGCAGTCGGAGGAATGGTAGCGCCAGCATTAATCTATGTATTAATAAATTATTCAAGTCCTGAAAATATGTCAGGCTGGGCAATTCCTACAGCAACCGATATTGCTTTTTCACTAGCTGTACTCCTCATTATAGGAAAAAGCGTTCCTTTAAGTTTAAAAGTTTTTCTTTTATCGTTAGCGATCATTGATGATTTAGGAGCTGTATTAATTATCGCTTTCTTTTATACATCTGAAATCAGCACACATTATTTATTATATTCAGCCGTTATATTTTCACTTTTAATATTATTGAACATGTCAGGATCTCAGAAGATGTACATCTTTATTTTGTTAGGCATATTCTTATGGTATTTTGTTTTGAAATCAGGAATTCATGCAACAATTGCTGGTGTTCTTTTAGCAACAACGATTCCAAATAATGAGAATAATAATTTAGAACATTCGATGCTCAAACAACTTGAACATAAGCTGCATAATTTTGTAGGCATACTTGTTTTGCCTATTTTTGCATTCTTTAATAGTGATATTAATTTTAGTGATGTAACTTTAAGCAGTGTTTACAGCCCTCTATCTTTAGGTATCATCCTTGGATTGTTAGTCGGCAAACCTATAGGCATTACACTGTTTACTTATATTGGAATGAAAACAAACATGTTTAAACTTCCTGATAATGTGTCTTTAAAAGATATATTTGGATTGTCACTGCTATGTGGTATTGGCTTTACTATGAGCTTATTTATTAATGGTTTAGCATTTACTGATCAAATACTCGTTGATAGTAGTAAACTAGGTATATTTATAGGATCAATTGTATCAGCGGTAGCCGGTTATTTAATTTTAAAATCTAGATACAAAGCTTAAGACTAATATGGTGTGCATTCCATACTAAGAGCTTCGGACGCTTTGGAAGGTACTACATCTAATACAAAATTAATAGAATCAAATTTTACAAGTAAATCTGGTGCAGTAAGTTCTATAGAATCTTCTGTTCTTTTTACTACAGCTAAGCTCATTCTATTTAATTTTTCATTATCTTTTTTTAGATCAAGAATAAATACAATACGTTCCTCGTAATTATAGCAAGTAAGCTTATCGGTCATAGTTCGACCATCTGCTGCATGTGCAGCTATAGAAGGTATTATAATTATGAGTGAGAGTAATATTTCCCTTAGGTGAAGCATTATTAACTATTACATGTATTATCTGAGTAGACAATACTTTAATTAATTACCACCTATGGTCATATCTTTAATCATTACAGAGCCACATTTTATCTTGGAGTTCATATAGTAATCATTACCAATTTCCTCGATATTTTTGAACATATCAATCATGTTAGAGGCAATCGTAAAATTTGTTACCGGGTATGATATCTTACCTTTTTCAATTAGGTATCCAAATGCGCCTCTTGAGTAATCACCAGTCAACATGTTTGCGCCAGAACCCATCATTTCAGTAACTAGTATTCCCTCATCTACAGATTCAATCAGATCATTCAGCATTTTTTTTGAAGATTCTATTAATATATTTGTATACCCAGAATTACCTGTAGATCTTGACTTGAGCTGACTTGCAGAGTAGGTATCTAATAAAAAGGTATTTAGAACACCTCCTTCGATTATATTCTTTTCAGAAGTTTTAACTCCCTCACTGTCAAAAGGTTTCGTGCCGAGTCCTTCTTTAATATCTGGTTTTTCTGTAATATTGATATGACTTGCAAAAACCTGCTTATTTAAATATTCAGATAAGAAACTATTTTTTTTATATATATTGTTTCCATTAATAGCAGATAAAAATGATGAAAATAAACCAACGGATAGTTCAGGAGTTAAAATGACAGGACATTTTCTAGTAGATATGGATTTCGCACCTAGTCTCGAGATTACTTTTTTTGCACTGAGCTTACCTATTGCTTGAGCGCTTTCCGTCTGCTCAAAGTTTCTTCGAGTTGTGTACGCATAATCTCTTTCTTTTAAACCATTCTCTTCTGCTATGACAACACAAGAAAGGGTATAGCTAGTTGAAGAATAAGACCCTACTGCTCCATGAGAATTTAAAATTAAATTGTTCGATTGTGAGTATCCGTACTCTGAGCCTTCACTATTATTAATTCTCTTATCATAATCAAGCGCAGCTTTTTCACACTCAACGGTCATGTCTATTAATTGATTTGAACTAAATGTCTTTGGGAAATTTATATCACAATCTATATTTAATTGATTAATTAAATTATCCTTCGCTAAGCCTTGATGCTCGTCTGTCTCGAGAAATGAAGCTATCGTTTTGCTTTTTTCAATTGTTAGTTTTATGCTCTCATCAGATAGGTTATTTGTACTCGCAACACCTTTTCTTTTACCATCGATGCATGTAACTGTAAGTGACTCATCGTTATGATATTGAATATTTTCAACATCACCAAACCTTGAAGTGACATCTGCACCATCTGTAGAGTTAAAGTGGAACTCATATTCTCTTTTGTTATCTAAACCGTCAATTATATTTTTTAGTTTGTCAGTAGTTTCATGAAAAGTAGCAGACATATTTATACTTCCGTTCCGCCAACAGTAATATCATCAATTTTAAGTGTCGGCTGACCAACACCAACAGGAACACTCTGTCCTTCTTTACCACATGTACCAACACCGTCATCTAATTTCATATCATTAGCAACCATAGAAACTTTTTTTAAGACATCGGGGCCATTTCCAATCAAAGTCATCCCTTTAATCGCATTTGTAACTTTTCCAGATTCAATCTTATACGCCTCAGATGCGGTAAATACAAATTGACCACTAGTAATATCTACTTGCCCACCAGAAAAGTTTACTGCATAGATACCATCCTTAACACTTTCAATGATTTCATCAGCTTCTGATGTTCCGCCAAGCATATATGTGTTTGTCATACGAGGCATTGGGAGATGTGCATAGCTTTCTCTTCTGCCATTTCCAGTAGGTTTCACATCCATTAATTTTGCATTCATTAAATCTTGCATATATCCTTTTAAGATACCATTTTCAATCAAGGTATTTTTTGCGGTCGGTGTACCTTCATCATCTATAGACAAAGATCCTCGTCTATCTTTAATCGTTCCATCATCAATAACCGTACACAGATCTGATGCGACCTTTTGTCCAATCAAATCAGAAAAGTTTGATGTTTTTTTTCTATTAAAATCACCTTCTAGCCCATGTCCAACAGCTTCATGTAACAGTACACCTGGCCATCCTGAACCTAAAACCACCGTAGTATTTCCTGCCTTACATGGCTCAGAAGTTAGATTCACATCAGCAATTCTTATGGCTTCATCAGCCAGCTCATAGGGTCTTTTTGTATCTAGTAACATTGGATAAGTGTATCTTCCACCACCACCTGCACTTCCACGCTCAACTCTATCTCCAGATTTCAATATGACCATTACATTAAACCTAACTAGTGGTCTATCATCAAAACTATATGTCCCAAGAGAATTTGCAACAAAAATTGAATCAAAGCTGGAGCTAAGGTTAATTATTACCTGCTCAACTCTCTTGTCTTTATTTTTAATATAGTTATTAATTTCTCTAAGAAAGTTTACCTTCTGATCATCGGTTACAGATGCAAGTGGGGATTCTGAAATATATAGTTTTTCAAAATCTGAATATTCTTTTAAATTTAATGATTGTGATGAATTTGATTTGATAATTGATTTCGATAATTTAGCCGCTTTCATAATTTCATTAAAGTTGAAATTATTTCCGTATGAAAAACCTGTTTTTTCATTACTTATTGATCTTATACCGTATCCACTATCTATATGTTGAGAACCACTTTTGACTATACCGTCTTCACATGTCCAGCTTTCAACCGTTGTGTACTGCATATATAAATCAGATAAATCAATTGATGGGCCTGAAGATTCTGCGATTATATCTTCAATCTTATTGAAGTTAAGTTTATTTTCTTCAAATATGTAGTCTTTAATTATGTTCATTTTTTATTAATCAGTTTCATGTGTTCTAAAACTGGAAAATTTTCTCTTATTGATTTTAGTTGTGATAAATCTATATCGCTACTTATAAAACCTTTTCCCTTTTCAAGTATATCTAAAGTTTGACCCCATGGATTAACTATCATGGTGTGACCAAACGTTTTCTTGCCGTTTATATGGTAACCGCCTTGGCATGAAGATACAACAAAAGAGAGGTTCTCTATAGCCCTAGCTTTAATAAGTGTTTCCCAGTGTACCTTCCCAGTTTGTTCGGTAAATGATGCAGGCAAAATAATAACATCAACTTTTTGTTCTTGTTGTAATCTAAATAGTTCTGGAAATCTTAAATCATAACAACAGGCTATGCCTGCTCGACCGATTGGAGTATCAATAACTTCAATCATATCTCCTGGCATAAAATATTTAGACTCATTATAAGATTCTTTTGATTTTGGAAGAGTTACATCAAAGAGATGAATTTTATTGTACAAGGATACTTGTTTTCCTTTTTCATTATAGGTAATAGTACTAGCCATGACTCGATCTTTATCTTTGGATTTTATAGGTATTGTTCCGCCAACAATCCAAATTTTATAAGTACTTGCAAGGTCAGATAAATAATTTTGTATCTGCCCGTCACCTAGATCTTCAGCATGTTTAATATAATCGGCATCATTTTCAGGCATTAGAGCAAAATTCTCTGGAAGGACAACCATCTTTGATCCAAGATCAGCTATCTGTTCTATAAATGTTTTCACATCGTACAAATTGACCTTCACATTAGGTCCAGAATTAAGCTGTATTGCAGATACCTTAGACATCTGTCTAGGATATATTAATTGATGATAGGTTTAAACGATTGGGTTACTTTAATTTCAGGGTCGCTCCAAGGACCTTTTATAGAGTATTCAATTCCTGCAAGTTTATTTGTATCAACTCCAAATTCCTTGAGGAGTTTGTCATAAAATATTGAAGCGGCGGCACCTATTGGCCCACCTATAACTGCTCCTGTAACAAGACTTGTAGAAGATAGATCAGGTATAAAGATAAGGACTTGGTTATGTGTTTGATTGATAAGGTCTGATTTGCCAGATAATCTCATTTCACCGAAACTCCCAGTTATCGTCATTTTTTTTGTATCTGCTATTCCTGAATTTAGATCAATCTCTGTATTAAGATTATCAAAACTAAGTCCTGTAGAAAAAAAATCTGAGAAATCTAAAGATAGTCTTTTTGGTATTGATGATATGCTAAATAATCCTAAAACTTGACCGAGGGCTTGAGTCCCCTTGTCTAATTCATTTATTTGTCCCTTTTCAATATTGAATTTCAGAGTACCTATTGTTTTTGAGAAACCAAAATCCTGAATAGAGCCTTCCCATGTCCCAGATAATTCAGCTTGTAATTTTCCACCTTTAATAGTGTCAGGATAGCCAAGTGTTTTTAGAGCAAGACCAAAATTATCACTTTTAATGTCTGCAAATAACTCTGTTCTGATTTTATCTTTAATGAACCATTTGCCAGATGATGTCATTTCTAAATGGTTATTTTTAAAATTAAGTTTAGTTATTTCTATATATTCATTCATCGGTATCATAATAAGATTAAAATTATCGAAAACTAAATTATTAGATTTTAAATATTTAGCTTTAATATTTATTTTTGGCAATGAAGCAAGAAAATTACCTCCAGCAAAAAAACTTGTATCAATATACTCAAATGATCCATTCAGAACTTCATCTTTATCTAAGGCTTTAGGATATTTTATAAATCCTCTTGCTGCAGGTGATTTAATCTTAAGATAGAAATATTTCGATTCATTTTTAATTTCTAAATTATGTTTATCTACTGATATTTTTATTGGATATGAAACTGAAGAGGAGTATTGATAATTTAAAATAGTACTAAGTTTTTCTTCAGGTTTTTTTATAGATGATTGGTAAATATCAATGGATACTCCCTCTAAATCACTGGAGGCATATAAATTTATCTCTCCATTTTTTTTATTATAGGATATTTTAGATTTAACCAAAGATTTTCCCTTGATTATATTATTATCAATCATAGATAGTTTAGTTAAAAGAGCAGTATCAATTTTTCCTAATGACGACATGATATATTCATAAGTCTTTGGTTTGATATTAGTATCTATACTGGATGTTTGATTCTGATTATTTAAGCTTAACGTGAACTTATTTGATTTAATCATATTAGATGAATGAAATAAGTCTATTTTATCTGAAGATAAATAAACGGAATCAAAATTATTTAGATAAAAGTTTCTTATTTTCGTTTTAGCGAAAATCTTATTATTATGATAGTAAATATTACTATTGAAGCTACCAGAGATTTCCAATTTATCTTTTTCTATACCAGAATAAATAGTTCGTTTAATTTCTTTAACACTACTTAAAAGTTCGATCTTTAATGATGGATATTTTGATATTTTCTTGCCACTGATTGATATCCGATGGCCATTTTCATCCTCAAGATTATTGCTACTAAAGTATATTGATTTCCCTCTTATATTATAAGTAATGGATCCATTCATTTTGTCTATTGAATTAGTCATATTATTACTCATAGAAACACTATTTATATTCATTCTTCCCTTCTTTAGATCTCCATGCATATCAAAAGATATGTCATTTAACTGATATTGTTCATTAAGTTCAAATAGCGGGCTATCAACTGTAAAAGAGAAATAATTCAAAATATCTTTGTTGGATGTATGTATTTGAAGATTTTTTATACTGGGATTTTTCAACTTAGACAGATAATCATAATTAAATAAGTTAGCCTTTTTTGATAGAACATCAATAATCTGATAGCTATCTTTCTTAATAAATACCTTTATCTGTTTAGATTTAGTCTTACTAACTACAATTTTGTTATCATTTATTTTTTTATCATTTAGAAGATAATTAAGTCTCATAAGACTAAGTGTCTCTAATGTTTTATTTTTAACATAAAGAATATCACTGTTGACGTTTTTTATTTTAAGATTTCTGAGAGGGAGTTTTACATCCAGTTGGCTAGCAGTAATATTGCCAGCTAGTTTCTCTATTTTCATATTGTTTAAATCCATCCATACTCTAAAAGAAATACGGTCAGATTTTATTTGTTTTAAAGATGCAGGCAACATGTCATATGGTAATTTCACAGAGTTCCCGCTTAGATACACCTTACTTAGATTATTATCATCTTCTTTTTTTGCATGATATATGAACGTAATAGGATCTAGACTTGATTTATGGAAAAAATTTGCATTGATAGTAAGCAAATTATTAAAACTACTGACTATTAAAGTATTAATTTTAAAATTTATAGTGTTATTTATACTTTTATCATTCAGCTTGACTGTCGAGTTTTTAAGAATTATTTTAGGGATAACTGTATTACCAGTTTTATTAATCTCATCCATAAAACTTAAGTTGTTTATAGAGATCTTTGAATTATCCCGTGTAAGAATTATAGAAGTATCATTAACAATAATTTCACTGATATTCATCGACCTTTGAAATAAGCTTTGTAACAAATCTATTCGAAATATACTAATAGGTGTATCTAGAATAATATTATTTTTTTTATCGTTGATTTTTAACTTTGATATATGAATATTTGGATTAATGCCTTCCCATTTAACTTTGACTGAATCAATTTTAGAAATAACATTATAATTATCAAGAAACTCTCTCTCTATAGTATTAGACAGTTTTTGATTAAAAGTAGATGTGTTTTCTGAGATGAATACTAAAGCAGAAAATGAGAAAAGTAAGATAATTATGATATTGAAGAATATTTTAATAATATTCTGCATATTTAAATCATATTTTCATTATTTAAGCTTTCATCCCAAAGCTTTTCAAGAGAATAAAATTCCCTTGTTTCCGGATGCATGACATGAACTAGTACGTCACCAAAATCAATCAGTATCCATTCTGACTTTGAATACCCTTCTATACCTATAGGTTTAATCTTTGTTTTTTTTAGTTTCTTTATTATATTATCTGATATTGACTTAACGTGTCTTGTGGATCTTCCTGATGCTATAATCATAGTATCAGTCACAGATGATTTATTTTTAACATTTAAAGATATAATATCTTCTGCTTTGAGTTCCTCTAATATTGAATTTATCTCATCGTTTAAAATCATCTATATAATCCTTTATCAAGTATATATTTATTATTTTCGTTAGATACGTAATTCATAATAGATTCATTCCTACTGACATGCTCCCTGACCATTGTTGAAGATATAATTGATTTATGTTTTTGAGAAAAATATATCTTTCCACATTTAGTTTTATTAAATAAATTAATATTTTCTTCAAGTAAACTTTTTATATGTTCCATATTATCATATCTTAAAATATTATCCCTAACCAACACTACAATATTTACTATCTTCATAATTTCATGGTACTTATACCATTTAGTAAATGATATAAAATTATCTTCACCAATAATAAGTCGTAATTTGTTTTGTGGATATAATTCTTCGAAATATTTCAATGTATTAAACGAATATGAAATATCTGGTGATTTTAATTCATAATCATCAATACTTAAGGACTTATCTTGAGCTGTTGCATTTTCTAACATTTTTAGTCTGTCAGATTTATTAGCTTTAAAAACTTTACCCACAGGTGATGTTCCGGTCGGAACGTAGATAATTTTATCTAGTTCGAAATGATTCTTAATTTTTAAGGGTATATCTATATGAGCATTATGCACAGGATCAAATGATCCTAAATATAGACCTATGATAGACTGTTTAATTTCGTATGACTCCTCTACTATTAACAATATATTTTAGATTTGTTAATCCCTCTAGTCCAACTGGACCGCGAGCATGTATTTTATCTGTACTAATTCCAATTTCAGCACCTAATCCATATTCATATCCGTCTGCAAATCTAGTTGACGTATTAACCATCACAGAACTAGAATCAACCTCTCTGAGAAACTTGTCTTGAGTATTTTTGTTTTTTGATATTATAGCCTCAGTATGTTTACTTCCATACTTTTCAATGTGTGATATCGCATCGTCAATACTAGGAACAATTTTTACAGATATTATTGGTTTCAAATATTCCTCATACCAATCAGACTCTTTTGCACTTTTTATCTTAGGATGTAATTTCTTTGTTTGACTACATCCTCTAATCTCAACTTTATGCCCTTCTAATATATGAAGAATTTCTTTGATATAAGATTTTGGAAAACTCTTATGAATTAATAATGACTCTGCAGCATTGCACACACCATACCTTTGAGTCTTAGAGTTTATTGTACATGACATTGCTGTTTTAAAGTCAGCGTCCTTATCAATATATACGTGACAATTACCATCAAGATGCTTAATTACTGGAATCTTAGATTCTTCTGATACTTTTTTAATTAGGCCTTTCCCGCCACGAGGTATTATAACATCGATAAAAGAGTCCATTTTCAAAAGCTCACTAACAGCAACCCTATCTATAGTCTTAACAATTTGAACCATATCTGCTGATACCTTACTCTCAAGAAGTGCTTTTTTGATAAGACTAGATAATATTAAATTACTATTTATCGCTTCACTGCCTCCTCTAAGGATAATACTATTACCCGATTTTAAAGATAACCCTGCAGCATCAATTGTAACATTTGGTCTTGATTCGTAAATCATAGCAATAACACCCAGAGGAACTCTCATTTGCTCGACAGTTATTCCACTGGATTGTCTAGATTTATTGATTTTTTTATAGAGTGTATCTGGTATTGTGTTTATTTCTTCGAGTCCATTTATCATAGTTTTAATTCTACTGCTATTAATAAGAAGTCTATCTATAAGTGCATCTGAAAGGTTATTTTGCTTTGCTAGTTTTATATCGATTGAGTTTTTCTTAATAATTGTTAGATTGTTATTCTTTAAATTCTTAATAACTTTTTTGATTATCATTACTCGTTGAATACTAGAAAGTGATCTAGCTGCCATGGCCGCGCGCTGAGATGCCACACAAATACCTTTTATATATTTTTTTATGTCAGTTTTATTCATACTTGCGTATTATTATTCATTATAATTGAGAATAAATCATTAAAACTTGCCCATGAGTTGGAATTTTTTGAATTATATTTACTATTTATATCTAATTTTACAATATTTTTAAGTGCATTCAACAAACTGTCAGTTGTATACCGACTAGATGCTACGTTATATTTTGTTTGCAAGAATTGAGGAATAAATGGTTTATTATTTTTTGATTGTTGAATCAAATATAGTTTTTCTAATTCAGAATTTAACAAAAAAATAATATATGTCAGTGGAGAATTTATGCTTTGAAGATAATTACTGATTTTAAGAAACTTTAGATAATCTTTATTTAGTAGGGTATCAACTAAATCATACTCTCCATACTTAGAATTTTCTGCAGTGTCTCTCTTATCAATAACATCCATCAGGCTTTTTTGATAAATAGTTTGTGATATTGATAAACTATTATTAAAATTTAATTCAATCAAATTGCTTATAAATTGATCATCGTGACTAATCTTATTTATTTTACATTTATTAATAACCCACTGCTCAAGAAGTTTACCTTTTAGTTCATATAGCTCAATCAAACATGAATTTGAGCTGATATGTTTATAAAACTTTGTGTTTTTGAACGATGATGGCTGTCTATCTAATTTAATAATAATTCTATTTTGATTTTTATTGGTAATAACAGTTTCAATAAATACCTTAAGGTTTTTTGGTATTGAATTGGACACGATATTCAGTGTTATTATTTTTTTATCGTCAAATAATGACTGTTCAAAATAACTATTATTTATAATATCTGTTTGAGAATCATCATCTATTACATAGGTCTGCTGCTTGTAGTCAAGTTTCTTATAAAAGTTTAAAATATCATGCTCTAATTCATTACTGATGTTCCTTGGATTGCCATGTATAAAAAACAGTACCATCTCTGATGATAAAGGTAGTTTTTTAAATTTAATATAATCAACTATCATGAGTTGAATTATACTATATTAGACACTATGAAGAGAGCTAAAAAAAATAAGATTGGTTTTGTTGGTTTAGGTATTATGGGCAAGCCCATGGTTGTCAATCTAATCAAAGACGGATATAAAGTTAGCTTCTTTGCTCGAAAGAAAAAGATCATCAATGAAATTTGTAAGATTGGGGGGATATTTGTACCATTAATTAAAGACTTACCATTACACGCAGACACAATAATTACAAATTTACCTAATACAAAAGATGTAAAAGAAGTTGTAATTGGAAAAAATGGATTATTGCCTAATTTAAATAAAGATGCATGTATCATAGATATGAGCACTATTTCACCAGAAGGAACAAAAAATATAAGCGCTACTTTGAAAAGAAAAGGGGTTTTTTTTATTGATGCTCCTGTATCTGGTGGTGAAGCAGGTGCCATCTCTGGTGAGCTATCCATAATGGCTGGAGGTGAAAAGAAAGCTTTCACTAAAGTTAAACCTATACTTTCCGTGCTTGGCAAAAAAATTACTTATATTGGCGCAAGTGGCTCAGGACAAATATGCAAGTTATGTAACCAAATATTAGTAGCTCAAACAATTAACTCAATAAGCCAAATTATAGGTATAGCAATGAAGGCTAAAATTAAACCTGACATAATTAGGAGAGCTTTACTAGGCGGTTATGCAAATAGTAAGATATTAGAGATACACGGTGAAAGGATGATAAAGTCTGATTACAAGCCTGGGTTTAAACTGTCACTTCATAATAAAGACCTGAATATTGCTAAATCATTTACGAGATCTTTAGGGCTAAATTTTAAAGGTCTTAATGAGGTAAAAAAAATAATGGATGAAGCAGAAAATACAGGGTATTCCGAATCAGATTCATCAGTCATACATCGTATATTAGAAAAAACTTATAAATAATTATTAAGCTTTTATAAATAATATATTATAATGCGAGTATGGAAGCCAAATACGAGAAAATCTATAGAGATCTCAATGTAACCCCTACAAAACAGAGGGTCGATTTAGCTCATCTCATTTTTGCTAAAAAGCAACACTTCACTGCAGCAGACTTAATAAGTTTAGCTGATAAAAATAAGTTGAATATCTCTATGGCTACAGTATACAATACATTATCTCTATTGGAGGACAAAGGAATGCTAAAAACAATTAATATAGACAACGAACTTAAGTTTTATGACACGAATCTAGATGATCATCATCATCTCTACAATACTACAATGAGCACACTTACTGATATAGCTCATAACAGAGTTACATTCGCTGAATTACCTGAATTACCAAAAACTTTAGAAATAGAGAGCACAGAGCTCTTGATAAAAGTCAAAAATAAATAACTTTAGTTATTATTTAAATCCTTAATTAAGCTTGCTCTAGTATCGGGCTCTAAATCGATTTCCTTATTGTATTCATTGTGGTTTACACCCATGCTGATTTTTTCGTTCGATAAAAATTCAGTTATATCGTCTTGGTCAAGCTGAAATCTTAAAAAGTGAACAGCAGATGTTTTGTTATCTGTGCTTCTTTCAAGATCTTCATCAGCAAATGCGGTAATCTTTCTAGAACCGCAAGACAACCAAATATTATTTTCGATGCCATGTAATTTAGATAGCATAACTTTCCTCTCATCAACATCAGGGTACATAATAAGCAATGTTGCTTTTAAGTTATCTCCGTCAGGGATCAAAGGATTATATGCATCAATCTCTTCTTGCATTTCTCTTTTATTAAATATTTTTTCTATTCTAAGCATCTCTTGAACTTGATATTTAATAGTTGAGTAGTCTTCAAATAATAAAATAACATGTTCCCCGATAGAGACAGTTCTATTTTTTTTATGATTAATTAGATCTTTTTTAATTACTTCTCTTTGATCATCATAATCTTCCAAAGAAAGTAAATCTTCAATTTTTAGTTTCATTTTTTTATTCCATAAGCTTTTTTAATTAAACTGATTGGGTGTTCTGGTGCTTGCATATTCCCGAGAGAGTTTTCAATATGATGTGCAGCTAAGGAACAGTCGCTCGTGAAGCTATCAAACTTAGATTCCTTAAATGCCTTAGTTATTGGTCTAGCTATTTTAATTGCTATTTCATGAGTTTCAGCTTTAACCCCATATGTACCATCATGTCCCGAGCATCTTTCAATTGCATTTACAGTGGTTCCAGGAACTAATTCTAAGATTTTTTTGGTCAGCATTCCAATATTTTGTACTCTCTGATGACAGGCAACTTGATACGATACATCACCCAATTCTGTGCCAAAATCTTTATTGAGGGTGCCTTCATTATTGAGAATATTTAAAAACTCAAAAGGGTCTCTGAAGGCTTTGGATACAAGCGATAATTCTTTATTTTCTGGAAAAAGTAGCGGTAGTTCTTGTTTATACATGAGAACGCATGAAGGAATCGGTGCAACTAGAAGATATCCATCATCAACATATTTCTTAAATTTAGATAGATTTTTATTCATCATTTTTTCTACTAGTTCTATATCACCAAGTTCAAGTTTAGGCATACCGCAGCAGTTATCATCTTTTATTATTTCAACAGTAATATTGTTATGTTTTAAAATATCATAAAAATCTTTGATAACACCGGGCTCATTATAATTATGATAACAAGTCGTAAATATAGCTATCTTGTATTTAGAGTCGCTAACTTGATTTGATAACCCAAGTTGTTTTGCAGTCTTTGAGACAAACTGTGGTAGTTTAGCATTTTCATGAATACCAAATAATTTACTTAGAACTTTTCTAAATAATTTAACCTTGTTAAAAATATTTACTAAAGATGAGATAACTTTTCTCGAGAATATTTGTCCTAATTTATCCGTTGAGGTGAGGACTTTATCTCTAAAAGATATTTTGTTTTTTGAGTTTTTGATTACTTTTCCCCTTAACATTAAATGTGGAAAATCTATTTCCCATTCATGAGGAGGTACATAAGGGCATTTTGTCATGAAACATAAATCACACAAGTAACAATCATCTATTACTGATTCAAATTGATTATATTGAACACCATCTACTTCAAAAGTTTCTGATTCATCTATAAGATCAAAAAGAGTTGGAAATGAGTTACATAGACTTACACATCTTCTACATCCATGACATGCATCTGCGACTCTTCTTAGTTCCTCTTCATACTTATCTTCATTTAGGAAATCTGGGTTCTTCCAATCTATAATATGCCTAGTTGGTTTCTCAAGACCGCCTTCTGACGAAGCTTTTGCAATACTATCTATCATTCATCTTCCCTGTATTATTAATTTATATGTGGGCGATGATACATCGCCCACATTCACATGATTAAGATATTGATTCTAATGCTTTTGTAAAACGATTAGCATGTGATCTTTCTGCTTTAGCTAGTGTCTCAAACCAATCAGCAATTTCATCATGACCCTCGTCTCTTGCTGTTTTAGCCATACCAGGATACATGTCTGTGTATTCATGTGTTTCACCTGCTATTGCAGCTTTAAGATTAAGAACGCTATCTCCGATTGGTTCACCTGTAGCAGGGTCTCCACATTCTTTTTCTAAGTATTCTAAATGCCCATGAGCATGTCCTGTCTCACCTTCAGCTGTAGAACGAAAAACAGTAGCTATATCATTTTGACCTTCAACATCAGCTTTTGCAGCAAAATACAGATATCTTCTATTTGCTTGAGATTCCCCTGCAAATGCATCTTTTAAATTTTGTTCAGTTTTTGAACCTTTTAAACTCATAATGTTCTCCTAGATTATTATTTAGAATCATTCTAAATTTATACGATATATATGTCAATCAAATTCTGGTAAAATACAAAAGATGATAATGATTCTTGTTATCTTTTGAGAAAATATTTTGAACAATATATTATTTAAACTTTATCAAAAAATTGCTTTTCTTGGGGATGCAGAGAAAGTACACAATATTTCTCTGCCCATTCTTGAATTTGTATATAAAAGTTATTTTGGAAAAGTTTTTCATAAGAAAATAATCAGTAAAAAAACAAAACAATTTGATATTTCATTTGACAACCCTGTTGGTCTAGCCGCAGGATTTGATAAAAACGCTGATTATTTGAATTTTCTGTCCAATATAGGATTTGGATTTATAGAAGTTGGGACATTAACGCCAAAACCACAGCCAGGTAATCCAAAGCCCAGAGTCTTTAGAGTAATAAATGAACAAGCTATCATCAATCATCTTGGCTTTAATAATAAAGGTATAGATCATGGAATTAATCAAATTAAGAAGTTTAATAAAAATATTCCTATAGGCATCAATATTGGCAAAAATGCAACCACTGATATTAAAGATGCTTTTCGTGACTATGAATATTGCCTTAGAAAATCATATTCCGTAGCAGATTATATTACATTGAATATTTCATCCCCAAATACAAAAAATTTGAGGGATTTACAATCAGTAAGTAATATGGAAAGCTTTCTTGACTCAATAAAAATATTACATAATAATTTAAAAAAAGTTTATAAGAAACATACCCCTTTGGTTGTAAAAATAGCTCCAGATATTGAAGAAGAACCGCTTAAGGACTTGTTAAATCTTGTTAATAGTTATGATATTGATGGAATAATTTGTACCAATACAACTATAGATAAAACTAACTTAGATCATAAATTCAAAAATATTCAGGGAGGATTAAGTGGCAAGCCTTTATATGAAAAATCAAACATTGTTCTTAAAAATGTAAAAAAACATTTGAATGATGATATTACCATTATAGGTGTAGGTGGTATAGATTCTGCTTCATCCGCAAATGAAAAGTTTAAATTGGGGGCAAACCTCGTTCAGCTTTACACTGGTCTAGTGTACAAAGGACCAAATCTAATCAAAAACATTTTAAATTAAGTTACTCTGGTTTCCATTTCCCATATGCATCTTCACCAGGTTGACTAGTCGACTGAGCATTGTCCTGTTGCGAAGCGTTTGACTGCTGGTCATAAACATATTGAGTAAATTCAATAAGTTGTTTTAGTATATCGTCTCTATCTTTTTTTGGAATATCTGCTGTTGCTACTATTGACCCAACAACTGCAGACAAATACTGGGATGCAAGAATAGGATCTTCATTTTTAGGCTCATACTCGACAAGTACCTTCTGTAATCCCTTAAGTAATTCAGGTTTTAATATAATTTCGGTCATAATGTTAAGAAACTATATTATAATGATATTTATATGCAAGTTAATTCTACATTATCAGTTAAGACATTTGATGTTGGTCCAATGTTAAATATGATTTATCTTATCTGGGATAAGAAAACTAAAGAAGCTGCTTTAGTTGATCCTGCATGGGATCTTAGTCAGGTGCTTGATTTTATCAAAAAAAATAATATTAATCTTAAAAAAATACTTTTGACGCATAGTCATCATGATCATGTAAACTCGGTTGATAAATTACTAAGTCTTTATGATGTTCCTATTTATATAAATAAAATAGAGGCTAGTTTCTGGGGGAAGAAGTACGATAACTTGACAGGTTTAGATTCAGAAGAAAATATTTATTTAGGAAAATCTAAGTTAACATCAATTCATACTCCAGGACATACGCCAGGGTCATGTTGTTACTCTTTTGATAACAATCTTATAGCTGGTGATACGCTATTTGTATTTGGTTGCGGTCGATGCGACCTTCATGGAGGTAATCCTGAACAAATGTTTGAATCACTCAAGAACTTAAAAAATAATTTTCATAAAAATACGATTATTATGCCTGGTCATAATTATTCTATAAGTAGACAATCGACTCTTGAAGAAGAAATTAGTGGTAATCCTTTTTTTAATTTTAATAACCTAAAAGAGTTTGTTAAGTATCGTATGCACGATCATGACAAAACCAGAGAGGAACCATATGCGCCAATCAGATCGTGTTAGCTTTGGAAACCAGCTTTAAATTTTAATAACAGTTTTCTTACTAAATTTCGATTTATCGACTCAATTGCTGTATTTTCTCTTTCTCTTGTCCCTTGCATTTGAGATTCATTAAAGTCATATGATGCGCTTGCTTTCAATGTTCCAGAAATAATATTTTCTTTAGAATAAATAAATTGATATTTAATGATTTTATTGATTTCATATTCATCTACTCTTCCAGACGAATTGACTGATAATTGTCTTTTTTTACTTTCAATGCTTAGTAGTTTAATGGCAGGGTACATAGATTCATTAAGAGAATCTTTTCTATATGCTAATAATTTCTGTTCTAATATTCTTGTTAAACTATTTTTGTTGTCAGCTATGATTTTTACGTTTTCTAGCCCTTCAATGTTCACAGACCCTCTTAATTGATAACCACATGACGAAATAGATACAATTATAATAGTTGTTAATAATAATGATTTTAATTGTTTCATTTGATTACAAAATTAACTAATTTGTTTGATATATAAATTGTTTTAATAATATTCTTATCTTTAATCAACTCTAATACTTTTTTATCTTCCTCAGCAAGCTTTATAACTTCTTTTTCGTTTGAACCAGGGCTAACATTTATCTTGCTCCTAAGCTTACCATTAATCTGTATAATTATCTGAATTTCCTCATCATGATTAGTAACATCAAACTTTTTAGGCCAATTTGGGTTTGATGCATGCTTGTTATCAAATTCAGACAAAACTGCATAACATATATGAGGAGTAATTGGATACAGAAGCTTTGTTAAAACCTGAATACATTGGGATGCAATATCATTGCTTATTGTATTTTCTTGGAAGTATTTCGATAGTAAATTATAAAATTCCATTATTGCAGCAATTGCAGTATTGAACGACTTCCTCTCAAAAATATCAGCAGAGACTTTATCTATAGTATTATTTAATTTATTTAACAATTTATTATCATTTAAATCATTAGTGTGTTGTTTTGATAATTTAATCGAATAAGATAATTTCCAAAATCTTTTAAGAAATCTATAACCACCTTCTATAGCTGAGTCTGACCACTCTAAATTTTGTTCAGGCGGCGCCGCAAATAAAATAAAGAACCTAATTGTGTCAGCTCCATATTTTTTTATAATTTTATCAGGGTCAACGGTATTACCTTTTGATTTTGACATCTTGGATCCATCTTTAAGTACCATTCCCTGAGATAGTAGTGATTCGAATGGCTCATCATTATCTACAATGTTTTCATCCTTGAGGAGCTTGAAAAAAAATCTTGCATATAAAAGGTGCAATATTGCATGTTCAATTCCGCCTATATATTGATCCACAGGAAGCCATGATTTGAACTTCTTATCACACATTTCTTTATTATTTGCAGGATCTAAGAATCGTAAATAATACCAGGATGATTCAAAAAAAGTATCAAAAGTATCTGTTTCCCTCGTAGCTTTTTTCCCAGTGTACGGACATATCATATTCTTCCATTTATTATTTTTATCAAGCGGGTTTCCATCTCCGCTTAGATCTACATCTTCAGGAAGTTCTACGGGTAGATCTTTTTCTGGAACAGGGTAAACACTACCGTCTTCATGATAGAAAACAGGTATAGGACATCCCCAGTATCTCTGTCTTGATATTCCCCAGTCTCTCAAACGATAAGATGTGACTTCTTCTCCTATATGATTATCATTACAATATTTTGATATCTTACCCTTGGCATCTTGCGACTCCAGTCCATTAAATTTATCTGAATTAATTAGTAGTCCAGAGTCAATGAATGGTAAATCATTCTCTTTATTTATGTTTTCTATAACCTGGATAATATCTAATTTAAATTTATTCGAGAATTCAAAATCTCTAGTATCATGAGCTGGAACACCCATCACCACACCAGTACCATAATTATCGAGAACATAATTTGTTATCCACAATGGAATTTTTTTATTTGTAAGTGGATGAATACAGTAAAGTTCAGTAAATATTCCGTCTTTTTCTAATTTAGAAGACGCTTCTTCAGAAAGTGTTAGTTTTTGATACTCTTCAATGAATTCCTTAATATTTTTGTTATGTTCTAGCAACTCTTTTGCTAACGAGTGGTTGATACTAATTGCAATAAAAGTAACACCAAATAGTGTGTCTGGTCTAGTGGTAAAGGCAGTTAATATTTGATCCCTTTCTGCTAGTTTAAAGTTTATATTTAATCCTTTTGATTTACCTATCCAGTTTTTTTGCATGAGTTTGACGGGTTCTGGCCAATTTGGAAGTTTATCAAGGTCTTTCAATAGAGCATCTGAATAATCAGTGATTTTAAGAAACCACTGTGGAATTTCTTTGCGCTCAACTAAAGCTCCTGACCTCCAACCTCTACCATCAATAACTTGCTCATTTGCAAGTACAGTCTTATCAACTGGGTCCCAATTAACCTCTGATAATTTTCGATAAACAAGTCCTTTTTTAAGTAGTTGAATAAAAAACCATTGCTCCCATCGAAAATAATTTGGATCAGCGGTAGATACTTCATTTTCCCAGTCATATAAAATGCCAATATTTTTAAGCTGTTCTTTCATATGTGCAATATTCTTTCTTGTCCACTCTTCTGGATGAACATTATTCTTAATAGCGGCATTTTCTGCTGGAAGCCCAAATGCATCCCACCCCATTGGTTGAAATACATTTTTTCCAATCATCTTATGTGACCTTGTAATAACGTCACCAATTGTATAATTTCTAACATGGCCTATGTGTAGCTTGCCACTTGGATATGGAAACATGCTTAGTACATAATATTTGTTAGTGCTATCAGAAAAATTTACTTTAGAAGATGTATTATCATTCCAAGCAGTTTGCGCTATTTTTTCAATATCAGCAGGTTGATAGTCTTTATTCATTTATTTATGTCTAATTAATCCCTTAGAAAGCAGTGTCAAAAATAGTAACATCAAAACAAATATATCTCCATATCGAGAATAGAATGATCTGTCTAAATTTATTGGTGCGGAACCTGATAATCTGCCCTGTTTATTGATAGGAATATATTCAACGATTTCTCCATAATTATTTATGACAGCGCTCAACCCAGTGTTTGCTGCTCTCAATATATACCTATTGAATTCAAGTGCTCTAATTTGCGTAATCTGGAGGTGTTGGTATGGGCCTAAGCTATTACCAAACCAGCCATCATTGCTGATGTTTATTATAATTTCGTTTTCAATATCAGACTTCAGCAAGTTTGGAAATGTACTTTCAAAACAAATCAAAGGTAACAGTTTAGTATTATTAAAGAAAATTTCTTTTTGAGAATCAGGTCCATGAGACAAGTTCGATAGTGGTATATCAAGTGAATCTGATAATTTAATAACTGTATCATACCAAGGAGTATATTCTCCAAATGGAACAAGTTTTCTCTTATGGTAGTAATCAACTTTTTCAGAGAAAAAAACCATGCTATTAAAATAGTTGCTCTCAGATTTTGTAAAAAATCCAGCAATGATAATATTACTCTTATTAGACACCGTCATTATCTTTTCTAATAGTTTATTATTATTATTTAAAGCATATGGCGTTATAGTTTCAGGAAGAATAATTAAGTCAGTAGAGATTTTTTCATCAAGAAATTTAATATACTGATTTATAATATCTTGATATTCGTCAGTGTCGTATATTTTATCTGGATATATGTTCGGTTGATATATTGTATAACTAATATATTCATCATACTTTACTTCCTCATTGTTGCTAATGAAATATGTTGATAGATATGTTGATCCCAATATTATTGATAGCAAGATATATTGCTTATGTTTAACTTGAAATGACTTATAGAATAAAGATGACATTAATACGACTATATAACTAACCATAAATGTTCCAAATACTGGATATATAAAATTAAAAATAGTTCCGTTTTGGGAGTTTCCAATCAAAAGCCATGGAAATCCTCCAAAAAAAAGAGATTTAATATACTCGGCTACTAAAAATAAAACTGCAAGTAAATTAATATTATAAATACCATTTTTTTTAATTGGCTTATGTAATAATGCAATTGATATATAAGGTAGACTTATTATTATTATAAATAATGTCGTAACCAGGATGCTCCCGACTATGCTCATAAGGCCATATGTCATCAAACTCTCACTTACCCAAGAGACACCGAACGCATGAATGAGAAATGCATAAAAGAACGTATATCTTATTTTATTTTTGAGTGAAACATCCTCAACCACTTTAAAGAAAATAACCAGAGAAACAAAAATCAGAATCTTATAGTTAAACGGAGAATATGATAAAACATATAATGCCGCAGAAAATAATAAGGAAAATAACTTCAAGAGCTATTATTATCTTTTTTAATGATTAGTTGTATGCGGTTGATTTTTTTTGAATCTGCTGACAAAACTGTAAAAATAAAATTATTTATTTCAATAATTTCTTGTTTTGTTGGAACTTTTTCAAATTTATTAATTAGAAAACCACCTAAAGTTTCTATATCTTCGTCTACAAATGACGTATTAAATCTCTCATTAAAATCATCCAAGGCAAGTAGGGCATCAATTATATATTTATTGTGTGCTTGCTGAATTATGAACTCTCTAGATGATACATCATGCTCATCATCAATTTCACCTATTATTTCCTCAATTAGATCCTCAAGAGTAACAAGTCCGGACACGTTACTATGTTCATCAATAACGATAGCTATATGATTACGACTAGCTTTAAAATCATTTAACAAGATATTCAGCCTTTTACTCTCAGGAATGAATGTTGCTGGTCTCATATAGTCATGGAGATCAAAATCATTATTTGTATTAATTTGATTTTTCAGTAAATCTTTTGCATGAAGTATACCTATAATTTCATCAAGCTTCCCATTAATTACCGGAAATCTTGAGTGTCCTGATTCAATGACCTTAGTTATCACGGTATTAAGTTCTTCATTAACATCAATAGCAATTACATGCGGTCTTGGTATCATAATTTCCCTAACTGGAATTTCAGAGACACTGAATACACCTAATATCATCTGATACGAATCTTGACTTATAAGGTTATCGTTAGCGGCAGTAGTTAGAAGTGAGATTAAATCTTTCTTATCTTTTGGGCTATCTCCTAAAAGATCTTTAATCTTATCAAACCATGAATTATCTTTAGCTTCTGACATATGGGTTTCCATAATTCATATCTGCTAACAATTTCATCTCTAATTTTTCCATTTTTAATCGATTTCTGGTTACATTATGTGTGTATCCTTGAAGGTGTAACATAGAGTGAATAATCATATGTGCCCATCTAAGCTTCGATGGAAGTCCGAATTCTTTTGCTTCTTGATTGATAATTTTCGGACATAGAACAATATCGCCAGAAGAAGTATTTTTATCATTATCTGGGAATGTTAAAACGTTAGTAGCATGATCATTATTTAGATAGTTTTTATTAAGTGTTCTGATTCTCTGGTGTCCAACAAATATTATGTTTACATGAGATAGAACATCTTTCATTAAGCTTATTAGTATCCACTTTTTTATAATTCGTGAAGATGGAATATAATGCTTCTTAATATAGGTTATGTAATTAATCTTTATTTTTTTTTCTTTTTCCATATTCAGTAATAATAGATGTTACTATTTTATGCCTCATTACATCTTTTGGTTCAAAGTTGACCGCATCTATGCCTTTAATTTTTAAGATAAATTCTAAACAATCTTTAAGTCCTGATGATGATTCCCTGGGAAGATCAATTTGACTTACGTCTCCAGTAACAACTGTGGACGAACCATAACCTATCCTTGTAAGAAACATCTGCATTTGTGAAATAGTAGTATTTTGTGCCTCATCTAAGATGATGAACGCATCATTAAGAGTTCTACCTCTCATATAAGCCAGTGGGGCAATCTCAATTATATTTTTTTCTAAAAGCTTGTTTACATTATCAAAACCTAAACATTCATATAGAGAATCATATAGAGGCTGTAAATATGGATCAATTTTTTCTGCTAAGTCCCCGGGAAGAAATCCAAGTTTCTCACCTGCCTCTATAGCTGGTCTCACTAAAATTATCTTTTTTACATGACCATTTTCAAGAGCATAGACAGCAGATGCTACAGCAAGAAATGTCTTCCCAGTGCCGGCTGCTCCGATTCCAAATGTAATTGTATTTTTATTTATAGTGTCGATGAATTTCTTTTGATTAATTGATTTTGGTTTAATAATTATTTTCTTTAGTTTAATATTATGTTTCGTTTCATTTTCATAATCATGAGATAATAATTCTCCAGAGTTATTAAGATACAAATGTAATTGTTTCGGCGTAATTTCTTCATTTCCGGACAGGTCATACATTCTCTCAATAAAATTAGATGTACTAGCAACATTTTCATTATCTCCAGTAATTTTAAAAGAATTGCCTCTATTAGATATTTCTACATCAAAAAAGATTTCTATTTGTCTGATATTTTTATCTAGTAAGCCACATAAATTAGCAAGTCTATCGTTATCTATAGGCTCTAACTTTATGATATTTTGGTTAAAATTATTTTGAGGAGATTTCATTATTTATTAAATACATCCATATAGAGAGCTTCGATTTGCTTTTGATATTTCGACCTCTATGCTTTTACCAACGAGGTCATCAGGAGCGATAAAACGAACGATTTTATTTGTAAACGTTCTTCCATAAAGTTCGCCGTTTGTTTTTTTTGACTTCCCTTCGACTAAAATACGTTGTTTAGTATTCACAAGTTGTGATAGATATTTCTCTGAATTTTTCCTTAAAAGATTTTGTACCTTGGATAATCTTTCTTTTTTTTCTTCTAGAGAAACATTATCAATTTCTGATGATGCAATTGTTCCCGGCCTTTTACTATAGATAAAACTATAACCATCGTCGAATTCAATGTCCGAAATTAAGTCTAAAGTTTCTTGAAAATGATCTTCAGTTTCGCCCGGGTATCCTATGATAAAATCTGATGTTACACTAATGTCTGGTCTTACAGATCTTACTTTTCTAATCATATTCTTATATTCCAAAGCAGTATGTTTACGTTTCATTTTAGAGAGTATAAAATCTGACCCAGATTGAATTGGTAGATGTAAATTGCTACATAATTTTTTATTATTATATTCATTTATTAGATCATCGGAAAAATCTATTGGGTGTGATGTGGTGTGACGTATTCTCTCAATACCTTCAACTTTTGAAATGTACCTTATCAACTCTGAAAAGTTTATGGGCTTATTATCTTTCTGTCTTATTCCTTTGTATGCATTAACATTTTGACCAAGTAATATAATTTCTTTGACGCCATTCTTAGCAAGATTAGAGACTTCATAAATAATTCCATCCAGTGTTCTGCTTATTTCTTCTCCTCTGGTATAAGGAACGACGCAGAAAGTACAATATTTACTGCATCCTTCCATAATTGATACATATTGAGATACATTTGATTTTTTACTTTGAGGTATATAATCAAACTTCTCAATCAACGGGAAAGTCACATCAACAGGTTTACTTTCCTTTGTAAGGACATCATCTATCATTTTAGGCAACCGATGCAAAGTTTGAGGGCCAAATACAATATCTACCTCGGGCGCTCTTTGTTGAATATTTTTTCCTTCTTGAGTAGCAACACATCCTCCGACAGCTATTAACGTACCTGGGTTATTTTTTTTAATTTTTCTCCATCTACCTAATTCTGAAAAGACCTTCTCTTGTGCTTTTTCTCTAATGGAACATGTATTAAGGATTAATAAATCTGCTTGAGATGGGTCATCTATGTGGGTCATATTATAATGGTGCGCAAGTAGATCAGATATCTTATCAGAATCATATTGATTCATCTGACAACCTTGAGATTTAATGAAGTACTTTTTATTTTTTATCATTTATTAAAAAGGTATGTCTTCATCCTTTATGATATCTTGATTTGAAAAATCACTATTTTCTTGATTTTTTTGCGGTGCAGGGTTATCAACTGAATCTGACTTACTTCCCACAAAAGTGAAATTATCCGAAATTATATCAGTAGAATACTTCTCAACTCCGTCTTTATCTTGCCATTTCCTAGTTTGCAATCGTCCTTCAACATATAGCTGTTGGCCTTTTCTGACATATTGACCAATAGTTTCTGCAGGTTTATTAAAAAACACTACTCTATGCCACTCTGTTTTATCTTCGTATGAACCTGAGTCTTGATTCTTAAATTTCCTATTTGTTGCTATAGAAAGATTAACAACTGCATTCCCGCTAGGCATGAATTTTACCTCCGGGTCATTACCAACCCTACCTAGCAATATAACTTTATTTACTGACAATACTGGCTCCTATAGAAATAGTATTTAGACATTTTAGTGCCCCACACATCAGATATTACAGTAGTAAAAAAGAAAATACCACTTAATCCAGTTCTCAGATGTATTAATCATCTATTATGTATATGTAAAGTCTTGAGTTTATAGGGTTAAAAAATGCTATTATCCTAAAGTGGAAAAATTCATCAAAATCAAAGGCGCAAGAACTCATAACCTTAAAAATATTAATCTTGAACTTCCAAAAAATAATCTTATAACAATTACAGGACTATCGGGGTCAGGAAAATCATCTTTAGCGTTCGATACTATTTTTGCTGAGGGACAGAGGCGCTATGTTGAATCTTTGTCAGCTTATGCTAGACAGTTTCTATCGATGGTTGACAAACCTGATGTTGATAAAATAGAGGGTCTCTCGCCAGCTATATCAATAGAACAAAAATCAACCTCGCACAATCCAAGATCCACAGTAGGAACAGTTACTGAAATATATGATTATCTAAGACTCCTATATGCAAGGATAGGAGATCCAAAATGTCCTGAACATAATGTCAGTCTCGATGCTATGTCTACGTCAGATATGTTCACTAAACTTATTGAGACCTCTGAGGATACAACAGTATTAATTTTATCACCTATTGTTAAAGAACAAAAAGGTGAACATGTAAAAACAATTCAAAACTTTTCACAACAAGGATTTAATAGAGTGCGTGTGAATGGTGAAATCCATAAAATTACTGATATATCAAAACATATGGTGGGTCATATTATAGATCCTAAGAAGAAAAATAATATAGAAGTAGTAATTGACAGAGTAGAGATTAATCAAATAAATAAATTAAGAATCATTGAATCCTTAAACTCTTCCTCAGAAATTTCCGATGGCATCATATATATATCAGAGGTGGACAAAAAAGAGGAATATATTTTCTCGACTAAATATGCTTGTCCACATTGTGGATACTCTATCGGTAAGCTTGAACCAAAACTATTTTCTTTCAATTCTCCCTCCGGAGCATGTCAAAGGTGTGATGGTTTAGGTGTAGATGAATTTTTTGATGAAAATAAAATTATTGAGAATCCAGAGCTAAGCCTGAGTAATGGCGCTATTGCAGGTTGGGATACAAAAAATCAACTATATCACTCCATGCTACTGTCGTTAGCTAAACACTTTGAGGTGGATCTAGACGTAAAATACTATAAGTTACCCCGAAGTTTTAAAAATGTACTATTTCATGGAACAGATGAAGAAGTTAACTTTAATATCGTAAAACTTAATAAAAAAACAAAAAGATTTGTTAGTACAACTGAAGTAAAACCATGGGAAGGTATATGTAATATTTTTGAACGAAATTATAATAATGCATTCAGATTTAGTATAAAAAGATATTATGAAAGGTTTCTTACTGAAAGTATCTGTAGGGAATGTGATGGAGATAGATTAAATATTTCTGCAAGAAATGTCTTTGTAGATAATAAATCTATTAGTGAAGTTTCTAAATTAAATGTTGAAGAAGCAATTAAATTCTTTAGTAATATTAAGCTTAGTAGTATGAAAAAGAAGATTTCTGAAAAAATTATTCATGAAATTTTATCTAGATTAAAATTTTTAAATAATGTTGGTCTGAAATATCTTACGTTATCAAGAAGTGCTGAAACATTATCTGGAGGTGAGTCTCAAAGAATTAGATTAGCAAGTCAAATAGGCTCAGGGCTTACAGGAGTCATGTATGTTCTTGATGAGCCGTCAATAGGATTACATCAAAGAGATAATGATAAGTTGCTCACCACTCTAAAGAACCTTCGTGATTTAGGCAACACGGTGATAATTGTAGAACATGATGAGGATACAATTTTAGCTTCTGATTATATAGTTGATATTGGTCCAAATGCTGGGGTGCATGGTGGTGAGGTCGTTTTTTCAGGAGAACCATCAAAGCTAAAAAACGTTTCATCTCATACATCAGATTTTATTGCTGGTAGAAATATTATAGAAATTCCTAACAAGCGATTGAATCCAAGTAAAAAATGGATTTCTATATCAAAAGCAAATGCAAATAACCTTGATGATGTAAATGTGAAGATCCCTATTGGTCTTCTTACATGTATTACTGGTGTGTCAGGATCAGGTAAATCCTCATTAGTAAATAATGTCTTATACACATCAATAGTCAATAAGCTCCTAGATAACAATGAAGGCTTCGTTGAATGTGAGAGTATAGACGGAATTGATTATATAGATAAAATTATAGATATAGATCAAAGTCCTATTGGAAGGACTCCAAGATCTAACCCTGTGACATATACTGGTATATTTTCTTTAATTAGAGAGGAGTTTGCTAAAAAACCTGAGTCAAAATCAAGAGGCTATACTCCCGGTAGATTTAGCTTTAACGTTAAGGGGAAAAACAATGGAGTATGTCCTCATTGTGACGGACAAGGTCAAATAAAGGTTGAAATGCACTTTCTATCAGATGTTTATGTGCAATGTGAAAAATGCAATGGTAAAAGATATAACGATGAGACTCTCGAAATTAAATTAAATGATAAAAATATAAGTGATGTTTTAGATATGACAGTTGAGGAAGCCTTAGTATTTTTTAAAAATTATCCAAGAATTTATAAAAAACTTATAATACTGTCGGATGTAGGGTTAGGATATATTAAATTAGGTCAGAGCGCCATTACGCTATCTGGCGGAGAAGCACAAAGAATAAAGCTTGCTAAAGAGTTAATTAGACCTGACACAGGTCATACGCTTTATGTTTTAGATGAGCCAACAACGGGCTTACACAGCTATGATGTAAAAAATCTATTGAAAGTATTAGAAAGATTAAAAGATAAAGGCAATACTATGATTATTATTGAGCATAATCTTGATGTAATAAAAACAGCAGATTGGATTATTGACTTAGGACCAGAGGGTGGAAATGGTGGTGGTAAAGTTATTGGGACTGGAACGCCTGAAGATTTAGCAGCAACTAAAAAATCTTATACTGGACAATATTTAAGCAATAAGATCTGAATTACTCGGATAACAGCACATATGCTACAGGTGATGCGTCCCCAAGCTTATGTCCTTTCTTTAAAACTCTTAGATAACCGCCTGGTCTACTTTTGAATCTTGGACCAAGAACCTCAAAAAGTTTTTTAACAATTCTTTTATCTCCAATTCTTGAATATGCTAACCTTCTTCTCATTAGAGTATCATTTTTTGCGAGAGTAATTAATGGTTCAGCAGTTCTTCTAAGCTCTTTAGCTTTTGCCAAGGATGTTTCAATATGTTCATGATCAAATAATGATATAGCCATATTTTTGAACATAGCTTTTCTGTGAGATGAATTTCTATTTAGTTGTCTGCCTGATTTCTTATGTCGCATTATCTTTTTTCAATATTCTTTGGTGGCCAATCTTCTATCGTTTGACCAAGGGTTAAACTATGAGTTGATAATACATCTTTTATTTCTGTTAGTGATTTTTTACCAAGGTTAGGAGTTTTTAGTAGCTCGTTTTCACTCCTTTGAACCAAATCACCTATGTAGTGAATATTTTCTGCTTTCAAACAATTTGCAGATCTTACTGTTAACTCTAGATCATCGACGGGTCTTAATAAGACAGGATCAATGTGATTTTCGTCAATTTCATCTTGTGTATCATTCTTGATTTCTAAATGACTAAATACTTCTAATTGTTCTCTAAGAATTTTACCTGCTGTTCTTATTGCATCCTCAGGCTCAATTGTTTCATTTGTCTCAAGCTCAATGATTAGTTTATCTAAATCAGCTTTTTGTTTCACTCTAGCGTTGTCAACACTATATGAAACTTTCTCTACAGGTGTAAATGAGGCATCAATCTGCATCTTGCCAATTCCTAAATCTTCTAACTCATTGAATTTTCTTTTTACTGCTGGCTGATAACCTTTGCCTTGAGAAATTGTGAGATTAATTACAAGCTCAGTTTTTTCATTCGTCATATTTGCAATACAAAAATCTGGATTTTTAATCTCTAAGTTTGGGTGATCTTCTATATCAGATGCAAGAACTGGTCCCTTACCTTTTTTTCTAAGCTCTACTTCAATCACATCTTTATCATGAAGGACTAAGGCTAGTTTTTTAATGTTTAACAAAATTTCTAAAACATCTTCTTGTACGCCGTCAATTGTACTGTATTCATGAAGGATGTTATCAATAGATACTTCAGTAACAGCACTGCCAGGCATAGATGATAATAGCACCCTTCTTAAGGCATTACCTAAAGTGTGGCCAAAACCTCTTTCCAATGGTTGTATTATAATTTTAGATTTTGAGTTTGAGATCATCTCAATGTCAACTAAGTTTGGTTTTAGAAATGTGATAGTGTTCATATGTTACCTGCTATTTTGAGTATAATTCTACGATTAGTGATTCATTTATTTCTTTTGGAAGTTCGGACCTTTCTGGTACTCTTAAATAAGTTGCTGTAAGGCTTTTTGAGTCGACATCAATCCAGTCACTTGAATTTCGAGTTTCTGCTACTGATAATGCAAACTGTATACGTGTTTGATCTTTACTTTTTTGTCTTATCGATATCTTATCTGTTGCCTGAACTTGATATGACGGAATGTTAATTATGCTTCCGTTCACTTCTATATTCTTGTGATTAACAAGCTGCCTTGATTCTGCTCTAGTTGATCCAAAACCTGATCTATATACAACATTGTCTAGTCTAGACTCTAAATATGTAAGAAGGTTTTCACCAGTAGAGCCTTTTTTACTTGCAGATTTTTTATAATAATTTCTGAATTGCTTTTCGAGGATGCCATATAATCTTTTTACTTTTTGTTTCTCCCTTAACTGCAGCGCGTAATCAGAAAGTTTTTCTCTACGTTCTCCAACAATTCCAGGTTTTCTGTCTAAGTTACATTTTGTATCGAGAGATCTTGATCCAGATTTCAAATACAAGTCAGTACCTTCACGTCTCATTAACTTACACTTTGATCCAGTAAATTTAGCCATCAGACTCTCCTCTTTTTAGGTGGTCTACACCCATTATGTGGCAAAGGGGTAATATCTTTGATATTTGTAATTTTATAACCGACACTATTTAGTGCTCTTACTGCTGAATCTCTTCCTGGTCCAGGGCCTTTGACAAGCACCTCTAAACTTTTTATTCCAAATTCTATCGCTTTTTGACCTGCTTTTTCAGCAGCAATTTGCGCAGCAAATGGAGTACTTTTTCTTGAACCTCTAAAGCCAGAGCCGCCAGATGTTGCCCACGCTAATGTATTACCTTGTTTATCTGTAATAGTTACAATAGTGTTATTAAAAGATGCATTTATATGTGCAACACCTTCATTAACAATTTTTTTAACTTTTTTCTTTTTAGTTTTATTTACCATGTTATTTTGCTTTTAGTAATTTTCTTGGTCCTTTGCGTGTCCTACTATTATTTTTTGTTTTTTGCCCTCTGAGAGGTAACCCTTTTCTGTGTCTTATGCCTCTGTACGATCCAATATCCATTAATCGTTTTATATTAATTGAATTTTCCCTTCTAAGGTCCCCTTCTAATTGGAACTCTTCGATAAACTGTCTAATTATCTCTAACTCTTTTTCTTCTAGGTCTTTTACTTTTTTAGTAGCTTGAATTCCTACTTTCTCGCAAATCAGCTTTGCTCGAGTATCACCGATACCATAAACTGATGTCAATGCAATCCATATATGCTTATGATTCTGTAAGTTTATTCCTGCTATTCTTGCCATATTTATCTCTGAGCGTAAATTCTATATTTCATTAGTAATTAATACAACTAATATATTATCCCTGCCTTTGTTTATGTCTAGGGTCTTTACATATGACCCTAACAACACGATTTCTTCTAATTATTCTGCAGTTTCTGCACATTTTCTTGACCGAAGCTCTTACTTTCATCGTATTCCGCCTCCTATACCTCTAAGATTAGCTTTTTTCATCATACCTTCATATTGTTGAGACATGAGATGGGACTGAACTTGAGCCATCAAATCCATAACAACAACAACAACAATTAATAAAGATGTACCTCCAAAATAAAAAGGGACATTGAAATAAAGAATTAGAAATTCTGGCAACAGACAAACTCCCGTTATGTACATTGCTCCAACCGTAGTGAGTTTTGTAGTAATCCCATCAATATATTTTGCTGTTTGCTCTCCTGGTCTTATACCTGGAATGAATGCTCCAGATTTTTTCAAATTATCAGCTGTTTCTCTAGGATTAAAAACTAGTGCTGTATAAAAGAAACAGAAAAATATAATTGCCAAGGCATATAGTATTATATATGGTGGCTGACCTGGTGATAAGGTCATGGCGATTTTATTAATAATACTATCCGGTGAACCTGCACTAGACCAACTTGCTATGGTTGCTGGAAATAAGATGATAGCAGATGCAAATATAGCTGGGATAACACCTGCCATATTAATTTTGAGTGGAAGAAAACTGCTTTGGGCAGCATACATTTTTCGTCCCTGCATTTTTCTCGCATAATTTATTGGTATCTTCCTTTGTCCACGCTCTATATAAACGACAAACGCAGTTATGGCTAGCGCTAATATAAAGATAAGAATTACACTAAAATTTTGTATTTCTCCATTCCTTGCTAACTCAATTGTTCCTCCAATAGCAGATGGTAAGCCTGCTACAATACCTGCGAAAATAATAATAGATATTCCGTTGCCAATTCCTCTTTCTGTGATTTGTTCACCGAGCCAAATCAAAAACATTGTTCCAGTGACTAATGTAACTACACCAGTGATGAAAAAGCCTAAGCCAGGATCAAGTACTAGAGTTGTAGAAGATGTGTTTTGATTCATTAAAGC
The DNA here is from genome assembly GCA_045561295.1 of Gammaproteobacteria bacterium. Taxonomy (GTDB): domain Bacteria; phylum Pseudomonadota; class Gammaproteobacteria; genus CACLCV01. The sequence continues at coordinate 142,519 of JBJKYD010000010.1, forward strand.
ATTCATTACGCCCATTGACTGAAGTAGTGCTAAAGCAAGCGTGAAGTATCTAGTATATTTTGTGATTGTCTTTCTTCCTCTTTCACCCTCTTTCCTCAGTTGTATCAAAGGTGCATATATATGTGTCATCATCTGTATAATAATAGAAGCAGATATATAAGGCATAACACCTAATGCAAAAATAGACATTCTCGATAGCGCGCCACCCGAAAACATGTTGAACATATCCAAAATGCTCCCTCTTTGTTGCTCAAAAAGAAAACTCATTACAGCAGGATCTATACCAGGCAGTGTTATGAAGCTTCCCAATCTGAAAACTATTAATGCGAAGATTATAAATAATATTCTCTGTCTGATTTCAGATGATTTTGTTAAACCACCTAATCCTGGTGAGATGTTTGGAGTAGTTCTAGACATTATTTAATGAACTCCATTACTGACTTGGTTGCTTGTACATCAATTAGTTTTTTCTTTGATGATACTGTGACTGGTCCGATTACTTTTACCTTTGTAGCTTTGTTTTTAATTAGCTTATATTTCTTTAGTAACTCTATAGTTATCTCTGTTTCAGAGATTTTATCTAAATAGTCATATTTTAGTTCTACTGTATTTATGTTTTTCTTAGAAGTAAATCCAACTTTGGGTAGTCTTCTTTGAAGGGGCATTTGACCGCCCTCAAATCCAACTTGTACTTTACCGCCTGTACGAGATTTTTGACCTTTATGACCTCTACCACAAGTTTTACCTGTTCCAGATGCCATTCCTCTACCAACTCTTTTTTTGGTATGTTTAGATTCTCGTTTCAATTTAATTTCATTAAGCATTTTTCTACTCTTTTATTTGGTCTATGCTGACCATATGTTTCACTGTATTTATCATTCCAAGATTTTCAGGAGTTGCCTCAATTATTTTAGAATCTCTTATTCTTCTTAATCCTAGTCCTTTTATGCATGCTATCTGTTTTTTGGTTTTGCCAATTAAACTAAGCTTTTGCGATATTCTGATTTTTTTCATAATATACTTTATAACTCGCTAGTTTTTTTGCCTCTTTTTAGAGCAACTTGTGCAGGATAGTACATAGATTCTAGACCTTTTACTGTTGCTTTAACTACGTTTATAGGATTTGTAGAACCAATACTTTTTGCTAATACATTATGTATACCTGTTGCTTCAAATACTGCTCTCATTGCACCACCGGCAATTACCCCTGTACCTTCTGCAGCTGGTTGCATGTATACTTTAGCTGAACCATGTTCATGTGTAATTGCATGATGGAGTGTTCCTTTTTTTAAGGACACTGACACCATACTTTTCTTAGCTTTTTCCATTGCTTTTTGAATAGCTATAGGTACTTCTTTAGCTTTACCATAACCGTAGCCAACTCTTCCATGCCCATCACCAACAACTGTGAGGGCAGTAAAACCAAACTGTCTCCCTCCTTTTACAACCTTAGCTACACGATTCACAGCCACAAGTTTTTCGATATAATCTGAATTTCGTTCTTCTGATGCCATTATATTTTTACTCCGTTTTCTCTAAGCGCTTCTGCAACAGCTTTGATTCTTCCATGATACCTGTAGCCAGACCTATCAAAAGCGACATTAGTTATTTTTGCTTTTTTGATATATGCAGCCATTTTAGTACCTACTCCTTTTGCGCTTTCAATATTATTAGCTTTAGTTTTATTACTTTTTTGATTAGTGGAAATAGTGGTAATAACTTTATCACCTGCTGGAGATATTAATTGCAGATACATATGCTGTATCGATCTATGCACACTAATCCTATGATTACCTGAATCACTAATCTTAGCTCTCGTCTTTGTAGCTCTTCTAATTCTTTGATCATTTTTATTTTTCAAATTAGCTCTTATCATTTTTTCTTAGCCTCTTTTTTGACTATCTCTTCATCAGAATATTTAATACCTTTGCCTTTGTATGGCTCAGGTGGTCTGACAGACCTAATATCTGCTGCAACTTGTCCAACTTGTTGCTTATCAACGCCCGAAATTACAATTTCAGTTTGAGAAGGGGTTTCTATACTTATACCTTTAGGTATTTCAAAATGAACTGGATGAGAATATCCAACTGTTAATTCAACTTTAAGCTTATCTGCTTTTGCTCTATAACCAACACCAACTAATAATAATTTCTTTTCCCAACCTTTGGATACGCCAGTGACCATGTTTGATATCAACGATCGTGTTGTTCCGCTCATTGCTGTAGATTCAGATTTTGTTGATACCTTAATAAGGTTATCTGATTGCTCCACCATTACATCACTCGGTTTAATAAATTCTAGAGAGCCTTTTGGCCCTTGAATATTTATTACATCATCTTTTAAATCAAATTTTACATCTGATATCAGTTCAATTGGTTTGCTAGCTATCTTCGACATAGTTTTAAGAGATATAACAAATAATCTCTCCTCCATATTTTTTCTCTTTTGCTACCTTTCCGGTCATCAAACCTTGAGATGTTGAGACTATACATATCCCAAGTCCGTTTTTCACTAAAGGTATCTCATTTGAAGATTTATAAATTCTTAAACCAGGTCGACTTACTCTTTGAATAAGATCAATTACAGGCTTGCCGTCATAATATTTTAAGTCAACTATGATATTTTTGTATTCGTTTTCTTCTATGTTAATTCCTTCTATGTAGCCTTCTTCAAGCATAACCTTACAAAGGGCCTCTTTCATTTTAGAATAAGGTATCGTAACTTGTTCTTTATTTGACATTTGACCATTACGTATTCTTGTTAGCAAATCAGAAATTGTGTCATTCATACTCATAGTGTTTACCAGCTTGCCTTTGTTAGTCCAGGAATCAAGCCTTGCATTGCCATCTCCCTTAATTTAGTCCTACCCAATGTAAATTTTCTATACACACCTCTTGGTCTACCGGTAAGTGCGCATCTGTTACGCTTTCTTACTGCAAGAGCATTTAAAGGAATCTTTTGAAGCTTAGTTCTTAAAGCGATAGACTCTTCAACGCTTGTATTTTTATCTTTCAATTTATCTTTAATCATATTAATTTTAGTAAGATATTTTTTATTAAGTTTTTCTCTCTTTTTCTCTCTCTCAATCATGGATAATTTAGCCATATTATTTAAATGGAAAGTTAAATTGTTTAAATAACTCCATTGCCTCCTCGTTGTTCTTCGCGGTTGTAGTGATGCATATGTCCAACCCCTTGATTTTATCTATTTTATCAAAATCAATTTCAGGAAAAATTATATGTTCCTTAACGCCCATTGTGTAGTTACCTCTCCCGTCAAAAGATTTATCGCTATAACCTCTAAAGTCTCTCGTCCTAGGTAGTGAAATTTTAATGAGCTTTTCAAAAAAATCGTACATCATTTGATTTCTAAGAGTAACTTTACATCCTATAGGCATACCCTCTCTTAATTTAAAATTCGCAATTGATTTTTTTGCATATGTTAATACAGCTTTCTGTCCTGAGATTTGTGTTAACTCCTCTTGTGCTTTTTCTAAAATCTTCTTGTCAGCAATAGCTGATCCTAAGCCCATGTTTAGTGTTATCTTAACTAAACGAGGCGCTTGCATATTAGACTTAAAACTAAATCTTTCCATTAATGCTGGTACTACATTTTCCTGGTAATATTCTTTATATGTATTCATTAGATATCTATTACCTCTCTATTTGATTTATAAATCCTTACTTTTTTACCAGACTCTAGAGTTTTGAATCCGACTCTATCTTGTTTTTTAGTTACGGGATTAAATATCATAATATTAGATATTTCAATTGGCATCTCTTTTTCCATAATGCCACCTTCAACACCGGCATTTGGGTTTGGTTTTGTATGTTTTTTTGCCATATTAATTGCTGATACGATACATTTATCATTGTCTAGTAGGCGAACAACCTCGCCTTTTTTTCCTTTATCTTTTCCAGAAATTACAATCACAGAATCGCCTTTTTTTATTTTATTCATTATAAAACCTCCGGCGCTAGAGAGATAATTTTCATAAAGGTTAAATCTCTTAATTCTCTTGTCACAGGTCCGAATATTCTAGTACCTAAGGGTTCTAGTTTATTGTCTAATAGAACAACTGCATTACTATCAAATCTTATCAGTGAACCATCAGGTCTTCTCACACCTTTTTTAGTTCTTACGATTACCGCATTATAGACTTCACCTTTTTTTACTTTTGCTTTTGGGATGGCATCTTTTACCGCAACTTTAATAACATCTCCGACTGATGCAAATCTTCTATGTGAGCCGCCAAGAACTTTAATGCACATAACTTTTCTGGCACCGCTATTATCTGCTGACTTAAGTATTGTTTGCATTTGTATCATTTTTTTATCCTTGATCCTCAACTAGGACCCATGTTTTTGTCTTAGATATAGGTCTGCATTGTTTGATCTTAATTACATCGCCAACTGAACATATATTATTTTCATCATGGATATGATATTTTGTTGATCTCTTAATGTATTTACCATTAACAGGGTGCTTAACAAGTCTTTCAACACTTACTACAGCTGATTTGTTCATCTGAGTTTTTATAACTTTTGCAGTCATCGTTTTTTTCGTTTTATTTTCCATTATTCATCTCTTTCAATACTGTTTTCACTCTCGCAATACTAACCTTATTTTCTCTGAAAAGATGTGGTTTTGGATTAAGTCCAGATCCTCTCTTAATTCTGAGTGAAAATCTCTCTTTTGCAAGATCATCAAGAACTTGTTGCAGTTCTACTTGATTCTTTTTTCTTAATTCATCCATCTTTATCATAATGCTGTCCTAGATACGAATGTGGTTAAAACAGGCAGCTTTGCAGCTGCTAGTCGAAATGCTTCTCTTGCAATCTCTTCTGTTACGCCTTCCATTTCGTACAAAACTTTACCTGGTTGAACTTTAGAAACCCAGTATTCAACATTTCCTTTTCCTTTACCCATTCTTACTTCAATCGGCTTTTTAGTTATAGGAACATCTGGGAATATTCTTATCCAAATCTTACCGCCACGTTTAATGTATCTTGTCATTGCTCTTCTAGCCGCTTCTATTTGCCTTGCTGTTACTCTTCCTCGAGTTGTCGCTTTAAGGCCAAATTCACCAAAACTCACTTTCGCGCCTGAAGTAGCAAATCCTCTAAGTCGCCCTTTTTGTTGTTTTCTAAATTTTGTTTTTTTTGGTTGTAACATTATTTATTCTTTTTATTTGTTTTTTTATTCATATCTTCATGAATTTCATCTTCTACGTATATCCACACTTTCACACCTATAATTCCATATGTTGTTAAGGCTTCAGCAAAACCATAATCAATGGCAGCATCTAATGTATGAAGAGGAACTCTCCCTTCTCTATACCACTCACTTCTTGCTATTTCTGCGCCATTAAGTCTGCCAGCCACATTTACTTTAATCCCCAATGCTCCCAGTCTCATAGTATTAGTGACTGCTCTTTTCATTGCCCTTCTGTACATGATTCTGCGTTCTAGCTGTTGAGTAATACCCTCAGCAACAAGCTGTGCGTCTAACTCAGGTTTTTTAATTTCTTTGACATTGACTTTAACCATCGACTTTTCAACTTTCAATATCGATGATATTTTTGTTCTAAATTTCTCAATATCTTCGCCTTTTTTGCCAATAACTATTCCGGGGCGGGAAGTATAAATAGTAATGACTGCTTCTTTTGTAGGTCTTTCAATAACTATCTTACTAACTGATGCATTTTTTAATTCTGTTTTAAGATAATCACGTATGCGATGATCTTCCAATAGATAGGTAGAGAAATCCTTGCTATTAGCATACCACTTAGATGAATAATCAGTTGATATCCCTAATCTAAAGCCTGTTGGATGTACCTTTTGTCCCATTATTTCTCCTCTTTGTCACTAACTACGATTGTAATATGACTTGTTCTTTTTAAAATCTGATTTACCCTTCCTCTCGCTCTAGGTCTGTGTCTTTTACCATAAGGTCCCTCGTCCACGAGAACATTTGTAACAACCAATTCATCTAAATCACTAGAATTATTATGCTCAGCATTAGCGACTGCTGATTCTAAAACTTTTAAGATCAGTTGGGAAGCTTTCTTATTACTATAATTTAAAAATTCAAAAGCTTTATTAACCGGCAGGCCTCTTACGGCATCAGCTACTAATCTACATTTCTGGGCAGATATTTTTTGATATTTTAAAACAGCTTGAGTATTCATCTTCTATCCTTTTGCCTTCCTGTCGCCTGAATGTCCTTTAAAAACTCTAGTGGGAGAAAATTCACCAAGCTTATGGCCAATCATGTTCTCTGTAATGTAAACAGGTACGTGCTGTTTACCATTGTGCACAGCAATAGTCAGTCCGATCATATCTGGAGAAATCATAGATCTTCTTGACCATGTTTTAATTGGTTTTTTTATCGTTCTCAGATAGAGCTTTATCAACTTTCGCTTGTAAGTGATCATCGATGAATGGTCCTTTTTTTAATGATCTAGCCACATTTATTTCCTATTCTTATTAACTCTTCTTCTGACAATTAAATTGTCAGTTCTTTTATTTGATCTAGTTTTATAACCTTTTGTTGGTGTTCCCCATGGTGATACAGGATCACGGCCACCAGAAGTTTTCCCTTCACCGCCTCCATGTGGATGGTCTATAGGGTTCATAGCTACTCCACGAACAGTAGGTCGAACGCCCAGCCATCTTTTCGCACCAGCCTTACCATGTTTTTGTAGATTGTGTTCACTATTTCCAACTTCACCAATTGTAGCTCTGCATGTTTTAAATATTTTTCTGGTTTCACCTGATTTAAGCCTTAATGTTGCATAATCTCCATCTATAGCAACTATTTGAGCGACTGTACCAGCGCTTCTTGCTATTTGTGCACCTTTTCCAGGTTTCATCTCAATACAATGTACTTGCGTGCCTACAGGAATATTAATTAATGGAAGTGTGTTGCCAATATTAATAGACGATTGCTCGCCAGATATAATTTTATCACCTGTACTTAGATTTTTAGGGGCTATTATGTATCTTCTTTCGCCATCCGCATACAAAAGTAATGCGATATTCGCATTTCTATTAGGATCATACTCTAGTCTTTCTACAGTTGCAGGAATATTATCTTTATTTCTCTTAAAATCAATTATTCTATACCTTTTTTTATGACCTCCCCAATATGTCTAGTAGTTATTCTACCTTGATTATTACGTCCGCCACTTTTATTTAATTTTGCAAGTAATGGTTCATAAGGCTCGCCTTTATGTAGGTATTTGTTGGAGACTTTTACTCTGAATCTTCTTCCTGGTGAAGTTGGTTTTGATTTTACAATAGTCATTTTGTAGTCTCTTCCTCACCATAATTAATATCAAAACCCTCTTGAAGTCTGACATAAGCTTTTTTCCAGTCCTTTCTTTTACCGAAAGTTCGACCAACTCTTGTAAGTTTGCCTTGAACATTCATTAGCCTTACACTTTTCACTTTAACATCGAACATAAGTTCGACTGCTTTTTTAACTTCAGGTTTTGTTGCATCTTTTAATACTGAAAATACATGCTGGTTATCAATATCAGCTCTCATAGTAGCTTTTTCAGAAATCCTTGGGCTCACAATTATATTTGTTAACCTTTGCGTATTCATAATGTAGTTGCCTTTTTTATATGCTCAAGTACGTCACTATCAATAACTACATTTTCATGCTTCATTAATATGTGTGGGTTCATATCTTTGTGATCTATAACAGTAATATTCTTAATATTTCGTAGAGCAAAGAATGCATTTTCATTTACAAGGGATGTAATAAATAATGCATTAGTTATTTTTAGACTATCCAAGAGGTTTTTTCCAAGCTTTGTTTTTTTATCAGAGAATTTTAATTTATCAGATAAGTGTAATCGTTCTCTTTTAAGAAGTTCATTAAATATACAATTCAATGCTCCCTTATACATTTTTTTATTAATTTTTTTATTATAATCTTTTGGTTGTGCAGCAAATGTAACACCACCTGTTCTCCATATAGGGCTTCTTGTTGTCCCAGCTCTTGCTCTACCAGAACCTTTTTGTGGTCTAGGTTTAGCGCCACCTCCACTAACAGCTGATCTATTTTTTTGAGCTTTTGTGCCACTTCGTTGATTAGCCATATAATCAGTTGTAACTTGATGCACTAAAGCCTCATTGAACTCTTTTGTAAAAATTTTTGTTAGTTCAATGCTCATACTTCTTTATTATCTTTTGAATTAATTTCTTTTTTTTCTTCATTATCTGTGATTCGCTCTTCACCAACAGGTACATTGTCAGACTGGGTGGCAGCTTCCGCAATAACTTTCTCTGAATAAATTTCCTTAGGAATATATTTCTTTTGTGTAGGTTTAATTATGACAACGCTTCCTTTATGACCTGGAATGGATCCTTTTACTAACATGATATTTTCTTCTGGCATGATTTTAACAATTATTAGATTTTGAATAGTTCTTTGTACATTACCTAATTGACCAGGCATTTTTTTACCTTTGAAAACACGACCGGGATCTTGACACTGGCCAGTGGAGCCTATTGCTCTATGCGAAATAGAGTTACCATGTGTAGCATCCTGCATTGTAAAATGATGCCTTTTGACGCCACCTTGAAAACCTTTGCCCAATGATTTTCCTGCTATATCTACATGTTCACCTGCTTTGAAATGATTCACATTTATATCTGTTCCCACTGACATATCTTCGGCCAAATCCTTTACTCTGAATTCATGTTGTCCTTTGGCTGGTTTGATATTTGATTTTTTATAGTGCCCTATGAGAGCTTTACTGAGCCTGCTCTCTTTTTGACTTCCGTATGCAACTTGAATTGCTGAATAACCATCGCGTTCTTTCGTCTTGATCTGGGAAATTCGATTTGAGTCAATATTGATGACTGTAACAGGTATTGATACACCAGAGTCATCAAATACTCTAGTCATACCCGTTTTTATACCTATTAGGCCTATGCTCATTTTCTTGTCCTCAAAATGAAAAAGTTAGTTAGTTCTGTACTTTTTAAGGTGCTGAATCTTAACATAAAATTCAGGATTGTTACACTTTTTTAGGGATTTTTTGGCTTAAATTAACTTAATTCTATTTGAACATCCACACCGGCAGCGAGGTCCAGTTTCATAAGCGCATCTACAGTCTTATCTGTAGGTTCTATAATGTCCATCAACCTTTTATGTGTTCGTATTTCATACTGGTCTCTAGCATCTTTATCCACATGAGGTGAAACCAAAACTGTATATCTCTCTATCTTGGTTGGTAGAGGTATAGGACCGATAACTCTTGCGCCTGTTCTTTTAGCTGTCTCTAATATTTCTTTTGATGATGCGTCAATAAGCTTATGATCAAATGTCTTAAGACGTATTCTAATATTTTGAGTGTTTTTTTTCTTCTTAGTAACCATATTTACGATGCCTTCTGAATAAGCTCCTCCGCGATATTACTTGGTATTTCAGCATATTTCTCAAATTCCATAGTATATGTAGCTCGTCCTTGTGTCATAGATCTTAAATCTGTTGCATAACCAAACATTTCTGATAATGGTACCTCGGCTTTAATAATATTACCTACGACCGTTTCTTCCATACCCTGTATAATTCCTCTTCTTCTATTAAGATCTCCAGTCACATCGCCCAAGTAATCTCCTGGGGTAACAGCTTCAACTTTCATTACTGGTTCTAGTAGTACTGGCTTGGCCTTTTTTGCGCCTTCTTTAAATGCTTGCGAGCCAGCAACTTTGAATGCTACTTCACTAGAATCAACATCATGGAAAGAACCATCATAAAGCGTTACTTTAACGTCAACAACAGGATAACCGCCAATTACACCATTTTCCATTTGTTCAATAACTCCTTTATCAACAGGCCCTATAAACTCTCTTGGAATAGCTCCGCCCACTATTTCATTTACAAACTCATATCCTTTTCCAGGTTCTTGTGGTTCAATTTTCAACCAAACATGTCCATATTGGCCTTTACCTCCACTTTGCTTTATATATTTTGCTTCTTGCTCAACAGATGTTCTGATCGTTTCCCTGTAAGCTACCTGAGGTTTTCCAATTGTTGCCTCCACATTGAATTCCCTCTTCATTCTATCGACAATAATATCTAAGTGAAGTTCGCCCATACCAGATATGATAGTTTGATTAGATTCTTGATCTGTTGCTACTCTAAATGATGGGTCTTCTTGAGCTAGCTTACTAAGAGCTAGACCCATTTTTTCTTGGTCATCTTTTGTTTTAGGCTCTACTGCAATAGATATTACAGGTTCAGGAAATTCCATTCTTTCAAGAGTAATGATTGAAGCTGGGTCACACAATGTATCTCCTGTTGTAACTTGTTTAAGTCCAACAGCAGCTGCAATATCACCGGCTCTTACCTCTTTTATTTCATCCCGTGAATTAGAATGCATTTGAAGTATTCTTCCAATTCGCTCTTTCTTCTGTGTAACAGCGTTATAGACAGTGTCGCCAGATTTAAGAACACCAGAATATACTCGAAAGAAAGCAAGTGTTCCAACAAAAGGATCTGTTGCAATTTTAAATGCTAATGCAGAAAAAGGCTCATCATCAGATGATTCTCTTCTACCTTCTGTCTCATCTTTATCATCCAGTATTCCTCTAATTGCAGGAACATCTAATGGAGATGGCATAAAATCAATAACTGCATCTAACATAGCTTGAACACCTTTGTTCTTAAAAGCTGTACCACATGTAACTAAAACAATTTCATTTGATAGAGTTTGTAATCTTAAGCCCTGAACAATTTGTTCTCTGGTTAGCTCGCCAGTATTTAGATATGCATCCATTAATTCTTCATTTGCCTCTGCTGCTGTTTCAACAACTTGTTCACGAAGCTCATCAACTTTAGCTTTAAGATCATCCGGAATATCAACTTCTTCAAACTTCATTCCTCTGCTCTCTTCGTCCCAAATTATAGCCTTCATATCAATAAGGTTTACTACGCCCTTGAAATTATCCTCGGCACCTATAGGAACCTGTAAAGGAATTGGTTTAGAACCTAATCTTGTTTTAATTTGTTCTACAACCCTGAAGAAATCAGCTCCAGCTCTATCCATTTTGTTAACAAACGCCATTCTAGGTACGCTGTACTTGTTAGCTTGTCTCCATACTGTCTCAGATTGTGGCTCTACACCACCTACTGCACAGAAAACTGATACTGCGCCATCGAGTACTCTGAGTGATCTCTCGACTTCGATTGTAAAATCAACATGTCCGGGTGTATCGATAATATTTACTCTATGCTGATCATACTGATCTGTGCTACCACTCCAAAAACAAGTTGTAGCAGCAGATGTAATAGTAATGCCTCTTTCTTGTTCTTGTTCCATCCAGTCCATAGTAGCTGCACCATCATGTACTTCTCCTATTTTATGAGATACACCTGTATAGTATAAAATTCGCTCAGTAGTTGTAGTTTTACCGGCATCAATGTGAGCCATAATGCCTATGTTTCTATAACGTGAAAGTTCTGTCTCTCTAGCCATAAATTACCACCTATAATGTGCAAATGCTTTGTTAGCTTCAGCCATTTTATGAGTATCTTCTCTCTTTTTAACTGCAGACCCTTTATTAGAAATGGCATCAGCTATTTCAGATGCTAGTTTTTCTTTCATCGATTTCTCATTTCTTTTACTGGCAGCTTCGATAATCCATTTCATGGCTAACGAGACTTTTCTTTTTGAATTAACTTCAATCGGAACCTGATAATTAGATCCCCCTACTCTTCTTGATTTAACTTCAACACTTGGTCCTACATTCTGAAGTGCTTTTTCAAGGGCAGTTAGAGGCTCTTCTTTAGTTTTTTTTGAAGATATTGATAATGCGTTATAAACAATTTTTTCAGCAGTTCTTTTTTTACCATCCTGCATTATCATATTCGTTAAACGAGTAACATTTGTACTCTTATAAATTGGGTCCGGTATTATTTTCTTTTTTGGTATATCTCTTTTTCTAGGCATTTTTAGCTCTTAGGTCTTTTGGTCCCATATTTGGATCTACCTTGCTTTCTATTTTCTACACCTTGTGTATCTAAACTGCCTCTAACTATGTGGTATCTTACTCCTGGTAGGTCTTTTACTCGACCGCCACGAATAACTACAACGGAATGTTCTTGTAGGTTGTGGCCCTCTCCACCTATGTATGACGTAACTTCTTGTCCATTAGTTAGTCTTACTCTGGCAACTTTTCTTAGAGCTGAATTAGGTTTCTTTGGAGTAGTTGTGTACACACGCGTGCATACTCCACGTCTCTGAGGACAAGCTTCCAAAGCAGGCACTGCAGATTTAACAATCTTTGTCTTTCTTGGTTTTCTAACTAATTGATTAATTGTTGCCATTATTTCCTCTATGAGTAGGCGAAATTCTATTAGTAGAGCCAGTTAGTGTCAAGAAATGATTAGTTATAAAAGCAAAAAACATATTATTAGTCTTTAAATAGATCTTCAGCTGTTGTTTCTGAGGATTTTTCTGGAATTATGTTTATTTCACTAGCTATTTCTTTTTCAAGCATTTCTTCAAAAGACTCATTATCGTCCTGTTGAGTATTTAAACCTGTCCCACATGGGAGAAGTCTTCCAACTACAACATTTTCTTTGAGACCTCTTAATCTATCTTTTCTTCCATTGACAGCCGCGTCAGTTAAAACACGAGTAGTTTCTTGGAATGAAGCAGCAGATATAAATGATTCTGTCACTAGAGATGCTTTTGTTATACCTAATAACATTGGTTTAAATGTTGGAAGAAGCGCATCAGGGTTTTTTGACTTGAGATTATCTATCAATTCTAAAAGTTGTGTTTTTTCCATTTGCTCACCAGTCATGAGAGTAGTCTCTCCAGCAGATGTTATTTCAACTTTTCTCAACATTTGTCTTAGAATAACCTCAATATGTTTATCATTTATAGAGACGCCTTGAAGTCTATAAACGTCTTGTACTTCTTTAACTAAATGCTCTGCTAAATCTGTTACACCTCTATAAGCTAATATGTCGTGTGGATCTAATTCACCGTCTGATATTATTTCACCTTGAGTAACGCTTGCTCCTTCAAATACATTCAGCAATTTTATTTTACTTAGCATTTGAACGTGTTCATTTCCATCTACATCCGTAATTATCAACCTTCTTTTACCTTTAGTCTCTTTTCCAAATGAAACTACGCCTGTCTTTTCAGCAAGTTCGGCTTTTGCTTTAGGTTCTCTAGCTTCAAAAAGATCAGCAACCCTTGGTAGACCGCCAGTAATATCTCTTGTACCAGATGTTTCTCTTGGAGTCCGAGCAATAACATCGCCGACTCCCACTTTTGTTCCAGCAGATACATTTACAGTTGAGTTTGAAGGGAGCAAGAAATGTGCAGGTAATTTAGAATTTGTAATCAACAAATCTTTCCCTTTCGCATCAACAAGCTTAACCATAGGTTTAAGGTTTTTGTCAAATGATACACTGCTTGTATCTTTCACCTTGATAGATGTGATACCTGTGAGATCGTCTACTATGTTCTCAATACTAATACCATCTTCAAAATCTTCAAATTCAATAATGCCCGCTGTTTCAGTGATAATAGGTGTTGAGTGAGGATCCCATGTAACAATATTTTGTC
>JBJKYD010000011.1:0-36962 GCA_045561295.1 Gammaproteobacteria bacterium
TGTGCCATTGGCATCTACAGCCTAAACCAGGGACAGATTCTGCATTAGCACTTGGCATGATGAATGAAATTGTAAAAAACAATCTACACGATAAAGCTTTTTTAAAAAAACATACTTCTGGCTCAGAAGACTTCATTAAAAATGAATTACCAAAATATACACTTAGTAAAGTAGCAAAGATAACAGGAATCAAACAAGAAGAGATTAAAAAACTAGCACATGAATACGCAAAAGCAAAAAGAAGTTATATAAGGCCTAACTACGGACTCAATAGACATAGAAATGGTGGCATGATGACAAGAACAATTATGATTTTGCCGGCAATAACAGGAGCATGGAAACATAAAGAGTCTGGATGTTTTGTAGGCTCTATTGAAGAGATGTGGAATGTTGATTTACAAAAATTACAAAGGCCTGATCTTCTAGAAAATAAAAAACCTAGAAGTATCAACATGGTACAAATAGGAAAAGCATTAAATAATAAAAAACTTAATCCTCCGATTAAACATTTGTTTGTTTGGAATTCTGATATTGCAAATTGTACACCGGATAGCAGAAATGTTAGAGATGGATTAAAAAGAAAAGATTTATTTACAGCTGTACATGATACTTTTTGGACTGATAGCTGTATATACGCTGATGTGGTATTACCTGCGGATACTCAACTTGAACACACAGATCTTCATGCACCGTATGGTCATTATTATTTTAGTTTAACTCAACAAGCTATAAAACCATTAGGTGAGAGTAAATCGAATCAAGATCTATTCAGAGACTTAGCAAAAAAAATGGGATACAAAGAGAAATGCTTTAGAGAATCTGATGAGAGCATGATAAAAAATATGATTGATTCCAAGCACAATCCATTATTTAAAGGTGTGACTTTTGAAAAACTTAAAAAAAATGGTTGGGTAAAAGGTGATGTTGATAATCCTAGACGTAATTATCTAAAAACAGGCTGGCCTACTAAAAATAAGAAGATACAAATTTACTCTGAAGAAACGAAGAAAATTGGATTAGGTGGTTACCCTTCTTATACTGAAGAATTTAAAAAATCAGAAATTAAAAAGAAATATCCAATTCAGATATTAAGTCCTGCAACACATCAATTTATTGGAAATTCATTTGTGTCAGTTGAAAGATTGAGGAATATGGCATCACGACCAACAATAGAAATATCATCGATAGATGCAAAAAAAAGAAAAATTCAAGATGGTGATTTGTGTAAAGTTTTTAATGATGTAGGTGAAACCTTTGCACATGCAATCATTAAAGATTCAATGCTCGAAGGTGTGGCCTCTACGCAAAAACAATATAGGGGCTCTCTAGTTAAGAACGGTCTTAATGCAAATGCACTTAACACTCAAGATTTAACAGATATGGGTGATGGCCCAATCTTTTATACAGTCTTAGCTCAAATTAAAAGAGTATAATTATTCTTTTTAAAGTACTATTATTTAATTTCTTAGGTATTTACATGAGTTACTGAAATTTTTAGTTATACCAGTACAATAAAAATGATTGAATATTCAGATAATAGTAAAAATTTCGGAAAAGAAACTCTCGATAATGGGGATATTTATGAAGGTGAGTTTAAAAATGGCCTCAAACACGGTAAAGGAACATTAACTACAAGAAATAATAGATCTTATGAAGGTGACTGGAGGAATGACAAACCTCATGGATTTGGAATCAATACGTTCCCAAACGGGAAAATATATACCGGCAACTTTAACAAGGGAAAGCCAGTTGGCGATGGACAATGGACTTATGCTGATGGAAGGATATATAACGGCACGTGGGTTAATGGCTCATTCTTAAACAAAAACAATACTTCAGAAGTGCAAGAGTATAAGTTTATTACTTCTATAATAAACATAGTTGTAATAGGAGCAATGCTTTCATTTGTTATTTTTTGGTTAGTCAAAGTTCTAAAAATTATCTGAGTGGTGCCATAAATACATCTACAATCATTGCCTGATTTATGTAGACATAATTTATATAAATAGCTAAGAAGACTACTCCAAATATTTTTTTATTAACTAATTTGTCTAAACGAGAAAACTTTGCAACGCACTGACCAAATGTATAGGCGAAGTATCCTACTGCAAGAAAAAATATTAATCCAATTACAATTGCCATATCTCAAGCTAACACCTGAGAAATAGTTAGACAAGTATTAATCAAGAATTATATTAATTTGTCTTGGTATCAAGCATGTTGAATTATCAAATGCATTTGTGTATCTCACGAACATTCCAAAAGGTGTAGTTGAGTCAACTATTCTGTCAAAAATGATGCCTGCACCTGTACTAAGTATGGTATTAACTTCTATTTCCTCTTCCGGTTTTGGCATTAGCCCAAATTCTCCTAATTTTGTTCCGCTTTTACATAAGATATTAATAGGACCACAATTTGCTTGATAATTAATTTTTTGAGGAGTTGTAAAACTAATTCTAGTTTCAGCTGAGTATAATTTACAATCTGCAGATAGTTCTTTTTTGTTTTTATCATAGGTAGTTATGCTCATTGGAAAATTATATTGTCCTGACATTCTGGAGCCACAAGAAGATAGAACAAATAAAATTAACATCAGATAGTATTTCATAGATATTTTGACAAAATTTTTTCGCTATAATCCCACAATTTTTCATTTATTTCATTATCATAAGAATCCGAGGACGATTTTACAGGTATGCATTTTTTAAAATAAAGACCTGATACGCCTCTAATCTCATTATCATTAGTAAGATAAAGAATTGTTTCAGCACCTTCTTTAGATGATATTCCAAAATATTTAATCACACTTGCCATAATCTTATATTGGAGAGCATTATCATTTGCAAAGTTCGTATTTACTACGCCAGGGTGTAAGCAGTTTACAGTCGACTTACCTGTCAAGAGTCTCTTGTGGAGTTCATATGACAAATAAATATTTGCTAGTTTACTTTTTTTGTAAGAGTACCATCCATTATAATTTTTTTTATTTTGAAAATCATCAGAGTTCAAGCTAATATTTCTATGTGCTTCAGAACTAACATTAATGATTCTTAGCGGATTATCTTGTTGAGTAAACATTTTTGATAAAACAAAATAACTCATATGATTTAGACTAAATGTTTTTTCTAAGCCTTCAACAGTTACCTCCCTTTTCATAAATATTGCACCTACATTATTAATTAGAAAGTCTATGTTTTTATATTTTTTAGATACTTGTTTATAGAAAATAATATTTTCTCTTATAAGAGACAAATCATGTTCATGTATATCACACTTGATATTATTTTCATTTTCAAGGATTCTTTTGGTAGATTCTAGTTTTGACATATTCCGAGATACTAAAATTAGCTTATGTTGTTTCTTCGCTAAACCTTTTGCTGTCTCTAGACCTATTCCTGATGTCGCGCCAGTAATAATAGTAGTGGGCATATGATTATTTGCGATTAATTATGAAAGATAAGATATCCTTCATTTTGTTTTTACTACGAATGAGTTTCATTCTAAGTGAATCTGCCTCTATTTCATATTTATAGCATTTTTTTAAAGCATCTTCTTTGCTTGTGACATTAAGTATATTAATGAGTTCGTTATTTTTATTTTCATAATCATGAATGTCATCTATTATCTGAAAAATTTTACCTATAATCTTTCCATAATCTCTAGATAATTTTATTTCTTGCCTACTTTTGTCGCTTATTATAAAAGGCGCGGCTACACAAAATTCAAAAAGCCTAGCTGTTTTAAGTTCGTGGATGTTGTTAATGGACTTATAATTTAAATTCTTTTTAGTAGTGTCTATGTCTAATGACTGACCCCCAGCTAACCCTTCATAACCAGATAGTTCAGAAAGTAGTTTTACAAGTGTGAGATTTGCATCATGAGAAAGTATATTAAAAGCTAATGTAAGTAAACTATTGCCTGCTAAGATTGCTTGAGCCTCATCAAATTTTTTGTGGGTGCTCAGTCTTCCCCGTCTATAATCGTCATCATCCATGCATGGAAGGTCATCATGGATAAGTGAATATGAATGTACAAGCTCTATAGCTATCATAGATTTAATATATTGGTTTTTTTTAAGTCCAAGTGATTTTGCAACCTCTTTGATTATTATTGGCCTTAGGCGTTTCCCTCCATTTTTCATGCTGTAACACATGACCTTGTATAATTTACTATTAGATTTATATCTATTTAAAAAAAGGTCTAAATCTTTATTGAAGGAGACAATCTCCCCTTTTATATATTTATTAATTTCCATGAATCTAGTTTATGATTATGACAGAAAGTTTAATATTTATGAAAATTAAAAAATTATCTATTGGCATAGTACTTATATTAGTTATCATCACTGGTTTTCTGGCTAATGATGAATTTCACTTATACTTAATTGAGAATATTTACCATGTTAAAAAGTTTTATAGTGACGAACCATCAATCTTTATTGCCATATTTATAACATCTTACTTAATAATGACAACATTATCATTACCTGTAGCGTTATTAATGGGGCTTTTAGCAGGCAGTATATTTGAGATTTATTTAGCTATAATTATAGTATCATTTACATCAACAGTAGGAGCCACTGTTGCTATGAGTTTAGCTAGATATATTGCAAGAGACTATATGTTTTCTAAATATAAAAAATACTCTGAGATAATAAATTCTAACTTCATGGATAACGGGGGCTATTATTTATTCGCATTGAGAATGTCTCCTATATTTCCTTTCTTTGTCATAAATATATGCTTTGGCTTGACAAATATGAAGGTTGTTCCATTTTACTTGATCAGTCAAATAGGAATGCTCCCAGGTACAATCATAATAATTTTATTGGGTAATGAGCTGAATGATGTTTGGATTTCTGGAAATGTAATATCACCAACCATGATTGTATATTTGACACTGCTTGGATTAATTCCTCTGTTGTCTAAAAAATATTTGAAAGTTAGCAAGAAGAATTAACTTTTAATTATTTTCAAAAGATACTCACTATATGGACTGGTGCTCATCTCTTGAGCATTTATTTTAATATTATCTTCATTAATCCATTTATAATTATAAGCAACTTCCTCAGGACAAGAGATTTTGATGCCATTTTTAAGTTCAATAGACTTTACAAAAAGACTGGCTTCCAGAAAAGATTCGACTGTACCTGCATCCATCCACGTGTACTCTTGATCAAGAATTTCTGCATATAATTTTTCTTGTTTCATGTAAGCGATATTTACATCGGTTATCTCCAATTCACCTCTTGGTGAAGGTGATATGCTAGAAGCAACATCAGAAGCATGTTCGTCATAAAAATATAGCCCAGTGACACAAAGATTAGATTTAGGTATTGATGGTTTTTCTTCAATGCTAATTACCTTATCCTCAGCATTTAATTCGCAGATACCAAATCTTTTTGGATCAGGTACCTCGTAAGCAAAAATTGTATTTTTTTTACTTACGCTGGCATGCCTCAATTTTGATTGAAGTTCAGGTCCATAAAATATATTATCGCCAAGCATTAATGCACAAGGATTGTTATCAAGAAATTCCGATGCTATTAATAATGCGTCAGCTATTCCTCTAGGTTGTGCTTGAATTTCATAAAAAATATTAACTCCCCATTTTTTTTCCATCTCCCAATAATGCATGTACTCTCTCTTTGTCCATCGGTGTAGTAATTACAAGTATTTCCCTTATACCTGCAAGCATTAGCGTGGATACAGAGTAATAAATCATTGGTTTGTCATAAACAGGTAGAAGACATTTAGGTAGTGCTATGGTTGTGGGATACAGACGAGTTCCTTTCCCTCCTGCCAGAATGATACCTTTTCTATTCATTTTTTATATACTGCATTAAACATGCCAAATTGTGTAAACAATGTAGCATAAAAAGGTTTTTTTATCACTCAGGACAGAGGGTATATAATTAAAATGCCTGCCGGAAAGAGGAATCGAACCCCCGACCTACGCGTTACGAATGCGGTGCTCTACCTACTGAGCTATTCCGGCCAGAATACTATCTATGAGTTAATGATTATATTATCATATATCATTATTGATGAATATTTTGTTAAATAATGTACCTGAAAAAATATTTGCAGGATCAACTGTAAAAAACCTCCTTGAGAACAAGAATATCAAAAATAAATATTACGCAGTAGAGATAAACAAAAAAATAATTCCGAAATCGAATCATGAAACGCATCTGATAAAAGATGGAGATAAAATTGAAATAATTACGGCCATTGGGGGTGGCTAGATTTGAGTAAACTGATAATCAATAAGAGAGAATATTCTTCTCGGCTAATACTTGGGACGGGTAAGTATAAAGATTTTGATGAGACTAAATCAGCCCTTCAGGCCAGTGGTTGTGAAATGGTAACAGTAGCAATAAGGAGAATAAATATAGGACAAGATCATGATTCTAAAAATTTGTTAGATTATGTATCTCCTGATAGATATACAATTCTTCCTAACACAGCAGGTTGTTACAATGCTAAAGATGCGGTGAGGACCTGCGAGATTGCTGCAGAATTATTAAATGGCGAGAAATTAGTCAAACTGGAAGTGTTAAGTGAAAGCAAGACGCTTTTCCCAAATATAATGGAAACAATTAAAGCAGCTGAGATTCTCGTAAAAAAAGATTTCAAAGTAATGGTCTATACAACAGATGACCCTATAGTCGCCAAAGAGCTGGAAAATATTGGCTGTGAGTGTGTAATGCCGCTTGGTTCAGCAATAGGTTCTGGTATTGGTATAATTAATGAATATAACATCCGAGAAATAGTTGAAAATGCAACTGTGCCTATCATCGTTGATGCAGGTGTCGGTACAGCAAGCGATGCATGTATAGCAATGGAACTAGGTTGCGACGGAGTTCTTATGAACACGGCTATAGCTTGTGCGAGTGAACCAGTTCTTATGGCTAATGCAATGAAATATGCGGTAATCGCAGGAAGAGATGCATTGCTAGCAGGAAGAATTATTAAAAATCATACTGGCACAGCATCTTCACCTAAAGTTGGGCTAATAACAGGTGAATAGACCTGTATTTTATAATTCATTTAGATCTCGAAAGTTTCAAAAACTGGGCAAACCAAAAAGATCAATTTTTGATATTCTTTCATCAGAGAGTAATATTATTTTGGATATAGGTTTTGGCACGGGTGAGTCAACATTGGCGCTAAAAAATATGTTTCCAAAGTATAGTCTTTGTGGGATTGAGGCTTACAAGCCTGGTGTCAAAAATTTACTTAGAGAAAATGTGTATGCTCATTATGGAGACGCATTAGAAATTATTGAAAAAATTAAATACGATACAATAAATCAGATTTATATGTTATTTCCTGATCCTTGGCAAAAAAAGAAGCACAGAAAAAGAAGATTATTTAATGAGTATACTTTCGAAATCATCAGATCAATTATAAAAAAAGATGGCTTATTCCACTTTGCAACAGACAACATAAGTTATGCCTTAGAAGCAAGAGGAATCATTAGAAAAGTCACATCCAGTCGTATAGAGTTTTCGAAAAATCGTGGGCTACGCCCTATCACAAAGTTTGAAAAAAAAGGCATCTGTAAAAAGAATTTTGTTTTTGATTTGATCTATATCAAATAGTCGATGATTTGCGTTCTATAACTAAGGATAATAGAAAGCCAAATATAATACCCGTCCAGATATGTGTATTGATACCAGAGAATATTTCAAAAGATAGTATTGGAAATATTAAAGTACTAAAAAAAGTTATCCATGAGACGCTTCCTTTTTGTTTATCACTGCTAAAAAGAGAACTCATTTTTTTTATCTTTATGAGTGGAACAACTGCAAAAATAACAATTATCCCTAATGTAGACTTCGGTAGGTCAAAAAGTAATGGTGTTGCATACAATAATGTTATCATGACAATTAACATTGTAATAATTGAAGACAGTGGGCTATATGATCCAACTGATTCATTTACTGCTGATCTAGAAAATGATCCTGATACAGGATAAGCTCCTGAAACACTTGATGCAATGTTTCCAAGACCTTGGCCAAATAATTCCTGATTTGAGTTCACTGGTGTTGGATACTTATATAGTTCAACACCCTTAGAATTTTTAACAGGCTCCTTCTGCTCTAATTGCCTAGCGATAGCTATTGCTTCCATGAAACCGACAAAGCTAATGATGACTGTATGAATGATAAACATGAATAAAAAATCTGGGTGAATAGCAAATTCAGGTAAAGAAAATGTTGGCAAACCCTCTGGGATAGCTCCTACTATTGGCCCACTGTAGCTTATACTTTTTGAAAGCACTATAGTAACAACAACAGCTGATAATACTGCGATGTTCCCAAAAAACTGGTACTTCGTTAATTTGTTTTTAAAGATATATAAAACTAAAAGAGCTATTAGTGACATCAACACCGCATATAAATTTATTGGTGTATTTTCTAATAAACTTTTGATGCTAAATAAGTCATTAAGAGAAACTTTATTCAGACCAAAAACTTTGCTGAGTTGAGAACTTGCAATGATTAATGCTGCTGCTGATGTAAAACCTAGGATCACATGCTCTTTTAAAACTACATCAATTAATTTTCCAGCTTTAACCATTGACAGTGTCACTTGAAATACTCCAACACTTAGAGCAAGCATAATTGCTAGGGGCACATAAAGAGACTCATCTCCCGATGACAATGATGTCACAGCCACAGCCGTCAGAAGACTGACCATTGCTACAGGGCCGGTAGCTAGGTATCTTGATGACCCAAAAAATGCAGCAATCGCAACTGGTATGAATGATGCATAAAGCCCGTATACAGGTTCAAGGTTCGCCAGTGTAGCATAAGCCATTGATTGAGGAATAATTATCATTGCGATAGTAGTCCCTGCAATTATATCTCGTGTGAGATAGTCCTTTTTAGAAATAGCATTAGGTAACCATGAAATAAAATTTAGAAATAACGACTGGATGTAGATTAAGTAGTTGATACGTAAAACCTCGTTGAACCTATTAAGTGGCTATGATATAAACATAATCCCATATTTACAAGCAAGTTAATTAGTATATGAAATTTATTAACTATGGATTTCAAGGATAAGTTTGCGCACAAATTCATTAATAATGGATATATTGGCAGATTACTAAACTTCAAATAGGTGTAAAACTATCTGAAAAGGATATTATAAGATATGAATAGCAGTTGAGATAAAGATAGGAGTAATAATGAAATATAATAAACTTGGAAATACAGAACTAGATGTAAGTTTACTCTGCCTTGGTACAATGACGTACGGTGAACAAAATAACGAAAAAGAAGCGCATGAACAACTAGATTATGCAATTGCACAAGGAATTAATTTCATTGATACCGCTGAAATGTATGCGGTGCCACCACGAGAGAATACACAAGGTAAGACAGAGGAAATCATAGGCACATGGTTATCCAAAAGGAATAACAGAGAAAAAATTATTTTGGCCACTAAGGTAGCCGGACCAGGCATGGAGTATTTAAGAGGCGGATCTCATTTAAGTAAAAATCAAATATTTAAAGCTATAGATAGTTCGCTTGTAAGGTTAAAAACAGACTACATCGATTTATATCAAGTGCATTGGCCTGAAAGAAAATCAAATTTTTTTGGTAAGCTAGGTTATGAATATTCGCAAGATTTAGGAGTTTCGATTCAAGAAACTCTGGAAGCAATGTCAGCATTAGTGAAATTAGGAAAAGTAAAACATATTGGGATTTCAAATGAGACACCATGGGGTACTAATAAATACATACAGCTCGCAAAGGATATGGGCTTGGAGAAAGTTGTGAGTATACAAAATCCATATTCATTACTGAACAGAATTTATGAAGTAGGTTTGGCGGAGATTTCACAACATGAAGATATTGGCCTTTTAGCCTATTCTCCTCTGGGTTTTGGACAACTTACCGGGAAATACATAAACAAGACTGAAAAGAATACAAGGCTAGGCCTGTACGGGGATTGGTTCACAAGATTCAGTAACATAAGATGTTTGAATGCTGTAAAAGAGTATTCAAAAATTGCTAATAAACACAAAATTTCTTTGACACACTTAGCGTTGTCATTTGTAAATAATCAACCTTTTGTTACATCAAATATTATTGGAGCAACCACAATGGAACAATTAAAAGAAAATATTGAATCAATTAATATAAATCTCAGCAGTGAAATCTTGGAAGAGATAAATGAGGTTCATCTGAAACAACCAAACCCCGCTCCGTAGAGAAAATACTTCATGCTTATGTAAAATGATTTTGTATTTTATTTTTTAATTTATCCAAATTACAATCATACTCGAGAGATATTATACTTATGTCAATTATTCCCGGTTTTATGAGAAAAGAATTATTCCAGTATTTTCCAGCGTCATGATTAACAATATGGGATTTTATTTTAAAAAATTCTAATATTTTAAAAACTCCTCTTTTTATTTTTGCTTTTGTACCATACGGAGATCTTGTCCCTTCTGGAAAAATAATAATTGTTCTATTTTGTTTAATATGATCATCACATGAATTCATAATTTTTTTTAGTGATGAAGGTCCATCAGATCTATCAATTGAGATATGCTTTAATAGATAAAGGCACCATCCAAATAGTGGAATAATTAATAGTTGTTTTTTTAATATAAAAATAGGATAGTCAACATAGGCAGTAAAAAATAAAGTTTCCCAAGTTGATTGATGCCTGGATATGATTATTTTGGATGTGGAAATTTCATGATTTCGAAAGTTATATGACAATGAACAAACAACCTTTAAAAAAAATAAATTATATCTACACCATTGTTTACTTAAGTGCAGACATAAATCATAAGATACAATTCCAACTATAAAAGTAATGGGTCCAAAAATAAGGACTGAAAGAATAATATTTATCCAGAATAATGTGGATTTAAATATTAAGAATATATTGCTTATCATAATCAATCACATATTTAGCTGCATCAAATAAATCATCAAATAATTTTATTTCAGGCATTTGATTTTTTATTTCGCTACCATTTCCCGTCATAACCCCTAACGGTTTACATCCGGATGATAGTGCAGCAATCATGTCCCTAGGTGAATCGCCAATAGCAAAGATATTAGATAGGTCAATGCCTAATCTATCTGCTATATCAAGATACATGCCTGGCTGAGGTTTCCTATTTAGTGATTTAGAATTTGGACGATCATAACAGTAATGAGATGAAAATATCTTACCTCCTTGATCTATACAACTAGCAATAAGTTTATTATGTATATTAAGGAGGTCTTTATAATTAATGATTCCTCTACTTACACCAGACTGGTTTGACACCAATAATATTCGATATGAATGTTTTGTTAATAAACCTATGGCCTCTAAGCTTCTATTTATGGGTATCCATTTATCAGGAGTAGTTATGTAAGATGGCGAATCATGATTTATCACACCATCTCTATCTAAGATAATATATTTATGATTTAACATCAGAAAAGAAATCTATAAAATATTTATTTACTTCATCAAGACCTATAGTTTTTTGATCCATTGTATCACGATCACGAATTGTAACAGTTTTGTTTTCGAGAGTATCAAAGTCTACAGTAATACAAAGTGGTGTTCCTATTTCATCATGTTTACGGTAACTTTTTCCAATATTGCCAGTATTCTCAACTACAACTCTGCCGATTTGATATTGTTGTAGTGACGATTTGATGGAGTGTGTAAGTTTTACAAGATCATCATTGTTTCTTTTTAGTGGTATAACAGCAGCTTTGATAGGTGCTAAATGCTTTTTTAATTTTAGGACAATACGCTCTTTATCATTATCTAATTTTTCAACCGTATAAGCTTCATTAATTACTGCCAATACCCCTCTATCAACACCAGCTGACGGTTCAATAACATAGGGTATTATCCAGTTGTTATCATCATCTTGGATAGCTAATCTAGTATTAGAATCATTGTTGTTTATTACATTCGCAGTAATATTCAAATCATGCTGGTTCTTTGTATGTGAGCCAAGATCAAAATCTGTTCTATTCGCAATACCCTCTAGTTCCTCTTCACCATGGGGGAATTTGTACATTATATCAACTGTAGATTTAGAATAATGAGCTAAATCATCTCCGGTTACAGTAAGAAGATTCAGCTTCTCATTAGGTATGCCTTGATCAATCCACCAATTGATTCTATTTTCTATCCACTTCTTATGCCAGTCCTCATCATCTCCGGGTGATACAAAAAACTCTAATTCCATTTGTTCAAATTCCCGTACCCTAAATATAAAGTTCCTAGGAGTAATTTCGTTCCTAAAAGATTTTCCGATCTGTGCAATTCCAAAAGGTAGTGATCTGGATGTTGAATCAAGTACATTTTTAAAGTTTATGTATATTTGTTGTGCAGTTTCAGGTCTCAAGTAAGCAATTGATGAATCGTCGCTTACTGGGCCTACGTTTGTCTTAAACATTAGATTAAAGTCTCTTGGTTCAGTTAATTCCTCACCTTTGCATTGTTCAGGAATTTGATCTTCTCTAAATCTCAGACCACAGCTTTTACAATCCACAAGGGGGTCAGTAAAAGTATCCTCATGACCAGAGTATTTGAGTACGCTCGGATGTGTAAGTATTGATGTATCAAGACCTTCAACATCATCTCTGTTATATACAATAGATTTCCACCATGCTGATTTAAGATTATTTTTAAGCTCTACACCAAGCGGCCCATAGTCATAAAGTCCCTGCAAGCCACCATAAATTTCGTTAGACTGAAATATAAAACCTCTTCTTTTACAAAGAGAAACAATTTCTTCCATGGTATATTGTGTCAAATTAGCTCCTAATGAATACTGAAATTATACTTGTATAACCCGATATCACATATATTTTTTATTGAATATTTTGCACAATAATAATGCATTAATTATGTGCATATGCATTTATTTAATACATATTATGCCTATTTATAGTGCATTATGAGGTATAATTATATATAATTGATGTTTTAGCTAGTAGTATAGGTGGCATGATTAATGCATGCATATTAATGCGAATAAAATAACACTAGTGAGGAATAAAATGAGCGCAAATGATATAAAGAAACTAGTTGATGAAAAAGAGGCTAAATTCATTGACTACAGATTTACTAATACACTTGGTAAAGAACAGCACGTAACGGTCACAGCTTCAGACGATGGTATTGCAACAGATTGTGAAGAAGGAAAAATGTTTGATGGGTCATCCATAGCTGGATGGAAAGATATCAATGAATCAGACATGATTTTAATGCCTGATACATCTACAGCATTCGCTGACCCATTCTTTGACGAGCCTACTATTAACGTCACATGTGATGTGATAGAGCCAGTAGATGGATCTAGTTATGAAAAAGATCCTAGGGGTATTGCAAAAAGAGCTGAGAAGTTTTTAACGGATTCTGGGATTGCGGATACAGCCTTTTTTGGACCAGAAAATGAATTTTTTGTTTTTGATGATGTCAAATTTGAAGATAAACTGGGTAGCTGTTTTTTCAAAGTTGACTCAACAGAAGCATGTTGGAACAGTGGTAAAGATTATGAAGATGGCAACATGGGTCATCGACCTCTAGTAAAAGGTGGTTATTTTCCAGTCCCTCCAGTTGATGCGCTCCAAGATTGTAGGTCTGCAATGATTACTACTCTTCATGAGGTCGGTGTCCAGTGTGAGGTTCATCACCATGAGGTAGCTACTGCAGGACAATGTGAAATTGGCACACTATTCAATACACTTGTTAAAAAGGCAGATGAAGTTCAAAAGTATAAATACGTTGTACAGAACGTTGCTCATGCTTTTGGAAAAACGGCTACTTTTATGCCAAAACCAGTAGTTGGTGATAATGGGACAGGAATGCATGTCCATCAGTCACTTTCAAAAGATGGTAAAAATATCTTTGCTGGAGATATGTATGGGCATATGTCACAAGAAGCATTATGGTATATTGGCGGAATAATCAAACATGCCAGAGCACTAAATGCATTCACAAATGCGTCTACAAACAGTTACAAACGTTTAATCCCTGGATTTGAAGCCCCTGTAATCCTCACTTACTCGGCTAGAAACAGATCAGCTTCTATAAGAATTCCATATGTTATGTCTGATAAGGCAAGGCGTATTGAGGTTAGATTCCCTGATTCAACAGCTAACCCATATTTAGCGTTCTCAGCGATGATGATGGCTGGGCTCGACGGTATTAAAAATAAAGTTGACCCAGGCCCTGCGATGGATAAAGATTTATTTGCTATATCAAGGGAAGAGGAAGCTCTTCTTCCAACTGTAGCACCAGGTCTTGATATTGCACTGGATGCTTTAGATAAAGATAGGGAATTTTTAAATGCAGGTGATGTATTTACAAATACAATGATTGACTCATACATCGATTTAAAAATGGATGAAGTACAAAGATTAAGACAGTCTACTCATCCATGTGAATTTGAGATGTACTATAGCTTATAACGCTTAATCACATACCGCCTGAAAGGGCGGTATGGAATATAATGGAACTACAAAGCAAAATTTCTTTAGAGCCTAAATTACTTCTAGACATTATAGAAAATATGTCCACAGCAGTAGTTGCAATCAATAGTGATAACACATATTTTTTTATCAATATTGCAGGCTTGAATATGCTAGGTATCAGTAATAATTTTCCAGATATAAAAACCTTAAAGTCATCTGTTGGTCACCAGTCTTTAGATACACACATCCAGAATGTTTGTGATAACAATCACTCAAAGATGATTAGGGATTACAAATTCAAAAATTTTGAAGGAGATGAAAAAATCGTGGATTGTAATATATCTCAAGCGATTATTGATAACGCCAAGATCACTCTTATTGAATTCTCAGAAACTGGGAGGTTACATAGTATCTCCCTTGAGCAAAATCTGATTGAACAAGAAAGAGCTGTAAGAGAAATGATAAAAGGGCTGTCTCATGAAATTAAGAATCCTTTGGGTGGCATTTTAGGAGCAGCACAAATACTAGAGAAATCCTTAGATAATAAATATACAAAATTTACAGATATTATTAAAAAAGAGACTGACAGACTGGTAAATTTATTAAATGACATGGCCTTGCCTGTTACTGAAATAGAAAAAAAGAATATCAATCTTCATGAGACGACAGAGCATGTTATAGACCTATTTAAATTTGACTTAAAAAACAAAGAAGTTGTTTTTGAAAAAGATTATGATCCCAGTATCCCCGATGTAAATACAAATAAAGAACAATTAATTCAAGCTCTGATTAACCTCGTTAGGAACTCAATTCAAGCGCTTAATTATAAAGGTATCATTATTATAAAAACGAGATCTGAACCAAGCTACACAATAGGTAATAAAAAATATCAACTAGTAGCGAAAATTGATGTCATTGACAACGGTCCAGGCATCCCTGAGGAAAAACTCAAAGAAATATTTTATCCAATGGTAACTACAAAAAATGATGGGATGGGCCTAGGACTCACCATTGCACAGTCGATAGTTTTACAAAATTCAGGTCTTATAGAATGTTCAAGCAAACACCGTCAAACAAAATTTACAATCGTGCTTCCAATTAAAGGTTATGATTATGACTAATGTTTGGATCATTGATGATGAAGAGAGCATAAGGACAATTTGTACAAGTGCACTCGAAGATTTATTTAATGTTGAATCATTTTCTAGTGCGTCAGAAGCCTTGTTGGCGCTGAACTCAGATAAACCTGATCTTATTATCACTGACATCAAGATGCCAGGGATGTCTGGTTTAGAGTTCTTGAATAAAGTCTCAGAGAAATTTCCTGATCTTCCCACTATAATAATTACTGCACATGCAAATATTGATAATGCGCTATCAGCATATAAAGGCGGTGCTTTCGAGTACCTTACAAAGCCATTTGATATAAATGAAATTAGAAAGATAGCCATAAAGGCCACTAAGTCTAATAAACCTCAGCAAAACGATGCTGTACAAGAATCGAATAGTGAAATCGTAGGAAAAGCTGAATCTATGCAAGAAGTATTTAAGGCAATTGGCAAAATATCCAAAACAGACATTACTGTCTTAATACGAGGTGAATCAGGTACAGGAAAAGAATTAATTGCTCAGTCTGTTCATGAAAATAGTTCAAGATCTAATGAACCTTTCATTGCAATTAATGTAGCGGCGATACCTCATGAGCTCTTAGAAAGTGAATTATTTGGACATGAAAAAGGTTCATTCACAGGAGCACAGACACAAAGAATAGGGAGGTTCGAGCAAGCTTTAGGGGGTACATTATTTCTTGATGAAATAGGTGATATGCATCCTGAGTTACAGACACGACTTTTAAGAGTTCTGTCAAGTCATGAATTTTACAGGGTAGGTGGGCAAAAACCTATTAAATCAGATGTAAGAATTATTGCTGCAACTAATCAAAACATAGAAAAGCTCATAAATACTGGTAAATTTAGAGAGGATTTATATCATCGTTTAAATGTATTTAGAATTGAACTGCCTCCGTTAAGAAAAAGAAAAGAGGATATTCCTTCATTAGTTAAATATTTCCTAAAGAAAAGTGCTAATGAAATTAAGAGTGATCAAAAAGGAATTGAAGAACCTGCAATGAAAGTACTAAATGAATATGACTGGCCAGGCAATATTAGACAACTTGAAAATACATGTCGCTACATTACTGTTATGGCGCCATCTACAAGTGTTACTGTTGACGACATACCTGACGAAGTGAAAAATATTGATATTAGTCTAAAAAGTTCACCTATGGTTAATGGTGCAGATGCACATATTGATTGGGAGGAGACATTATCTGGTCATATTAGAAGCGTGTTACAAGACAAGAATGACCTTACCAGACTATCTAGAGACTTAGAGAAGATTCTCCTTCAAGAAGCATTAAAAGCAAGCAAAGGCAGAAGAATTGACGCGGCAAAAATTCTTGGTCTTGGAAGAAACACAATCACAAGAAAGATAAAAGATTTAGGCTTGTAAAAAATCTTTAAGCATTTTCTCACGTTGTACATTGTGAGATTTAATAATGCGATAGAGCAACATTGTTAATTCACCATGAGTTGATTGATTTTTTTCTACTAGAGCAAGACAACATTCATAACCTTCAACTGTTCCGACAGTGTTCTTTGCCTCGTCAATGCTCATATTTGGGTCAGCTATTAATTTCCCGAACTGATAATTTCTAGATTGGGCTTGTTTACAAGTTAAAATCATATCTCCTATGCATCCAGGTGATGTAATGATAGAGTCTCTGTCTCTGTTTAGATTATCAAGTGATTTGCCATTATTATTTAATAACTCTTCTGCTCTTTGCCAAGTCTCCTGACAGGCTTTTTTAATTATCATATTTGAATGTATTCCTTTTTTAAAATATTTATCAGCCATACCGCATAAAATAGCAGCGATATTTTTAATAATCCCAGCTATCTCAATATGGTTAATATATTTTGTTGGTACCATTTGGAAATATGGGCTCTTTGTAGCTTCAACTATTGTCTTGGATAGCTCATTATCTAAAGTTGCAAAAGATACACTAATTTTTTTTTCACTACATAAATCTTTTGCAAAGGATGGTCCTGATATAAGGCCATACTTTGTTATATTACTAAACATATCACTTACATAATCACTAAAATATCTGCCACTATGATGATCAAGGCCCTTTGTCAGTGAAATTAACTCTGTTAAAGTACTGAAGTAGCTTTCATGATTATCTAAAAGATTACTAAAGCCTTTACTGTTGACTGCAATGATATTAATTATATTTTTTGATTTATAGTCATTGAGAGTGCTTAAAGACTTTACGTGTTCAGACATTTTAGTTAAATCTAATCCTTCTATGTCCTTATCGCATATATTAGTGTCTCTACAAAAAATTTCTACATTATGACCGAGTTTTAATAAATAATCAGAAAAAGCCAGTCCCCAAACACCAGCGCCTAGTACTCTAAAATTTAATAACATTAATTTTCTTTTCTTTTATCTAATTCATTTTGATAAATTGTATGGAAATCTATTGGAGATAGAAATAGTGGTGGGAAACCACCTTTTTGTATTATGTTAGAAATATTTTCTCTTGCATAAGGATATACAATTTCAGCGCAGTGTACGTTTAAAAATCTTTTTTTAATTTCTTCATCGTCAATCGTGATTGTAAAGACCCCACATTGTTTTAATTCTACTAAATACAAAGTTTGACTTTCAACTTCAGCTTTTACATTAAAGGTTAATGTTAATTCATGCGTATCATCTCCAATATTGGAGATATTTGACTCAAAGTTAAAACCAACCTTGGGAGACGATGACATGTTAGTGAATATATCAGGCGTCATTGGTGACTCAAATGATAAATCTTTTAAATAGATTCTTTGTATATTAAATTGAACTTTGTTATCTGTCATGTCTTCTCCACTAATGGAAGATTATTTTCAATCCAAGATTGAATCCCCCCTTCTAAGTATATAACTTTTGTTTCACTATTCTTTGATATTTTTTCTGCACTACTGGCACTAGTCATTTCATCTTTGTCATAAACAACCACTTCTGTATATTCTAGTTTTTTATTTAGGGACATCTCATAGTTAGTAGCATTGGAAATATGTCCTTTTGTAAAGTCAGACTTTTCCCTAGTATCTAATATTATTATATTATCTTCATTTATTTTTTGTACAAGATCATTACAATTAATTGATTTATATTTCTTAGTAAGATTCTTGATTTCAAAAGAAATGATTAAATAAATAAAAATAAATAAAGCTACAGATAAGACTGGGTGATTTGAAATAAATTCCATTGAGTTACCCATTGAATGGGTTAAGTATGCTTAGAACAGA
The DNA here is from genome assembly GCA_045561295.1 of Gammaproteobacteria bacterium. Lineage (GTDB taxonomy): Bacteria > Pseudomonadota > Gammaproteobacteria > CACLCV01. The sequence goes on from JBJKYD010000011.1 coordinate 18,832, forward strand.
AAACTTCTCTCATCATATCTATCAGTTTTAGAGTTTTAAAATCAGTTACCTTATAAAAAACCTTATTAGCATCTTTTCTTGCTGATAAAATTCCTTTGTCTCTAAGAATAGCTAAATGTTGTGAAATATTACTTTGTGAAGTTCCTACATTATCAACTATATCTTGAACGCTAAATTCATCTTCACCAAGTTTGCAAAGAATCATTAGTCTGAGAGGGTGAGACATTGCTTTTAATGAACGAGATGCAGTTTCTACATCTTTCTGCTGATCTACAGAAGAATAATCGATTTGTTCTTCAGTATGTATTTGCTCGTTTTCCATAGTATTATTATATACCTATATTAGCCGAAACTAATAATAAATCTAGCAATAAAGTGTTATTATTATCCGTAATTAATATGTTTAATAAAACCCTTATATATGTGGCTTTTTTTACTACGCTAAGCATTATTAGCTTGCCTTTGCACGCAAATGATTCAGAGGTACCAGAAGAAAAAATACAACAGTTTGTTGATGTTTATAAAAAGATTAAAGATCAATATGTAGATGATGTAGATGATAGCACATTATTTAATTATGCGATTGAAGGTATGGTCTCAAAACTTGATCCATACTCAGACTACTTATCGAAAGATGATTTCTCTGAGCTCAAAGTAGGCACAACAGGTAGATTCGGCGGGATAGGAATTGAGATAACCATGGAAGATGGTTTTGTAAAAATAATAACTCCTATCGATGATACACCCGCACAAAAAGCTGGATTGAAAGCAGGTGATTTGGTAATTGCTGTTCAAGACGTGTCATTAAAAGATAAATCTCTTAATGATGCAGTTAAGTTGATGAGAGGAGAGCCCGGCACAAAAGTAAAAGTCAAAATTTTACGTGAAGAAGAAAAGCAGCCTTTAGATTTTGAATTAGTTCGACAGGTTATTGTATCAAAAGGAATTAAAACTGACATTTTTAATGGAGAGATTGGTTACCTAAGATTATCAAGCTTCCAGTCAAACTCTACAACGAATGTAAGGGATGCTATATATGAACTAAGAAAAGATACAGGTAAGATGATGTCTGCACTTATTCTTGATTTAAGAAATAATCCTGGGGGTGTCTTAGGTGCTGCTGTAGGTGTGTCAGACTTGTTCTTAACATCTGGAAAGATTGTCTATACTAAAGGTAGAACCAACAACTCAGACCTAGAGTACTTTGCAAATAGTGAAGATATACTTGAAGGCCTCCCACTATATGTGCTCATTAATGGTGGCTCAGCGTCTGCATCAGAAATTGTTGCAGGTGCCCTACAAGATCATCAGAGAGCTACAATCTATGGCGAGAAATCATTTGGCAAAGCTTCAGTACAATCTATACAAGAGATGATTGACGGATCAGCGCTTAAGCTTACGACTGCAAGATACTACACGCCAAATGATAGACATATTCACGGTAATGGTATAGAGCCAGATGTAAAAATTGAGTTTGAAGAACTTGAAAAACCAGATGGTCTACTCCCCGACCCTTACAATAAGGATAACCAAATTATTGCTGTTATAACAGATATTAAAAACAAACTTTCACAAGCTAAATAAGACTTATGTATAGAAGCGTCCTCTTGTTTTTATTCGTGGCTTTAGTTGTATCCTCTTGCTCAAGATCTAAGAAGGATCCTTGTGAGAATCAGGAACCACAACATACTATAACAACAACAGATGTGTTGGTATGTTTTGAGTCAGTAGATAGTTATGACTTAGATTATGTAAATAAAGAAAAGATTATTATTAATGGGAAACTGTATTTCCCAGATATCAAAAAAGATACATATAATGCAGTCATTTTGACTCATGGTTCTGGGGGTAAGAGAAGGTATCATAATCAATACATTGATGTTCTTACAGATCTAGGTCTAATTGTATTCCAATTAGATCATTATGCTGCTAGAAAAATAAAATATGATAAAACATTTTCAAAAGTTTCTGGGTTAACTTTCATGAATGATGCATATGCTGCGCTTAATATCTTAAAGACCAATGATAAAATCAACAACGTAGGTTATCTTGGATGGTCACAAGGCGGGGTAGGTCCAATTCTATCACATTTCAAGTTTGTGAATGATTTGTTGCCAACTAAAGAGAGATTTAAAGCAGCAGTAGCCTTGTATCCATACTGTGGATTTACATTTCCTAGTAATACACTGACAGAAACGCCACTTCTAATGATCACTGGTGCAGATGACGATTTAACTCCTGAAGCTGCATGTAGGAATATTTATTTAAAATTTTTTAGGGATGATAATCAACTTAAGTTCATCTCAATTGATAATGCTAGACATGGTTTCGATAATCCATTTTTATTTTTTGGGATGACTTTCGATGAACTCCCTAATTTAAAAATAATTAATGATGATTGCACACTAACAATTACTGAAACTGGAGAAATTGAAAATCTTAAAGGTGTAGTGATAAATACACCCAAAATAAGTGAATATTTTCTTAATAAATGCTCATTCAAAGGTGTAACTGTTAAATATAATTATGAAGCAACTAAAAAGGCTCTATATGAAGTTAGTCAATTTTTTGATAATAACTTATCAAGTCAATGATATTATAAAAAATAAATACTATAATAGTTCTATGAAATATTTTATACCTTTAGTTTGCTTGATTTTTAGTTTACAAAGCATCGCTCGTGATGAAGTGAGACCGGCTCCACATAATAAGATAGGTCATACTAAACAGTCACAACAAGACAAAGAAAATTCTTTTGTTAATAAGGTATTAAATAATAATTTTGATTTCATGGAATCGTCTCAGAGTCCAAATAAAACATCTTATAATGATATTGATGCGATAATATCGCAAATTGAAAAGCTTGCGGACCTCAAAAAGCAAGGGATAATTACTGATGATGAGTTCAATAGCAAGAAATCAGTTCTACTAGATAAAATTCAATAAATGTTGGTGTTCACAATTTGGCTATTTCTTATAGCATTATGGAACTATGGCTATCCAGAAGCGCAACCCCTCTATGATGTTATAGCATCTGTGTTGTTGTTCTTTTTCACAAAATTTTTAAGTAGCTCTATATAGGTTGAATACATTTATAGTCATTATTCCTTGGTGAGTTAACATATGTTGAAACTTTATGTATCTGTATATTACTTGAAATTTTATCTCTAAGTATATAATCCCCTATAAGCCATTTTTGAACTTGATCTTCCTCTAGGAGTAAGGGTTGTCTATTGTGTATTTCTGACATTGGCTTTACCGCCTCTTTCGTTACACAAACGCATCCGCAATCATTGTATAAACCTGCAGCATATATAAGATTACTGTTGAGATGATGATAATAAGGATCTTTAGTATTTTCTCTTCTCTTCCAATCAAAATATCTTTTCCACTCGAACCAGCCGTCCATAATAAATACACATCTCTTAGCCTGCTTAAATGATGGCTTTTCATGAATAGTCTCATATCTTGCGTTGATAAGATTCATAGGGTTTTTTGCCCATGATGGTGAATAGCTCCACTTCATTAGACTTATCTCATTTGTTAGAACAAGAACTTCCATGCTGGGGCAAATATTATAGTTCTGAGCAATATTAATATTAAACTTCTCTTTAACAGCAGACCTGTTTATAAGCGTATATCTTCCACACATAAATTTCCTCAATATAAATAATCATGCCTTTTATAAAAAATTATTAAAACCTCTCGCGCTGTGCGAAATAGTTTGCTAGTAAAATTCTTTTGCCTGAATCGAGTGGTGTCCCCTTATGAATACCCCTAGTGTCAGCAAGTATTAGAGTCCCTTTTTTACTGGTACATGTTATCTCAGAAAAGTTATGCTTGGATTGTAAATCGTTTATTTCTTCAGTTGAAAAATATCCATAGGATCCCTCGTATCCATATCTATAGTATTCATAGTCTTTCTCTTCTCTCCACTTCCCTGGTCTATGACTCCCTCTTAAATACCTAAATGGAGCATTCTGCTCACTGACATCCGTCAAGTACAAGAATGCTTTAAATCTATGTCTCCAATCATCAAAGTGGAATACATCAGAGTTACTTTCAACACCTGGGTCTGGTCTGATCTCAATCATTCTTTGATAAGAGCTAACATTTTTCCAAACATATGCCGATGCAATATTGTTAATCATATCGTTGTTAAAGAAGGTCTTCGAAGTTTCAGAAACTTTATCACATTCCAGAATTCGGTAGTATCCATAATTAGGATTATAGATGTGCTCTGTCTCATCATAATTGTTTTTAAGAATTTCATTCAATGGATTCTGTGTTTCTAAGAGAATGTTATTTATCACTTCTTCGCTTACAAAATTAGGAATAATCACGACACCATCCTTTAAAAGAGTGTCTAATGTTTCTCTATACTCATATGATATTTTGTTTTTATAAGACGTGTAGAAGTAATACCTCTTCTTGAGTAGCTTAAAATATAGTTCAGTATTCTTAATATAATTATTTATAAACATCATACTAATATTACTATAACGTATGTGGAATTACTCAAATAAATAGTCATCAGCTGTTAAGCTCAGCTCTATGGTAAAAGAATTCGTATGAGGGTATGTTTTATAATTTAACTATTTATTGAATTGTTTCCAATTATTTTTTTGTTTGAATTGAATCAGCTCTTCATCCCATTCTTTAAAGATTTTTTGATATTGAGAATTGTTTTTATCAGATGCTGGCTCATCGCCAATTTTATAAAATGCTGCACTTCTATTCTTACAAATATGTGAGTATTGATTCTGTTTCATTAAGTCCAGTGATAAATAAAATTCTTCACAGGCTTCTAATTTTCCGGTTCCGATCATATCTTTACTTTTTTCTGTTAACCTTCTGAATGATCCTGTTAATTCTTTAACTTCACTTTGAGATAAATTGGTCCCAAATTTTTCATTAAAATGTTTTTCCTTCCTTAACTGATTGTCCCAGTCAATAACTCTTTTTTTTACTATATCAACCATTATATATTCTTCCTGTTAAGTATTAGCTCATCAACTACGCCAGGGTCTGCTAGCGTTGATATATCGCCTAAGTTAGTATAATCGTTTGTAGATATTTTCCTTAATATTCTTCTCATAATTTTACCAGATCTAGTCTTAGGTAATCCATTCGTAAATTGTATAAAATCAGGTTTTGCAATTGAACCAATTTCTTTTTTGACCCATGCTAATAAATCATTTTCTAATTGCTCGTTTTGTTCAGTACCTTTATTTAAAGTGACGAATGCATATAAGCCTTGTCCTTTTATGTCATGAGGATATCCAACTACAGCTGCTTCAGAAACATACTGATGAAGAACAAGTGCGGATTCTACTTCGGCAGTTCCCAGACGATGACCTGAGACATTTATTACATCATCCATCCTTCCAGTGATCCAGTAATAACCGTCTTCGTCTCTCCTACAACCATCACCAGAAAAATATCTCCCTGAATACTGTTTAAAGTAGGTATCAATGAATCTATCATGATCACCATATACGGTTCTCATTTGACCAGGCCAAGAAATGTCAATACATAGACTTCCTTCTCCTGGACCCTCTATTTCTTGATTATCCTTGTCAACAATTGAAGGTTTTATTCCTAAGAAAGGGAGGGTGGCAGATCCAGGTTTCATGTCAATTGCTCCAACTAATGGAGAGATTAATATCCCTCCGGTTTCTGTTTGCCACCAAGTATCGACTATGGAGCATTGAGAATTTCCTGCGGCTTCGTAGTACCATCGCCATGCCTCTGGATTTATTGGCTCTCCGACACTTCCTAAAATTCGTAGCGATTTTCTAGATGTATTTTCTAGGAACTTATTACCTTCAGACATTAGAGCGCGAATAGCCGTAGGTGCAGTATATAAAATATTAATTTTATGTTTATCTACGATTTCCCAGAATCTACTAGCTGTCGGATAATTAGGAACTCCCTCGAACATAACTGTGGTCGCCCCATTACACAAAGGGCCATAGATAATGTAAGAGTGTCCAGTCACCCAACCTACATCAGCAGTACACCAATATATATCATCATCATGATAGTCAAAAACATATTGGTGAGTTAATGATGCATAAACTAAATATCCTCCAGTAGTATGAAGAACACCTTTAGGTTTCCCGGTTGATCCAGATGTATATAAAATAAACATTGGATCTTCTGCCGACATTTTTTCTGGTTCAAATGTATCAGAAGAGTTATCAATTAAATCATGATACCAATAATCATATTTATCATTCCATGGAACATCATTTCCTGTTCTTTTCACAACTATACATTTTTCAAAATCTTTAACTTTGGAGATAGCCATATCAACATTGCTTTTTAATGGAATGATTTTACCTCCTCGAACACCTTCATCGGAGGTAATTATAAATTTAGAATTGCAATCTTCTAACCTACCCGCCAATGCTTCAGGAGAAAATCCCCCAAAAACAACGGAATGAATCGCGCCTATCCTAGTACAGGCAAGCATAGCAACTGCAGCTTCAGGAATCATTGGCATATAAATAGTAACTCTATCGCCTTTGTTGATACCTAGTGACTTTAATCCATTTGAAAATCTACATACTTCTATTAAAAGTTCTTTATAAGTAATTTTTTTAGTATCTGCTGGATCATCCCCTTCCCAGAGTATTGCAACTTTATCACCAAATTTTTCAATATGGCGATCAATACAGTTATAAGATACATTCAATACTCCATCTTCATACCATTTAATGTAGAGATTGTTTATATCATACGAATAGTCTCTGATTTTTGTATAAGGTGTATACCAGTCAAGTCGCTTGCCTTGTTCTTCCCAAAAGGATAATGGATCTGTAATAGATTGATTATAAAGTTTTTTATAATCTTCTTTATTTATTAGTGCTTTATCTTTAACCCAATCTTTGGATTTATAAATATCAGATACGCTCATATTAAAGACTACTTTCCTTATAGAATTATTTATTTTTAACTTTTAAAGCCACAACAAAATAGCCACATTAAAAGCACAAACGCTATAATTGATATAACCATTTCAAACCCCTCTAATCTGAGTATCTTCTTTTAAAAAATAAAATCAACAATGATAATAATATTAGAATAATCTAATTTAGTATTACTTATAACTAAACTTATTCTCATAAATGATATTCAATAGTAGGTGAGGCAGAGTTAGGCAAGCTAGTGTGATAAAAATATATTTAATAATTATTTTTTCAAACGATAAATTTGAAAACTCTGTCATGTATCCTAAAACCGCCGCAGTAAAAACAACTGTCAGCACGAGAAAGATAGTTGCAAACTTCATAACATTAATCTGGCTTGAAAAAATATTACTATCTCCCATTGCATGTAAGTAATGCCTAATAGAGTGGTGGAAACAAAAATAAAGTATGAAGGATATTAACGGTGGTAAAAATATGAAGTTGATAAGTAATAGCCCATATAGTGGGAGTAATTTTTTTACTTTTAGAAATAATAGACCAATAAGCCCAAAACAATATACATATTTTATTAAGTCAAAGTTATTTTGATACGTAATTGTTTGATTTAGTAGTATATCAAAAAAATAATACACCTCGTTAGTATGAAATAAGATTGGGACAATAATAGGAACGCTTCCTAGATACAATATCAATAAAATATTATTGTTTTTTATGTCCTCTGTCTCTTCTATACCAAAATGATAAATAGACATAATCAAGAATATAGTCAGGGCTAGAGCAGGAGATATAAGCCAAGCCAGAAAGTAAATCAACGATAATGATGTATATGTAGAGATAAATTTAGTAAGCCAATTGTTATGCTGATTAAACAGTTTTTTTGCAATCAAGAAATCAAAATAACCATGAGGTATACCTATTATGGTAACAGTTGTGAGCAGGAGTATTAGTTGAGTATTTATATTAAGAATTGTTGGTTCAATAATCATAAGCAACAAACTAATTATGCTTAGGTTCATTAATAATATCAGTTGATATTTTTTATATACTTCTTGTTGTAAATGATTTAATAGCATATTTTATAAATATTAGTTTAGGCATATTCCAAACGATTATTAGTATGTCGACTAGAGTTGGCTTATCCGATAAAAATCTAATGACTCTTTTGCTGTCATTACACTCAAACATCCTATAGAGAATATTTTTACTGGCAATAGGGTGATCTTTTATTATTTGCAAAAGTACATTGTCCATTTTTCTTAAAATTCTGCTTTTAAATGTAGCCGGAAATTCAATATAAGTATCTCCATCTAATTTTTTTATATATTCATCTGCTTGTTTTTGGATGTTTAGAAATGTATACCCTGTTGATGCTCTCGTAGAGCCGGAGGGGATTCCGATATTTAAATAATTTGAATTTTTTCTATTTATTTTAACATTTGTAGTTAATGGAATTTCACCATATTCTTCTCTTATAATTGAGTATTCATCTCCATATCTTTTTTTAATATACTCATGAACTTCATCTGTCATTTCATTTTTATCTTTTCTAAGTGATGTGTAGTAAGTTGATTCAAACAAGTACGTGTCATCCCCCATAGGTAAGCAATAAAAAAAATGAAATTCGTTTTTATCCGTAAAATCCATGAGTTGAGTATTAAAGTTTTTTATTTCTTTATTGAATCTGATAAATAATCCTTTAAATACTTGCTTCATTTCAATTGCCTGACTATTTGGTCTACTATCAAAAATATATTTAGCATTTATTGATCCTTTATTGAGATTAATATCATAACGGTCATGTGTTGTAATAATTTCTTTTATTTCTGTATCAAACATTATTTCCACATTAGCGCATTCATCAATATTATTGAGAACATATTTATCGAAGTCATAAGAATCAATACTGCAGTAGTTCTGTTCAGAACAATCGAGTATCGAAGTTGATTTATTATTGTGGATAGATAATTTTTTATTAATATATTTATTTAAATGTTTAAATGGGTGATCATAATCATCCCAGTATGACCATGTTTTTCTTATCCTATTTGTAATAGGCTTATTTTCAATCAAACATACGCTATAAGAACTATTAATTAGTCTATAAGCAAGACTAAGTCCTGAGCAACCTGCGCCCACTATTACTATGTCATAATCTTTCATGAGTGTTTGGTAAACCTTGTAATGATGAATGAAGGGACTGGTTATGGACTTTGGGCGAACATAATAGGTATCTATATATAAAGATAAACACAGTTTTTATGAATACTAAAAATTTATCTATCTTAGTCGTATTTGCTTTTTTAATTATAAAACTTTCTTCATTATTTTTAATTTTGAAACCAATTTGTTGGTACAACATCAGCGCGAATAAAATAGAAAACCTTGTGTTTAATGGTATATATTTAATTCCCTCTAGTGCGCTTTCATAATATCTATTTGATAATGCAATTAGTTCACAAGTAGTTTTAAAAAGTTTATTGTTCTTTCTGCTTACCATTTCACTTTTAGTAATTATGTCTTTAGGAAGATAGATTCTACTCATAGAAAAATCTTCTTTAATATCTCTACATATATTTGTAATCTGCATTGCAATGCCTAAATCTATTGCATGATACTTAGCTCGTCTGTCAGTTATGTTAAGGACATCACACATCATAATGCCCACACACCCTGCTACTTTATAGCAGTAATTTAATAGGTCCTCCATAGAGGAAATCCTATTTGAATACATGTCTGAATCAATACCTTCTTTAAGTTGGGCTATAACCTTCTCATCAATCCCAAAGCTTCTGATCTTTTCTTCTAATTCTGATGTATTGACAGAACGCTTATGATCTACATTATCATCATATAGTCTGCAGAATGCATATACAGATAAGACTTTCTTTTTAATATTTTTTGGAAGAAATAAAGATGCAACATGAAATGTCTTGCTATTTTGTTTAAGGATATGATTACTAGACTCAACCATGATATTTAAGTATAAGCTTTTCTGTAACTTTTGCAGATGAGATTACTCCAGGTACGCCAGCTCCCGGATGACTACCGGCCCCAACAAAATAAAGATTATCAAGTTCATTGGATTTATTAGAGTATCTAAAATATGCAGATTGTCTAAATATTGGCTGTATACCAAAACCACTACCTTTAAATGAATTTAAGTTAGACTCAAAGTAATCGGGTGTAACAAAGAATTTATTAATAATATTTTCTTTTAAATTAGGTAGTATTTTATCAGACAATATACTTATTATATGCTCAGAGAACTCATCGCCTTTTTCATTCCAATTAATTGCGCTCTCATTATTAGCAACCGGAGCTAAGACATAAAAGGAGTCAGAATCATTTTGTATATTTTTTTTATCAGTTGCAGCAGGCCTATGAAGATATAAACTTGGATCAGTTATATATACTTTTCTATCAAAGATGTCATCTAGTAAATCCTTATGTCTCTTGTTAAATATTATTGTATGGTGCTTTACATCATTATATTGTTTTTTAGTTGAAAAATATAAAACAAATAATCCCATAGAATGCTTCAACATAAATGGTTTGTTAAATATTTTTTTTGGAGCTCTTTTTAAGATTGACTGATAAAAATAGGATGGATCAGCATTACTGACAACTAAATCTGCTTGGAAAATTCTCTTATTAGTAATAACTTTTTTGATATTATTATTTTGCTGCTCTATATTTAATACTTCACAATTAGTTTCAAAATTAATATCTTTTTTTCTAAATAATTTCTCAAAGCCACTCACAATCGAGCGGGTCCCACCCTCCGCATAGTACACTCCCCACTTCCACTCAAGGTATTGAATTAGGAGGTATATTGATGTTGTTGTATAAGGATTACCTCCGACTAAGAGCGGGTGCATACTTAAAGCTTTAATAAGATTAGGATTATCTAAAAACTTTTTTACAGATGAGTGTACTGATTTATAAAATTGTATCTTAAGTAGTTCTGGTATGTATGGAGTCATGCTATTAATGGATTCAAATGGATAGTCAGATAATTTTAGATATGCAGTATTGAATATTCTTTTTGAATGCTTAAGAAGCTTAATATAGCCATGTGCATCCTTTCTAGAATACTTAGTTCCGATTTCACTAAGCATCCTTTTTAATGATGATCCATAATCAAAGTAAGTATCATCATGAAATAAAAATCTATAAAAAGGTTCAACCTTTAGGAGATTAAAGTAATCCCTAGAATTTTCACCTAGCAGCTCATATAGCTCATTAATAAGATAGGGTGCTGTTATAACAGTAGGACCAGCATCATAATCAAAACCATTATGGCTAAGCGTTCTAGCTCTACCTCCCAGATTTGTTTGCTTCTCTAGTACAGTGACTTCGTACTCTATTGCCCTCAGTCTACAGGCAATAGCAAGTCCGCCAAAGCCTGAGCCTATAACAATTGCTTTTTTCATTTAGATATTATACAGGGAGCGCAAGCGCTCCCTGTACATATTTGTAGTTTTATTTTTAAGCTGTTTCTTGAGAATCTGCTACCGCAGCTGCCCAGATAAATACACCAAATGCGATTTTGTTTACAAAATCAGCTAAGTTGTATACTAAGTTTAAGCTGGCTGCGTCTACTGCGCCCATTAGATATCCGAATAGGTATCCAAGAGGATAGATCGCCCAACCAACTAATACAACCATACGACATGCGCTGAATGCCATTTGTGCACCTACGCTTCCGCATGAAATACTTTTTTGTGATGCTTCACCCATAAATATTTCATATAGAATGTATATCCAGCCCGCCATCCCGATGATGAATCCAAGCATAGCGTTGATAACCCCCGCTTCACCTAAATATCCACCTATAAGCATGACTAATGTTCCTACTAACAGTCTGTTGAATACGCCTACGCTAACTGTAGTTACAGCTGCAAGTATTAAGTAGAATTCAATCATTTGTAGTGGGACAGTTAATATCCAATCAATATATCTGAATACTGTTGGTGATTCTCCTGTGCTTACCCATACATCTCTCATATAGAAATAATGTACTGCAGCAATAAGTGTAACCAATGATATTACAGATAACGATGTCTGCCATTTAGCTGAAACTCGTGATCTTTCTGCATAAAAGAACACTGTAGCTGCAACCATGGAAATTGAAATTATCCAGAATGTAACCCCCACAAAATCATTCGCTTGTAGATCTCCAGCTAACGCAATTGATGGCATGGAAACTACGAATAATAATGAGAATACATAAGACATAATATTCCTCATAATTCACTCCTTGTTTTATTAATATTAATAATAGTAATCATTCTAAACAAAAAGTAAGGTTTTTAAAATATCTAAATTAATAAATGTTGCATGAATTTGGTGCAAATTAGATAGAAACACCTTGATATTGATGAATTGTTATCGTTGGCATACTTAATAGTGCTAATAATATTGGTGAGGTGAGAATACCTATCACACCAAAAAGAATTCCAATAAGGCCAGCAGCATACTCTTTTTGTAGACATGCGAGTAATCCTAAGATAAGGGCAAGTGGGCTAAATAATGGAGAAAGGATAAACACCCCAATGAATCCAAAAATAATACTTAAAGAGCCATAGATCGATGAAGACTGTTTAACAATGATTTTATTTTCAGTCATTTATTTATAATGCTCTCTTCTTTGCGAAAAGACTTTTACACGTTCTCTCCATTTTTTATATGCTCCAAAAGAAATATTTTGTTTCATTATTCTTTTTATCATATCAGTGTCTATTCCATATAAATCTCTAATGCTATCAAAACTTACATCATCAGACAGGGCCATATAAATAATTTCTCCTATCTCTTTATCAGTAAGTTTTATTTTTTTATTTGTCATGTCAAAATAAAATTAAAGCGTTCCTTCTAGAATATATTTTAGTATCTTAACAGCCTGATTTTGATCTTTAGTAACTGCGCATGCTGCCGCATCAACTTCTTTCAAAGGATGCTGATGATCATCGCTATGTATAACTATAATTGATTTGTTTAAAGCTGAGGCGTAGCCAGCATCAAATGCAGCATTCCATTGTTTGTACTTTTCACCAAACTTTACAATAACTACATCGCTACCTTCTATAGATTTTTTAGTCCTTATAGAATTAATGTTAGCTCCCTTATTATCTTTCCAGAAATTATTTTCTTCTGCACCAAGTATTTCAACTCCGCAGTTATCTGATAATTCATGATTCGTAACAGGTGATGTAAAATTAATATCTAAGCCTTCTTGCTTACACTGCCCAATAATTTCATCTCTCCAGTCTGTGTGTATCTCTCCAGATAAATATACATTTAGCATTCTTTTCTCCTTATTAATGCAAGTTATTATATAATAATTACTAATTTTTTTTAAAATGATTCGAGAATAATTCAAAATATAAAGAGACAAAATGGATAGACAAATAATTGCTATTGGCGGTGGAGGTTTTGGGAGACACCCAGGAGTTGGAACAATTGAAAAATATATATTGCAACAATCAGATAAAGAAAAACCTAATATATGCTTTATACCTACAGCAACAGGCGATAGTGATTCATATAAAGTGAGTTATTACGCAACGCTAAACAAATTAAATTGTAATCCAACTCATTTAGATTTTTTTAAAAGAACACCCAATTTAGAAGAGTTAATTAAAAATCAAGATATCGTTTTTGTTGGTGGAGGTAATACGAAAAGTATGTTGTCAGTTTGGAAGGAATGGGGCTTAGATACTATCTTAAAAAAGGCATATTTAGAAGGTACTATAATGAGCGGTGTAAGTGCTGGTGCGATATGTTGGTTTGAAAAAGGAGTTACAGACTCTTGGGCAGATGAATTAAATGTAATGGAATGTTTAAGTTTTACAAAAGGAAATTGTTGTCCTCACTATGATGAGGAATCTGAGAGAAAACCATCTTTATCACAATTTATTAATGAGGATCTATTAAGAGATTGTTATGCAATAGATGGTGGATGTGCACTGCATGTAAAAAATGATGAACTATACAAAGCTATATCATTTGTGGATGATAAGAATTCATTTTTAGTTAAAAAAGAAAATGGAGAGATTAAAGAAGAGCCATTACCCAGAATTAGTATTTCTTAGTATTATTATCATTTCTATCTTTGCCAAACTTATCTGATGCTGTACTATGACATCTCATATTGACGTCATGGAACTTAAAGATCGTTTAAATAAATTTTTATTTTTGAATAAGAAATGCGTCAAAAAATAAATCACAACTCAAAGCATAATGATTAAGACAAAAGACTTAGGAATCTCATTTTCAGGACAAAAGGTATTTAGTGATGTAAATGTCATAATTAATAAAAAAGAAAAAATAGGTTTTATTGGTAGAAATGGAAGTGGTAAGAGTACATTTTTAAAAATCATCATCGGAAGGCTTGAACAAGACGATGGTGAAGTAATTATGCCTAAAGGATATAAAATAGGTTATCTTGATCAGCATATTAAATTTACTCATAAGAGTGTAGTCGATGAAGTATGCAGTGTATTAAGTGGTGATAGGGAATATGAAATATGGAAAGGAGAGTCCATACTAACAGGGTTAGGTTTCACAGATGAAGAAATGTCAAAAGATCCAGAAGGCTTTTCTGGGGGAAATCAGGTAAAAATAAACTTGGCGAAGCTTTTACTAGAAGAGCCAGATATGTTGCTTTTAGATGAGCCGACAAACTATCTCGATATACATTCAATTAAGTGGCTTAAAAATTTTCTCAATGACTGGAGAGGAGAATTAATACTTGTAACTCATGATAGAAGCTTCATGAATAATGTTATTAGCCACACACTTAACATACATAGAGGTGAATTTAGAAAAACATCTGGAACAACAGAAAAAGTATTAGATAAAATAATTGCAGAAGAAGAAATTTATAATAAGACTGCTGAGAATGAAGCCAAGAAAAGAGAAAAAACCGAAGCATGGATTAATAGATTTAAATCTAAAGCAAGTATGGCAACACGAGCTCAATCTAAAATTAAGATGCTTGAAAAGACAGAGAAAAAAGAAAAGTTGTCGGCCATCATTAATCTAGATTTCAAATTTAATTATGAGCCTTATAATAGTAAAGAGAATTTAATCAATTCTAGTAAACTTGAATTTTTTTATGATGAGGGAAAACCACTTATTAAAAAATTATCATTCAGCATTAAAAGCAATGATAAAATTTGCATCATAGGCAAGAATGGAAAAGGCAAATCAACTTTGCTTAAACTTATTACCGGTGACCTTAAACCAATAAGCGGATATTCAAATGCGCACAGTAAAACTAAAATAGGCTACTTTGGGCAAATGAATATAGATAGACTAGACCCTAAAAATAGCATCTATAAGGAGCTTCAAAAATGTGTCCCTGACATGCCTGAGACAAAGGTACGTAGTATTTGTGCAAATATGATGTTTCAAGATAGTTTATCGAATAAGAAAATAGATGTTTTATCAGGTGGCGAGAAAAGTAGAGTCATGCTTGGTAAAATATTAATAAACCCCGCTAACTTACTTTTGCTGGACGAGCCAACCAATCATCTCGACTTAGATTCATGTGATTCATTGCTAGCGGCTATTAAAGATTTTGATGGAGCAGTGTTGATGGTTACTCATGATGAATATTTTCTTCGAGAAGTAGCTAATAAGTTAATCGTATTTGATGATGACAGAGTTAGTGTTTTCGAGGGCACATACGATGATTTTCTAGAAAAAGTTGGCTGGACTGATGAGTATTAATTTACTCTAAATTTAATACTTCTTATGAAGCTTCGGGAGCGGGTCTATAAAGTACAGTTATAAAACCTATGCGATGAATTATGTCAGCATTAAGTTTTTCTTTAATCTTCAAACAGTATTCAGTGCGTTCATCTTTATCAGAACCTTTCGCGCGAACTTTGATTAGTTCATGGGCATTAAGTGCAATATCAATCTCATTAATAACTGCATCAGTAAGACCATTTTGACCTATCATAATAATTGGCTTTAATGCATAGGCTTTTTTCTTTAATTCTTTTCTTTTGTTATTAGAAATATTCTTCTTCATAGTTGTTAAAACATAATATCTTTTGGATTATCACAATCTACATACATCTTTAATTCATTAAACATACTGTTTTATATTTTATCATGTTCATTGAAACTCATTCCACTGTGACTGATTTTGCTAGGTTTCTAGGCTTGTCTACATCAGTTTTTTTCCTAAGTGCTACATGATAGCTCAGGAGTTGTGCTGGTATAATATATAAGATTGGCGCAATTAAATCAGGACAGTCTGGCATTTTGATGATTTCTACTTTTTTATTTTTCTTAGGAATTTTCTTATTAGTGAAAATAAATGTTTGGCCTTGCCTTGCTTCTACTTCAGCTAGATTTGATAACACAAGTCTCGCTAAGTGATTGTCTGGCAGAAAACACACAACAGGCATTTTTTTATCTACAAGCGCTAACGGTCCATGCTTAAGTTCTCCTGAATGGTAAGCCGATGCGTGTATGTAAGATATTTCTTTTAATTTAAGAGCCGCTTCCAAAGCTATAGGATACGAAGTTCCTTTGCCTAAAAATATAGTGTGCTCTTTATTTTTAAACTTTGTTGAGATTTTTTTAATGTCCGTTTCTAGTTTGTAAAGGCTATCAATTATTTCACTGATTTTGTAGATGTCTTTGACCATACGACTTTCTATATTTCCAAATTTTCTTGAGATAACGATAGTAAGTAATAAGAGAGTAAATAATTGTGATGTAAATGCTTTGGTTGAAGCTACACTTATTTCAGGGCCAGCATTCATCAAAAACACAAGTTTTGATAAGCGAGTTAATGTGCTTTCTGCTACATTGCATATTGCCAATGTGTTTGAATACTTAAGCTTTAGTGCTTTTTTCAAAGATGAAATTGTATCAGCTGTTTCACCTGATTGTGAAATGCTCACGAATAAAGTTTTAGGCAGGACATTAATTTTTTTATACTTATACTCACTGGCAACTTCCGCTGTACAAGTAATAGTTGTATATTCTTCTATCCAGTCTTTGGCTACTAAAGATGCATGATAACTGGTGCCACAAGCAACAAAATGAATGTGATCGATATTTTCAAGAATTTTATCTGTACCCGGTCCAAAGATATTTGGTAATATTTTATTAGTGCCCACATAGCGACTTGTCATTTCTTTTAGAATAGGTTTCTGCTCATATATCTCTTTGTGCATAAAGTGCTTATGCCCAGAAAGAGATGACTGTTCTGAATTCATTTTGGACGTTTTAACCTTCTTGCTGATTATTTTTCTATTAGCATTAAAAATTGATATCTTTGAAGGTGTTATCTTAGCAAATTCATTATCATCCAATGGAATGTAATGTTTTGTATCAGAAAGTATAGGCGTGATATCAGATGCTATAAAGTTCTCGTTTACGCCTTTGCCTATGATGAGCGGGCTTCCTTTGCATGCAGCAAATATTGTGTTTGCGTAGTTAGTATTAATACATCCTATCGCATAACTTCCTTTCAAAATTTTTGTTGAAGAAATAATAGACGATTCCATGTTTTTAGTTTTTTTATAATTCATATGAATAAGGTGCGATATAACCTCTGAATCT
Source organism: Gammaproteobacteria bacterium (assembly GCA_045561295.1). GTDB lineage: Bacteria > Pseudomonadota > Gammaproteobacteria > CACLCV01. The sequence goes on from JBJKYD010000011.1 coordinate 36,357, forward strand.
GTATCACTTTTAAATGAATATCCTTTTTTCTTGAGCAAAGATTTTAGTTCAATATAATTTTCAATAATACCGTTATGAACAATGCTTATATTTTCTGATAAATGTGGGTGTGTGTTTTTCAAAATTGCCTCACCATGTGTTGCCCATCGTGTATGTGCTATACCAGTTGTAATTCTAGTTAATGATGTTAGCTTTGTTCTAAGATTCTTTATAGGGCCTGTGGCTTTGATTGTACTTAGTTTTGATGAAATATCAGATCCTGAAATGCCAGATGAGTCATATCCTCTGTACTCTAGCTTCATAAGACCCTGATATAGTTTATTTCTAGTGCTTTTGGTTGAAGCAATTCCAAATATTCCACACATTATTTTTTCTTTACTACTTTATTTGTTCTAGATTTCCAATTCCTAATTGTCATTTGTTTGCTTCTTGCAATTGTTAGATGACCAGAGCCAGCCGTGTCTTTAGTGATTGTTGACCCTGCTGCTATAAATGAACCTTGGCCAATAATGACAGGTGCAACAAGCATTGAGCCCGAACCAATGAATGAATTATCTTTTACAATAGTTTTATGCTTATTAACTCCATCATAGTTACAAGTAATAG
>JBJKYD010000012.1:0-91689 GCA_045561295.1 Gammaproteobacteria bacterium
CCCCGACATATTTAGTGTTAGAAGTTTTACAAGAGATTTTGAGCAGACGCTTTTAAAATGCTTTAGCTAACATTTTTTACTTTATCAATTATCATGATCGTATCTTTAGTGATATCGACATCATGGACTCTAAGATATGTAACTCCTCGTAGTGAACTTACTGCAAATGTTGCAAGATTAGCTACCTTTAAATCGTCTTTAGTTTCAATGCCATCAAATAATTTGCTTGAAAATCTCTTATTGCTACTTCCTATACAAATATTGGTATGGATAGATTTTAGTACATTTATATTTTCTAGAATTTTAATATTATCATCACCTGATTTTCCAAAACCTATACCAGGATCAATAATTATCTTTTCTTTGTCTATACCCTGATCAATACATGATTTAATTCGTTCATTAAAAAAAATATTTAATTCATCAAGCACATCATTATATTTTTTATTCAAACCTTTTTGATGCTCTGCAGGCATGTGAGTCATAATATAATTACATTTTAGATGCGATACAGTTTTGAGCATATTCATGTCATGAAACCCTGATGATACATCGTTTACAAATAAAATATTCTGACTAGAGAAAGCGTTAATGACTTCACTAGATCTAGTATCAATACTTATTTTAATATCATGATTTTTATTAATAAATTCAATAATAGGTGCAAGTGTATTAATCTGAGTATCTGCACTTACATCCGAGAAGCCTGATCTTGTGGACTCTGCCCCGATGTCAATTATATCAGCACCTTGTGTTATCATTTCTGAAATATGTTTTTTAGCAGATTCAAGATCATAGTACATTCCGCCATCAGAAAAGCTATCAAGAGTAAGATTAAGAATTCCAATTATTTTTGTCATAAGTTTTTTTGTTTATAAATATAAATTTCATCTTTTAAATCAATTGTCATTAAGTCTTTAGCAATTAGTACCTTATGTTTAGTATTTTTTTTGATCTCATTTAATATTTGTTCATCTGATGAGCCATCTAAGGATAAAACATGATTCAGGATTGTAAGTCTGGGCTTTACAGTATTTATAATCTTTGAAACTTGAGATGCATCAGTGTGATAAGAAATAACTCCTTTTGCTTTAGGATATTTTTCTAATGTATGCTCTGATGCATGAGCTATTTCATGAATTAATAAATCACAATTTTTTGTTTTTTCTATTACTTGCTCAGAATATGTCGTATCACCAGATATCACCATACAATATTTACTATTAAAAATTTTGAATCCAAATGCGTATGTAAATGGCTCATGTTTAACTGCAAATGTTTCAATTGTTAATCCATTTTTCTTGTATATAAAATCATCATAGATAATTTCTATATTTGATTTAAGATTTTCTACATTCAAACTTTCTGGAGGAAGGCTTCTTACTTTAATGTCTTCTTCAAATGATTTGATTGTGCTATCTACAAAATTGATTGTACCTGGAGGTCCAAAAATATTGAGTGGTTTTTGTCTATGATAGACCCATCCAGTCATTAAAATATCGGAAAACCCAAGTATATGATCTGAATGCAGGTGAGTAAAAAAAATATTTTCGATTTCATTAGGCAATATGCGTGATTGATTTAATCTAAGAAGCGCTCCTCTACCCGCATCAAAAAGGAATTTATCATTTTTGTGTTCTATAAGAATTGATTGTGAAAATCTATCAATATTTACTCTTGGTGTTCCGCTTCCCAAGATAGTCACCTTTATAATATCCGCATAGATATTGCTTGATAAAATAATTAGGAATAAAAAAAGAAATATTCTCATCATAGTATTGTAATATAATTAATCACGTATGGATAATAAAAACAAAATTGACCTTACAAAATCAAAAAGGCCAGAAACTTCTGAGATTAAAGTTACAGATGAGTATAACTCTGACAGATCTTTTCCAATTACGGGTGAATTGCCTCTTACAATCTACTTAGATAAAAAAGAGATTGTTACATTAATGACTCTAGGACATTATCCTGAAGCGCTAGTGATTGGTTATCTTAGAAATCAAGGCATTATTAATGATATTACTCAACTAGAGTCTGTTCATGTAGATTGGTCTGTAAACTCTGCAGCTGTAACGACAAAAGGATTAGATCTTGCAAAGGTTAAGAATAAACTAAAACATAAAGTTGTCACCTCCGGTTGTGGGCAAGGAACAACATTTGGAGGAATAATGGATGAGCTCAAAGAAAAAAAAGTAAGCTCATTTAATATCAAACAATCAACAATATATAAACTTTTAAAACTTCTTCATGACAAAAATGAAATTTACAGAAAATCAGGGGCAGTTCACGGATGTGCACTGTGTAGTCAAGATAAAATATTAGATTTTGTAGAAGATGTTGGAAGACATAATGCTGTAGATGCAATTGCAGGCAATATGTGGCTGAATGACATCCAAGGTGAAGGAAAAATATTTTATACCACAGGTAGATTAACATCAGAGATGGTGATTAAAGTTGCTCAAATGAATATCGGTGTTCTGTTATCACGATCAGGTATTACAGAGATGGGTTTAAATGTTGCCAGAGAGACAAATGTAATCTTACTTGGCAGAGCAAAGGGCAAACATTTCTTAATTTACAATGGTAAAGAACATATAAAATTTGATTCTATACCAGAACCTAGACCTGAGGGAGCTACAGATGTGTGGAAAAGAAGATGATATCTTTTTAGATAAGTTGGTTTACAACTTTGCCAATTGAACTTACAGAAACAGTTACTGTTTCACCCGAAACAATTGGACCTAATCCTGAATTGGTGCCACATGCGATTATGTCACCTGGATTTAGAGTCATGTCATGTGAGAGATAGCTTACAATCTCATAAACATTAAAAAACATATCGCTTGTGTTATAATCTTGTTTTATATCTCCATCCACAGTGGTTGTGATAGTAAGAGACATTGGGTCAATGTCATCGGTAATGCAAGGTCCAAATATTCCAAACGTGTCATAGCTTTTCGATCTTGTCCATTGATCGAATGTTGGGTCTTTTTTTACAAGATCCATAGCAGTGACATCATTGATACAGGTGTAACCAAAAATATAATATTCAGCATCTGATACATCTATATCCTTACAGCTTCTTCCTATGACTATGCCAAGTTCACCTTCGAAAAAAATATTCTCATTGTAGGTTTTTGGACGAATGATGTTCTCGCCTTGATCAATAATACAAGATATTGCTTTATTTAAGTAAAGTGGATTATTTGGCTTTGACAAACCCTTCTCTGTTGCTAACGATTGATAGTTATTCCAAAGCGCTATCATCTTAGAGGGTTTGCATGGATTAATTATAGTTACATCTTCGAGTTTAAGCTTAAGGTTTGATTTAATAGGATCATTAAATATATTGCCCTCGTAGACAGTAATATCATTCCCATCTAGGATTCCGAATGATTCTTTATTGTTTTCTGTAAATCTTATCCAGTGTGACATTTTGGTATATAATTTATTAGTGGATGTATTCTAAACGAATTAATGAATAAAAAAAAGCCAAGAATTTTAATAATTAGATGTGGGTTATTAGGAGACACTATTGACTCAACTGCAGTTGTGAAACCATTAATAGATTATTTCGGTGATGAATTAACTATTGATTGGCTCACCAAGCCTAATCTAATAGATTTATTTAAATATGATTCACGAATTTCGCCTATAGTATTAAAGTTTACGAAGTTGCCACTTCTAATTAATTTCGGAAAATTAAAAATCATATTTAAATCCTATTTAAATCCATATGATGCTGTGATTAATTTAGAAGTTGGTTCAAAATTTAAAAATTTTGCGCGATTAATAAAATCAAAGATTAAAGTTGGTCAACCTTATAAATACGTTGCAGAAAATAGAAAAAATGAACATAGAGTTAAACATCAGTTAAGGATACTACAATCATATTTCAAAGACATTAATGCTGATGAATGTTATCCATACCTGATTGGATCAAATATCAATGTTGCTCGTGAGTATGGTATCAGTAATAAATATGTTGTGGTTTGTCCTTCAAATAGTAAGTTCAATAAAAAAAATCATAGGGGATATAGGGCTTGGCCATTAAGTAACTGGAGGAACCTGATTAAAAAGATTATTACTCAAACAGCACTAGATGTAGTTATCACTGGCGGAAAAAATGAAAAAGAATTTATAGATCAACTCAATGTCCGAGATAGCAGGGTTCATAACTTATGCGGAAAGACTAGTCTACCAAACCTTTATGAAGTTATGAAAGATAGTGAATGTGTCATCGCTACTGATAGCGGCTCGGTGCATGTTGCAGGAGTCAGTTGTAAGAAGGTTGTTTCTCTTCATGGCCCAACTCCATTTAAAGAAACTGGACCCTATGGTAACTCCATGAATACAATTATCGAAGCAAATTTAAAGATGCCTTGCTCTCCTTGCTACAATACAAGCAGAATCACATCATGCCCCGAAAATAAGTGTATGATTGATTTATCTCCAGATAGAGTTCTGGCGTACATACTTAAATGATTATCACTTCTTGTTTATGAATCTAGTAATATGAGATAGGGTTGATTCCGTATCATTTTTCCTAAAACCTTTATCGGTTATGTCTTCAGAAAGATCTTTAATGATGTTGTTTATTTTTTCTGACAGTTTTGAATATTTACCTAAATCTCTTATGAGCAGTATAACTATAAACACGAGTATTGGAAACATTACGAGTGATGTGATGGTGTAAGCATTTATAAATAAATCATACATCCTTTTTTGCTGCCTCTAATTGTTCAACCTTCTTTTGCATCAATTTATCAACACTGCTTTCTAAGGAACGATTCATGTCCCTAGCCTTTTTAAGATTTATCGAATTGCTTTCAAAATCTTTCCAAACTTGAATTCTCTTTTTTAATATATCTAAGCTCACTTCATGATAGTACCTTTGCAAGCGTGTCATTTTTTGTGCGAAAGGTCCTAGAATATCATGTCTTGCATCATATCTGCATTGAAGATGGTCAGAAGACTCGGTGATTGCCATACCTTTTTTTGCAAGTTCATTAAGTAATATTTTTCCAGTTTCGGAAAATTCACATTGTATCATTTGATTATATGATTGGTTTCTCGCTTCAGAAAATGTGTACTCAGGAAATTGATAAATAATATCATCAGAAATAACTTTCCCATTATTAGCAATATCATGATCAAGATTTGTGCTAAGAATCACTTTAATCTCGTTATTTCCTACCGGTAATATTTTAACAAAATGATACTCACTATAAATTCTACTTACGTAATCTCCATTAATATATAACTTGCCATATCCTTCCGATGGCTCATTATTTTCCATATTCTTTTCAGGGGTGAAAGTAAAATTTTTGACTTGAGTTCTTACTTGATAAAAAGGTTTATTTTTAATAAGTGTGATTTTAACAGATGGTATATTCTGATTTTTTACTTCGACTTTAGGATTATAGTATTCTTTCCAAAACTTTATTCTTTCTTCATTATCCTCATGAGCATATGCTGAAGTGATTAGTATTATTAAAAAAGAAAAGTGGAGGATAATTTTTTTCATCTAGGGTCTATAGTATCAAAATGAATAGAGAAATTCCCTTTTTTCTTATCTTCATAATAAAGTCTTAATGTATTCTCAATAACAGTGAAAGCTATATCATCCCATGGAATTTCTGACTCTGAAAATAATTCTACTTCTTCACTCTCTGGTCCAGGCGAATATTTACCATCTAGAAGCTTACCTAGATACATCATGTAAATTTGACTAATATGTCGTAAGTCGCACATATAAAATAGTTTAATACTATCAGATTTTGCATTCGCTTCTTCGAGTGTCTCTCTTAGCGCACCCTCGGCAACTGTTTCATTGTTTTCTAGGAAACCAGCAGGAAGTGTCCAATAACCCGATCTAGGTTCAGTAGCTCTTTTACACAGAACTATTTTATCTTCCCACTCTAATATACAGCCTGATACAACTTTTGGATTTTGATAGTGGATGTGTCCACATACTGTACAAATAGCTCTTTCTTTATTATCCCCCTCTGGGATTTTAAATTCTGTCGGAGAACCGCAAACGATACAGAACTTTTGAATTGGTTTAGCTATAGACATATAAAACAGTATCCTAACATACCTATGCCTGTGTTTAGAAGGAATATAAAGCTATACTATGATTAGATAAGCTTAAGAGAGATATTTTGAATCTCTTTTCATTGTCTCATAAATTTCATTTGATAAATCAACATCATTAAATTTAGAGTTATAGTCATTTAAGTTGTGTAAATCATTAATAGTAACGTTAATGGTCTTATTGCGATTTTTGAGGACCTCTCGAAATAAAAAATACTTTCTAAGTGAAAATGAAATCTTTGTAACTAACTGGAATAAATAACTTGATCTGCCATGAATATAAACCGGAAGTATTGGACAGTTAAATGACTTAGATAATTTCACCGGCAGTGAACTCCACTTTGAATCTACAGGAGTATTAAATATTCCTGATGAACTTGAAACCTCACCTCCAGGAAATATTACTAATGCACCACCATCAGTCAAATGAGAGTGAGCACGACGTATTGCAGATATGTTATTTGATTTCTCTTTTTTATCCAAAGTGTTAAGTTCTAAAGGAATAATTCGTTCACATATTTCAGGAATTTTTTGTAAAGCTTCATTTGCTAAAAACATATAGTCATCTCTGTAAAATGAAAGTATCTTGCCTAATAGTATTCCATCTGTAATTCCATAAGGATGATTACAAACAACAATCAGTGATTCTTTTTCAGGGACCTCTACATTATTAAGATATTTTATATCGACATCAATATTAAGTACCCTTAAAGCGGAAGACCACCAATTTTCGTCTTTATCTTGTATTTTAGATTCACAATATATCTGATCAACAGTAGTTACGCCTATAAGTCTCTCAAGAAACTTGAAAAATCCTCTTTTAATAGGATTTTTTTCGAATGTTGCTATGGATAGTTTATTATGGATATTATTTTGCATAATACCTTTTTACTCTATCGTCGATACTATGAATATCAACATAAGTAAAAACATCAATAGATCTAAACTCATAATCAATCACTGCTCCATCTCCGAACTTTGAACCTACATTTATATAAGCCTTAATTAAACTTGGCAGTGATTTGAATATTGACCTTTCTGTACCATGAAGGTTAAAGTCATCATACATTTTGCATTTAGATAACTTATCAACAGTTAGTGATATGTTATCTCTCGGGGTAACCATAATTTTTTTATCCATTAGATAATTTTGTTTAAGATAAGAGAGTTGAGGCATTATTTCATCAGGCTCAATTGTCCAAAAACTTGCACATCCTAATAGAACATCTATTTTTTCTTGCATGATATATTTATACAATCCCTTCCAAAGAAGTTTGAGTACTCCGGATTTTCTGTACGCAGGGTGAATACAGGTGCGACCTAGCTCCAGAAAATTACTATATCCAATGTTTTTTTTAAAAAGATCTAAGTTAAAACACATGCTATTTGATGTGTAACAGTTATCTAACTGAGAGGTAGATGAATACTTTATTACTCTATAAACACCAACAACCTTCTCGAGACTCAATGGTGTAGATTTAGCTTTGACAATAATATGAGTAGCATTTTCATCATATTGATCAAATTCTCTTTTAATTACTTGTCCTTTTAATTTTGTTGTAACTTTTAATTCTTTTTTAAAAATTTTGTATCTTAAGTGTTGTGCTTGGCTAGATTCTTTTACTGTCTCAGCCTCTTTAAATGAAAACTTAGGGTAGGTTTTGCTATGATCCAATAAATGGTTTGTAAGGTCTCTGCTTTTTTCTGTGATAGCCTCAAACACAAGCAAATAGTAACTAAAAGTTATTAAAGAAATAAAAATATTTAATTTATTTTTATCTACATTTATGTGAAAGATTTATTACTGGTAGAATTCCTCTATGCCAAGATTTAACTGTTTGCTTTTTTCTCGCCAACTTATAATCTCAAAATTTCCATCATGATGTTCTACAATTGCTGTACAACTATCAACCCAATCACCATCATTCATATATATCATGTCATCAATTTCAATAATTTTTGCAGTATGAGTATGCCCGCAAATAACACCATCAAAATTTCTGATTTGAGCTTGCCTAGCTACTTGAGACTCAAATTCATAAAGATACTCCAAATATCCTTTTGCTTTTTGTTTCAACATTCCCGAGAAACTCCAATAAGGGAGTTTTAATAATCGTCTCAGTCTATTGAGCTGTCTGCTTACCCATATAGCATAGTTATATGCTCTATCTCCGAAATAGGAGAGCCATGGATACTCCATAAGGTTTTGTCGTAGTGATCTCCATGTGTGACTAGATATTTTCTCTTATCTATACCGTAGTGAACACACTCATCAACTATAGATATATCTCCAAAAGTTATATCATAAGTTAAATATTTTCTTAGGGCCTCATCATGATTTCCGAGAACGTATGTTACCTTGGTTCCCCGTTTTGCAGAGGTTAAAAATCTTCTGATAATATTTGTATGCTCTTGAGGCCAATGAAATCCATTATTTACCTGCCAACCATCTACAATATCTCCTATCAAGTATAAGTTGTTCGATGTGTATCTTTTTAGAAAGCTTAGAAGTACATCAGCTTGACAGCCCTTTGTACCAAGATGTATGTCAGAAATAAATATCGATCGATAATCATGTGTTTCCACTGTGCAAGATTACAAACGTAAAATGATAGACTGATTAAAGAATCTTTAAGTTTTTGTTAATTCTGGCCAAATTTTGTTTTCACAAAATCTATAACAAGCTTGTGAGATTTGATTCTAGAATCAGGGTTGTATTTAACGAATGCTCCTTTTACGGTACATGCTTCTATAAACTCTTTTCTTGATTGAAAATCATTGAGGGAATAAATATTAGTTTTACTGATTGTCTTTAAAGACTTATCTATAACAATGCTACAGATATCAGATTCATTTAATGTCGGTTGCCATGGAAGATATGCTCCTAATAAAAAAGCATGGTTATCAAATCCATGGTAAGAATTAGCTAGCTGATGATATGAAATATTCTCACTCTCTCCAAATTCATTAAATAAATTCATACAATACTTTGCTGGAGTTATCTCATCCAGCTCACCACTAATTAATAATAAAGGAATGTCAGAAGGCTGATAATCTTCAAAAGAAATATCACAAAATGTGTATACTCCAGCTAAGAATGACAGTTTAATGTTTGACGGAATATATTTATCATAAATTTTTTTATTCCTCAGTGAAAGAGCAGAAATGCCGCCTTTTGACCAACCAATATAGCCTACTTGACCATCTAGTCTATGACCGTAGTATTTCGTTAAGTGTTCCAATGTTGCAGTAATATCAGACAGCATCATCGCTTCAGAGACACTTACAAAGTCAAAATCAATAGCGATATTTCTTGGGCTAAAATGGTCTATTATTACTACAGCGATGTCATTTGACAAAAAAATATCTTTATAGTCATGATGAAATTGAAAAATTCCACCCGCCCCATGAGATATTATAATTATCGGCACCTTTTTAGATGTTTTTGGAAAATAAAAATGAGCAGGAATATTTAAATTTTGACTGGTAACATCAGAATCATAATCATAAGTGTTCGATGAGGCAACACAAGCCGTAAAGACGTCGGATTGATGTACTGTATTTCCTTTACCGCGGTCAATGCAAGCATGATGAGGGTTAAAAACAGCTAACATAATCAAAAACCCTAAAAAAAGAAATAAAAATATTGTCCTTAGCACACCCTTCAATATATCTTATTTATATTATCTTTTTATTAAATATCTCTGTATAATATTCGAATTGTTAAGTCCCCATCGTCTAGAGGCCTAGGACACTGCCCTTTCACGGCGGCAACAGGGGTTCGAATCCCCTTGGGGACGAAGTCAAGCTCTGAATACACAATAAAATAAAGACTTGTAAGACAATCATCAATTGCAACCCAACACCCAACCCAACAACAGACATTAGTTTAAACATATTTTGTGAAGAAAGCTGTGCGAATTTGTTAATGTTATTTTTAAATTTATATATAATTATAGATATGATTAATCATAAATCTAAACTCATTTGTCCACACTGCAGTCATGAAAAAACTATCACGATGCCCTCGACTTTTTGTCAATATTTTTTAGAGTGTACAAATTGCAAAACAGTTATAAAAGCTAAAGCTGGCGATTGTTGTGTGTTTTGTTCTTATGGAGATATCAATTGTCCTCCAATTCAAAAAAACTCAGCAGAGTGAGTGTGTGGCTACCCACCTCTAAATCTAATTACTAAATGTCTTCAACGTTACTTGCTGTCTGTTAATGTAGATATACGAGTCTTTTCTGTAATTTTTACTGTCAGTCAAATTGACTATCATCTGCTCTATCCTTCCAACCCAACATGCAACCCAACAAATTGTAAGGCAGTCAAAGTAGGTTAATGTTTTCTACTGCTCAATTATCCCACTAAAATCAACAAATAAAATACTTGTTTATTGACCTTTAAGCCTAATCGAGCCTACTATATAAATATAGTAATGTCCCTTGGGGACGAGTCAAACTAATTAACTCAAGAAATAATTCATATAACCAATCGCAAAAATAGGTAACTGTAGACCAAAGTTTGTCATCACAGCTTTATCTTGCATCAGATATCCAGACATCATCCAACCTAGCGCACCAATCGAATGTATAAAGATATATAGAGGATATAGATTGAATTGAGCAATAAGTATTCCTGTTAAAACCAGAAATGTACTCCCCCATTTTAGTGTGGTAAGACTCATAGTTATTCTCCTAAGTAATTATTTTAAAAAACCATAGATATAATTTAAATAATATGTTTCGATTATATAGTTGAATGAGGAAGATTTTTGAACAAAGAGTTACAAACAAAGATTAAATTTAGAACAATGGTGCGAGTGTATCTAATATCTTTATTTATAATCATGCCAATCGTATTTTTTATTTGGTATATATCTAGGTAGTCTATAGTTGTTTTAGAAGTTTCTTCTCTCGTGATTTGCACTTTTTTGTACATTTTTTCTTTTTACATTTTTTCGAACAATATATCTTCAGCTTAGACATTCTTTATTATACAAATATTGATGAGAAAAAACACTTACAGTAAAAGTGTGGTAATTAAACAATTAAATTGCTTGATTAAAGATTTGTTAGCCAGATTGTCTGATATGGGAATAAAGTTAGTTTACTGGTAACGTCATTGAATTTATTTTGTGAAATTAGATCTTCCCATTCATCAAAACCTATCAGGTTAAGATCCAATAAACTAAGATCCACATCTTTATCTGTAAGATTAGAAATACAAAAAATACTTTGCTTTTTATCAAGACTTTGTCTCCATACTCCGTATAAATTTTTACCTAAGTGAAGGGTGAACTGTACCGCATTAGGATGGAATGCGCGCTGTCTTTTTCTAATATTCGAAAGTGTTTTGAGTTTATTAAATATTTTAGTTTGAAGTTTGGTTTCATCTAATAACTTAATATCCTCATATTTTATTTTTCCTCTATTTAATGATCTATTTTGTCCAGTCTTTTCAAATAATTCATGGTCATTTTTTGTACCAAACAAGCTGTGAATATAAAGTGCAGGAACTCCTTCAAGTGACAACATTATTGTATGAATACATATAAATCTTTCAAAACCGAGATTAGACTCTTTATTAAAGGCAACAGTCATAGCATCATAAAGTGAAATATTAATTTCATATGGCTCAGGCGTATCTGTATTACTTGAGCGATAAGACACTTTACCTCCATTATTTTCCATCTGTTCTATAAATATATCAATTTCATCTTTTGATAAAAATGATTCAGCTGGACGAAGTCCAATCCCATCATGCGATGCAATAAAATTTAGATAAGATGTTCCTAATTGAGATGGGGGCATGCTCATTGTTAACTTTTCTAGATATGAAGAATCACCAGAGAGAATAGAATATACTAAAATAGGAGGAAGAGAAAAATTATAAATCCAATGTGCTTCATTCGCATTACCAAAATAGGAGACATTCTCTCTAGCTGGTGTATTTGTCTCAGTAACTAAAATAGCCTTTGGTGATAGATAGGTTAATAAGGTTCTAAATAATCTTACAATTTCATGCGTTTTATCAAGATTAATACAACGAGTTCCGATTTTCTTCCAAATAAATGCTACTGCATCAAATCTAAAAACAGTAATTCCTTTAGATAGATAAAATATTATTATTTCAATAAATTCATAGAGAACCACTGGTTTACTGAAGTTATAATCTACTTGATCTCTACTGAAGGTGCACCATACAAATTTCTCACCAGCACTCGTGTCAAAAGAATTCAGTAAATCACTGGTCCTTGGTCTTATAACTTTGGATACATCAAATGTTTCGTCAAAGTTTAAAAAATAGTCATGACCTTTACCCTTCCCTTTTATAAAATTGTTAAACCATTTTCCTTTAGATGAACCATGGTTAATCACAACATCAGCCATCACTCCAAAATCTTTGGAAATTTTTAAAATGTCATTCCATTGACCGAATTTATGGTAAATAGTGTAGTAGTCCATTACAGAAAAACCAGTATCAGAACTTGATGGAAAAAATGGGAGTATGTGAACTATCTCAAAGAAATCTTTGGCGTGGTCATGTAGAAAATTATTGATTGTGTTAATCGGCAGATTATTCTTATCGTTTATTGTGTCTGCATAGGTAATTAATACTATGGTCTTTTCTGACCAAGGCTCACCCTCTTGAGTGATATGCTTTGGTAATTCATGTTGAGAGTCGATAATCTTCGATAAAATACTATCTGTTAGTTGTGTTAATTCATCTGAATTCAATATACCTTCATAAATACGATAAATATGTTGATTAACTCTTTTCTCTAAATTTTCTTTTTTATTTTCTGCCATGTTTGTAGATTTTATATCTTAGAGTCTGAATCAACTATTTCTAAGAATCTTTTTTTAATATCTGGCATGGCAGTTTCGACACGATTCCAATTAGTAATTAAAGGATTTTGATTAGGATTATCTAAAAATTCTTGTCCTGCAATAATTATATTGTTTGCAAATAATTCAATAGCAATCTCTTCTTCATTAATATTTAAATTTAACCCATTTATTTTTGCGTCATTATAATATGTTTCTAATAAATCAAGAGCTGTTCGATAGTATGTAGCTTTAAGAGTTCTTAGTGTATTGTGCGTAAATGTATCACCTTGTGCCGCAAGTTTTCTTATAAGAGTTTTTGTTATATCGATAGACATTTTAGATAAACCAGCATCTCTGTTTTCCTCAGAGAGAGGCTGATGTTTGTGATCATAACTATCAGCTATATCTACTTGACATATCCTATTGTATGCCTGATTACGTTGCATTTCTGATAATAATCCAATTTCTAAGCCCCAATCACATGGAATTCTTATCTCTTTGAGTAGCCTGCTTCTAAATGAAAACTCTCCGGCTAACGGATATCTAAAAACATCAATAAACTCAATATAATCTCTATGTCCAAGAACTTTTTTAAAAGTCTTAAGTAATGGTGTAACTAACAGCCTTGTAACCCTTCCTCCTAGTGAGCCATCTCTTACTCTTGGATAATACCCTTTGCAAAACTCATAGTTAAAATGCGGGTCGGCTACCGGATATACCAATTTTGCTAGTAGTTCACGCGAATAGGTCATGATATCACAATCATGAAGGGCAACTACTTTTGCCTCATTACGAGAATACGTATATCCCATGCAGTACCAAACATTTTTACCTTTCCCAGCTTGGTCAGGCGCAATGCCTAGTGCCATAAAATCTTTATCTAACTTTTTCATTTTTGGGCTGTCATTCCACAATACCGAATGAGATTGGTTTAGATTAGAAAAAAACTCTTTCGCTTTTATGTATTCTTTTTTCGTTGCTCTATCAAGGCCTATAGTAATATGATTTAGATATTTTACTTTACTCAAACATTCAACTATATTTTTTAAGGCTGGCCCTTCTAGTTCTGAATAAAGTGAAGGTAGAATCAATTCAATTGGTGCACTTTTAGAATAATCTCTAAGTTCTCTCTCAATATCATCTAATGAACGAGTAGATAAATTGTGTAGAGTACTAATGACTCCGTTTTGATGAAAATCAGACATTTGCAATCTCCGAGGATTTAATTTTTGTTACTACTTTTTCAATACATTCAATCCATCCAGTTGGTGCTTGATGATCACTGAATGTGATATTTTTACTATCTAGACTATCCTTTAATGAATGATTATTAGGAGATTTCACAATACATGGAAAATCTACTACATTTAACATCTCAAAATCATTTTTACTATCCCCTATTGCTACCGTAACAATATTAGATTTTTTGGAAAATTTTTTGGTTTTATCAATAAATAATTTGGTAGCCTTACCTTTATCATGTTCAGAGCAAATATGGGAAAATCTCCCTCCGGTAATAAGATTCAACTTAAATTTTTTAAGAAATAATTTAAATTCATTATATTTGGATTTTGTTGACTTCCATTTAATTAATATTGAAAAATCTCTTCTTGAAGCAAGCGCTAAATCATGACCTGATAGTCCAGATAATGAAGATTGTTCCTCAACGCTAAGATCATCAAAAAAGGTTAAGTCATCTCTAAAATTTTTATATATTTCAGATTGAATTTGATCCTTGTATTCGGTTATCTTTCTAGATTCATATAAAATTTGATATGCTGCTCTAGATGACTCAGTTGTTTTAAGATTATCATTTGCTATATATATACCCCCGCCAGTCTCACATATGAATGAGAGTGATGTTTTAATTTTTTTTTGAAAGTAGTCAACCTCTTCAAATGTCTTACTTGTATTAAATACAACTGAGTGTTGGGCTTTGGCTAGTTCAGAAATGGTTTTAGTGTTTAATCCCTCGTCAAATGTATCATTGTTAATGAATGTTCCATCTATATCGGTAAATATTAATAAGGTCATATTTTTGATCAAAAAATTCATCTATCTGTAATTATTTATAGTAAATCATGCAATTAACATGCCGAATGTATATTTTGGCATGATTTGTGCATTTTAAAAGTCATGAGTGCCATTAAACTTAATAAACATAAAATATTTAGAAAAACAGATAATGTACTTTTTTATGACATCTCGATTAAAGAGTCAAATGCATCAGACTTAGTTATTCATGAATCAGCAGCAATATCACCACCTAATGATGATTTGGGTAACAAGCAGTTTTATATACACTCTCATCAGATTGATAATAATCGTGTTATTAGTGGTTCTAGAACTTTTGAATTGATTAATTTTGGTTGGGATCGCCCTTATCAAATAGTAAAACTTAACCGTGATAGTGGAGCATTGAAAATTCCATTGAATACATATCACCGTTCTGTATCTGGTGAAAAGGGTTCAATAGTTATCAATCAAGCTCAAAGAGATGACTTGTTTGACACAAATAAAGAATTCAGGCCTGTATCAGTTGTAAAAAATGAGAAATTAAATAACATCCTTAAAACTATTAAACCTATTATCTATAAAATTTAGCTACCTAAATCTTTTTTATTATATATCTCAAGATCTCTTAAATGAAGATTTAAGGCATAGTGTGATTGCTGTGACTCTATAATGAATAATATGATTGCTATCGATAAAAGAAAAACTGCAATTCCAAATAAATTTAAAGCAATGTTCATAAAATCTATATAACCAAAAAAAATTGTTAGGAGATTTATTAGGAAAGATAATCCTGAAAGTGTTTGCATCCATCTTAAAAGGAGTAATCGAGATGATAATATTTGTATTCTCTCTGCTGATAAGTAATTACCTGAATTATCATATGAAAGAATGTGTAACTTTCTTATTAGCATTGCAAGTGCAGTATACTTATTTGTAAAGACTAACAACATAATTGGTATTGCTGGAAATAATAAAGCTGGGTACCATATAAAAAATTTGATATCATTCATATGATTAGATATGCATTATTCATGCCAAAAGTAAATATGTTATGCAAGACATTAATACGAATCGCCCGCAAATTAAAAAGAAAAAAAAGAAACCAATAGATACCGGTAAGCAGAGCTATGATGAATACGGAGATAAAAAAAATCAGAAAATAGACTATGAGAGAGACAAGCCTCCTCATTGGTAATCGATTTACTTATAAATTTCTAGGAATCTTGATATTCTCTCAATTATTCTTTTTTTCCCTAACACAAAACATAAGTCATCAATGGATGGAGCATTAAGTCTTCCAGTAGTTGAGAACCGTATCAATGGACCTACATCTTTAAATTTTAGAGATAAATCTTTGCATGTTGCTTTAACACATGCACTTATCGATGGCTTATCAGTAAAATCAATAATAAATAATTTAGATATTGTATCTCTGAGAATTTTTATTGTTTGTTCTTTTTCAAATTTAGTGATGATATCCAGGTCATATTCAATCTCATTTTCATAAAAATATGTAATGCTATTTGCAATATTTTTCAAAGAATATTCTCTTTCTATACCCAAAAGCAGAATATCATGTAAATATTTATCATTTTTTGGTGTGTTTGGTAACTCTTTAGCAATTAAAAAAGGAAGGATCTGCTCAGCAATATTCTCAATAGAATCATTTTTAATATAATGCTGATTTAACCAATTCATTTTTTCAATATCAAATGCAGCAGCTGACTTTGTTATTCTATCTAAATCAAATAGCTCAATTAATTGATCTATACTAAATATTTCTTGATCTCCATGAGACCATCCAGTTTTAGCAAGATAATTTAATATTGCATCCACTCTGTACCCTTCATTTAAGAAATGATTGATATCAACTGCGCCATGTCTTTTTGATAGTCTTTTGCCATCTACACCATGAATCATTGGAAGGTGTGAAAAAGAGGGAACTTTAGCTTTAAAAGATTCAAATAAATTCACCTGAACAGGAAGATTGCTAAGATGATCATCTCCTCTTATAAGATGTGTTATACCCAGGTCTATATCATCTACCACTGATGTGAGGTTATATGTTGGGACGCCACTTGATCTTAGTATTACGACATCAAAAAAGACTTTAGGGTCAAATATTATATCGCCATGCACAGAATCATTAATAGTTATGCTATTTTCTTTTTGATTTCTAAATCGAATTACATGTCCTTTTTTATTTAGTCTATTTTCAAATTGCACTGAAAGATCTGTCTCTTTAGTTTTTTCATTTATTTCAACTTTATCGTAATAGGCCATATCATCATTTAAAAGTTGTTCTATTTTATCTACATAATGATTGAATCTATTTGACTGATAAGTTATTTCATCATCATAGTTAAGGCCAAGTTGATTTAGAGCAAATATTATGGAATTTTTATACTCTTCTGTACTTCTAGTGGTGTCTGTATCATCTATCCTTAAATAAAACTTTCCATTATTCTTTCTTGCATAAAGCCAGGAATAAAGTGCGGTTCTGACACCACCTATATGAAGCCATCCTGTAGGGCTAGGTGCGAATCTTGTTTTAATCATCATAGTGTCATCTTAAAGTTATTTACTATGGCGCCGGGTAATCTCGCGCTTGATGTTGATCTCTCCTCATATGTTCCAGAGTCTATTAGAAGCTCCCTACTTGAAGTAAGGCCGATTAAGTTATCACCCAACATACTGTAAACACTATCATCGAATCTCATTGTATTAATTGGAGCAGTGAGCTTTCCGTTTTCTACAAGAAAGCATCCGAACCTTGTAAGTCCTGTCATTCTTCCATTATTTCTATCTGAAAAGTTTAAATACCAAAGATTACTTATATAAATTCCATTATCAATTGTCTCTAAGATTTTATCATCACTTATTGAGCCTGCTCCCATATCTATAGAACAGGGATATTCTGAGGGACTTGCTGCATTATGAACTACTGAATATTCTAGTGATGAACGAGGTGAGGTTAAAGATTCTATAAATTCTCCTTTTTTAATCATACTAATCTCCTCAGGTTTTATAAAACCATCAGAATTAAAATTAGCAGAAAGTCCGTCTTTAATATTTTCATCTATAGATATGAGTTCATTTAGTTTTCTTTCTTTTTTATTTAATAAATGCAGAGGACTAGTTCCAATTTTATTAGATTTATAACTAAATCCTCCCCATGCCATCATATCTATGATTTCATTAAGTGCAGATGGCTCAAGGTATACTCTGTATTCTCCAGTAGTAATTTTCTTCTCTGTATTCGATAGTATAGCTAACTTTTCTATACCTTTATTGAGGATAAAATCATAATCGTCTTTATTCCATTTTTTTGATGAGTAATTAAGCTTTATAGCATTATTATTTTTGTTATAAATAGAATAGTCAAAGCTAAAGGAATAATCTTCATGCCAGTTTTTTTGACCTAATGAATTTGCTAGCCCAGTATAAATGGATCCTGACGAAAATATTCCTACTAAATCTAGCTTAGTTGCGCTATTCAATATGTGTTCTAGAATTACTTCATCACTAGTGCTTTGCTTTTCAGAGGTTATCTCTGTTGAATGAACAGATGTGGAAAACATCATATATGGATCCTTAGGCAAATCTGGCAACTCCCTTCTCAAATAATTAAGAGTTTTTATCAGCGTGGATATATCTCTCTCAAAACTTCCATTGAGTCTTACATATGATTTTAAATTT
Organism: Gammaproteobacteria bacterium; assembly: GCA_045561295.1. Classification (GTDB taxonomy): domain Bacteria; phylum Pseudomonadota; class Gammaproteobacteria; genus CACLCV01. Next base: position 18,654 of record JBJKYD010000012.1, read on the forward strand.
CTTTTATCTTTAGTAGACAAACTAAGTGTCATTGAAATTTGTTTAACACTTCCAGCTTGTCTTATTTTGCCTTTATTTAGTCTAACAAATTTTGATTCTTCAGCATCGAAATTAATAATTAACAGTTCATTACTTTTTATATTTTTAAATAATTCTCTAGTGATATTTTCAAAATACTCTCTCATTACTCTCCACCAAAAACATCAATGTCTTTAAACAAGCAAGACGGTGTTGCATGGCCTACAAAAATAGTTTGATTAGGCTCTCCCTTTCCGCAATTTGCTGTGCCAAGGATAGAATAAGATGATTCATCACCAACCATGGCTAAGTTATGCCAGAAATCTTTAGTGATACCGCGATAGTTTGGATTTTTAACTACTCCTTTCATCTCTCCATCTTTGATGATGGTTCCTTTTTCACAACCAAATTGAAATTTATTCCTATAATCGTCAATAGACCATGAATTATTCGTTTCTAATAAAATTCCATCTTCGATAACTGCTATCATTTCAGACAGAGGAGTATCGCCTGGCTCCATGTTAATATTACCCATTCTATCGATAGGTGGTCTATTCCAACTCGTAGCTCTTGAACAGGCAACATAATCTTGTTCAGCTCTTTGAGCGGAGTAAAAGCTACCTATTGGTTTCTTTAGTAATCCATTTTGTATTAGATATTTTTTTTGAGCAGGAGTTCCATCATCATCAAAATTATATGATGCTAATTCTGATTCTTGTTCAGGATTAAAAGATATGTTCAGCTTTTCAGATCCATACTTATATTTGCCAAACATATCAAGATTAACAAAACTTGAGCCAGCATAATTTCTCTCATCACCTAATATTCTATCTAATTCTAGTGGGTGTCCGATGGATTCATGAATTTGCAAAATCATCTGATCAGGCGCTATTAATGCATCACATTTTTTACTTGGACAGTTTGTTGCCATAGACAGTTCTATTGCATCATTAGCAATTGATGTTGCTGTATCAATTAAATTTGAGTCTTTAATAAAATTATAGCCAATTTGTCTAGCATGAGCATGGCCCCCATATGTCCTGGTTTGGATTTCTTTTTTATATTCTGCGCATGCAATTAGTTGGGGGAGTATGTACGAGATGTTTTGTCTAAATTTACTTCCATTTGTATCGGTAAATAATGTCTCAATTTTATTGTATCTAAAGCTTGCTCCCCAGTTTGAAATTGTTGGTTTAGACTTTAAGGCTTTATTAATTTCATAAAGATAATCAACTTTATCTTTGTTTGATTCTTTGGCCCAAGTATCTTGCTCGTGAGTAAAATATTTGCCATTGTTAATGATATCAGCTGGAGGAGTGGGCTGATGAATTAAGTTGCCTTTTGTAAATGCAGACCATTTCTTTGCCTCTTCTGTTGCTTTCAATATTCCTTCCCTAGTCAAATCGCTCGTTGCAGAATATCCATATCCGCCGTTATGAATTACCGTTACCATCAGGCCCTCATCTTCTATAATCTCAATCGGCTCTAAGACATTTCTTGTAACCGATAAAACATTCGTATATTTGCTTACAAAACGGAAAGAGCAGTAGTCAACGTTTGGAAGATAGCTGTTTATTTGATTTATAAATTCATTTTTCATGATTTAGTGGAGGATACATTGTATCATTTAACTATAATTATGCATAAAATTTATCCTCTTATTAAAAATACGAATTTCCCAAGCATTAAGAGGTCTTGGCTAAAAACCATACAGGTTAATTTAGGTTATAAGTGTAATCAAAGTTGTCTTCATTGTCATGTTAATGCTGGTCCAAAAAGAAGAGAAATGATGGATAAAAAAACCATAGATAATGTAATCGATTTTGCTATTAATTATAATATAGAAACAATTGACCTTACAGGAGGCGCTCCTGAAATAAATAAGTATTTTAAATATATGGTCAAGGAATTAAGACAACATGATATTCATATAATTGATCGCTGTAATTTGACTATACTCAATGAAGATGGCATGGAAGATTTACCGAGTTTTTTTGTAAAACATAAAATAGAAATTATTGCTTCCTTACCTTGTTATATAAAAAAAAATGTCGATCGTCAAAGAGGTAAAGGTGTGTTTGATGAGAGTATTAAGATATTAAGACTACTTAATGATATAGGATATGGGATGAAGAAAGATTTAATTTTAAATCTAGTCTACAACCCACAAGGTCCTGTTCTGCCTCCTTCACAAAGTAAACTAGAAAAAGAGTATAAGTCATATCTTAGAGAGAGTTTTGATATAGAGTTCAATAACTTGTTTGTAATTACGAATATGCCAATTAATAGATTTGGTAGCACATTAGTAAGCCAAAATAAGTTTAATAGTTATATGAAACTTCTACAATCATCATTTTCAGAAAAAGCAAAAGATAATGTAATGTGTAAAGAGTTAATTAGTATTGACTATAACGGAAACGTCTTTGATTGTGATTTCAATCAAATGCTCAAAATGAACTTATCAGGTAAAGAAACTCATATCACCAAGATAACAAAAAAATATCTACATAATAGAGAGATATCAACCGGAGACCATTGTTATGGTTGTACCGCAGGATCTGGAAGTAGTTGTGGCGGAACAACAATATAGGCATGAATCTTTCTTTCATTATTCCAACACTTAACGAGGAACGCACGCTTTTATCAAATCTAATTTTTTTAAAAAGAATAAGAAAATATCTTAATGCTGAATTGATAGTAGTTGACGGGGGAAGCCATGATTCTACGGTAAATATTGCCAAAACATTATCATGTAATGTATATATATCTGAACCTTCTAGATCTAAACAATTTAATTTAGGAGCAAAACATGCCCGCGGGAAGTACTTAGTATTTCTTCACGCTGATACCATACTGGATAATGATGCAATAGACCATCTTAAAAAGATTAAAAAAAATACTCAATGGGGGTTTTTTAGTATCAAAATAAAATCAAATAATTGTAAGTACAAGATACTATCTGCGCTTATAAACATAAGAAGTAGGTTGTTTAATTACGCGACAGGCGATCAAGTTATGATAGTGGAGAATAATTTTTTTTACAGAGTGAAAGGTTTCAAAGAAATATATCTAATGGAAGATATAGAGCTGTCTAATAGAATAAAAAAATTAAGCAACCCAAGTTTAATTAGAGGATTAGCTATAACTTCTCCAAGGAGATGGGAAAAAAATGGTTTTTTCAAAACGATTCTCCTGATGAGATTTTTAAGAATACTATATTTCCTTGGCGTTAATGATAAATTTCTAGCTAGTATTTATAAATGAGCACAGTAATTAATATTATGTCAAAAAATCCTGACTTTGCTGAATGCAAAACTAGATTAAAGAGTCTTTTATCAAAAGAAGAAAGAGTATACATAACAAAGCATATGCTAGATATAACATGTAGTGTTGTATCGGAGTTTAATACTACAAACATGCTGCATCTGTTTCCAAATAAAGATGGTATGTTTATTAGAAGTCTTTCAAAGAAGTATAATATAATACCTCAGATTCAAAGAGCAGGTCAGCTAAGTGACAAGATACATTCAATATTAAATCAAGATAATCAAATATTTGAAAAGAAATTAGTAATAGGTGCAGATATTCCGTCTATAAGTATTGATGAAATTTCTGAATGCATGAATTCATTAAATGAATACGATTGTGTTTTTGGTCCTTCAAATGATGGAGGGTTTTATCTTGTAGGTACTAAAGCTAATGCACATTTCATATTTGAAAATCTCAATATGGATACTATTTTAATCCATCACTTAACAGCCATTTGCAAGAAAAATAGAATTAGTTACAAACTAATAAGAGAACTCAAAGATATTGACTGTGAACAAGATTTATTATCTATTTGAACTGTCTTTTTTGTTATAAAGATCATTTAGCTTTGTATATTTTAGATAAGTATTAAACATAGTGGTGAGGGCAACTTTAAATCCATTTTTCCCTTGAAAGATCCCACCTTTAATTATTAACTTCTTGAAAAATGCAAAAATACATCTTGTTATTGGTCGAATGGAAGATGCTTTAACTCCATCTTTATAAAGTTGTTGAGCGCTCATGCTACTCCTAAAATTCATTTTATCTATCCATTCTTCCATAGACTCATATGTATTATGTATTATATGCGTTTTGGTTTTATATTTTTTAATGCTTGCTACAGCAGCATGATCTGCCCTAGTGTCATAATTCACTTTAGTTTTATCATATAATCTTGTCACTTCATCGGGATAGAAACCGGCTGCTTTTATCCACTCATCACCACAAAAGTTTTTCCTACGAAATGAATAGCTATCATAGTCATCATTAAGATTGATTTTTTTCATAAACTCTACTAAATCATTTGCTAAATATTCATCTGCATCCATGCTAAATATCCAGTTATTTTTAGAAAATTTAGAAGCTTCTTTTTTTTGAGCGCCGTCTCCTAAGAAAGATTGAATGAATACCTTAGCTCCAGATTTGGCAGCTATATCTCTTGTTAGATCTGTACTTTCAGAATCAAGCACCACTACTTCATCGCAAATGCTTTGTAAACTTTTTATAGCTCTTTCGATATATTTTTCAGCATTAAGAGTTATTATTGTGCCTGTGATTTTATTCATTTCTATAGAGAGTCAAATATCTCCTCTAATCTACCAAAATGTTTATCATAATTATACCGCTTATATGCATATTCAAATGCATTAGAAACCAGTTGTTCTCTTAAAGTTTTATTTTCATATAACATGTCAATTTTTTCTGAGAGGTCACTAGCATTTTTTGTTTCAAATAAAAGACCATTACTCCCATGTGAGATAATTTCTGGTACACCACCGGCATTACTTCCAATAACTGGTACGCCCATAATCATTGCTTCTGCAGCAACTAAGCCAAATGTCTCCTCATAAGTAGGAAGTATCAGTAAATCAAAAAATGGCATATATGACATGGGTGAATCTACAAAATTAACAAATTTTAAATAGTTAGTTAAGTGATATATTTTAGCATTGATAAGTAAATCTTCTTTATATTGCTTAGACATGACATGTCCAATAATACACAGTTGCATCTGATTAGAGCTCATATTAATAGCGTCCAAAACAAGATGCTGACCTTTTTGTTCTTCAACACGTGAAAATATAGCTATAGAAAAAATTTCTGGGTCGATATTATTAATATTCATGAAATCAGATCTATTTAGTTTTATATTTGATTTTGGTTTACTGATACCATAAGTTAATTTTTTAATTTTATCTTTATCTATTGGTAGGTTCCTATAAGCTTCTTCATATAGTTTATCTGTTATAACTAAAAATAAATCTATGTTTCTATAAAAAAATTTATGATAGAAGGTTGTTTTTGGATGTGGTATTTTCATTTGCCTATAAAATATTATCTTGATATTTCCAGGTGTTAATAACTTAAGCATCACTGCCATGAATATATCTTTAGACCAACTTACATGCAAAATATTTAATTTATTTTTGATAATATATTTTCTTAATACAAAAAAGTTTATTATACCTTTAAGAAAACCAGTGTTAGGACATTCAGCTTTATTATCAATAATGCTTTTTGCAATATATGAACTTTTCATACAGGCAGCATGCATTTTATAGCCCATATTTCTATAATGTTGGACAAGCTTTGTAAAATATAACTCCAGCCCACCCTGGTCAGGAGATAAACATAGAGCCAGTACTTTATTAATTTTCATATAATTCAGATATTATAGTCTTATTATTAGTGAAGAAACAAAGAATAATTTGTAAGTGATAATTTTTATTGTTGTAATACACAAATGAAAAAGATTCTAGTCATAAGAAATGATCGTTTAGGGGACTTAATGTTGATTCTTCCAGCTCTAAGAATAATTAGATCGTCCATACCGGGTATACAAATAGATTGTCTTATTAATAAAAGTTATAAAGATATATCATTATTATCAAATGATATTGATAATGTATTAATAGATACTATTTCATCTAATATTATTAGAGAACATGAATATGATCATTGCATAAGTTTTTTTTCTACTTTTAATATTGGATACAAACTGTGGAAAGCAAATATTAAACATAGATATGCACCATCAACAAAATTAGCGCAAGTTTTTTATAATAAAACAATCAAACAGAATAGATCAGAATCATATAAGTCTGAATATGAATACAATAATGATCTTGCTCGTTATTTTTTAAATGATAATGGTTATCGAATTATCGAATCCAATGATCCTTTCATAAAATTGGAAAACCAAAAAGAAAAAAATAGCAACCTAAAAAAAATAATTTTCATTCACCCATATACCGGAGGATCATCTAAAACATTATCTGAAGATGATTTTATTAAATTATGTATAGAGTTAGATAAATTATGCTCTTACAAATTTATCTTACATTGTGATATATATGATTATGAAAAATGTCTTACAATGAAGAATAAATTATCCAAATTAGATATAGATGTAATTAAACCAACTAATCAGCTTATACAAATGTTTTCAAATATTAATCAATGTGATTTATTTATAGCGGGATCAACAGGTCCTCTTCATGTTGCAGGGTCTCTAAATAAAAAAACAGTCGCTTTTTATCCATCAAAGAAATCATCAACGTCCCTTAGATGGACCACTATTAATGATAAGTCTAATAGATTAGCTTATGAAGATTCTGGTACCGATGATAAATATATTAAAAATGACATATTTAAAATTGCAAACGATATTTATAATAAATTATTGAAATAATTTAATTACTGATTCCTTTACTTCATCGACTTTTATATCATTTAAGCACTTTGTGTGCCCTAATGGGCAAACTCTTTTGAAGCATGGGCTGCAATCTAAATCTTTATAAATAATATCTCTTTTTTCTTTTGAAATTAAAGGCGGCGTATAAGTTGGAGAAGATGATCCATATAAGGCTATTATTTTTTTATCTAATGAGGCAGAAACATGCATTAAACCAGAATCATTTGAAATGACTCCCTCGGATGAGGCAATTATTTGCATAACTTCAAGTAAATTAGTTTTACCAATAAGATTAATTATTTTGTCTGATTCTAAGGATCTAAATGCATTACTTATGCTAGTATCCAAACCTACAATAATGACATTATAAAGTTTAGATAAATCGTTAGCGAGGTTAAGCCATTTATTGGTTGGCCATCTTTTTGCAGGACCATATTCAGCGTCAGGACAAAAAACTATGTATTTACCATCGAATTTATATTTGTTAAAAATTAATTCTTTATCCGTCTTGATATCAAAAACGGGATTAGCTTTATGAGTATATTTTTGATCTATTAAATGTAAATATCTATTCACCATGCCTAAATTTCTTTCGATAGGTTGTTTTATGATATTTATTAATCCGTAACGAAACTCTCCTAAATAACTAATTCTTTTTTTAATTCTTGCAATAAATGGAATAATTGCTGATTTATAGCTATTTGTTAAAATATAACATTCATCATATTGTTCTGATCTTAGACTTAGACCTTTTTTAATTCTATATATTAATGATAATCTCCCATGTTCTGTCTTGGATGCTATAACTTTTCTTATGCCGGGTATTACATTAGCTAAATTTAAAAGATTTGAATTAACAAGAATATCAATAGAATTATTTTGATTCTTTTTTAATGCTTTTATGAATGATGCACTCATAATCAAATCTCCAATCCATGCAGGAGCAATTATTAGTATTTTTTTGTTTGGCATTTTTTAATTTTGATCTAAGAACTTCAGATACGACGACACCCCGTCCTCTAGTTCAGTTGCTTCCTTCTGATAACCTCTATCTTTCAAACTGCTCATATCAGCCTCAGTAAAAGCCTGGTATTGTTCTTCCAAACCTTCAGGAAAATTTATATATTCAATATGGCCTGAATTAAAATAATTTATTACTGCATTTGCAACATCGTTAAATGAACGACTCTTACCTGAAGCAACATTAAATATCCCCGAGTAATTATTTTCCATAAACCATAATTTTATATCTATGGTATCTTTAACATAGACGAAATCTCTTCTTTGTTCGCCATCATCATAACCATGACTACCTCTAAAAAGTTTTAACATCCCATGCTGCTTAAATTGATTATAGAAATGATATGCAACACTGCTCATAACTTCTTTATGTTGCTCATAAGGTCCGTAGACATTAAAATAACGCATCCCAACAATCTGAGACCTAATCTTAGTAATGTTCTCTCTTACATGATTATCAAATAATAGTTTAGACTCTGAATAATGATTTAATGAAGATTCATTATCTGAATTTTCTTTAAAAATAGTCCCGTCACCATAAACTGATGCTGAAGAAGCATAAATCATATCGATATTATTATTAGCAGAATATTCCAAAAGTTTTTTTGAGTAATTGAGATTTACATCCATGATATAATCTCTGTCAGGTTCTGTAGTTTTTGAACATGCACCCAAATGGAATATTTGATCTATTTTATTTACATATTTACCGTTATGTAAATCTTTTAAAAAGATATTATGATCGAGACAATCTAAAATTTCTAAATTCTTTATATTTTCAAATTTTTTTGTATATCTATCTAATTCTTCAACAATCAAAATTTGTTTATCTGATTCTATTAAAGATCTCACAAGATTTGTACCTATGAAACCCGCACCGCCAGTTACAATAATCATATGGTGAATAATACCTTATTTTAGTATCAATTATAATAATACTTAATAAAAGTATTGTTATGATCTTGATATTGCTGTTACAATTACTTTTTTTAAAAATGAAAAGATCACAAATACTTGTTGGTATAATAATGGGATCACAATCTGACTGGCCAATCATGAAGCATGCGTCAGACACTCTAGAAAATCTAGCCATCAATCACGAAAAAAAAGTGGTTTCAGCGCATAGAACACCTGATTTATTATTCGAATATGCTGAAAATGCAAGTGAGAGAGGGGTAGAAGTTATTATCGCTGGAGCTGGCGGCGCTGCACATCTTCCTGGTATGACAGCAGCAAAGACACATATACCTGTTATTGGTGTGCCAATAAAAACTAAGAGCCTAGAGGGTAAAGATTCGTTATTATCTATCCTGCAGATGCCAGCTGGAATTCCAGTAGCTACAGTTGCAATAGGTAAAGCAGGATCTATAAACGCAGGTCTACTCGCAGCCTCTATATTAAGTATAAAATATCCTAATATAAATAAAAAACTTTTAGAATTTAGGAAAAAACAAACAAAACGTGTACTAAAAGCAAGTAAGTTACTCTAATGAAAATAGCTATATTTGGTGCTGGTCAGCTGGCTATGATGATGATAGAAGAGTCATCCAAATTAAATCATGATTTCATAGTTGTAGATCCTTCTCGAAATCCACCTGCAGGTAAACATGCTAAACATCTACAAACTGATTATACTGACCAAAAGACATTAGATTATATTGTTGCTAACTATGATGTTGCAACTATAGACTTTGAAAACGTAGATATATCTGCAATGAGGTTTTTAGAGAAGAAAATTAAAGTCTTCCCTCCCACTAAAGCGCTTGAGGTATGTCAAGATAGACTTCTGGAGAAAAATCTTTTTAGAGAATTGAATATCAATGTTACTGAATATAAAGAAATAAAAAACATATCAGATTTAAAAAATTATTGTCAGGGAAATGAATCGAGGTATTTACTTAAATCTAGAAGATTTGGATATGATGGAAAAAATCAACTAAAATGTAACTCGAAAATAGATTTACTAGAAAAGCTTCTATCAGAGTGCTCGTGTATAGTTGAAGAGATTGTAGATTTCTCAACTGAAGTATCATTAGTTTGCGTAAGACAGGAAGATAATAATATAGTTTTCTATCCTCTTATCGAAAATTTCCATGAAGATGGAATCTTAAGATATAGTAAATTCCCTTATATAAATAAAGAATTACAAGATACTGCAGAGAAGTATGGAAAAGAGCTGCTAAATTATTTTAAATATGTAGGTGTTCTGGTAGTTGAGTTTTTTATATCAAAGGACGGAAAATTAGTAGCTAATGAAATGGCTCCCCGCGTTCATAATTCAGGCCATTGGTCAATAGAGGGCTCCTCTACAAGTCAATTTGAACTTCATGTGAGAGCAATTACTGGGAATCTAGACAACAATCCGATTAACTTCAAATCTTCACTGATGTTTAATATATTATCAAAATATCCGGATGATAATATATTGAATGACCTAGAGTCACATTATTTTCACAGTTATGATAAAGAAGAGAGGAATTTGAGAAAACTTGGACACATAACTATTACTAAAAATAGTGCTGAGCAGCTAGAATCAATTCTACCAGAGTGTTTAAAAGTGTTAGTTAATTAATTTTTCAAAAGATTTTTCTTAGCTAAGATTTTACCCTCTTCAACACCCCACTGATCATAGCTATTTATGTTCCATATCACACCCTCAACGAAGACTTTATGTTCATACATACTTATAATTTTGCCTATCCTATCCGGAGAAATTCTATCTAGAGAAATTAAATTAGATGGCGAATTACCATTTAGTGATTTGTATAAATATTGTTTTTTCTTACCTTTAAGTAGTAAATCTGCTTGAGCATGAACATTGGCTGCCAGAAATCTATTTGAATTAGTATTGGGTTTCTTAACATATATGAAATCAAAATATACATTTAAGGTTCCTTGGTGTGCAGCTTGAAAAAAAGAATGTTGACATTCCGTACCAGACGTACCAAAAACTATAGGTGATGTCATATTCAAGGTATGTTCAAAATTATTTGTCATTGATTTCCCATTACTTTCCATCTCGATTTGTTGGATATAATTTGAAATATTTCTAAGTCTGTATGAGTAAGGAACAATTACGTTTCCATGTTTAGAAAGACAATTGATATTCCAAATATTAATTAGAGCTAAGTTAATAGGTAAATTAGATTCAATTTTAGCTTTTAAAAAATGTGAATCCATTGATCTTATTCCTTTGACAAATTTTATGTAATTTTCTATGCCTATTTCAAACATATTAATCAAAGTAACTGGCGAAGCAATTGAAAATCTGCCAGGGATTGTTTTTGGAAAGGAAAAGATATTTTTAGGTAAAAAATTTAGAGATTTACATAATAGCTTATTTGACGAGACTGCTATAAATTGGTTTTTATAAATATAATCCGCTTGGTCAGAGAGATTTTTCTCTAAATAATTATCAATAAATAATTTTATTCTCATCGTTTCATCAGTCTTAAAGCTTTTAGAAACAAAAATAAATAGTGTACGCTCTACATCTATTTTTTTAATTAGATCAGCTATTTCATCAGTATCTCCACTTGAGATAAAATATGTTACAAAATCATTTCTTTTAAAATTTTCTAATGCTTCTGATAAAAATCTTGGTCCCAAAATAGAACCTCCGATACCAATATGAATGACAGTATCAATTTTATTCCCATTAGAACTTTTAATTTTATTTTCTTTAATCTGTAAGTAAAATTTAGACATTTTCTCTATAGCTTTGTCATACATTTGGCTATTACGATAATGTATAAATGAAACTTTTTGTGATTCAGTTTTACTTATTAGCTTATTTGTAAAAAGTTTTTTTCTTTTTTCCAAAAATTTATTCACTGTCAGCAAAGATTTCATTTTTATAAAAACATCACTGTTAATAAAGTTCCTAGACAAATCAAGAGTGATTCCGCTGAATGTTTTATTCTTTAAAAGTGTACTTCTTCCTTTTTTTGATTTGGATGAAATATTTCTTAGCCGATCTTTGATATCCACAGCTATATGGCGTTAAGTTTTTGGTTTATGGGTTTATCAATAATTTGATTTGATTGATTTACATATATTATTGTTGGTACATGATTTATGCGTTCATTTTCATTCAACATTGTGTAACTACAGATTATTATTTCATCATTTACCTTAATCTTATGACAACATGCGCCGTTAATTCCAATAATTCCTGTATCGGGCTTGCCAGCAATAGCATATGTAGATAATCTCTCGCCATTGGTAATATCATAGATATCTATCTTTTCATAAGGATCTATATTTGCTGCTTTTAAAAGAGCCACATCAATTTCACAAGATCCTTCATAGTCAATGTTTGAGTTTGTTACCGTTGCCTTATGTATTTTTGAATTTAAGTACTGCCTCTCCATGAATTTATATTACTATCTTTTTTATGTGATTATAACTAAATTTCAATATTATCTATTAGTCTAATGTTATCTATATAACAAGCAATAAAAATTCCACATGGGTGATTAATATTTACTTGCTCTTTTAATGTATCTAGACGTCTTAAATCTAAGTACTCGACTGATATATTATTATCTTCTAAGTCTAATAAACTACTTTCTTTAACAGCATTATATTCCAATCCGCTAAGTAATTTTTTTTTCATTGTCATCAATGTTTGAAAAATCAATTTAACTTGATGAATTGATTCGCAAGATACTTTACTTAATCTTGAACTGAGAGCAATATTATTTGAGTCTCTTACAGTATCAACATCAATGATTTTCAATTTTGGAAAATAGGTACTAGCTATATATTTTACCAATAAAAGTTGTTGAAAATCTTTCTTACCAAAGTATGCATAATTTGGCTCAATTATTTCAAAAAGTAATTTAACTATCCTAAATACACCCGAGAAATGTCCCGGTCTATTTGCCCCGCACATATATGATGTAAATTTAGGAAGGTCATTTTTATCACCATCAAGCTGTTTGCATATGACAGAGTTATCGGGAGTAAATACTAGATCTACATTATTATCTTCACAAATAGATAAATCATTAGCTAGGGTTCTTGGATAGCTTATATAGTCATTTCTATCATTGAATTGAAGTTCATTGACATATATTGAAACAATTTTTAGTGAAGAACTTGATGCGCTGTTAATAAGCTTTAAGTGACCAGAATGAATATTTCCCATTGTAGGAATTAATGATATTGTCTCATCAGATTTATGATCGTTTATGAAAGATTTTGTATCATCTAGAGAACTTATTACTTTCATAACCTAGGTTTTTTTTATGAACGCTTGTATTACTTTATTTATGACTTTTTCATTTTTTTTAGTAAGTGATGTAATTTTATTAAAACTAATCCCTAAGAGATCATAGATGACAGCAACCTGTCCATCTAGACCTAAGCCTGAGCCAATACCTATAACTGGACAACTGCATGTGTTTGCTATTTTTCTAGCTAACGCAACTTCTACACATTCTAAAAGAATAATTTTAGCTCCGATTTCATCACAGAATATTGCATTATTATATATCGAGTTAGCTTCCTTTTTAGTTTTACCATATTTTCTAAATCCTGACTTATTTTTTACCGATTGTGGCAAAAGGCCTAGATGACCACATATAGGTATATTTTTTTGAACAAGATATTTAACAATATCTAAGTTATCAGAATTAACTTCAATTTTTATAAGATCAGCTAGGTTATTGTTTATTAATTTTTTTGAATTTTTGCATGCAGTCGATTTAGTATTATAAGTATTTTTTGGAAGATCAACCATAACAGTTGCTTTATTAGTACCTGAAGTGACACATTTTGCGTGATAAATTATTTCCTCAAATGAAACATTGTGCGTAGATTTATCACCTTTAATAACCTGCCCCAAAGAATCGCCTACAAGTACAATATTAACTCCTTGGGTTTCAAGATATTTAGCTATGCTTGCATCATAAGCAGTGACACATGAAAGCGAAGTCCCATTTCTGTAAGACTTTAATAAATTGTCTAAAGCAGTCATTATTTTATTGAAGAAGGATTGAAATATTTTTTACCATTGATATCAGATGATATTTCTTCTATCAATAACTGATAATCATTCTGATCATTTATATTTACATTGGAAGTGTTAATTATCAGAACAGGTGACGATGTGTATTCGTGGAAATGTTTCATATATAGATCATTAACAGATTCTATATATTTTTTTTTTATATTTTTTTCTACATCCAAGCCTCGTTTCTTAATTCTTTCAATTAATATATCTGTTGAGGCTTGAAGATAAATAATCAAATCTGGTAAAGGTGGAATAAAATTAAGCTTTTGACGGATACTACTGTACATTTCAAATTCTAGCTCTGATAAATTCAATTTAGCGAATAACTCATCTTTACCAAAATAGAAGTCAGATATTAGCATATCATTTGTTCTATTGATTTTTTCAGATTGATCGATTCTTTTTAAAAGAAAATATAGCTGCGTAGAAAAAGAATTGCTCTGATTTTCATCATAAAATTTTTTTAAGAATGGATTATCAGCATAATCTTCAAATAGTGTCTGGCATTTCATGGTATTAGATATAGTTTTAGCCAATGTAGTCTTACCAACACCGATTGCACCTTCTATAGCAATATATTTGTTATTTATCATTATAAGTTTTTAATTAAATTTGAAACTTTGCCATATTTTGGTATTTCATAACCATAGTTTGTTATTTCATATAACGGTATTAAGACAAACTCTCTATATTCTAGCCCTGGATGAGGAATTGTTAGATTTTTTGACTCCATAGTAATTCTATTATAAATCAGTATATCTAAATCTATGCTTCTGGGTCCCCACTTTTTTGTCCTTTTCCTATTATGTTGTTTCTCAAGTCCTTGAAGTTCATCCAATAATTCATGTGGATTCAAATTTGTTTTAATTTCTATTACAGCGTTAATAAAATTAGGCTGACTTTGAGGTCCTAGAGGTTTCGTTTCGTATAAGCTTGATTTTTTTAAAATTCTAGTAGATTTAATTCGATTTATTTGTTTTAAAACAGAATATATTCTGAAGTAAGGATGATTTTTATTACTTCCTATACCTATGAAAACTTGATTCAATTTTTAGTGCTTAGTTAAGCTTTTCTTTAATCCTTGCAGATTTTCCAGATCTTTCACGTAAATAATACAACTTAGCCCTTCTTACAGCTCCCTTACGTTTGACTTGGATTTTATCAATGATAGGGCTGTGAGTTTGGAAAACTCTTTCAACGCCTTCTCCGTATGAGATTTTTCTAACAGTAAACGATGAACTGATGCCTCTATTTTTTACTGCTACTACCACGCCTTCAAATGCTTGAATACGTTCTCTTTTGCCCTCTTTAACTTTTACAGACACAACAATAGTGTCTCCAGATGAGAAATTCGGGACAGATTTAATCTGTCTTGTTGTGATATTTTCAATTATTTTACTCATTTTCTTTAGCTTTTAACTCAGTAATAAATTCTTGCAGTAGTCTATCATCTTCTTTTGTAAGTTTCACGTTTTTTAACAAGTCTGGCCTTTTTACAAATGTTGCTCCTAGTGCCTGCTTTCGTCTCCATGACATAATTTCTCTATGATTGCCGGAAAGAAGAGTATCAGGCACAGACATGTCATCAATAATTTCTGGCTTAGTATAATGGGGATGATCGAGAATTCCATTATAAAATGAATCATTGTAGATAGATTCTATGTCCTCTGCTACTCCCTCTAATAGTCTTGTTACAGACTCTATTATTATAGCTGCAGGCAACTCTCCTCCTGATAAAACATAGTCTCCGATAGATATTTCTTCATCTACCAAGTTATCTATAACTCTTTGATCAACGCCCTCATACCTTCCGCATAAAAGAGTAATATTTTTTTCTTTTGATAGTTTTATAAGTTTTTTTTGATTCAGCGTCTTTCCTTGTGGTGACAAGAAGTAACATTTACCAGATTTTATTGTTTTTAGTGAATCTTTAACTGGCTGATACTGTATGACCATGCCAGGTCCACCGCCATATGTTTTAAAGTCCACTCTATTATGTTTATCTTGAGTATGTAATCTAAGATCAATTATGTTTATATGAATTATTTCTTTTTCAAGGCCTTTTTTAATCAAACCATGTTTATTAAATGATTTAAAAAAATCTGGATAAATAGTTAATATATTAAATTGATTCATGTTTTATGATAATTTTTTTATTTGGAACTAACGTTATATTATCTTTTATGAGAGCTATGTAAATATATTTATCATTATGCTTTATCGCGAGAACATCATTTGATCCATTATTAAAAATGAAATCTACCACCCCGAGAAACTTCTTCTCTGATGTCATCACCTCTAAACCTTCGAGCTCCCTCCAATAATATTCCCCATCAACAAGTATAGGCATGTCAGATTTATCAATTAGTATATCTTTTCCTAAGATATTTTCTGATGAAGTAATATCATTATAATCCTTGATCTTTATAATAACTTTCTTAGGCATTACTTTAATATCAGTGATGTCAATTTGTCTTATTAGGTCATTTAAAAATATGAAAGTATTATAATTTTTTAAATTCTCTGGAGGATGTGCATAACAATAAATAGATAGCCACCCATAAATACCATGTGTGGATATAACCTTCCCTATAATTACAGAGTCTCGTTTATTCATGTTTGTGGATAAGTGAGAAAAGGTTAAGCTTTGTCTTTGTCAGTAGATTCCTCGTCGGGTGCTGCTTCAGCTGTTGTTTCTTCAGCGGGTGCTGCTTCAGCTGTTGTTTCTTCAGCGGGTGCTGCTTCAGCTGTTGTTTCTTCAGCGGGTGCTGCTTCAGTTGTTGTTTCTTCAGCGGGTGCTGCTTCAGCTGTTGTTTCTTCAGCGGGTGCTGCTTCAGTTGTTGTTTCTTCAGCGGGTGCTGCTTCAGATTCTTTAGCTTTTAATTTTTTACCTTTTATTTTATCTAGAAGAGCACTCTTAATCTTTTTTCTTTTTTCTAAATTATCTGGATCCAAAGTGTATTTTTGAAGAAGCTTTACTCTATTAGACATTTGAGCGCCTAGATTTACCCAGTGGTCTAATCTATCATGTTTTAAAGTAATACGCTTTTCTGATTCTAGATTAGGATCATAGCTTCCAATTCTCTCAATACATTTGCCATCTCTTTTAGCTTTTTGGTCTACAACCACAATATGATAATACGGTCGTTTTTTACCTCCGCCTCTTGATAGTCTTACTCTTACCATTTAATCCTCTTATTTTGAACAACGTGATTATAGCACCACAATGTCAAAATACTCAGCTTTTTGACTAAAAAACATAAAATATTAGTCTAAAAGAGTATTTTTTATATATAATCATCAGAGATGCACCTCAATATAATATGTGAAGCTAAACCATTGAATATCAGCGCTTTTAAATAGGCAATGACTTATTTGCCTCATATTATTGGAATAATTTATTTTGCCATGTCAGCCTGCTTATTAAATTTATATATGGGCAGAGACTGTAAAATACCATTGAGCATCTCATATCTAAGAGTTATCGGATTATTTCTATTCGGAATATTCGTATTCAACATAGCATACCCTTTTAATATTTTTAGTTTCGTGAGCGCTTTATTTATTACTCTTTTTATAATTAATATTTTTTATATTATTTTAAATTATTACAGGTCGATAGATTACATAGGATTAATACTTAACCCTATTATATTTATATCTTTGCTTTTTTATTTGACTCTTAGTTTTTCATCTAGTGGAACTGAAGTTGAAAAGAATTTATATATTCATATAATTTTTTCACTAGCTTCATATGGGTTCCTAGTACTTGCAGGCATGCAAGCATTTATCTTAAAGTATCAAATAAATAGTGTGAAAAATATTCGGAACTCTTCTATATTGAACTCATTTCCATCTATTGAGGAAATGGGAAGTATTATGTATCAGTTAATTATTGTAGGGTTCATTTTACTTACGTTGTCTCTTCTCTCTGGACTTCCATATATTTCTAATAGAGTTGATATAGATATAGAACAAAAAATATTATTTTCCATAATAGCATGGCTGACATTTTTATATTTAGTAATTAAGAAAGCGTATTATGGAATTAAAGACATTGCTGCAGCTAACATGACTATTGGTGGTTTAATATTTCTACTTCTTGCATACTTAGGTACAAAGTTACTAATTAACTAAAATATATTTAAATGACTACTTTATCTATAGATAGCTTATTTCTGATTTTAGTACTTCTACTAGTTCTATCGGCATTTTTCTCTGGCTCAGAAACAGCTTTGATGAGTGTAAATAGATATAAACTTAAGCATCGTGTTAAAAAAAAGGATGAATCTGCTTTAAAAGTTAATTACCTATTAAATAATCCTGAAAAGACCTTGGGATTAATTCTTCTATTAAATAACTTCGTAAATATACTTGCATCAGCAATCACAACTCTTATTGCAATAGAATTATATGGTGATAATGGAGTTGCTATAGCTGCAGGATTTTTAACATTCATAATACTAGTTTTTTCAGAGGTGACACCCAAAACATTTGCCTCTCATTACTCTGATAAAATAGCTTATAAAATTTCATTCTTCTTTTATTATAGTCTAAAGATATTTAATCCAATTGTTAAATTCATAAATTTTTTTTCTAGGATCATACTAATGATATTTGGTTTTGATAAAAAAAAGAATCGTCATGATGATTTGTCAAATGAAGAAATTAAAACGATCATACAAGAATCGTCAAATAAAATTACAGAAAATTATGAAGAAATGGTTTTAAATCTGCTTGATTTACAAAAAGTGAGTGTAGAAAATGCTATGATACCTAAAAATGATATAAAAGGTCTTGATATTAATGAAAGTGAGGAAAATATAAATTCTAAATTAATAGATATTAAGCACACTAGGCTTCCAGTCTATTCTAAATCATTAAATAATCTCAAAGGTTTTATCAATAAAAAACATGTTCCCGGTTTACTTAAAGAAAATAATATTATTAATATTAATCAATTGATTTCTTGCTTATCAGAGCCTTATTATATTCCTGAAGATACATCCCTGCTAAGTCAGCTTATTATATTCAAAAAAGAAAAAAAGCGGATTGGCTGTGTTGTTGATGAATATGGCGATATAAAAGGTATTCTAACTCTAGATGATATTCTTGAAGAAATAGTAGGTGAATACAATGCGGATCAACAGAAAAAAAATATAGTAAAAACTATTTCTAGGAATCAGATAGAAGTTCATGGATCTGTTCAGCTAAGAGAGGTAAATAAAATTTTATCGCTAAGTCTCTCGGAAAGCTCAATTACGACGATTAATGGGTATATACTTGAGTCTTTACAGGAGATACCAGAAGTGGGTATGACTTTTAAAAAAGATAATACTATTATAGAAGTTAGAGAGGTTAATAATAATTTTGTTGAGAAAGCACTAATTACAAAAAAAATATGAATAAAAAAGGTAATAAAATAAGTAACTTTGAAGAAGATTTGAAAAAACTTCAGAGTATCCTGGATGATATTGAGTCAGATAAACTTACTTTAGAAGATTCCATAAAAAAATATAAAGAAGGTATGGAGTTGTCTAAGAAATGTCAAGATGCTCTTAATGAAGCTAAACAAGTAATAAAAGTACTTGAAGATGAAAAATAAAAGTTATCCTATACTTGATCAGGTAGAAACACCCGAGGACATTAGAGTTCTAGATATAAAAGAACTTGAAAGCCTAGCCTCAGATATAAGGGAATATATTTTAGATACAATTTCTAAAACTGGTGGACACTTAGCTGCCGGATTAGGTACGGTCGAGCTCTCAATTGCAATTCATTACGTTTTTAACACACCCATAGATAAAATTATTTGGGACATTGGCCATCAGTGTTATCCACATAAAATATTGACAGGCAGAAAAAATAAATTGGGTTCAGTGAGAAAATATAAGGGAATCTCAGGTTTTTTAAAAATAAAAGAGAGTGAGTATGATGTATTTGGCGCTGGCCACTCAAGCACATCAATCAGTGCTGCTCTAGGTATGGCTATTGCAAGAGATTTTCAAAACAAAAAACACAATATTATTTCCATAATCGGTGACGGAGGCATGACAGCTGGAATGTCTTATGAGGCGATGTGTCATGCAGGATATTTGAAAACAGATATGCTTGTCGTACTTAATGACAACGAGATGTCAATATCACCAAATGTTGGAGCACTTAATAAGTACCTAACCAGGTTAATGTCTGCTATAAAGGAAAAGGGTGATAATCTACTTGATGAGAGAAATCCTATCAAAAAGATTGCAAAAGCTATCAAAGATAATACACAAAATATACTAACCCCTGGGCATTTATTTGAAGAGATTGGTTTCAGTTATCATGGTCCTATTGATGGGCATGACCTACGGTCTCTCAATAAAGTATTAAAAAATTTGAAAAGTAAGAAAGGTCCGATATTACTCCATGTTATTACTAAAAAAGGTAAAGGCTATAAAATAGCGGAGAAAAATCCAATAAAATATCATGGAGTCACGCCATTTGATATTGCTACAGGCGCTGCTGACAAACCTAAGCTTAAAAACTCTCTTACATATACAAATATTTTTACTAAATGGATTAATTATTCAGCTCAATATAATGAAAATTTTGTAGCTATTACACCTGCAATGAGAGAGGGTTCTGGTTTAGTGGAATTTGAGGAAAACTATCCGAAAAGATTTTTCGATGTTGGTATTGCAGAACAACACTCCGTAACTCTTGCTGCCGGATTGGCTATTGGTGGATTAAAGCCAATCGTTGCAATCTATTCAACATTTCTTCAAAGAGCATATGATCAGTTAATACATGATGTTAATCTTCAGAATTTAAATGTTATGTTTGCCATTGATAGAGCAGGCCTTGTAGGTGCAGATGGTGAAACTCATCATGGTATATATGATATCTCTTTTATGAGAGTACTTCCTAATATTGTTATCATGACTCCCTCCAATGAAAATGAAATGTGGATGATGTTGAATACAGGTTTACAGTTTGAGGGACCATCTGCAATTAGATATCCGAGAGGTAATTCATCTGGTAACGAAGTTATAATTACAGACGAAACTATTGAAGTAGGTAAATCATTAACTGTTTGTGAAGGAGGTACTATAGCAATATTAGTTTTTGGTGAGCTTTTGAATAATGTCTTTGATATATCAAAAAGACTATCACTAACGCTTATTGATATGAGATTTGCAAAGCCTTTAGATACAAAAAAAATAAACGAATTGTCTAAAACTCACAAATATTTTATCACACTAGAAGATAATGTCGTGATAGGAGGTGCGGGCTCTGCAGTAAATGAACATATAATGCAAAACGGTTTAGATATAAATATTATAAATTTAGGTATCCCTGACAAAATTATTTCTCATGGTAGTCAAGACGAACTTTATTCCGAAATTGGCTTGGATAAGAAATCATTAGAAATAAAAATAAATGAGTTATACAATTACATCTCTAAAAACGAAAAAGTGCTTAAATAAATGTTTAAACTAATTGTAAAAAAGGAATTTTCATCAGCCCATATACTTCATGGTCATCCAGGAAACTGTAAAAGAATGCATGGGCATAACTGGCTTGTTGAGGCAGAAGTTCAAGGAGATAATACCAACGAAATTGGTATGGTAATAGATTTTAAAGATATTAAAAATAACCTTAAAGAAATAATTTCTAATCTAGATCATCAATTTCTTAACGATTTAGAACCTTTTATCAATGAAAACCCAACAGCAGAAAATATATCGAAATATATTTATAAAGAACTATCAAATAATATTAATACTGATAATATAAAAGTCAGTAAAATAAAACTGTGGGAAACTAGTAACGCAGCAGTAACTTATACAGAGTGAATATATGTCAACATCAAAGTCAAAATTAGAAATTTCAAATTTACCAGATACACAAGGACAGGCTGATACAAGAAATATGCCTATCAATAAAGTAGGAATAAAAGATATTCTACATCCTATGGTTATAAAACAAAGGTCTGGAAAACAGCAATCAACCATTGCTAACTTTAATATGTATGTAAATCTTCCTCATGATTTCAAAGGAACACACATGTCTAGATTTGTTCATATTTTGAATAATCATGAAGAACAAATAACGGTTGATTCATTTAGAAAGATGATTGATGAAATGCTAATACTTTTAGAAGCTGACTCAGGTCATATAGAAATGAAGTTTCCATATTTTATAAAAAAAACTGCTCCAGTTTCTAAAGTGCAAAGTCTCCTTGACTATACAGTCTCGTTTATAGGAGAAATTGAAGATGGTAAATCCAAGCTTAAAGTAAAAGTTTTGGTTCCAGTTACAAGCTTGTGTCCATGCTCAAAGAAAATATCTGAATACGGAGCCCATAATCAAAGATCACATGTGACTATTACTGTAGCAATAAAAGATTTCATTTGGATTGAAGAAATCATTGATATTGTCGAGAGTGAATCTTCTTCAGAATTATACGGTCTTTTAAAAAGACCTGATGAAAAGTTTGTTACAGAGCGAGCTTATGATAATCCAAAGTTTGTTGAAGACATGGTTCGTGATATTGCCGTTCATTTTAAGAATGATGAGAGAGTAACAGAATATACAGTTGAATCAGAAAATTTTGAATCGATTCACAATCACTCAGCATATGCACAAATTCATAAAGTTAAAGACTAAAAAGTTATCTAAGTTTAACGTATAACCCTCTGAGTACCTCGTCTGATGCTAAGCTTTGTATTTGATTGAAGACGTCATCTTCAATAGTAATAAGCGTTGATTCACCAGTTTCACCGCCAGCATCGACTTTTATATTCATAACTTCAGATGAATCACTGCCAAATAGGCTCGACAAGAACCCTTTCGCTTCTTTTTCTTTATCATCCAAAGAAACTTTAATTAGACCGCTGGTTTGATCCTTTTCAATAATTTTCACTCCCAAAATATCAAGGGAACTCACCACAGAGGGAAAGACTCTTTCATATATATCAGGCACGAAGAGCGTTTGAAGGCCTTTTTCATCAGTATATATAGATACTGTCTTTCTAATACCTGTTGTTCTAGCAACTATGTATCCAGAATTTTTAGCTTCATCTCCACCTAGATAGATATACATTCTGCTGATCATCTCATTTTGAAATTCCTTATCTCTAGGTCTATTCTGCCATTTGAATTCTGTATCTCCATCTGACATGAACTCTTTACCATAGTGTGAAATTACTACATCAAATCCATTTTCTTTTTTTACTATTCTTGTCTTATAGCTATCTCTTGTTTCTGGTGAGACTAGTAGTGGCACATATCTGCCAACGTATCTTTGTATAATACCCAGTTGTACCTCACTAAGGTTTTCAAGATAATTAGTTCTCATAGATGATATCGTCAAGTCTTCGCTGAGAATTTGAAATCCCTCCTCTAGCCAGAATGATTTGATTCTCTCCCATAAAAAGATTTTATCCTCAGTTTGGACTGATAAGAACATATCCTGGCCTTGCTTAAAAAGTTTTATACCTTCAAGTTTTGTATCAATCGTAAAGAGCTTGCTACTATCATTATCTATAACTTCTGGCAATGATAATGCATCTATTGTGTTTGGTTGGCTAAGATTAGGCGGTATGATCAAGTCAATCTGACCTGATGAATAATCTTCATCTGTTTTATATACAAGTTTTTCATTTCTAGGGTCCGATATAACATTTTTAACATAGTCAGACATCCCAGCACATCCTGTTAACGTAAGTACTAATAAAAAGCTAAAAAAATATTTATTCATTTATTATACCAGATTTAATGAGAGCGTTATTTAATGATTCATCATACTTATCATCCATCCATGTTAAAGGTAGTCTGATGCCTTTTTTTATTAAACCCATTTTGTTTAAACACCACTTCACAGGTATCGGATTAGATTCACAAAATAATATATCATGGAGAGTTTCTATTTTGGAATTAATTTCTTCAGCTTTTTCTTTGTTACCTTCAATAGCATACTTACACATCATATGCATTTGAAGTGGAGCCACATTCGCTGTTACCGAAATATTTCCAGAAAAGCCATCAATAATATCTGACATTGAAGTCTTGTCATCTCCAGTGAAAATTTGGATATTTTCCGAGCATAGTTTCATAAGCTTCATAGATCTGTCTTTGTTCCCAGACGCCTCTTTAATTCCTATTATATTATTATGTGTAGATAATCTCTGAACAGTTTCTGGAAGCATGTCTACAGATGTTCTTCCAGGTACATTGTATAATATTTGAGGAATAGCAACGGTGTCAGCAATTTTTTTATAATGCTGAAAAAGTCCTTCTTGAGTTGGCTTGTTATAATAAGGGGTTACCAATAAGCAACCATCAGCGCCATTTTTTTTTGCACTTTCAGTAAGTTCAATAGCTTCTGATGTAGAATTTGCTCCTGTACCGGCAATTACAGGTATCCTACCTTTGACTAATTCAATAGTTGTCTTGATTACGCTAGAATGTTCTTCAAAATCAAGAGTTGCAGATTCCCCAGTTGTCCCTACAGAAATTATTACATCTGTTTTATTATCTACATGGAATTCTATTAGTTGATGAAGCGAATCAAAGTCAAGTGAACCATCTGGGTTCATCGGTGTTACTATTGCAACCATACTTCCTTTAAAAATACTCATTTATAACCTGGTGAAGCCTGTTGAGGCCATACATTTAATATTGTACTAATTAATACTGCAAGTGGTATAGCAAAGAAAACTCCCCAGATACCCCAAACGGATCCAAAAAATAGTATAGATAATAATATAGCAAATGGGTGAATGTTTACAGCATCAGAGAACAAAATAGGCACAACTACATTTCCATCTATTGCCTGTATAATTAGGTGTCCGATAATTATGTACCAAAATTCAGATCCTACTGCCCATTGAAAGTATGCAACTAGAACTAATGGGATGGTTACCGCAATCATTCCTACATAAGGAATAATAACTGACAACCCGCATAGGAAACTCAATAGCAGTGAATAATTAAGACCTAATGATAGAAATAGTATAAAAGAAGCTATCCATACAATTACAATTTCAATAAACTTACATCGAATATAGTTTCCAATTTTGAGGTTCAATTCTTTGTAAGCTTTTTGGGTAAGATCTAATTTTTTTGGAAAGAATTTTGAAATCCAACCATTAATTGCTTCCTTATCAAATAACATAAAGAAAATCATTATTGGAACTAATATTGCATAAACAATTACAGCAAATAGCCCCCCTGCTGATGCTAGTGAAAAAGTAAATATAGAATTTCCTAACTTTGATGTTTCACCTTGTAAACCCAGAAATATACTATCGATGTAATCTTTTGGCATGTATTCATTCTCATCATATAACCCTAAAATAAATTGTTTACTTTTATTAAATATTTCTGGGAGTGATTTAACAAATAATGTAAGTTGATCTAGAAGTAAAGGTAGCAGCATAAATAATGTTAAAATGCTCAAAATTAAAAATACAAGAAAGACGATTACCACGGAAAACTTTCGAACTAAATTACTAATTTTCATTAGGTACTGTACTAATCCCTCTAACATATAAGCAAGAACTATGGCCACTAAAATAGGCGCTATAGTGTTGATGAGTATGTACGTTATGAGTACAGAAAATATCAATACTATCGCTAAAGAAACTTGATTTGGATCAGTAAAGTTATTTGTATACCAGTCTTTTATTAACTTTAACATTATTTTAGTTTTGTTTAATTATTGATATATGATACATACAAACATGTTAAACTTAAACACATAATAGAAACTTAATATATTCTTAATGAAAGCATCAAAATATCCATTATTTACTCAAAAAAATAATCCTTCAGATGCAGAAATTATAAGTCATAAATTAATGCTAAAAGCAGGTCTCATTAGGCAACAATCTTCTGGTCAGTATAGCTTTCTCCCAGTTGGGTATCGTGTCTTAAAGAAAATTGAAAATATCATAAGAGAAGAGATGAATGCTATAGGTTCTGCTGAAATACTTATGCCATCAGTCCAACCCTCAGAGTTGTGGGAAGAATCAGGTCGATGGGAAACATATGGCTTAGAATTACTTCGGCTGAAAGATAGACATCAAAGAGACTATTGTTTAGGGCCAACTTTTGAGGAAGTAATAACAGACTTAGTTAGAAAAGATTTAAATAGCTATAAACAATTGCCTATTAATATGTATCAAATTTCCTCAAAATTTAGAGATGAGATTAGACCAAGATTTGGAATCATGCGTGCAAGAGAATTCATAATGAAAGATGCATATTCATTTCATTTGAATCAAGAATGCCTTGATGAATGGTATGAAAATTATAAAAAAGCTTACAACAAAATTTTTACTCGATTACAACTTGAATACACAATGGTTGATGCTGATAGTGGAAACATAGGTGGCAGTAAATCAAATGAATTCCATGTTATTGCTGATACAGGTGAAGATGATTTATTGATTGACCAAGACGGTATTGGTGTTAATTATGAAATTGCAAAAACAAAATATAATTCTGATGATATCAAAAAAATTATTAATGAAAATAATCTAGTTCATAAGAAAGGTATCGAAGTTGGGCATATCTTTAAGCTCGGAGATAAATATAGTAAAGCAATGAATCTATCAATTGCTGATGTAGAATCAAAAATATGCAATATAGAAATGGGTTGCTATGGTATAGGCGTCTCAAGAATAATTGCTGCAGCAATAGAACAAAATCATGATGATAAAGGAATAGTTTGGCCCGCAACCATAGCTCCATTCAAAATTGTAATTATTGAAATAGATGGTCATAAGAATGAATCTGTTAGAATATATTCTTCTGAACTTTATGAAAAACTATCTGCAAAAGGCGTTGAGGTTATTTTAGATGATAGAAATTCTAAGCTTGGAAATAAACTTAATGATTGGGAATTAATTGGCATTCCTAATATTGCGATAGTTGGAAAATCTGAGGCAGAGACTAAGTCTGTGACTTTCAAGAAACGAGGTCAAGATGATAAGAGCAGTCTATCGATTGAGAATTTAATAAAAATTACTTCAGATTAATCTAGAAATCTATAGTTATCTTTTTGTTTTTCGTATTGCTCAATAGCCATATTAGCTTCATTGAGTGCTTTTTTTGCAAGAACAGTTGATTTTTTGTAATCTTTTTTATCGTGTGCTTTTTTAGCCTTTTTAATTATCTTTTTAGTATCTCTCCATGCATTTTTTAATTTAAGAGCTTTTTTATAATTTATCTCAGCTTCTTTAATAATCTTTGATGATGTGGCTTGGTCATATGTATTTGCAGCTATATTGAGTGCAGGCACAAGAAGAATTAATGCGATTAATATATTAAGACCTTTCATTAGTTGTTCTCCAAAAATTTTATGTCTGATTCCTCTCTATAACCGACTACCCATAGACCTCGATTTTTTGCATATGTCTGAGCGCTCTCTTTCGCGGCAGAAGAAATATTTTTATGTATTATGATGCTTTGACCTGGCAAAATCAAATCTGCATCATATATTTTATCTACATTATTTTTGTATATATTTGGCCAATAAAATGGGTTCCCATAATGCATTGACGCTATACTCCATAATGAATCACCATACTCTACAGTATGAAATTCATGAATATTTGAATCCGCTTGAATTGTCGAAAAGTTAGATGTGCCCTCAATATTAGCCACATTAGATGAACAAGAAGAGATCAATAAAAAGCAGCTGAATGAAAATATTTTAAAACTATTCTTTTTAATGCTCATAACAGGTATCCTAATTACATGAAAGACATATTAATTCTATATTACTCAAAGAATGATTCAACTAAAAGAATGGCTCGTGCAATATCAAGAGGTATAGAATCGGTATCAAACACAACTGCTATAATAAGGACAGTAAAATCAAAACATTACAGTGAAAGTGATGACCTGCTCGTGAACAAAGATGACTTAAAAAACTGTTCTGGCATGATTATTGGAAGCCCGACTCATTTTGGTAATATGGCAGCACCATTAAAAGAATTTTTTGATAGTACAACAGAAGAATGGCTCAACAATACCCTAGAAAGTAAATTAGGTGGCGTTTTTACTTCAACCTCAAGTATGCATGGAGGTCAAGAAACCACTCTTTTAAGCATGATGCTTCCATTGCTTCATCATGGTATGTTGATTGCAGGCGTACCCTACAGTGAAAAAGCATTGTCCTCTACAAAATCTGGCGGAACGCCATATGGCCCTACTCATGTAGCTCACAATCAAAAAAGTGAGTTGACAGCTGAGGAAAAAATAATATGCATGTCCTATGGAAAAAGATTTGCTGAGATTGTATGTGATTTGAAAAATTAACTTGCTAGTTTACTAATGGCTTTTTTTATAAAAGGTATCGTTACTCTTTTTTTCATAGACAACGAT
Source organism: Gammaproteobacteria bacterium (assembly GCA_045561295.1). Taxonomy (GTDB): domain Bacteria; phylum Pseudomonadota; class Gammaproteobacteria; genus CACLCV01. The sequence goes on from JBJKYD010000012.1 coordinate 46,814, forward strand.
GCATTATCAAGCGTCCTTATAAATGCACAAAGAAAAAATAAATCGCGACTACAATTGTTAATAATATAATTAAAAACCTTCTCTGAAACGACTAAACCTCTCTCTGAGCAATATGACATAAGAAGTTTTATCTTATTTTCATCATCAAGGTCTTTAATATGAAATATTTTATCAGATAGTAATCTTGACAATAAATCACTTAAACCTATGCCACAAGTCTCGATCTTATCTGTTGAAGTAATAACAACTGACTTCTTATGTAATATTTGATTATCTATAAGAGTAAATAATATTTCTTCAGTTTTGCGATTAGAACTTATCTTATCAATATCATCAATTATTACTAAATCATAATAATCTGACATTGATAAGGTATTAAAATCTGTCTGTTGATTGACACAAATAGAATTGATTAGTTCTAAGTTCATCAAAGCTTCAGATATATGAGATTTTCCTGAGGATTTTGAACCGTAAATTAAAATTAACTGATTCTCATTATTGATACTTTTGAGTGAGTCAAATAAATCTTGATTATTGCCAACAATGAAGTTATCGAAGGTTTTATTTGAGTAAAAACCAAAGTTTATTGGAATTTGATCATATAGAAGGTCTTGTGTCATTTCAGTATCTATAGTAATTTCTTTGAGCTATAATTATAACCTATCTGGTGCTATGAGTAGTAAGCAAAAAAAGAAAATAAATTACCAAGGTGCTGGAGTCAGTATCCACAGAGCTGACAAACTTATAGATTCAATTAAATCCAAAGCCGAAAAAAAAGATAGGAACGTAATATCGGGTATAGGTGGTTTTTCTAGTCTTTATAAAATTGATAAAAAGATTAATGATCCTGTAATTGTATCTGGAACAGATGGCGTAGGGACAAAACTCAAAATAGCTAAAGTATTAAAGAATCATAAATACATTGGTCAAGATCTAGTAGCAATGTGCGTAAATGATGTTATTACGAGTGGTGCAAAACCATTATTCTTCCTAGATTATTTAGCTACTAGCAAGATAGATCATAAAGTTCACTCGGATGTACTAAGAGGCATTAATAATGCCTGTAAGAAGTGCAAAATGACCTTGATTGGTGGTGAAACTGCTGAGATGCCTGGAATGTACAATGGTAAAGACTATGATCTTGCAGGTTTCTGTGTCGGGATTGTCTCCCAAAAAGAGATAATACAAAATAAGCTTATTAAAGAAAGTGATGTTATCTTAGGATTATCTTCAAACGGACTTCACTCTAATGGCTATTCCCTCATCAATAAACTTATCGAAAAAAGAAGGCTGAAATTAAAAAATGTATTTGGATCAATGCCTGTAGGTAACTATTTAATAAAGCCAACAAAACTATATGTAGGTATAATCTCAGAGCTGTTAAAAAAAATTAAAATAAATGGTTTGGCTCATATTACAGGTGGAGGTATTACTGATAATATTCCAAGAATTTTGCCTGATAAGCTTTCTGCGTGTATAAATTTATATTCTCTAAAGATTCCAAAAATATTTAGATATATACAGGAGCTATCTAAGATAAATGACAAAGAATTGTTAAAAACTTTTAATTGCGGCATAGGTATGGCGGTAATAATTGATAAAAAATATCTATCTAAAGCTCACTCGGTTTTAAAACAACATAAGACTTCATATAAAATAATTGGTCAAGTCGTAAGAAAGCCATCTGATTCTAAAATAATTTATGTCGACTAAGAGATGTGTAGTTTTATTTTCTGGGAATGGCTCTAATGTTGAGAATCTTTTGAATAAACGCGATGTAGTTGAAGATAAGCTAAGTTATATCTCAGCTTTCACAGATAATGCAAAAGCAAAAGGAATAGAGATTTGCAAAAAATTTAATTTAGATATTTGTGTAGGGAGAAAAGATACACTCAATGAAGATTTAAATAAGTTTCTTGATGATAATAATCCTGACCTAATAATACTGTCAGGATATATGAAAATAGTTACAGAATTAATAGTAAACAAATATTTAGGGAAAATAATTAATATACACCCCTCCTTATTACCTAAATATCCAGGATTAAATACCTATGAAAAAGTGATAGAAAATAATGATCAATATCATGGTGCGACAGTCCATTTTGTTACAAAAGATTTAGATGAAGGGCCCATAATATTACAAGGTTCATTTCCCGTTAAAGAAGGAATGACAAAAGCTGAGCTTGAGAAATTTACACACAAAACTGAATATATTATATTTCCAATAGTGGTGGAATGGTTTGCTGAGAATGTAATTCAATATAAAGAAGGAAACATTTATTTAAAAGATAAACTCATAACTGAACCTATTGTTTATCAAGTTAATGTAAGTAATGATTAATTTTTTTAAAAAGTACCTACCAGTTCTTTTGATATTTGTCTTTTCTGAAAAAGTAAATGCTTTACCAAATATATATAATGCAACATATAGTTTACAAAAAAGTGGAATAGAATTTGGGCATTCAATTCATAGTTCAAGCTATGATACTGAATCCAATGAATGGTGCCTAAAAATAGATAGCTATACCGTAGGAATATTTAGCATAAAAAAAGATAATAGAAGCGAAATGAGCTGTTTTTATTATAATAAAAAAAAATATTTAGAATTTCTAAATAATGAATCAACAGAAAATGACTTTGTAAAAACAAATAGTTATATGTTTTCTAGAATTAGTTCTAAGAAAAATCAAATGATTCAAATTAGAAGAATTAATAATCTTCTGGTTACTTCAAAAGACGGGAAAACTATAACTCATGGAGCAGATATTAATATTGATAGATTAGTAGCGCAATCATTTGGTTATGCTTATACAAATGTTTTAGTTAACGATAAAGGGAGAGAACGTGAATATAGGTTTGAGATTCTTGGAAAAGATACTATTGCTTCACCATTTGGATTAACTGAAGCGCTTATTGTTAAAAAAAATATTAGCCAAAGTAAAAGAAGTACCATCACTTGGTATTCAATAGAAAATAATTATATACCTATTGTAATTGAACAATATAGATTAGATAAACTTAAAGTTACTGCAAAACTTATTAACCTTGAGCAGTGACTATTTTTTTCTTGTTTTCAGCCTAAGTGCATTAATTTTTATAAAGCCCTCAGCGTCCCTTTGATTATATGCTCCAGAGTCGTTCTCAAATGTTGATAAATCCTCAGAATATAATGAATATTCAGATCTTCTCCCCTCAACAATGACATTACCTTTATATAATCTAAGTCTAACATCACCAGAAACTCTCTTTTGAGATTGATCAATCAAGCTTTGAAGAGATTCTCTCTCCGGGCTAAACCAATAACCATTATAAATTAATCTTGAGTATCTATTAGTTAAATCTTCTTTTAAATGAAGCATTTCTCTGTCTAGCGTTATCGATTCTATTGCCTTGTGAGCCTTGAAATAGATTGTTCCGCCCGGAGTTTCATAACATCCTCTAGATTTAATACCAACGTATCTATTCTCAACAATATCATCTCTGCCAATGCCATGATTACCAGCTATTATGTTAAGTTGATTTAATACTTTAGAAGGGCTCATTTTTTTATTATTGATAGCAACTATGTCGCCCTTATCAAAAGTCAATTGGAGTAACTCTGATCTTGATTTACTTTTTTCAAGAGATTTTGTTCTCAACCACATTACTTCTTCAGGTCTCTTCCATGGATCCTCCAAAATACCTCCCTCATATGATGTATGAAGAATGTTTGCGTCCATAGAGTATGGGCTTTTTTTACCTTTATCAAAATCAACGGCAATTTTATGTTTCTTTGCATAACCCATTAAATCTGATCTAGATATAAAGTCCCACTCTCTCCATGGCGCTATAACTTTAATTTTAGGATTTAATGCATAAGCAGCTAATTCGAATCTTACTTGATCATTGCCTTTACCGGTTGCTCCATGACAGATATATTCAGCTTTTTCTTTCTTTGCTATTTCAATAAGTCTCTTACTTATAAGAGGACGAGCAATAGATGTTCCCAGAAAATATTCACCTTCGTAAATTGCATTTGCTCTGAACATTGGATAAACATAATTAGATACAAAATCCTCTCTAAGATCTTCGATATATATTTTTTTTATACCAAGTTTCTTAGCTTTTACTTTGGCATCTCTAGTTTCTTCACCTTGACCAATATCAGCAGTAAAAGTAATGACTTCAAGATCATAGTGCTCCATAAGCCATTTAGCTATTACAGATGTATCTAGACCGCCAGAATAAGCTAATACAACTTTTTTAGGCTTCATTCATTTCCTCTGATGATTGCATTTCAGGCTCTACCCATCTGAAACCCTTATCAGTTGCTTCTTTTTTCCAAAATGGCGCTTCACTTTTTAGTGCCTCCATAATCTGTCTTGTAGCTTCAAAAGCTTCGTCTCTGTGTTCTGACCACGAAGCAACAAGCACAATTGGATCTGAAGGGTTTACAAGCCCTACTCTGTGTAAGACGATTGAATCGATAATCTTATATTTCTTTGTTGCATTTTGAACAATTTTCTCGAGGTAACCCTCTGTCATATCAGGATAATGTTGCAATTCCATAGATTTAATTGCATCCCCAGAATTAATGTCTCTCATAGTTCCTAGAAAGACGCTACAAGCTCCTATATTATTTTTTTCTTTGAGTTGGGATCTTTTATATTCGACAAGTTTTTGCCAAGGATCGAATTCTTCATTTATAATTTCAATATACATTTTTAACCACCTGTTACTGGAGGAAAGAATGCAATCTCATCATTTTCAGATAGCAGATAGGACATATCTACATATTCATGATTTACTGCAACCATCACCTTTCCAGTGTATTTAATATTTTTTGAAACATCTGCCCAAATATCACCAGCGGTTATTTTATCCTGCCATTCTATTTGTTCAGAGGTTTTTCCTATCGCATCACTGATACTTGCAAAGTATTTTACTACAATTACCATTATTATGACTGAATGATACATTCATGTGTCGGTAAACTCAAATCTAATATATTTATCTAAACTATGATGCTTTAGATTTATTGCTTAAAATTACACCCAATAGAATACTTACATAACAAATGATTAGATATATCCAGTCACCATCATTTATTAAAGGATAAATTGGTATCAAAGGGAAAAACATAGCTGTCCCAATAAAACCGACAAGAATATGAAATATTCCATATTCAGGAAAGGTTTGTGCGAGTATTCCAAAGCTTGCAAAAAATGATGTGATGATAGCTATGCTGTAAAAAATATAAGATAGAATCTTTAACATATTATCCGCCGATATAAGACATCTCGACTTTTGGTGAATCAATTTTATTTATGAATCTGAGCTCTGAATATCTATCTGCTCTCTTACTCCATATATTATAAAAGTAGTCTAAAACATCTTGGCCACTTGCTCCCGCTCTAATAATTTTTTTAAGATCATGTCCCTCCGTAGCAAATAGACATGTGTATAACTTTCCATCAACAGAAAGTCTTGCCCTATTGCATCCATTGCAAAATGGTTCGGTAATAGATGAAATAAAGCCCACAGAAGTATTTGTATTATCTATAGACCATTTTTGTGCTGTGGAAGATTTATTAGTATCAATCAGCGAAAGGTTATATTTTGAAATGATCAATTTTAAAAGTTGACTTGATGGCACAACTTTATCTAGGTTCCAGTTATTTGATTCACCAACATCCATATATTCAATGAATCTTACTTCTGAATTTATCCCAATCATTTTATCAATAATATCTAATACTTCTTCATCATTTATACTTTTAATAACAACAGTATTTGTCTTTACTATATTGAAATATTTTTCTATGCCTTCTAAGACTTTATCAAGGTCAAATGTTTTTTTAGTCCCATTTATTTGTACAGTCTTATCAAAGTGCAATGTATCCAGGCTGAGAGTAACTGAATCTAAGCCTGAAGCTTTTAGCTCATTCAGTTTCTTGTCTGTAAGAAGAGAACCGTTTGTGGTCATACTTACATCTTTGATACCTACTTCATTTTTTAGTTTATAAATTAACTTATCTATATTTTTTCTTAATAAGGGTTCTCCACCGGTAATCCTTATCTTTTTTAGTCCAATTTTCTTTAATATTGTTGATATTTGAATAATCTCCTCATAGGATAAAATTTTACTTTGTTTGATATAACTATAGTCCTTATTAAATATTTCAGAAGGCATACAATAGCTACATCTATAGTTACAACGGTCTGTAACTGATATCCTAAGATATTCGAATTCACGTGATAGCATGTCTTTGTATTTATTTACAGTATCGACATTCATCGTCTTTATTGATTTTGATTGTTTTAAAATCATTATTTTTTAGATCTAATAGAAAAAGTTTACTTTCAAATGTTTTTCCAAATTTGCACAACACTTTGATACATTCTGTCGCTAAGATAGTGCCAACGAAACCAGTAACACTTCCAAGAATACCTGAATCTAGACATGTATTTTTTGTATTAGGAAGATCTGAATATAAACATCGATAACATGGTTCGTTATCAATATCATTTCTAAAGACTGCAACTTGCCCTTCAAACTTTAATGCTGCTCCTGATATAAGTGGTATTCGATGTAAAAGAGATATTTGATTAATAAGGGTTCTTGCCTCAAAGTTATCTGTACAGTCAATAATTACATCAAATTCTTTGAGTTTGCTTGTATCAAATCTTTGATCAACCCTAGACTTATCAGTCTTTATTATTAAATCAGAGTTGAGTTCCAGTAGTCTTTTTGATGCCGCATCTACTTTGTTTTTATTAAGATCGTTTTCAGTGAATAGAGTTTGTCTATTAAGATTGGTTAATGATACTGTATCGTCATCTATTAGCAATAAGGTCCCGAGGCCAGAAGATGCAAGGTATGTAGATACCGGACAACCTAGACCGCCTAGACCAATGATTGCAACTTTTGAATTTATAAGTATTGTTTGTCCATCAATATCAACTTCAGGAAGAACAATATGTCTATTATATCTTAGTAATTGTTTGTCAGTTAAATCAGCCTTTGTTTTTTTGGCTAGCATTAAATTTATCCAGTTGTTCTTTTGTTGCCTCTTTCTGATATTTTTCTTTATAACTATCATAAGGCATTCCATATATTAACTCTCTTGCAGCATCATATGATAATTCTTCACCTTGGGAGGAAGACTCTGATACATACCATTTTGAAATACAATTTCTGCAAAAGTTCGCCAAATTCATTAAATCAATATTTTGGACATCAGGATTCTCTTGCAAATGCTTCACAATTCTCCTGAATGTTGCAGCTTCAATTTCTGTTTTTTTATTCATGACCTAATACTACTATATATATAGTGATGGATAAATAAATTAACGCCTAGAATTTGCTAATTTAATACCCGATAAGATTACTGCTAAACCTAAAATATAATTCCAACTAAATGCATCATCCAGTATCAATATGCCAAAAAGAATAGCCCAAAGCGGTATAAGGAAGTTCATAATTGATAAAAAGGATGCGCCTGATGTTTGTAATATTTGGAAATAAATTATTGTTGCAATGGCAGTACACAATATGCCTAGTAGAAGAATATTAGTATTAAGCATCAACTCGCTTATATCAGGATTACTTTTATCTATAAATAACAGATATATTGACATGAAAAATGTCGCAAAGAGTATTGTTCCTGTAGAGGCACTGACAGGATCAGTCATTTTATATTTTTTACCGTAAATAGCAGCTACAGAATACAAGGTAGATCCTAGCATTACCAACAATTGAGATTCTAAAGTCAAGCTAAATGAATTATTTATAAACAGATCATCTCGGTATATAAGAATAAAAACACCAAAAAAAGATATTATAAATCCGATGAACTTCTGTTGATTCATTTTTTCATCTACTAGAAAGAAGTGTGATAGTAGAATTGTAGTTATCGGCATCGTAGCCATAAGTATACCGGCCATAGCACTATCAATATTTTTTTGTCCGTTTATAATTGCAATGAAAGGAATAACAATTCCTACAAGACTCATAAAAAGATAATAATTTAACTCAGAGAAACTGATTGTGAATCTCTTATACATAAAATAGACAAGCACAACAAGAAATATTGAACCTGAGATTAATCTACCTGCAACAATGACCTCCGGAGTATAGAAATCTAGAGCTAATTTATTCAAAGTGAATGCTCCGCCCCATATAGCAGATAGTATTATTAGAAGGAACCAGTTAGTTTTAAATAAATTCATGTTAATATAATTAAGGTAAGTGTATGAAAATTCTGTCTATAAATGTTTCTGAGCCACAAAAGGTTACTTTTAATGGTAAAGAGCTTATCACAAGTATTTATAAAAAGCCTGTAAGTAACAAAGTTACCGTATCATCGCAAGGAATTGAAGGTGATAGACAAGCAGATTTAACTGTTCATGGCGGTTATGATAAAGCTGTATATGCATATTCATATACACATTATCAAACGTGGAGTGAAAAGCTAAATAGTGCTTTCAAAGATTATGGTTTAGTCGGCGAGAATTTGACAATTGATGATTTCGATGAAGACAAAATTAATATTGGAGATCAATTCAAAATAAATGAATGTTTACTCCAAGTAAGTCAGCCAAGAATCCCATGCTACAAAATAGGAATTAAACTAAATAGCAGAGAATTTCCAAAAATGTTTTCTCAATCAGGATTGCTTGGTAGTTATCTACGCGTAATCCATGATGGTGAAATTAGCACAGGTGATGTAATTCATAAAGTGCACTCTGAAGAAAACTCTATGAGTATAAAAGATATTGCTCATTTGTTGTTTGTTGATGTAAAAAATATTGAATTAATGAAACAAGCATTAGATATAAAGCCTTTGACTGAAGAGATAAAAGAAAAATTTAGGGAACGACTAATGAAGTTAGGTGATTTTTCCTCTTTATAAATATGCTGAAACGTCAGAACCTAAAAATAGTAGAGAACCATGTGACAGTCGCATCTTGTAATGGAGATGTTGTTTCTGGCAAGCATCCTAATGTATATCTAACATTAAAAGATGGGAGTGCAGAATGTTATTACTGTGGTAAGATATTTGTCACAAAGGATGTACATGAAAAGCATCTTAGTAAAACTAGAAAAAACTTTAAGAAAAATAAGAATGTTTAAAAAAAGAGAGACAATAAAACAAGTAGAAGAAGGAAATGACCTAGCTCCTAAATTTGATAAAAATGGTTTTATTCCTGTAGTAACCACGGATGCTAAAACAGGAGTTGTTCTAATGCATGCATATATGAATGAGGAAGCATTAAAAAAGACAATAACAACAAGACAAGCTCATTATTACAGTCGTAGTAGAAAGTGTTTATGGCATAAAGGTGCTACTAGCGGCCTAATCCAAGATATAAAAAATATTTTTATTGATGATGATCAAGATTGTATATGGCTCAATGTTTCAGTAAGAGGTGAAGCAAGCTGTCACGTTGGATACAAGTCATGTTTTTATAGAGAGATTGACTTAAAATCAAAACAGCTAGAATTGAAGTTTATTGAGGATGAAAAAATATTTGATCCTGAGGAAGTTTATGGCGACGTGCCAAATCCAACCATACTATAAACTACAAATTTAAATTTCTGATAAAGAAGTTAGCTAACAGTCCTATTATGTATAGAGTAATTGCTAAATAAATTATTCCAAATGACATTGAAGAGAAAAAATATAAGATTGATGGAATTGGACTATATTGAGAAAAATACCCATGAGTAAAATGAATGAATATTAATAGTGGAACAGAAATTAAAGCTCCATGGAGTATGTTATTAATTACATTTTTTAAAAAATTCATATAATCACTAGTATGTCTAAAATCAGTATAACAAAAAAAACTGCCTGGTCACTTATTTTAAATATTAATGCTAAAACAAAATATAAAGCTAAAAGAAATATTATTGAAATAAGTGAAGAGTTTCAGAAAAATACTTTTCAAATTCGATATAACCGAAAAAAAAATTATATTGAAGATACTAATATAAATTTAAAAAAAGATATTGAAAATCTATTCCATATTTTTTTGCCCATAGTCTGTTTTCAAGGTAAAATTCAATATATCGCTCACATTGCTCAATCTCTTGATGGGTTTATTGCTACAGAATCAGGTGAGTCAAAATATATTAGTGGTAAAGAAAATCTTGAACATATTCATAGATTAAGAGCTGTCTCAGATATCATCATCGTTGGCGCAAAGACTTATCTTGAAGATAAGCCAAAACTAACAACTAGATTAGTAAAAGGCAATAATCCGTTGATTTATGTTTTTGATCCGAAGAGAATTTTGAGAAAAAAAGATATCATGGGTGATATAGTCCATTTAAGAGATAATCTGGATGAATTGAAAAAGACTTTACATAATAAAGATAAACAGACTATTTACATTGAGGGTGGTGGAAGGACTATATCTTATTTTATGAACAAAAATATTTTAAATAAAATTCACATTTGTTTGTGTCCTATCATTTTAGGAGGTGGACGACCATCGTTTGTACCTGATAAATATATCGAGCTTAATAATCAAAAATCCTTCAAGCCAAATCATTATCACATGGGTAAAGATATACTGTTTGATATTGAAATTAACTAATTTTTCTGTTGATTAAGAAATACATACCAGGAAGTGAACAGAACAAATTAGTTAAACCATATACAATGGCGACAGTAACGCTTGCAGAAACCGTTAGCCCCAAAAGAAAAGATATTGCTAACGCAGTTGTTTCCCTAACACCCCCAGCCGCCCTATGCTTACAGGCAGAGTCATTGAAAATAATATAATTGGCGCAAAGACAAAGAAGCTAATGATATCGATATCAAGATTAAGTGAAAATGCACAAATTATGTATGTAGTTATATAGGTTAATACAATTATTAATGATAAAAAGAAATGCTTGTAAAAAAGCTTGCCGCTAAAAATATATTTAAAATTAATAATATATTTATTATTTTGTTTGTATCTAAAAAATAATCTTATTAATAAGAAAAGTATGAGAATAGTCCCTATTACATAATAGAATGCAGTATATTTTTCATTAATAAAAAAAAATAATGACAGAGATATTATAAATGTTACAACTAATGTTATTTGACCTGATAACCTTTCAAGAATGACGGATTGCAAGGATTTTAAGATATTTCCTCTTTTTTCCCCATTGATTTTTATATTTATACTTCTATAGATATCACCTAGTATCCCAGTTGGAAGAATATTATTTAAAAATCCAGATATATAGTAGAATCTTATTGCATCTTTGTAGTCGATTCTTGATCTTGTTTTAGAGGCAATGAAATGCCATCTCCATGCCGATAAAAAATATTGAAGCAAGCTTAATAAAACAATTAAAGGTAAATATAATAGATTTACTTCTTTAATTATTAGTTTGATATCGTTTCCATAGTACACAATGAGATAGCTCATCAGTACTATTGAAAGAAAGTATTTAAGATTATTTTTCACTTTTTATAAAGTAAGATATCATTATGCCCAACATATAATTGGATTTTTTTATTATCAATTTCAGATTTTTTATCTTGATACCATTTTCTGAGTATATTTTTATCTATTCCCTCCATATGAAATAAAGACTTCTTGATATCGAGAAGATATCTTTTCATAAATACTTTATCTTTATCAAATCTATTTTTAATAATCCATGGTGAATCTTTTACAGTTATATTGAGATTAAGTTTGACTGCTTTTTGTTTTATAAATTCAATAGATTTACACCCCAGTGCCTTTCCAAATCCTTTGTCTGATCTTTGGTGATTATTAAAAAATGTTAGTATATATTTATCAAATGTATTTGTAGGCGTCCACCTGACTTGGCCATTAAAACATAAGGAGAAATAAAGAATATTGTTTTTTTTAATTCTTTTTAATGCGCTAGCTATTGATGGCTTAGGCATAATATCGAGTGCAGCTGAGTAACTTATTACATGATATTTTTCACTAGAGCATCTGTAACTATCACAATCATTTTTTTTAATTGAAATCGTAGATAATATTTCGTTATTTTTTTTAATAAGAAAATCAAGATTATTTGTATTTGACTGAATACTATACATTGGCCTTAAATGAGTTCTTAAATTACTCTTTATTGATTTAAGTAATTTTATGTCGTGATCAACTAATATACAGTTGTTGAATAAGATATTTTTATCTAATGACCATATTAAAAAGTTACCTGATCCACAGTATAAATCTATAAGATCAATATCATGTTCTTGAGATAATTTATTTATATGATCAACTAAGACCGTACTTCGAGAAATATTATCATAGTCTACTCTCATATTAATCCATGATTTACTAAATTTATTACCCATTTAATACCTGCTTAAAACTAGAACCGACATCTTCCCAACTTCTAGTCCTTAAATTAATGTGATTATCATCAAATGATGTTTTGATAATAGCATCTGCAACTGCCCGTGGAGATTTTGAATCTGTGTAAGTTCTATTAAACCCCCTTAGGTTTTCTCTAAATACTGGTAAATCTGCTACAACTAGAGGTAGTCCAATAGTTGCACTCTCTATATTAGCCATTCCATAACCTTCATACTTACTTAGGCAAAGATAAACTCTGGAGTTTTTAAGATGTTCAATTAATATTTTTTCGTCATCAATAGTATTATGAAAAACAACTCTATTTTCTAAATTATAATAATTTATTTTTGAAATAAGATTCTTATAATAAGGATCGCTGTCATAAAACCCGCCAAATATTGAAAGCGTCCACTTTTCACTAAGATGACTAAGCGTTTCAATACATTTTTCTATATTTTTTCTTGGGATAACAGAACCTGTAGTGGCTATATTATGGTTAATATTTAAATTTGTAATTTTATTCTGGTAATAAATATTGTCAACTCCAGGATATATAACATCAATATTTTTATTTTTAGTTAACATATTCTTTATAATTTTTTTCATGGTATGGCTAACTGTAATGATTCTTTTTGCATGAGAAAATACTTTCCTTTCTTTAAGCTTAGAACTAATATCTCCATTTTTATTCTCCTCATAAGATACTGGGTGATGAATCAGCAAAATAATATTATATTTTTTTGAAAGTATTTTTATAAGATAATTCATTTTCGATGCGACAAGACCATCAATTAGTAAAGTAGAGTTTTTTGGAATCATATTAATTTTAAAGAAGAACTTATATGATAATAAATTAATATCTTTTAGCATAACATTGATTATTTTACATCTATGAGTGTTAAGATAGTCGATAACATTTAAGTCATACTTGTTCCCACCAGATATACTTTTGAGATCTGGAGTAATAAAATAGTTCACTTTAGATAGTTTTTATATATGAAGCTGAAGCTATATGATTTTCTTTTAATTCAATCTTAACTGAATAAAGCTTGTTTATTGGATAATTAATATTCTGTAATTCCATACAAATATCATCAACAAATTGTTTTGCCATATACTCTGTAGTAGTAATGTGATTGTTAAATTTATCTATTTCGTCAAGATTTTTGTAGTTATATTGTGCAATAACATTCTTTAATACTTTATTCGCTATACCAATATCAATAATTACATTTTTCTCAATAAGTTCCTTCGAAGAAATAATCAGATCAACTACATAGGTAACACCATGAAGATTTTTAGCTGGTCCAAAAAATTCATCTTTTAGACTATGTGCTACAAAACAATAGTCTCTAATTTTCAGTTCATACATTTAATATCTCACAACTTTACAAAGACCATTCGAATTTCCTTTTTTAAAAAAAGACGGCAAGTCTTTTAAAAAGATTTCTTTTTTATCAATCAAGGCATCTAATCTTTTGTCTTTCAACATATTTAGAGCCAATAATCTTCTACTTAAATTATTCCATTTTTTTGATTTATATGCTGATATATTCCCAACTTGCGAGAATATAATTTTTAATCTTCTTGAAAAACAGTTTTCCCCCATTTTGATTTTAGTTTGTTGCTTGCCATACCAGCTGAGAATGCATACCTTTGTTTCTAATGAGCATTTTGATAGTAATTCATTTATCACATCTACGTTACCAGAACACTCATAAATAATGTCGGCCTCATTTATGCAGCTTAGATCACTTTTATATATTAACCCTAGAGCTTTACAAGTCTTCCTCTTTTTAGAATCCTTATCAATAATAATAACATCAATGCCAAAACTCTTAGATAAAACATAGGCCATGAGAATTCCAACAATGCCTGCACCTATCACATATGTTTTATCGCCTATTGTTGGTTTTGTATCCCACATGGCATTAATTGCTGTTTCCATATTTGCCGTAAGAAGCGCTCTTCTCAATGGTATATCATTTGGAATAAGTGTGGCTAGCGATGCTTGAATAATATACATAGACTGGTGAGGAAACATTGTATAAACATGCTTATGGAGATATTTTTTTGGGCCCTTTAGTACCTTCCCTATATTTAAGTAACCATATTTTAGATCACTATCAAACTCGCCCTCTTGATGAGGAGCTCGCATAAAACTAAATTGATTCTTCGGGACTTGTCCATCAAAAACTATTTTTTCAGTTCCATAACTTATCCCAGAATATAATGTCTTAACTAAGATTTCATCTTTTTCCATAGAAGTATCAAGGAGTTCTTTTTTGATACTACCTTTTTTCTTAGATACCCAAAATGATTGTGCTGTATACTGATTCATGTATGAATTATAACAAAAATATAATCAGTGGATACCTAAGCATTCAAGTTATTATGACTAATTTAATATTTTTATTATTTCTTATTTTTTCTTTAACGGATAAAAATACTATCCCTTTGATAATACATGACTCTATTATGATATATATAATTACCTGCATACTTTTTTATTTCCTGCTAAGACAAGATAAATTTTCTTATAATATTCCAAATGTGATAACTAACTATAGATTAATTATCAATTGCTTCATTTTAATATTAGTGATGAATATAAATTACTATGATCATTACCTTCTTCTTGTACTAAGCGTAATAAGTCTATTATTAGATGGGGTTGATGGCTACCTATCAAGATTTCTTAAACAACAAACGGATTTTGGAGAGACTTTTGATCAAGAAGTTGATAATTTTTTGATATTTATTCTTAGTTTTTCTCTTGTATATAATTATTCTTTTTGTTTTATGATTATGTGCGTCCCAATTTATAGATATATTTTCTTATCTTTAGTAAAATATGGGTATGTAAGTAATGGCAACCTTCGTAGCTCGTACTTTAGAAAGATTATATGCGTATCAATGATAATCATATTAATCCTCTCTAACTATTTATATACAATAGACGCAATAATTTATTTATTATATGTCATTATTACATTGTTAACTTACTCTTTTGTTAGAGATACAATATGGTTATATAGGAGAAGAAATGTTTAAGAAATATATTTTAATAATCTTATTCCCGGTCGCTGTATGGGCCTCAGAAGATGAGTATATTATTGATAAATCACATTTTTCAGTAGGTTTCTTAGTTGAGCATGTAGGTTATGCAAAAACTTTAGGTATGTTTAAGCATATAGATGGAAGTTACACACATGATGTAACAAATAAAAAGATTAATGATATAAAAATTGTCATCAAAACTAGCAGTGTATTTACTAATGATGAGAAAAGGGATGAGCATCTGATGAGTCCAGATTTTTTACATGTAGAAAAGTATCCAGAAATGATTTTCGAAGCCACAGATATTAAAATTGATGATAAGCAATCAATTATAAATGGAAATTTAACATTACTGGGAATCACCAAACCACTTATCCTTACTGGCAAGATAAATAAAATAGGCAAATATCCTTTTGGTGGCATTATTAAACCTTACGTGATGGGAATTTCAGCCAGAGGAACAATAAAAAGATCGGATCATGCAATGATGTATGCGATTAAGGATAATCTAGTTGGAGATGAAATAGACTTGATCATAGAGTTTGAAGCAAGAAGACAATAGTGTCAGTAGAATCACCAATAATATCTGATGACTTACGAGAATATGTTGATTCTGTAGGATATGCTGAATCGAACATTCTTAAAGAAAATAGAAAAGAGACAAAAAAGCTTGGGGCAATATCAATCATGCAAGTAGGTGCAGCACAAGGAGCTCTTTTATCTATATTGTGTAAGATTTCAAAGTTTAGAAATTGTTTAGAAGTTGGTGTCTTCACAGGTTATAGCTCTCTATGTATTGGTACATCTATTTCTGAGGACTCCAAACTGACATGTATCGATAATAATAAAGAGTATTTAAATGTTGCAAAAAAGTATTGGAACAAAGCGAAAATAGCACATAAAATTAATTTAATCGAAGATAATGCAATTAATGCATTGAATATGCTTAGTAAAAATGATCTCAACAGTTTTGACTTTGCATTCATCGATGCAGATAAATCTAATTACTGTTTGTATTATGAAAAAATTATTCCATTGATGCAAAAAGGTGGTGTGCTATGTATAGATAATACTCTTTGGAAAGGTAGAGTTTATGACAATAGCGTTAACAATAGTAGCACTCAATCTATAAGAGATATCAATAAATTAATTAACTCTGATAAAAGAGTTGAACACTCTTTATTAACTATTTATGATGGCATGACAATTTGCTATGTTAAATGATGTACGTGTATAGTTTCTATAAATTCCAAAAGTTAGACAACCTTTCTAAATTGAGAGAGGAAATCTATAATTCTTTAAATAAATATAGTGTTAAAGGTACAGTCCTGCTGTCGCATGAAGGAATCAATGTTAACATGAGCCAACAAAAATATTTACTCGATTTGGCGATTAAAGATATTAGCAAAATAATTAATCTAACAAAAGTATTAATCAACAAGTCTAAAACTAAAGAAATAGCATTCCAAAAAATTAAAGTTAAGATAAAAAATGAAATCATTAAATTTGACTACTCTATTGAGAGTCATAATATGAAGAAAAGCGGTCTTCAATCAATAAGTCCTAGAAAATGGGAGGAATTACTTGATGAAGATATCCAATTAATTGATATGAGAAACAATTTTGAATATTCATTAGGTACATTTAAAAATGCAATTGGTTTAAGACTAAAGAACTTTACAGATTTAAAAGATAGGTCTAAAGATCTAGAGATTCTAGATAAAGATAAAAAAACTGCAATATTCTGCACTGGTGGTATAAGATGTGAAAAAGCAGGTTTGTACCTAAATAAAATAGGATTTAATAATGTATACCAATTAGATGGGGGTATAATCAATTACCTTGATTCATCTGAAAAATCAAATAAATGGATTGGTAACTGTTTTGTTTTTGATGACAGAATTTTTTATTAGAAACTAACTTTAAGAATACTATCTTTAATTGAAGCATAGTCTTCAATGGTCATCTTGAAAACTTCAATAGGTTTGTTTTCGGATGAGAATCTTTCCATATTTGAGTGCTTGATTACAAAATCAAACTTATTAGGTATTTTCATGTTTTCTTTTATCATGAAATCATTCTTAGTAAAATTAACTAATATATTATCTTGATTTGCAGATATTCTTTTAATAGCGAAAGGCTGATTAACATTTATTTCTTTCAAAATCATAAAAAAATAACCCTGATAATTCATATCGGTTGATACGCGGATATCTAATATAGAGTTGAATTCAGATGAGTTATCCTTTAGTTGAGATAGTAAGTCTTTATATTGTATTTTATTTTTGATATCAGGGTGTTTAATAATTTTATTCAGTGTTTTTTGTGCAAGTGAATTATCATTTATCGTAAATGAAAAGCTTAATTGATCTAGAAGGCCTTGTGCATCATTGGTAGACGCAAGGTAGATATTAAAATATTTTTTTATAAGTTCCTTATTAATTGTCTCGCTATCACTTCTTAGTACTAAAATATACTCTTTGATAGCATCCATGTTATTTGGTCTTAGATTTATGGCGATTTGATAGGCCCGTGATGCTTTTTGATAGTTTTTTAAAATAGAGTATGACTTACCTAACATGAGCCATCCATTAAAATCATCTGGATTATTTAATAATTTTGATTCCAGCATGGGAACGTTATCCTTAATGGTCTTAATATTATTTCTTACACTTAAATTTTTAGAATAAATACTCTTATAAGCCTTTGTGTTTGTATAATCATATGAGTTCGAAAATACATATACGATAATTAACGATAAAATCAATGATAGAGTAATCTTTATTTTCTTATTCTGTTGTTGTGACTCTGTTGTCTTATTGATAGTTAGGAAAAAAAAGTAAACTAATGTAGATATAAGAATGAAAAAATAAATCATCTAATGTATCGCCTAAAAAGAAAATAACTCAATATAACTATAAATACTAGTGGACCAAACCATAAAATTATATTTTGGTTATTTACTGGCGGTTCATAGAGTATATAAGAGCTGTATCTCTCAGACAAAAAAGTTTTTATTTCCTCTTCATTTTTCCCTGATTCTAACATTTCTTTTATTTTCTGTTTCATATCGACCGCAAGAGGTGCTTCTGATTCAGACAGGTTTTGATTTTGACAAACCATGCATCTAAGTTCCTCTATAAGTGACTTATATTGTTTATCAATATCTGCTGAGAAACTATTGCTAGAAAATAAAAAGGCAACTACTATAAATATTTTCTTCACTCATTCATTCCCAATAAAGGCATCATTTCCTGTTGAATAATTTTATTATTAATTGGTCCGATATGTTTGTATAGAATAACTTGATTTTCATCAATTATATAAGTTTCTGGCACTCCATAAACACCTAAATCCAAGGATAGGTCACCTGAAAAATCAGCAATAATAATACGATATGGATTACCTCTCATATTGAGCCATCCTTTTGCATCATCAGCATTGTCTTTGTAATTAATACCGACTAAATCAAAATTTTTATTATTTGAAAGAGCAATCAAATGTGAATGTTCTCTTTCGCACTCAAGGCACCAACTTGCCCATACATTAATTATTGTTCTTCTGTCCTGAAAACTATCATTGTCATGTGATGTATTCAGGAATAAATCATTTAGTTTAAATTTTGGAAATTCCTTTCCTATTAATGGAGATTCAACTTTTTTTGGATCATTATATAAACCTTGATATAGAAAAAAGCTCATAAAACTAAATGCTACAATAGCAAAAATACTGCTTTTACTCATGATAATTTCTTTTTAAATCTTATGCTAAATATGGAACCTATAATCATAAATATAGTACCTATCCATATGAATCTAATAAATGGTTTATCATATATTCTAAGGGACCATTTATTATCATCTATCATATTTCCTAGAGAGACATAGAGGTCCCTATCAATCCTCCCATGAATTCCAGCTTCTGTCATGGGTGATTCGCTTGAATGATAGAGTCTTTTTTCAGGATTAATCTCCGTTATGAACTGATTGTCTTTACTAACAAGTACTGATGCAATAATTGCATCATAATTAACTGATTTAAGTTCACTTAATTTTTCAAGTTTATATTCAAATAGACCAATTTTTTTCGATTCACCTACATTCAATACTAATTCTTTTTCTATTTTATTATTTTCAGAAATGCTGGCGCCTAGTATAAATATTGCTAATCCAAAATGAGCAAAGTACATACCTGTTCTATTTTTCAATTTAATTTTATTATCTAGGGAAGAAAATACATCATATAGAATGTTTACTATTATCCATGTTGCTGAGAATATTCCAATAAAGAATAAAATAGAGCTAACAGAAAAAGTTAAAGACAAAATAATACTCAAAATCAAAATAACTACTAGTTGAATTACTTGTGAGTTTTTCGAACTTCTTGCTAAAAGAATAGGTATGTATCCTACTAATAACATTAAAGGAATCATGAGAGGTATGAAAACCGCATTATAGTATGGTACGCCTACTGAAATTTTCTCAAGACCAAGAACATCTAAAAATAAAGGATACATTGTGCCTAGAAGTATTGTAAACGTTGCAGTAACTAAAAGGATATTATTAAGCAAGAAAAAGCCCTCTTTAGAAAAAAGTGTAACTTCATTATCATCAACAAATTTTTTTGAATTCATGCTGTATATAATAAGTCCTCCTCCAATAAGAGCTAGTAACATGAGCAAAATGAAAATTCCGCGCGTTGGATCGCTGGCAAAAGAATGAACGGAAATTAAAATACCTGACCTTACTAGAAATGTTCCTAATAGACTAAGTGAAAATGTAAATATTGATAGAAGAATTGTCCAGCTTTTAAACATCCCCTTCTCACCAGTTGCTATTACAGAATGAAGAAGTGCGGTTGACATAAGCCACGGCATAAAAGATGCGTTTTCAACGGGGTCCCAGAACCACCATCCGCCCCAACCTAATTCGTAGTAAGCCCACCAACTTCCTAAAGCAATACCTAGTGTTAAAAATGACCATGATGCTAAAATCCAAGGTCTTATCCATTGTGCCCACTCTTTTTTAAAGTCGCTTTCGAAGCAGCATGCAATAGCAAAGGAAAAGACAACTGATAAACCAACATAACCCATATAGAGCATTGGTGGATGAACTATCAGTCCAAAGTCTTGGAGTAAAGGGTTAAGATCACTACCATCAATAGGAACAGTCATTGTTCTATCAAATGGATTCGATGTAGCAACAACAAATAATAGAAATCCAAGATTGAGTATACCCATCGTTGCTAGAAAATTGATACGTAAAGATTTATGTAAATCTTCACTAAATATACTAGCTAAAAACATCCAAAAGCTCGAAACCACACACCAAAGAAGCATAGAACCCTCATGGCCGGCCCAAGCTGCAGAAATCTTATATATTAAAGGTAAGTTAGAATTAGAATTTTTCGCAACATAATCTAAAGAATAATCCTCACCAACAAAAGTAACGATAAGGCATATAAATGATATAAGTAGTATTGGGAAATGAAGTTTACTGGCTGACAATAAAATATTGCTAGAAACATTTAGGCCTGATACAAACTTTGGTGTAAGTAACAACATGCAGTTCATCAGACCTAGCAAAAGGAGAAAATAACCGATATAACCTATTTCAATAATCATTGTTGAATGCTTTGTGTTGTTTTATTTTTACTTTTTTCACTTATACCAAGTGATTCTTGAATTTCTGGAGGCATGTATGTTTCATCATGTTTAGCTAAAACCTCCTCAGCTACAAAATAATCTTGCTCAACATGGCCTCTAATTACTACGCCTTGGCCCTCTCTGAATAAATCAGGTAGTATTCCATCATATTTAATTAACATTTTATTATCAAAATCAGTAACAAAGAATCTTACTTTTTTAGTACCTTTTACTCTTACTAAAGATCCTTCCTCAACCATGCCACCAATCCTAAATATATAATTTTCAGGAAAATTACCATTAACAAGTTGTGTAGGGCTCCTGTAGTACAAAAGATTATCATTGAATGTCTTCACAAAAAGAAACAACACAAAACCAAGAATGACTAGCAAAAATGAAACATAATAAATTCTGACTGATCTCTTTTTCATGCTATCTAGGACTTAGTGATGTTTTTTTTGATTTGCCTACCATTATACACCAACACAGCGACCACGATAATCATTGGCACGAGGACCAAAAAATATGCCCAAAATATGTAACCTGCGTAATCAAACATAGTTAGAAATATACCTTATAATGTAGTTAATAAAAACATTAAGATTCTAACAGGAACTCAATATTTTTACTGTGTTTTTGGTATGTTTCGGGTGGTTAAAAAGGATGAAAGATGGTGAAATTTATTAATTATAGTCTAGCTTGGCCGAAGCTTATCTAGAATGAATTCGCGGGATTGATTCTTATGATTTTTATGATGAAGAATTTCATCGACAGAGTGCTCTGTCGTGTGTTGAGCATTTATGTACATATCCGTAATAAATATCCTCATACATAAAACATACACCTAAAGTAAACTAAGTTTAAAAAAAAAATAAATTATTATTATTGACATATTTGTCTATGAGGATTCACTAAATTACATCAAATAAATCATTCATAATTATTAAATATAAACAAGATGGTTATTGATAAAAACATTTATTATAATGTTGCCTATTCTAAATATTTGATAAAAATTCCCGAATAATGATGAATCAAATAACTCTCATTACACTTTTATCAGCTGCAATAGTCTTTTTTATCTTACGACCTATCTACATGAAAGATATTGTCGATTACAAATTCAAAACACTTGCAGATATACTTGCTTTTCTATTTTTATCTTGGGTTGTTGGTACAGTCCTTGGTTTATTATTAGCAATGAATTTAGCGCCGTAAGAGTTTTCTATCACTCTTTTATAGTTAAAATAAATTTATTTAAATAAATATCTCGACAACATTGTATATAAAAGTTAATATATAATCAGGTAGTTACATTAGTCTTTTAACTACACGAATCCAAAACATGAAATCCAAAAAAACTTGTTCTATATGTTCAACTTCGGCAAATGCGTTATATAGATGTAGGTACAATTATAAAAAAGAATGGGAATTCTTATGTCAACAATGCCTCACTATAGTCAAAGCTAAATATTCTAAAAGCTATCAATATGGTGGTACAAAGAAAAATAAATAAACTACTTATTTAAGATAGAATTACAAAGATCCTTATATTCACTCTCAATTTTCATGTTTGCAAAACGCTGTCCTTTTTCTTGGGCTATATATGACCATGACTCTATAACGCTTGTCGCTGATAGGATGAATCCCGCCTGAGAAGAATTAGGGCTTATACTTAAGAACTTCTTATTAAGAGTATCAAAATATTTTCCATGGTATTCATATTTTGCTTTATTAGAATATTGATTATTTAATTTAGCTTTCAAATGGTATGCAGAACATTTTATAATATTATTCCTCTCACTTTTCAAATCTGCTTCATCTGATGAAACTAGTCCAGGTATAATTATTAAGATAATGAAAAATATTTTAATTAAATTTGACATTGGTAATTTAGTATAGGCATATTAGAATTAACTTACAAATATATTTAAAAATATGATTCTTTTAAAAAATAATGACTAAAAATACCAAATCAATAATATTAATAATTTTTAGTGCAGTCGCTTTCTATGTTTATCAGTTTGTAGTTGGTATTTTAGTTCTTGCTTTAGCTATACATACATTTTTTAGAGAATAATAAATTCATAGTCGAACTATAAGACCAGTAGTATCAATGCTGAACTGGAAATTATTATTGCAGCAATAGCCAGTAACTTAAGCACCTCTAAAAGTATTTTATTTATTGATTTGTCTTTTTCAGCCATTGATAAAAATATCATTAAATAATTATCCAAATATGAAGAACCAGATGATGATTAGAACTAATGGAAATACAACGCTACCAAATGGGTTAGCCTTTAACAATTCAAAAGACATTCTCGGGCTACTAAACCAAGTATTAAGAAACCTATATAAGTCAAAGGCAATGAAAACTGCTATTGCACCAACAATTAGATAGGTGAGTATATCGACAATCATATATTTAATATAACATACACAGATCTAAGACTATCTATACCGAGAAAGTTTTTCACGGTATAGATAAGTTAAATTATAAGTATTTAGAACTTATAATCGACCGATACATCAAATCCAAAGCTTGCACCGGGCAATGGGACGTGTGCTTTTACGAATGATGCATGATTTCTTCTAGTTTGATCAAGTAAATTACTTGCAAAAAGATTTATGTTTAAATCGTATAGATTACTCAACGCAATCTTATCTGAATACTTAATCGATAAATCTAAATGAGAATTTGTTTTAGTCTCGATAGATGAGAAATCACTTTGCTTTTCAAAATGGGTAAGATTTAATGAGTATATTCTATTTTTTTCACCAAAAACTGTGATATCAATCATATTACTTGCACTTGGTATTCTAGGAAAATAAGTATTATCATCAAATGTTGCAGAAATATCATCTCTACTCATCATAAGAAGTACATCAGTGCCTCCAACAAGAAAAGAATTTTCTAGTGAAATTTCATACCCTTGAATAACACCATCTTTTTGAGACCAATTAGCATCTTGGTGATCACCATCATAATTTGTAGTCCCTAAGTCTCTTAAATAAATATAGTTATTTGTATTATTCCTATAAATGTCAAAAGAAATGAGAGTATTATTTAATTTATAATCTATCCCAAGGTCAATATTTCTTGATATCTCTCTTTTCAGATTGCTATCACCTCTTTCATATCTGTTTGTAGGTCCGTGTTTTCCATCCGCAAATAACTCTGCCGTATTAGGACTTCTCGATACGTGTGAATATCCAACTGAATATTTCAGATTATCTGTAATGGAGAAGATAGAATTCGCAGAAAAACTTATAGCTGAGTCTTCATAGTTTTTACCAGCAGTCAGTCTCTCATTGTTGTCATACCTTATTGCAACATCAACATCATGTCCTAGATAGTCACTATTCATGAAATACGCAACAGATTTATCATAAGACTCTGATGTAGGGATATATGCACCTGATGACATAGGTGACTTTGCATGACTATATGCAACTAATAATCTTCGATTCATATATTCATTATCTAAATTAAATTTTAAATTCAAAGCTGATGAATTGTTGTTTAATACTTTAAAGCTTCCATCTTCTTCATGTTCTTTAATAGAAGAATTAGAATTATTAAATGAAAAATCAACAGAATTGGCTATAGCAAGATTATCAAACCTGCCTTTAACTTTGTAATTATCTGTTTTATGAGTACTGTATATTCTGTGCTCACCCTCTTCTTCCTCCTCTTCCTCTTCCTCTTCAGCATGATATGGAATCCCATAGGTTCCTTTATTGTCTTCAACTGAAAATCCAATGAACCCCCAATCTTTAATTAAAGACAGTCCAGCAGTTAAATTTTTATCAGCAAAGTCTGAGTTAGCTAATGTATGTTTCTCTGCGCCCTCTTCATATAAAGATCCCTCTGACATGTCATAGTTAAAATGATCTCTTTTATTATGAGAGAAATACATACTGAGGTCTCCTATATTTCTTTTCATAAGAATATTATTTGAAAAGCCTTCACTTACAGTATCATAAGTCCTGCCTAGACGAATCATTTGGTCAGAATAAGCTTGATCCGTTATAGAGCCTATAATGACATTGACTATACCACCAGTTGTTCCACCATAGTTAAATATAGATGCGGGTCCTTTGATTACTTCGATATGAGATGCATTACTGGTATTAACCATATTTGGATGATCTGCACTTATATGACTCAAGTCGTTTACAGTATCATTATCTGATAACACTTTGACTCTGTTGCCACCTAAACCACGAATTACTGGTTGGCCCACTGCCGCACCATAATCAGAGTTCGATATGCCCGGTATTCTTTTAATAATTGTTCCAATACTCTGTGTTGAGTTAATATCTGTGCTTCCAATTACTGCAAGTGGGTATTTACTATCCCTTACTGTATTTGATAAAAGTGATGACTCCACTTCAAGAGGTGTTAAATCATCCGCTTGTACAAAAGTTGCACTCGTAATTATCAAAACGTAAAATAAACGTTTTAAAAACATTTTTTTCTCCTAAATTTATTTTTTACTATTCAAATAAAATTAGAAGCTGGTGGTCCACGAGTATGAAAGTTAGTGACTAAATATTCTTCAAAATCTTTAGATGGAATATTGAACAAGGTCTGACAAACACAATAGTGATTTTCGATGAAATACTTGGAATGCAACTTACCGCATTGTCCACAAACTTGATCATGGTCATGATTATGGTCATGGTCATGGTCATGATGACAAATATGTTCTTGGTGACTTTGCACAGATTGATTATGTTTAACTATATCTTCGAACATAATAAGGCATGCTAACAAAAAAGCGTATATTATGCGAGTCACATAATTTTATTAATGAAATTATTTTTAATAACCTGAGGAAATAGACATATTGTCAGTAAAATAATAATATAAATATGTATGCCAATCGAGATTACAATCACATATACCATCGTACTTATAATCTTTATGTTAATTTTAGCTTTTAGAGTAATAGACTTGCGAGGGAGTCCGGTCACTAAATTTCTCCACTCTGACGATCGCGTAGTAGATGAGGATACCTTATACAGAGCCGTCAGGGCACATGGTAATTTAATTGAGTACGCGCCACTATTTTTAATTTTGATGCTCATAGCAGAGCTAAATGGTTTATCCTCATTATATTTACATATCAGTGGTAGCATTTTTACAGCAGGAAGATTCATGCACGGCATAGTTTTCTCATTTATGAAACCAAATCTATTCCTAAGAGTAGGTGGGATGATACTTACATTCACAGGATTTATTGTATTAATAACTGCAATAGTCTATTCACTATAATACTAGCCTCTTATTGTTAAAAATCAGAGATATAAAACGATTGAATCAGGTTGATCAATATTATAATATACCCCATATGGGTATAATAAATAAAACGATTATTATTCTACTGTTGGTTGTGACTGCTGATTCCGCATTCTCACGACCTATCTCATGGTCGGGGGGCTCAACGATAATGTATAAAACTAATAGTATGCACTCATCGTACTATTATCATTATTCGCCTTCTTATAAATACTCTATGGGGTTAGAATATATTAATAATCGCCATTTTAATGATCAATACATTAACCTAAAAACAACATATCTTTTAGGAAGGAAAAATACCAAAAAGTCACAAGCCAATTTGTATTTAACGGGAGGCATATCAACTAAATCAAAGAATAATCACTTTTATGGTATTCATGGTGATTGGGAAACAAGAAGATTATTTACGTCATTCTCAGTCATTAATAAAGACACAGATGTAAAAGACTATACGGAAAATGAACTTACGTTTGGAGTAGCTCCATATCTGGGAGAATATAATGATTTACATACCTGGGTTATGGTAAAAGCTAAAAAAGATACAATTAATAATAATTGGGAAACGTATCCATTTATGAAATTTTTTAAAGGTGATTCCCTGATAGAGGTGGGTACTAAAAATTCACACTGGGATATTCACTATATGTTAAGGTTTTAAATTAAAAGGAGAACTGTTATGTATAAAATACTATTATCGATAATTATATTATCATCAAATACTGTCCTAGCCATGGATGGTATGCATAATCATGATTCACATAATCATAATAAACATCAAGATATGACCTATGTTGACGGGTCTAAAACTAAGATTACAGATGAAATGTTTTTAAGTTTTAGTGCTGGCTTGTCTAATACACAAATTGTGATGGTCGATGTTCAAGGAATGGTATGTGATTTTTGTGCTAGAGGAATAGAAAAAACATTCAGCGACGACAAAGATGTCAAAAAAGTTGATGTAAGCCTAGATAAAGGAAAGGTCATGATTGCTTATTCTATGAACAAAAAAGTTGATCTAGATGAGATTAAAAATATTTTCTTATCTAATGGACAAACAGCTACTGGTATTGTAATCAGAAAAGTCTAATTTATGTTCAGAGATAATGAATCAATTAAACTGGGGTTGATCACGCTTTTTGCTTCTTCATCAACACTCATATGTTGCGCTTTACCTGCTCTATTTGTTCTACTTGGAGCAGGAGCAACGTTTGCATCAATAGTGAATTTTTTCCCACAATTAATCATCATCTCACAATATAAAATTACTATATCTATAATTACAGGTATTATTTTAATAATTGCAGGAATTTTAATAAAAAAAGCTTCGTTACTTCCATGCCCAATAGATCCAAGCTTAAAAGATACGTGTCTTAAAACAAGAAAAAGGTCGAAAGTTATTTATTTTATCTCTACAGCAATATTTGTTTTCGCTAGTTTTTTTACTTATATACTACCTATATACTTATAACATGACAGAAAATCCAACACATAAAAAGCAACTAGCTTCATTAAAGAGGATTGAAGGCCAAATAAGAGGAATTATTAATATGATTGATGATGGTAAATATTGCGTTGATGTTCTTAACCAAATTAAGGCAGCAAAATCAGCATTGGTATCGGTAGAGTCAAAAGTACTTAAAGTTCATATGGAATCATGCGTAAGGAGTTCATTTAAAAATAAAAAATCTCTAGATACGAAAGTTGATGAGCTTTTGAAGCTAATCAATAAGTAATCTTATATTTAATTCTATGATGATGAAGGTCTTTTGACATTTGTATCCTGATATCTTCTTTAAGACATTCATCAGCTATCTTTATTTCTTGGGATGTTAGCTCTTTTTTGTTGAGAGCTATAAATATATCCAAACCAAATCTAGATAATTCCCTTGTACCAAAATCATGATTTTTTCTTTCAAACCCAATTCTTACATCATCTATTGATGTAGATAACATTTGAGCTGTTTTTTCATATGCTAAGGATAAAGGCCTGCCATCAAATATAAATTGCCATGTCTGAGCATTGATAAAAATATATTTAATCTCTGTTTTAGACCTGCCCCATTTATCAATCAAGCCGAAGGCTTCTGATAAATGTATTTTATCTTTGGAATATTTGGCTAAAATCTCATCAATATAAAGTTGTAACTCTTCTGTACAGTCTGTTTTGTTAAGTATATGAGCCGAATATTCTTTGATTAACGCTTCAGCTAACTCAGCATTAGGATCATTTTTATATTTTTTTACGAGGTTTGTCTCAAATACTTTCCATTCATCATCAGTCATTTGATATATTATAAATTATGGATGGCTTCTTTGTATTATCTTTTTTTATAGGGGCAATAGTTTTTGCAGTCATTATGATGTGCTTTGATGATAATACTGACATTTAATATGAATAAGAAAAACGCTAATACGGTGCCTATAGATAGTAAAGTGAAGAAAAAAGAGCGTGATAAAAAATTTGTTAAGGATTATCTAAAACCTGAGTGTGAAGAAGAGTTGTCTGAAGAAGAATATCCTAAAATTAAAGATCGCGACTAATGTTTTTATTCAATATTTTTCATGGATACCCATGGCTCTTTAGGTTCAAGCTTTTCACCTTCTTGCAATAATTCAACGGAAATATTGTCTGGAGATTTTACAAAAGCCATATAACCATCTCTTGGTGGATAATTAATCTTTATACCCATGTTTATAAGATGTTCACAGGTATCATATATATTTTTAACTTTATATGCGATGTGTCCAAAATTTCTTGAGGACTCTTCTAAGCTATCACCATCCCAGTTATATGTAAGCTCTAATTCTGCATCCTCATTATTTGGAGCAGATAAAAAGATAAGGGTGAATCTATCTTCTTCAAATTCCATTCTTCTTGCTTCTTTTAAGCCAAGTCCATCACAGTAAAATTTTAATGATTCCTCTACATCAGATACCCTAAGCATTGTGTGCAAATATTTCATAAGAAACTACTATTCTAATACTTTAAACTATGTTAAAAATTTATAAATTATTTTTGTATATTTTTAATTATGTCTGATTTAGCAAAACTACTCAAAGGGTTTATTGTCGCTGTTATTATATTG
Source organism: Gammaproteobacteria bacterium (assembly GCA_045561295.1). GTDB lineage: Bacteria > Pseudomonadota > Gammaproteobacteria > CACLCV01. The sequence continues at coordinate 76,236 of JBJKYD010000012.1, forward strand.
ACAGTCTTTGCATATGTTGGGGTTTATGTAATATCATTACTTATTTAATTTCATAGCAAGAAAAATTTATATTATTTTTTTCATTATTCAGGTTAATATGAATTATGGTTAAATGGGAATATAAAACATTTGAGTGGGAAGTACTTAAACACGCACTCAATGAAAGCCAAAAGCCGGAGAATCTAGGCGGACAAGGTTGGGAGCTGGTTTCAACCAATTATGATACAGATTACCGTGTCTGGGTCTTGATGTTCAAAAGGCCAATAGAATAACTTAAATTATTTATATTAGTGCTATTACCACAAAAACAATCAGTGCATATACGGCTAACTCTACAAATGGGCTTCCGTTTGGTCTTTCGTTAAAGAATTTCATGTCTTTTCCCCTGCTAATGTTTGAACTTATTATTACACAAATTTATGGTCATATGTATATTTAGGGTTAAGATAAAGATTATGAAATATATACTTAATGAGAGAGTTATAATATGAATTTAATAAAAACTATAGAAAAAGGATTACTAGGTGTGATTGCATTACTAACGATTGTTGCAACCATACAAGAGATAATCAGTATATACGCGGTAGGCAGAGTGAACTTGCCTGATTTGTTATTACTGTTTATATACACAGAGGTTTTAGGAATGATAGGTGTGTTTTATGTGAGTAATAAGATACCTATCACATTGCCATTATTTATTGCCATGACGGCATTATCAAGATTGATAATACTACAAGGTAAAGACATGGAACCAAGTACATTAATTTATGAGGCAGGTGCGATATTATTAATTGCAATTGCTTGTCTGATTATTAGATATAGACCCCCTAATCAGAGCACAGAGTTGTGATATTAATCGATATGAATCAAATCTCATTAAAACATTAAAAAATTAAGATTCATGGTCATGGGTGCATTTGTAACATTAATTCATTTGCCTATATCCGGGTACAAAAGCAATATTCATATGTGTTTCTTTATGCTTGGTACGTTCCTTGCATAATAATGAGGAGGCGATGAAACGAATCTATAAAAGTTTATTAATACCACTACTTCTTCTTGCATCTATTGATATCTATGCTGCATGCACTATAGGCGGTGTTGCATATAATGAGGCTGGACGAGCTGGTGCAGGTGTGACAGTTGTTACAGGTACTCCAGGTGGATTTGTAACCAAAGCCGATATTCAATCTTGGGTCCTTACTGATAATATAACAACGTGCGATGTCTCACGAATTACGGATATGTCTGAACTGTTTATGGCCAAGGGAGATTTTAACCAAGATATTTCAAGTTGGGATGTGAGTAATGCGACTACTATGCAAGGTATGTTTATGCTCGCTTCTGTGTTTGATCAAGATATTTCCAATTGGGATGTGAGCAGCGTGACTAATATGGCAACTATGTTTGAGCTCGCTAATATGTTTAACCAAGACATTTCGGGTTGGGATGTTAGCAGCGTGGTTGATATGACTGCTATGTTTTTTCGTACTAACTCCTTTAATCAAAATCTTGGAAGTTGGGATGTGAGTAATGTGTCAAGTATGAATATAATGTTTGTGTTAACATCCCTATCTAGCGATAACTATGATGAAATCTTAGTTGGCTGGAGTCAGTTATCATTGAAAACTGGTGTGACCCTTGAAGTCACAGGTGTTCAGTATACTGCAGTTTCTGCACGAAACGTTTTAACAACGACTTATAGCTGGACTATTTTGGATGGTGGTCAAGGAGCAGATATCTCTACTCCAAGTATCACTATTACATCCTCAACAGTTGCTTCTGGTGCTTCAAGTTCTGATGCCTCCATTGCATTAATATTTACATTAAGTGAAGGTTCATCTAATTTTGCACAAGCTGATATTACAGTCACTAATGGATCTTTATCAAGCTTCAGCAAAACATCATCAAAAATATATACAGCAACTTTCACTCCGTCAGCTTCAGGACAAACAACTATCAATGTGGCTGCAAATACTTTTACCGATTATGCAGGAAATAATAATACGGCGGCTACTCAATTTACATGGACTTATACCGGCGAATCCTCAGACCCAGGCGAATCCTCAGACCCAACAGAAACAGACCCAACAGAAAAAGCAGATGTCAAAACATCGGTCATCGTAATGTCTCATATCGTAACTAATTTCGCACAAGCTAATCAAACAGTCATCGAAAATAGACTGCAATGGTTATCAAGACAAAAAGATAACGCTAAAACTTCTTATCAAGGTATTAAATTTAAGTTCGCAAATCCTATTCTTAATAAAATTGCAAACAACAAAGAAGGATCCTATTCACCTGATCTTAATCAGATGGTAAACAGTGTCAATCAAGACCATGATCTACTTACTGCATCTAAACAAATGATTACATCTGATGCGACTGATTTATTAATCAGTGAAGCAGCTAAAGTAAAAGGTGAATATATTGGAACGCTTAATCCTGTTTTTAAAGCTATCGATGGATGGTCTGTCTGGACTGCAGGACAAATCACTATCGGTAAAGTCAAAGGAAATAGCACAAGCTCTGAATCTGATATAGACGATCAAATGCTATCTATCGGACTGGATAAAAAAAATAAGTATGGCCTTGTGGGCTATATGTTATCGGTTGGACAAGCAAGAGCTGATATTAAAGGTAATGCAAGTGAAATTAAATCTGATAACTACAGTCTTGCAACTTATAGAAGTTATTTATATGAAACAAGAAGTCTTGATGTGATGACAGGGGTAAGTTTATTTAAAATGGATACTGTAAGAATCGATGGATCAGATCGCTTGGAGGGTAGACGTGATGTAAGACAAATTTATCTCATGACTAAATACAATGATCACAAAATTAAACTCAATCACTTTACGCTAACCCCTTACGGGAGAGTATCTCTTGCATATAGTGAACTCAAAGCCTTTAGTGAATCAGGAGCATCAACAGCACTCCATTATAAAAAACAAAGTATAAGCGATACCTTATTGTCAGTTGGAACAGATATCAAGTTTAATAAAACTTACAAACATGGGACCTTATCTCCTTATGCTTTAGCTGAATACTCAGTCGATGTCTCGGATAGCTCAACCGCTGATATGTATTATGTTGGTCAATCTACCGAATACAGTTTAAGAATCAATAAAAAAGCTAGCAGTATTTACAAACTTGGTATAGGTGCTGATTATCTATCCAACAATGGGTTGACCTCATCATTGTATTATGAACGAGCACAAGCGATCAACTCAGGTCATAATGACAAACTTAATTTAAGCATTAACTTCAAGTTTTAAAACATTCTGCATGAATAAGTTGTAGTTTTGGTTATATGAATTATTTCTTAATTTAGATTCATGGTCATGGGTGCTACCGAATTTCCCTATTTATAGCTATATATGAGTAGTGAAGATTCCTGTATTCCCATCCATATTCCCATTTTTTATTAACGTATACCCTCGTATATACCCATGTGATTAATATTCAGTGGCGTTTTGAAAACAAAGAATCCAGTGTTTATGCGGGTTGTAGTTAAGGTCTTTTGGCATAGATTGTGCATGTTTTAACATGTAGTGAGTAAAATATCTAAAAAAAAATATGATAGTGAATTGAAAGCACTAAGGGTTGAACTTGTTAAACTACAAGAATGGATCAAACAAGAAGGGCTGAAAGTTGCTGTTTTATTTGAGGGCAGAGATGCAGCAGGTAAAGGTGGGGTAATAAAAAGAATTACTGAGCCACTCAATCCAAGAGTCTGTAGAGTGGTTGCTCTTTCGACACCAACAGAGCGTGAAAAGAGCCAGTGGTATTTCCAGAGATATGTATCTCACTTACCCTGTGCAGGTGAGATAGTATTGTTTGATAGAAGTTGGTATAACAGATCTGGCGTAGAGAAAGTCATGGGGTTCTGTTCTGCTGAAGAGTATGATGAATTTCTAAGATCGTGTCCGATTTTTGAGCAAATGCTAATAAGGTCAGGAATAATACTTATAAAATATTGGTTTTCTGTTAGTGACGAGGAACAAGAAAGGCGATTTGAGGCGAGATTACAAGATCCAACAAAACAATGGAAACTTAGTCCAATGGACTTAGAGTCGAGAGCAAAATGGATAGAGTATTCTCAAGCTAAAGATAATATGTTTAATTATACTGACACAAAAAAATCGCCATGGAGAGTTGTTCATGCTGACGATAAGAAGAAAGCTAGACTTAATTGCATAAGAGATCTTCTAGCTTCGATCTCCTATGAGGCTATTAAATATAAAAAAATTGACTTACCAAAACGACAATCAGATAGAGGGTATGCAAGACCTCCCATGTCTGATCAGTCCTTTATAAAAGATTATTACAATGATTAAGGCTAGTAGAATATCTATATTTGATATAATAGTCATGGGTGGACTTGAACATTCCTCTATTTTTTAATAAAAATGTCACTGAGATATAATAATTTAAGACTATAATTTTTAGATGGACTCCACCAAAAGATTTTTTTTAAGAACATCTTTATATGCAGGTTTATACACCTCAGCATTGACTAGTTTTGCTTCTGCAAAAGATTCCGGCTATTCACTCAAATTGAATACAGCTGATCAAAACGACATTATGCTTCCTAACGGATTCACATCAAGGATTATTGCGATATCGGGACAACCAGTTCTAAACTTGTCAGGAAAAAACTGGCATTTTGCTCCAGACGGCGGGCATGTTTTTAAAACATTAAACGGCGGATGGATTTATGTTTCAAATTCAGAAGTCAAAAATAATGGTGGTGTAGCATCGATAGTTTTCGATAATAATGGAGAGATAGTTGATCATAGAATAATTTGCCACAACACAAATAATAACTGTGCTGGAGGGCCTACCCCATGGAATACCTGGCTGACATGTGAGGAAGTACCTAATGGATATATTTATGAATGTGATCCTGCTGGAGTCAAAGTTCACAAGAAGCTGCCAAACCTTGGAAAATTCATGCATGAGGCAGCGTGTATAGATTCAGAAAGCAAGATTATGTATATGACGGAAGATGACAAGAGTGGAGGTTTTTATAGATTTATACCTTTAAATAAATTTTCAAAAACACCTTATATGAAAGGCCGTCTAGAGGTTGCTCATATAAAAGATGATAAAGTTGTTTGGAATAAAATACCTCAGCCATCAGCCTCATATATAGAAATTAAAAATGGTCATAAAATTACTATAAAACCTTTAATGTTTCGAGCTCCCAATAAGAGAACAATGTATACCCCTTTTAATAGAGGCGAAGGGATGAGTATAATTGATAAAAAGGTTTATTTTTCCACTACTGGTGACAATAGAATAAATGAATATGATATAGAACAAAATAGTCTATCAGTTATTTATAACGGCACTGGGCCATTAACTGACCCGGATAATATTTCTGTAGGACCCTCTGGTTCATTGGTTGTAGCTGAAGATTCAGGAAATATGGAACTTGTTGCAGTCTCTAAAAAAATGAGAAAAATGTTTCCAATACTCAGAGTTACTGGACATAAAAACTCTGAAATTACTGGCCCTTCTTTTACGGAGGATTTCACTAGACTATACTTCTCATCACAAAGAGGCAGAGACGGGAAGCATGGAATAACTTATGAAGTGAGAGGTCCTTTCACATCTATTCTGTAGATTAGGATATTTTAAATCACCCTAGATTTAATACTTCAAGTAGCCCGTAAGATATAATATAAGAGCTATAAGAGCAGAAAGACCCAGTATGACTAATATTATAGTTATTATAATTTCCATAAATGAACTTTAAGATATTTTTTTTATGTTTTTATGAATCAATTATTAAATAATTTTTACGAGAGGAAAGATAAATATTATGAACTATTAATTATTTTTATTATTTTACCAATCTTCTCAATTGTAACTGGTCAGGAGCCAATAAATAACTTTATATCAATGTATATCATTTCGATATTCTATTGGTACTTTCTATATCGAAATAAAGTAAAAATATTTAATAACAATAAATATTCAGAGCGACATGTGATAATAACATTTGTAGCTATATTTATTTTTAGCTTTAGCTATTGTTATGATGCGGATAATTTTATGGTTTTCCCAAGAGAAAACCCTTTAACATTTCTATTAGTCATCTTCCTCTATCCTTTCCTTAGCGTAATTCCACAAGAGATAATTTTTAGAAAATATTTCTTTTTTAAATTTAATGCCTTAATGCCTAGAAACTACCTAATTTTTATTAACGGTCTGGTGTTTTCTCTGGCACATGTTTTCTTCAATAATTATATTGCAATTATTTTTACTTTTTTTGGTGGCATCTATTTATCCTGGAGCTATCTTAGAAGTGAGTCATTAGCTTTGGTTATTTATGAGCATACTTTATTTGGAATATTCATTTTTGCTTCTGGGTTAGGTAGATATTTTTATCATGCAATATAGATAATTATCCCCTTCTTAGGGAGACTGTTCCTGATTAGTTACTCGTTTGTTAAAACTGCGCGATACCTAATCTTATTGGATTTAACTTTATCTATAGCTTTATTCACATCTTTGAATGAAAATTTTTCGATTATAGGTTTAATGCCTTTATTGGCAGCAATTTTTAACATTTCTTTCATCATTTTTCTGCTACCACCTGGATTGCCTGAAATTTTGATACGTTTCATAATTAAACTAAAAGCATGAATACTTATCGGGCTAGGAGGAACTCCAACGAAACAAATATTTCCATCGACATCTAATGTATCTGCTAAAGATGTCCAATCTAAATCAGCGTGAGCAGTTACAAGTATAAAATCAAAACTATTTTTATAGTCTTTTAAATCTTTATAAGTAATAACTTGATTGGCTCCAAATTTTTTAGCTTCTGTAAGTTTATTTTTAGAGGATGTTATGGCTGTTATATGAAAATCAAGAGCTTTACCATATTGAATGCCAAGATGCCCCAAACCACCGATTCCTAAAACTGCAACTCTAGATTTTGATTTAACCTTATACCCTCGATATGCACCATGTACCGTCCAACCTGCGCACATTAATGGGGCTGCATGCTCAGATTTCAGTTTAGGCGGTATTGGAAAGACGACGCTTTCATCTACTATTACATGATCTGCAAAACCACCATTTCTACCAACGGCAGTCATTTCGGGTGCGCTGCACATGTTATCTCTATCAGATTTACAATAAGTACATTTCCCACAGACCTTTGAGAACCAACCTACACCAACCCTTTGACCAATTTTTAAACCTTTGACTAATCTTCCTACAGACGAAATGGTTCCAACTACTTCATGTCCAGGGATAAATGGGTATTGAGATATGCCCCAATCATTATCAATAAGGTGTATATCGCTGTAACAGATGCCACAATGAGTAATATCTACAACAACCTCTTTGTGCCCTGTCTTTTCATGGCAATAAGTTTGTTTAGTTAACTTTTCTTTAGATTTTTTCGGACCATATCCGGTAACTGTTAAGGTCATGATTTTAGTTTATCTCAAAATCTCATCAAGGTATACCTTGACTTAGATTTAGTCATAGGCGGCATAACTTCACTATAAGACTTGGTGTAAATTTCTATTTCTAGATTCATGGTCATGGGTGGACTTGAACCACCGACCGCAGCGTTATGAGTGCTGTGCTCTAACCAACTGAGCTACATGACCTTATATATTAAATCTAAAATAGATTACATCGCCTTCACAAACGATATAATCTTTACCTTCTTGTCTCCAAACGCCATTAGCTTTTGAAGCCTGCTCGCTTCCACTTTCTATGTAATCATTATATGAAACAGTTTCAGCTCTTATAAATCCTTTTTGGATGTCTGTGTGTATGATACCTGAACATTCCTGAGCATTAAAATACTTTTTTGCTGCCCATGCTCTTGATTCTTTTTCGCCCGATGTAAAAAATGTTTTAAGGTCAAGAAGACTGTAACCCGTTTTGATAATTTTTGATAATGCAGACTCATCTATACCAAACTCTTCCATAAATTCTTTTTTTTCGTCTTCCGAGAGCTCATCAAGATCTGTTTCCACTTTAACATTCACCTGAACTAATTTTATATATTCTGGCATTGATTCAATGAAGTCACTAATTTCCTGTTTTGAAGTATTTTCATTAATATTAGCAATCACAAACATTGGTTTTTGAGTTAATAATTTAATGTCAGGGAAAAATTCTTGAATCTTCTCTAAATCTTTTTTTTGTAAAAAATTATTACTATTCAGTTTATCGAGAGCATTTATCGCTTCTTCTTTTAAAAGATTTTTTTCTTTTTCAGATGTTTTACTTTTAGTAATTCTATTTGTAATACTTTCTAATGTAGTAATATCCGATAATATCAATTCTGTATTAATATCATTAAAGTCTGACACAGGGTCAGGTTTCCCGTTGACATGAATAATATCATCATCAATAAAGAATCTTACTACATGTGCTATGGCATCAGTATTTCTGATATGTGTAAGAAAATCATTTCCAAGCCCCTCTCCCTTAGATGCTCCTTTTATTAATCCAGCAATATCCACAAACTCAATCACTGCATTAATTTTACTTTTTGATGAGTTTAATTCTGATAATTTATCTAATCTGTCATCCGGTACTTCAACAGTTGCTATGTTTGGATCAATTGTACAAAAAGGGAAGTTTTTAGCATCAATTTTTTGTGAAGTTAATAAATTAAATATTGATGACTTACCTACGTTTGGCATACCTACCAAACCACATTTAAATCCCATTGTTATCACCATTTAAATTATTCATAAAATTTGTATAAGAGCCATCTAGTAAATCTTGAGAATTTTGAATGATATTCTCTATCCCCTCTAATATTTGTTTTTTATCATCAGGTGATGGCTTACCCAATACATAGGAAATGACATCATCTTTATGCGTAGGCTTACCGATTCCTATTTTTAATCTCCAAAAATCTTTTGTACCAATTTTTTCTATTATATCTTTTATACCATTGTGTCCACCACTTCCACCTGAGAATTTGAGCCTAATTTTGCCGGCGGCTAAATCTAAATCATCGTAAGCGACAATTATCTGAGATGGTGTGATATTTTTATTTTTAATGAAGTTTTTTAAAGGCGTCCCGCTATCATTAATAAAAGTCATTGGTTTAAGTAATTTTATATCTATACCCTCTGAATGATAATCAGTATCACAAAAACCTTTTTTCAAGTTATCGTTGAAGTGGATTCGTAGGCTATCAACCAAAGAGTCAATGAACCAAAAACCTATGTTATGTCTTGTATTAAGAAATTTATTATCAGGATTACCTAATCCTACAATCAATGCTGGAGGGTTATCTTCAGGAATCATATTAAAGGAGGCTATTTACTATCTTCTTCTTCTTTGGAATCAGCGTCAGCATCTGCTTTGGTATTATCATCAGTATCGCCAGCTTCATCATCAGCTGGTGCTGCCTCAACTTCTTCAATTTTTTCAGCTTTAGGCTCATAACAACTGACAACAGGCGAATCATGTTCTTCGTCAACAGGTGTCGCAAGTTCTACATTTGCAGGTAATTTAACTTCTGATAAATGAACACTATGTCCCAATTCTAATTCAGCGACATCAACAGTGATGTTTTCAGGAATATCTTTAGGTAGACAAGAGATTTCAAGTTCAGATTGTATGTGGGATATCATGCCACCACCTAATTTCACCCCAGCACATGTATCTTCATTTACGAACATAATAGGTACATTTACAACAACTGCTTTATTTTTATCTACAGCAAAGAAGTCCATATGTGTAATATCTGATTTTCTAGGATCTCTTTGTAGATCTTTTAATATTACATCTATTGTGTTTTTATCTATTGTAAGTTTGATTACACTACTGTAGAAACCAGCGTCTCTGACTTGCTTAGCTACTTCATTTGCATCAAGAACTATGTTGCTGTTATCAACGTCTCCATACACGACAGCAGGTATACCATTTTCCCTTCTAATTTTCTTAGAAGTGGCTGTCCCTATGCTTTCTCTTGGTTTTGCTTGTAATATATATTCAGTGTTCATAAACTATTTTTCAATGGATTATACTCTTATTCTATGAAAAGTGAACTAACAGATTCTTTATTATCTATTCTTCTTAATGTTTCAGCTAGCATCTCTGCAACAGTTATCTGCCTTATTTTGCCTGTATCATTAATTTTCTTTGAGAGTTTGATCGTATCTGTAACAATTATTCCATCTATAGTAGAGTTATTAATATTTTGATCAGCCTTACCTGAGAATATCGGGTGAGTGATATAAGCAAAAACTTTTGATGCACCTTGATCTTTAAGCGCGTCTGCTGCATGGCATAGTGTTCCTGCTGTGTCACATATATCATCAACTATGATGCAACACTTATCTTTAACATCTCCTATAATTTGCATAACTTCCGAAACATTAGCTTCTGGTCGCCTTTTATCTACGATCGCTAAATCTGAATTCAATTGTTTAGCTAATGCCCTTGCCCTTACAACACCTCCTACATCAGGAGAAACAATAATGGTGTCCTGGTAATTCTGTTTATGTATATCCGCTAAAAATAGTGGTGTTGCGTAAATATTATCGACTGGTATATCGAAAAAGCCTTGAATTTGATCAGCATGTAAATCAATAGTTAATAATCTTTCTACACCCATACTTGTTAACATATTAGCAACAACTTTTGCTGTGATTGGCACTCTAGCAGATCTTGCTCGTCTGTCTTGTCTTGAATAGCCAAAATATGGAAGCACTACTGATATTCTCTCAACCGATGATCTTTTAAGAGCATCGACCATTATAAGTAGTTCCATGAGGTTATCATTAACAGGATCACACAGTGGCTGGATTATATAAATATCCTGACCTCTCACATTTTCTTCAATTTCTACAGAGATTTCACCGTCACTAAATGTTTTAACAGAAGCTTTCCCTAGGGTAATTCCTAAGTTTTTAGCAACAGATTTAGCAAGTGCTTTATTAGCATTTCCTGAAAATATCATCGATGTTTTTATATCAACCATTTCGTGACCTAATGTCTGGGGTGGAAGGATTCGAACCTCCGAATGACGGGATCAAAACCCGCTGCCTTACCGCTTGGCTACACCCCAAATTATTAAGAAAAAATATCATACGACTCTAGACTACTCACCATTAATGATTTGTATTTTCGTCCAATCTCCTTATTGGCTTCTAATGCACCTTCGTAATTATCATACTCAATGTATAGCGTGCTTCCCGTACCGGACATTCTAACGCTACCAAAGGCGGAAAGCCAATATTTTGTCTCTTTTAATGAAGGATATTTAGACATAACTATTTGTTCAAAGGAATTTACATTTGATGCCATTAACTGATCAAGACTATATGAATTCATATAGTCTTTTGAGGATAAAGATTCATAAATATCTTTTGTTGATATATTTAAATTTGACAAGATAAGAACAAAGTATTTCTTGTCTATAGGAATATTATTAATAATTTCTCCTTTTCCCCCTATATAAGCTGCTCCACCATTTATGAAGAAAGGTACGTCTGCTCCAATGTCCCTTGATATTTTTAACAAGTTATCTTTTGATATATTTAATTTGAAAATGTCATTTAATGCCAATAAGGTAACTGCAGCATTTGAACTGCCTCCACCTAAACCAGAACCTATAGGTATTTTTTTATCTAAAAATACATCTACACCTTCAATGTCATATAACTTAGAAATTGCATCATATGCTTTAGTAACTAAATTATATGTAGAGTCAATTTCATTAGCATTAGTTTTAAAATTGATTTTAGTTGAATTATTTTTTTGAAAAGATAACCTGTCATAGAAATCAATAATACAAAAGATACTCTCTAAATTATGATAACCATCTTTCCTTCTATCAAGAATATGTAAACACAAGTTAAGTTTTGCAAATGACTTACAAGTTAATGGCTGCATTTTTACTATTGTCTAGAAGCTTTAGTAACTTTTCGCTGTTGGGATTATTTTTTATAGATTGCTCTAAGATAGATTTTGCCTCATCAGAGTTACCGTTTTTTAACAGTATTAAATAATGATGTTCTACAATTTCAGGGTCTTGATCTTTAGAGTAAGCCAAAGACGAGTATTTCCCAGCTTCTTTGTAAGAACCTTTTAAATACAGAACCCACGCTAAACTATCCAAGATTGCTGCCTGACCGGGTCGGATATCAAGAGCTTTTCTTACTAGCTTTTCTGATTTATCCAAATGAAGTTTATGTAATGCAAGGCTGTAACCATATGCATTCAAAGCTATTGAATTATATTTATTAAGCTTGATCATCTCATCAAAATCTTTACTCATATTTAAAATATTTCCTTCTTTTTCATAAGCCAGTGCACGACTATAAAGTGCTCTTTCATTATTTGGAAAAGTTTGAAGTATTTGAGTCGACAGATTAATAATATCAGCTGGTTCACCTATTTCCTCAAAGATAGATAGTTTAAGTGATAAAGAGTTGAGAAGATTATTCTGATTATTGATTTTAATTTCCTTGTCAATGTAAGTTAAAGCTTTTTCTAGATTATACTTTTTTAATAAAGCCATGGAAACATTAAGAGCTTTAGTATTAACAAATGTTCCCTGTTGGATTCTTTGATAATGTAACAGTGCCTCATCATATCTTTTATTTTTATAATCAATCTGGCCCAAGAAAAAATTAATATTATCAGGTGCGTAAAATTTGGATAATAATATATTAAAATATTTTTCTGATAGATCATATCTCTCATTATCAAAACATAATAAGGCAATCCTAAAAATAAAATCATCATCAGAAGGATCAATGCTTATGAGTTTTTCAATGAGTGGAATTGCATAATCCAACTTTTCTTCTTTAAGATAGAACATTAAAAGTTCAAATGAGACTTCCCTGTCTAAAACAGATGAAGATTCAATAAATTTTTCTAACGTAGATATTGCTTCATCAGTCTTGTTTAATTGTGAGAGCGACTTTGCATACTTCCTAGTTAATATTCTATTTTTTTTGAAATCAATGTCTTCTATATATAAAACAGCAAGCTCATCCATATCATTTTTTTGTAATATATTAATATAAGACAGTAAAATTATTTGGTCATTGTATCTTATAAGGTTTGTCTCAAAATAATCTACTATATTCTTTGTAATTACATTTCTTGATAAAATACTTTCAATATCAACATAGGATTCATTTTTATTCTCTAAGTATAATTTGTATAAAAAATCGAAATGTATATTTGCCGATTGATATTGCTCAAGTTCTATGTATGCAGAAAATGCGGCTTTACGAGCATAGATATTTTGATTATCTAGTTCTATCCATCTATTAACTATTGTCATAATTGAATCAAATTTATTAAGCTCTCTTGCTCTATTAATCATATTCAAGAAATCGGCTTCATTATAGAAATAGGTTATGTTTGACGTAAATATATTGATGGCATCATTGGTCCTGCCCTTATGAAGCAGTAGCTCCACTAATATTTTGTAATATGCATAATTGTATTTTAAATCCGAACTTTTATATGAAATATCCTCTTGAAAATCCCTCTGTTCAGAGTCGATCTTCGAGCCACAAGATATAAGAAATAAAAGGCTAATTAATACTACAAATTTCAAATTTTTGACCATATATGTATAATAGCACATGCTAATATGTTAATAAGGAAACAAAAATGACCATATCAGTTATAGGGCTTAATCATAAATCTGCTAGCTTAGATGTAAGAGAAAAATATTCTTTTACAAGTGATGCTTGTTCATTGTTACTAAGAAGAATAAAAAAAATGCCCGAGATAAAAGAGGTCCTTGTCATTTCTACATGCAATAGGACCGAAATTTATGCAGACAGTGAATCAGGATCTCGTAATATTCAAGATTGGCTTACGGCAGAAAAAGAATATCGAACTTTTACTGATCATATGTATGTTTATCAAGAAGAAGATGCAATAAGACACTTATTTAAGGTAGTTTCTGGACTTGACTCAATGGTAGTTGGTGAAAGCGAAGTTTTAGGACAAGTTAAAACATCTTATAAGATTGCCTTAGAAAATAAAACAATAGACAGTAAATTGAAAAGGTTGTTTGAATATTCATTTTCTGTTGCGAAAAATGTTAGAACAAATACAGATATAGGTGGTAATGCTATATCTTTCATGTACACATCGATTCTACTTATTAAAAAAATATTCTCTAATATCGAAGAAAAAAAATGTTTATTAATAGGCGCAGGTGAAATGACCCAGCTTGCATTAAAATATCTAAAATCAAATAATGTAAATGACATTACTATATGTAATAGAAAAGAAGAAAAAGGTAAAAAATTAGCCTTAGAAAATAATTGTAGATATTCTCATTTGAATAATTTGTCCAATGTCATTCATGAATACGATATGATAATTACATCTACATCAAGTTCTCTTCCGCTTATTGGTAAGGGTAATATTGAGAGCGCTCTTGACAGAAGAAATAACCAGTCCATCGTTCTGATTGATCTTGGTGTGCCTAGAGATATAGAATCTCAAATTAAAAATCTTGATAATGTATATCTTTATACTATTGATGATCTTGGTGAAATTATTGAAAAGAATTATAAGATTAGAGAAAAATCTATAGAACAAGCTGAAGAGATAATCAAATTTAAAATTATTGAATACAAAAATTGGCTTTCTGAAAATAATAGCTCAGAAGTTATAAAGAATTATAGAGAATATGTTGATGATATTGCAAAGGGCATTGTGATAAAAGCCAAAAAAATGTCAAAAAATGGAGATGATGTAGACTCTATAATTGACTACATATCAGAATCTCTTAAGAAGAAACTGGCACATGAAACAACAATAAAATTAAAAGAGCTTTATCCACATTTAGATGAAGATAAAGTTCAAAGACTTAATGATCTTTTCAAAGAAAACTAATGAATCAAGAATTAAGAGCTAAACTTGAGAATCATGTCTCAAGTTATAAAGATATTACCAATCAATTAAGCACGCCAGAAGTCTATTCTGATAGAACTCTTATGAAAACACTTAACCAAAAACTCACAAAAATAGAACCTGGCGTTAAATTATTTCAAAAGTATCTTAATATTGAAAAATCAATTAAAGATACTCAAGAACTTCTGGAAGATGAAGATAAAGAGATGAGAGAAATAGCTCAAGAAGAATTAAAAAATCATGAACAATCATTAAAAGAAATTGAAAATAAAATAATTGAAGCAACGGTTGAAAAAGATCCAAATGATTCACGAGATATCTACATGGAAATTAGAGCAGGTACTGGTGGCGAGGAGGCAGCTATATTTGCTGGTGATTTATATAAAATGTATTCAAAATTCTCAGAAAAAAATAAATGGGTTATTGAAATTATCAATAGTAATGTCAGTGATCATGGAGGATTCAAAGAAATAATTTTCAAAGTTATTGGTTCTAATGTTTATAGTAATCTTAAATTTGAATCAGGAACACATAGAGTACAAAGAGTACCAAATACAGA
>JBJKYD010000013.1:0-63617 GCA_045561295.1 Gammaproteobacteria bacterium
ACGCACCGTAAAATCTGTTTAAATCTGTTAGTAAAAAGGAGAGGTAAAACTCTCCTTTTTTATATTTTATTTTGATTAGCAATTTAAAAATGCATAAGATAATATCCTTTAATAATTATGACTGAAGACTCTAAAGATATAATTCAACAGGAGCTTAATAAGGCTATTAATTTTCTTGGACAGAATAAATTTTCAGATGCAGAGTCAATTTGTAATGCCATTAATAAAGAGAAAGATAATTCAGATGCCTATCATATCCTTTCATCAATCAAACTTTATAAACAAGAGTTTCACGAATCAATTAATTTAGTAAAAAAATCTATAAAAATTAATAATAAAAATCCCGGTTACCATGTAACATTGGGTTGTGCATATAGCGCTTCAAAAGATTATGAAAACTCTATTCTAGCATTTAAAGTTGCTATAACTTTAAATGATAAGGTTGCCCAAGTTCATTTTTACCTTGGCGAGTCATACAGAAAACTAAAGAATTATAGTGAAGCTTTATCATCTTTTTATAAGACTATTGAATTATCCCCAGATCATGTAGGAGCTTATATGTTATTGGGATTGGTTTACCAAGAAAAAAAACAATTTGACTTATCTATTCAATCATTCAACAAATGCATTGAAATAATGCCAGATTATGCTGAAGCACATCTTAATATTGGTTTGTGTTATTTATTAATAGGAGATTATAAAAACGGTTGGAGGGAATATGAGTGGCGAAAGAAATTACTTGATTCACCCGGAGATAAGCTAAAAAAAGAATGGACCGGCCAAAGTCTTGAAAATAAGTCCCTACTCATATTACATGAAGGCGATGGAAATCTGATTCATTTCATAAGATATGCAAAGGAACTACATAAAGATAACTGCAAAATTATACTGCAATGCAGTGATGCCGCAATAGAATTTATGTCAAAACAAAAATGGATAAATGAAGTAGTACCTGAAAATAATATTCCTGAACATGATTATCATGTCAATATTGGCTCTATGACGAACGTCTTACAAGTTGATCCTAATAAAATTTTACAAGAATATCCATATCTTGAGTCAGAAAAAAAAGAAGAAGAATGCATTGAACCAGATAAGTTAAACATCGGAGTTGTCCTTGAGACGAACCGAGAGTCTAATGCTCATGATGAGGAGAGTGTTAACTCTGCCTTAATGCAAAATATCTTTAATGAAACTCATAATGTTATTAGCCTAGATGAATATTTAACAAATGAAAAGCTTCCTAAGATTTATAATAAACATTTTAATTATACAAACTTGTCTCAACTTTCTAGCCTCATATCAAACTTAGATGTAGTTGTTACTGTTGACCACCTTGTTGCCCACTTAGCAGGAGCATTAAATATAAAAACTTTGTTAATGCTACCTTGTGTTCCAAATTGGAGGTGGGAAATTACACATCGACACACCTCCCCTTGGTATAAAAGTGTTACTATGTACAGACAGGAAACTCCTGGTGATTGGGAATCTGTGACCAAGAAAGTTAAACAACAAATCGAAGAGAATTAAAATGTCTGAATTTTTAATTGATCAAGCTATGAGAGAAGCAATAGACCTTCAAAATAGAAAACAGCTTGATGAAGCAAAATCAATATATAAAAAAGTATTAAGACATGATGCTGAAAATAGCGATGCTTACCACTTATTATCTTTAATCTACTTAGTAGAGGGTAAATTAGATGATGCAAGGGACAGCATTGTTTCAGCAATAGAGCTACAACCAGAAATATCTGTTTACCATTGTAATTACGGTAACATTCTTTACCAATGTAATAATTTAGAATTCGCTATTCAGGAGCATAAAAGAGCGATTAAGCTTGATAAAAAAAACTTCCAATCATTTTACGGCCTCGGAATAATATATACTCATTTAAAAAATTATGAAAAAGCTATAGAGAACTACAAAAAAGCTTTATCGCTTGATAATGAATCATCTGTTGCTCACAATAATCTTGCAAACATCTACAATAATATAAATCCAAATCTTGCAGAAGAGCATTATCTGAAAGTTTTAGAGTTAGAACCTAATCAACCATTGCCTTACATGAATATTTCTAATTATTACCTCAAAAATACTAAATATAAAAAATGTGTATCAATCTTAGAACGGGCATTGAAAGAAGGTCATGAAGTCAAAGAGTTATATAATAATTTAGGGATAGCTTATTATGCAACTAAAGATAATGTATCGGCAAAAGAAATGTTTGAGCAAGCTATTAAAATTGATCCTGAATACTCTCACGCTATTGACAATCTTGAGAATATCAATAATTCAGCGTAATAATGTTTACATTTGGTGCATTCCTTATTAGTATATTTGCTAGGGGGAATTTATGTATAAATTTGTATTTGTTTTGATTGCGGTAATCGTGTCATCTGGCGTACAAGCTGGAGAAGCAAGTAATGCAGTGAAACAAGTCAAAAACTCAACTCTAAATCAAGCGTTCTCTTATGGAGACTCTGCTGTTGAATCATGGGCAAAAGAAAATCTCTCTAGCCTAAGACTTATAGAAATAGAGACTAGGACTAGAGAATCCTCAAAACCTACTTTTAGAGCGATTTCATTATTTGAAATTGCAGGAAATGATTTCAAGAAAATTCTGACACAACTATCATATTCTACATTCGATAGTGACGAGACTTTGAATGCTGGA
This sequence comes from Gammaproteobacteria bacterium, assembly GCA_045561295.1. Lineage (GTDB taxonomy): Bacteria > Pseudomonadota > Gammaproteobacteria > CACLCV01. The sequence goes on from JBJKYD010000013.1 coordinate 2,676, forward strand.
CTTATTTATAGAATGATGAATAACGACATGACCGTAATCTATGGTGTAAACATATTTTATGATTATCAATTTAATACTGGACACAAAAGGTCGGGTGTTGGATTTGAAATGAAGTCGAGTGTATACGATGTAAACATTAACTTATATGAAGCAGAATCAAACCTCCATCACGTAGACGGAGTTCCTGAAGTTGCAGCAGGTGGCTATGATGCTGAAGTTGGTATGCAAGTTCCATACCTGCCTTGGGCAAAACTATATTACAAAGCATATCAATGGAATAATGAAACATTAAATATAAAAGATGGTCAGAACATAAGTTTATATATGGAACCAACATCACGACTGTCTTTAGAATTAGGTCTTCAAGATGATGATAGTATGACAAAAAATGGGTTTCTTAAATTAAATTATATCGTGTGCTGCAATGAGAGAAAGATGGGACCTTCTATATTCACTGTATCAAACCAAGCATTTAATTATGCTAGAGTCAGTGGCGATAGAATGTATGAAAAGGTCAGAAGAGAAAATAATATAATTACAGTCAGAGGTGGCGGAGCATTCAGGGTAACAGCTAACGGATTTTAAAAATGAGAAAAATTTTACTTACATTAAGCGCACTTTTATTATTTCCACTTGTTGGAAATACAGCTGCATGCACAGTGAGCTCAGGAGTAACTACAATTGTCGGTGGCGCATGTGAGAGTCAACCAGACTCTTATGGTATTGTAATGTATAAAATGTATTTGTGTACATCTACACCAACTCAACCAACAACCGCAGCAGCAGCAAATTTAACTGCAGGTGGATGTGTGCTTGTTCTTGATGGTGGGTCAGGGGTAAGAATAGATATTACTGGATCCGATAAAGTAGATTTCACTGGCTCAACATTCACTAAACCTCCTGCGGGTGTCTATACTCATGGTTACATGCATATTGATAATATCTTTTACGTAAAACAACAACGAATTTTCAACGAAGCAAAAGAGGGCCAAAAAACTGGTACTGATAATGGAATTCACTGTTCAACTTTATCTGGGACAGGTACTGATGCAGGTCAGAATTCTACATGTGGATCTTCTGCTATTACACCTGGGATTTGGGGTTCAACAATGACTGACTTCGATGGTGAAGCAGCGGGCATTCAAGCAACTGCTACGCGAAATAACCTGAATAATACAGGAAGTAATATAACAGGTGTTTTGATTGATACGAACGGACATGAGGCTACTAGTACAGGTGAAGTTGACTCTCTTGGTGGTTTTCAAACTTTTGGTACACCTATAAATGTCTCAACTAATCTTAAAGAACTTAATATCTCCTTTGGAATCAGTGAGGGTTCAGTGATTTTTGAAGATGATAGTGATCCTAATGTGGTTGGTTTCAGTAGTGGTCCTTTCCAGGCAGTAATAACTCCAGTCAATCACGAATAATTACTCGTGACAAGCGTAATCTTCTTGCAAGCAAAGTTTTCTATTTCTTAGATGAGATAAAATTAACATAACGCTTCCTGCAATCGTGATTATTACTGTTATTAGTTCTTCCGAGTGTTCTTCTGCATGAAAGATGTCATGAAAAAGTAATGATGAAGCAAGTAATATTACTCCTAGCGTGCCCATAATCGCAACTTTAACATCACCATGTTTGCGACACCCTAACACAAATGCGATAGCTGCACACGGAAGGATAAAATAAATTAATGCTTCATGAAACTCGTGACTTGCTAGAAATGAATAGGGAGCAATTATAAAAATTGCAGGTAAAAGTACGCAATGTATAGCACAAACTGAAGATACAGTTATTCCTAAATTATCAATTATTTTTTGCATTGCTGTAAAACGTATTATGCATAGTTACAGTTAAAATGATAGCATAAATGATATATGTCAAATATCAAATACACATTATGTCTAAAAAACGGACAGGTTATGATCAATGACTCACTCTGCTCAACTAATATTTATATTTTGGATGGCAGAATATCAGCTATATCAGATAAAAATTTAGATTCTGATAAAATAATCGATTGCACAAACTTAACAGTGCTGCCAGGTGTAATTGATTCTCAAGTTCACTTCAGAGAGCCTGGGCTTGAAGGAAAAGAGACACTAGAATCAGGTATGCTAGCTGCTGCATCAGGAGGGGTTACTTCCATATTTGAAATGCCCAATACAAACCCATTAACTATTACACCTGAGACCATTCAAGATAAATTAATTCGTGCTAGTAAAGGTGCTTGGACTGATTATGCATTTTACTTAGGAGGTACAATGAGAACTTCCTCTAATCTTAGTGACTGGGAAAATTTGGAAGGTGTTTGCGGTATAAAAATATTTATGGGTGCAAGTACAGGTGATTTAGTTACTGCAACAGATGAAGAGGTTGAATCTGTCGTATCAAATGGACGTCGAGTAATAGCTGTTCATGCTGAGGATCAGATGATTATGGATCAGAATCAAAATAGCATTCTTGGTGATAGTCATGATGTTGGAATGCACTGCAAATGGCGTTCACCAGAAAGTTGTTTATCAGCAACCATGCGTGTAGTAAACCTTGCACGCAAACACAATAGAAGAGTCCATATTCTACATATTACTACAGAGGAAGAAATGGAATTTCTATCAAAGAATAAGGATGTTGCAAGTGTTGAGCTATTGGCCAATCACCTGACATTACATGCACCTGACTGTTATGATAAACTTGGCACACTAGCACAACAAAATCCTCCTATTCGTGAAAAAAATCATCAGGACGCTTTATGGGCAGCATTAAATTCAGGTATTGTAGATATTGTTGCATCAGATCATGCTCCGCATACCCTTGATGAAAAATCTCAAACATATCCAAAATCTCCAAGCGGGACTCCAGGAGTACAAACATTAGTTCCTATTATGCTTAATCATGTTAACAATGGAAAACTTGGATTAGTTAAACTGGTTAGTTTATGGAGTTATGGACCTGAACGCATTCATAAGATTTCTAATAAAGGAAGAATTAAAGAAGGCTATGATGCAGATTTCACCATTGTAGATATGAACAAGGAAATGGTTATTCAAAATAGTCAACAAAGATCAAAAAGTAAATGGACACCATATGATGGACTAAAAGTCAAAGGTTGGGTAACTCATACTATACTGAGAGGAAATTGTGTCATGCAAGACGATGAGATACTTTCTGAACCTTTGGGGCAGATGATTAGATTCAAAGAAACTATTTAGTTAGAATGTCATGGATCAAAAATATCACTTGTTTTATGAACTTGCTTATAATCTAGCCCAAGTAGCATACGATCAAGATGAGGTTCCAGTCGGAGCTGTAATAATCAAAGATTCAACCTTTGAAGTTATTTCATCTAGTTATAATCAAATGAAACAAAACCGCTCATCTATAGATCATGCTGAAATGCTAGCTTTAAAAATAGCGATGGCTAGATTAGATAATGAGCGATTAAACGGATGCAGTATGATTATCACACTAGAACCATGTCCAATGTGCGCTCAAGCAATAAGTTTTGCAAGATTATCTAACATTATTTTTAGTGCTGAGGATAAAAAAAGCGGAGGCGTGCTTAATGGGCCGGTAATATATAATTCATCAGCTTGTCATCATAAACCAAGTATAAGTAGGATAAATGATGAAGGTAGATCAAATAAACTACTTAAAAAATTCTTTCAAAATAAGAGAAAAAACAAGGGAAATTAATATTGTCAAGCTTGTACATTACCTTTTTTAAAGGTATCGTTAGCTCTGCTGTCAATAAGGGTACATTTATTGCAGTGTATATCTAGAAACTATGAGCGAATTCCTAAAAACCTTTGATAAGTTAAATGATGCACAACTAAGATCTGCTGTTAAGACTCTTGGTAAATTACTTGGCAACATCATAAAAACTCATGCTGGCCATGATGTCTACATCGCTGTTGAGAAGCTTAGAAAAGGGTTCATTAATCTTCGAAAAGATAATAACCAACATAAACATGATCAATTAATTAGATATATTGAGAAATTAGATCCCAAGACATTAAAAAATGTAATTAGATCGTTCTCTAAATATTTTGCATTAGTTAATGTAGCTGAGGAAGCTTATCAACATATCAGTAGAACTGATCGATTAAAGAGTGGCTTTGATTCATGGGAGGGATCTTTTGATCAAACATTAAGAGACTGCAATGCTTCAAATATAGATGATAGTAAGCTTCAAGAATTAATTGATTCTCTTCATTATGCTCCTGTATTTACTGCTCATCCAACAGAAGCAAAAAGAAGAAGTAAACTCGAAGCTATGAGAAGAATCTTTAATACTATTCTTGAACTTCAGAGATACAAAGGACAGTCAATTAAACGAGAAGAATTAATTGAGGAGCTTCAAGCAGAAATTTTAATTTTATGGAGAACAGACGAAGTAAGACTCAAAAAACCTACAGTGATAGATGAAGTGGAGAACGGTCTTTATTATTTTAGAACTTCTTTATTCAAGTCTATACCTGAAGTCTATAAAGATATGGAGAAGGCTATTAAAAGGGTTTACCACACAGATAATATCAAAGTTCCTAGTTTCATAAAATTTGGTTCATGGATTGGCGGTGATAGAGACGGCAACCCGTTTGTTACTCCTGACATAACCAGAGAGGCAGTTTATATGCATGCAGAAACTGCCATTCATGAGTATATGAGGAGAGCACAAAACTTATCAACTATACTTACTCACTCTCTAGAACTAACCCGACCATCAAATCAATTTTTAGAATCATCTAAAAGAGATGAGATTTATTTAACTAATGCATTCAAAAATACTACCCAAGATTTTGCGAAAGAGCCGTATAGAAGAAAATTTAAAATTATTAGATACCGTCTTGATCAACGATTGAAAGTGATTAACCAATTAAAAAATAACAATCAGCCTCAAGCTGAACATGCATATGAGTCTGAGAAAGAGCTATTGGATGATTTATATGTAATAAGAGATTCACTTATTTCTGATAATGACTTGATACTTAGTGATTTTGGTCTAAATGATTTTATAAGATTAGTTGAAACATTTGGTTTCCACTTAGTTAATCTTGACATCCGAGAAGAGTCAACAAACCATACTAATGCGATTTCTGATGTACTGAATGTTTCATTACAAATTGATTACGCATCTATGGATGAAAAATCTAGAATAAATGAACTTGAAAAGTTTATTAAATCAGATATCAACTTGGATCAAGTTTATGACAAAATAAACGAAGCATCTAAGAAAGTTATTGATGTATTTACTGTAATGACTCGATTAAGAAATGAAATAAGCGTCAATGCTTTCGGTAATTATGTTATTTCAATGACTCATCATGCAAGTCATGTCTTCGAAGTCTTAGCTTTAGCTAAGCTATGCGGTCTTGTAAATAATGTAAATGGAAAGCTCGAATCATCCATTCAGGTTACGCCTCTATTTGAAACTATAGATGATTTAACTAGGATTGAAGAAATTCTCGAAGACTTATTTAGCAATAATACCTACAACAGTTTAATAGGACATTATAAAGATACTAAGCTTCAAGAAGTAATGCTTGGGTATTCTGACTCATGTAAAGATGGTGGTATTTTATCTTCTTCATGGAGTCTATACAAAGCACAGCTTCAAGTGCTAGACATTTCTAAAAAGTATAAAATCGAATGTCGTCTCTTTCATGGAAGGGGTGGAACTGTTGGAAGAGGTGGAGGCCCAACTCATAATGCGATTCTGGCTCAGCCAAATGGGACAGTTAGGGGTATGATTAAAATTACAGAACAAGGTGAAGTACTATCATATAAATATGGACTTCCGCAATCTGCATCCTACGAATTAGAACTTGCATTGAGCGGATTGATGAAAGCGAGTAAACATCTTGTTGTAGATGAAGCAATACCTATAAACAATTTTGAAGACATGATGAGTAACATGTCATTAATGGGAGAGAAAAAATATAGAGATCTCACAGATGACAAGCCTGGGATAATGGATTATTTCTATGAAGCAACTCCAGTACAAGAGCTTGCTGAATTAAATATTGGTTCTAGACCCTCTCATAGGAAACAAACAAATCGATCTAAATATTCCATAAGAGCAATCCCATGGGTATTTGGATGGTCATTGTCACGCCATACATTACCAGCATGGTACGGTCTTGGAACAGCCTTAAATAAAATTGTCTCTGAAAATCCGAGTAATATGGATAATCTAAAATCAATGTATACTGAATGGCCTTTTTTTAGTGTTCTCCTCGACAATATCCAAATGGCATTGTCAAAGTCCGATATAGGAATTGCTAAAGACTATGCGCAGCTTGTACAAAACAAAGAAGCAGCCAAAGATATCATTGCAGATATTGAGACTGAGTATAATTCAACGGTATCTACATTATTAGAAATTGTTGGTTCAGATGAATTGCTTGCAGAAAATACCAAGTTATCATTGTCATTAAAAAGAAGACAACCATACTTGGACCCGCTTAATTACATACAGGTAATGCTACTTCAAAAACACAGAAAAATATCAGGAGAGGATACAGTTAATTTTGATCCTTTACTAAGAACAATACATGCAATTGCTATAGGCATGAAAAATACTGGTTAATAATGTCAAAAGTCCTAATTATATTAGGAGCTATTTTAATATTAATAGGCCTAATTTATCCATATCTTCACAGTTTAGGAATAGGACGTCTTCCTGGTGATATTGTAATTAAAAAAGATAATTTTAATCTCTATTTTCCAGTTACAAGTGCCATAATAATAAGTATCTTATTAACTATAATTTTTAGATTATTTAAATGAGCGAAGAGACAAATCAACTAACAGATATGAATAGCGAATGCGGATCATCAGAGCCGTATGCATTACAAGTTACTGATAATAGTATGGAGCCAGAATTTCCTAAAGATTGTATTGTTATTGTTGATCCATCAGGGTCATGTGTAGATGGACAGTATATATTTGTCGAATATGATGGCGTTAGATGGTTTAGAAGGTTTAAAGAAATTGATGGAGATAAATACCTTCTTGCAGTCAATGATGAATACCCTGAAATAAAACTTGATAATTCATATGATGTTATTGGTATAATTGTTCAGAAAAACGTTAAAAGGGAAATTACACATTACAACTAATATGAAAAAAATAACAATTTACAGCACAAGAATTTGTCCTTACTGTGTGAGAGCAAAAAACTTCTTTAATAAAAAAAATCTCGAATATACAGAGATTATGATTGATAGAGATCCAGAGCAAATGAGAGAAATGATGGAGAAATCTGGAAGACAGTCAGTCCCTCAAATATTTATAGGAGATTATCATGTGGGCGGCTTTGATGATCTAATAGAACATGACATGGACGGAAAACTCGAAGGCTTGTTAGGTTAATGGACTCAAGAGAGAACAGGGCCATGGAACTTGAAAGCGGTATTGCTGCTTTTGAAACTAAAAACTTTGCACACGCAACCAAGCTATTATCTCCAATAGCCGAAGAGGGAAATGTCGATGCCTTATACCGTATGGCTATAATGCTACAAAATGGACTTGGCTGCTTAGCCAATGAAGATAAAGCATTTTTATATATGACAAAAGCAGCCGAAGATGGACTACCACTTGCAATGCATGCGCTTGGATTCATGTATTTCGAGGGAGAGTGCACAGAAAAAGATTCGAATCTATGTATCAAATGGTTTGAACGTGCGGCAGCAGAAGGAATGATGGGGTCAGCAACCACACTAGGAATGATTTATGAAGATGGAAAAATAGTAAAACAAGATCTAAAAAAAGCTGAAGAATGGTATAAAAAAGCAGGCATTACAAAATAAGCCTCATGAAATATTTCCCCTTTTTCTTACAATTGAATAAGCTACCATGTTTAATAATTGGAGGCGGATCAGTTGCAGAGAGGAAATTAGATCTTCTAGTAAAAGCTAATGCAGACATAACCATTGTATCCATTGAATTTACAGATTACATACTTGAACTGTCAAAGACGAATAATATTAAGTGTATTACCAAAGAATACTCACAAAAATTATTAGAAGAAAAAAGATATAAATTTGTAATTGCTGCAACTAATAATGTAACTTTAAATGAACAAGTAGCAAAAGATTGCGACAATCATAATATTCTCATAAACGTTGTCGATCAACCTAATATATGTGATTTTATATTCCCATCAATTTTAGAAAGAGGAGATATAACTGTTGCTGTCTCAACAGGAGGAGCATCTCCTGTACTAGCTAGAATGCTAAGAACAAAATTAGAAACCATGGTTCCATCAAACTATGGAAAACTAGCAGCAATAGTATCCGCCAATAGGATTAAAGTTAGAGATAAAATGAAAAAATTTTCTTCGAATAAAATATTCTGGGAACAAATGCTTAATGGTAAATTCTTTGAATTAGTTTTATCAGGAAGAAATGAGGAAGCTGAACTATTTCTTGATGAGCAAATTGAAAATTTTAATGAGGATACTGCAAATCAAGGTGAGGTCTATTTGGTCGGCGCAGGTCCAGGCGATCCAGATTTACTAACATTTAAAGCTCTACGATTAATGCAACAAGCAGATATTGCTTTATACGATAGGTTAGTACATCCATCGATAGTAGATCTAATTAGGCGTGATGCCACAAAAATATATGTTGGTAAAGAACGAGATAATCATGTGGTTCGTCAAGAAGAAATTAACCATTTACTCGTGAAGTACGCTAAAGAAGGCAAAAAAGTTCTTCGACTTAAAGGCGGGGACCCTTTTATCTTTGGACGGGGAGGCGAGGAGATTGAAACTCTAGCAGAAGAGAAAATATCATTTCAAGTTGTACCAGGTATTACAAGTGCAAGTGGATGTTCGGCATACAGTGGAATACCTTTAACTCATAGAGATTATGCTCAGAGTTGTATTTTTGTAACAGGCCATCTTAAAGAAGGTAAGCTAGAGTTAGATTGGGAAAAACTAGTACAACCTAATCAAACAATTGTTTTTTATATGGGTCTTGTTTCGATTAAGATAATTTGTAATGAATTAATTAATAATGGAATGGATAAAAAAACTCCATGTGCATTAGTTCAACAAGGCACAACCAACACTCAGAGAGAATACATATCAGTATTAAAGGATATGCCTGCATTAGTTGAAGCAAAGAAACCTAAAGCACCAACAATATTTATAATTGGTGGAGTGGTATCGTTAAGAGATAAGTTAAAGTGGTATACGACTAACGCTGAAGATTAAAGTTTATCGGTATTCTTAAATCAATACTCTTCTTGCCTATTGAATCTGGTATTGGAGGAAATGGAGAGGATTTAAGGACAATTTTCTGAGCTTCCCTATCAAGTAGTCTATAGCCAGATGAAACCACCGACAAATTAGTTACCGCACCGTTTTGCAATATTGTAAATTCTACAACTGGTGTCCCTTCTTGGCGTCTTTGCAAAGATAGAAGCGGATACTTCTTGTTTGAATCAAGAATATTTCTGATAACTCCATAGTAAGATTGATATATTTTTTCAGCTTTATCACCTTGTATCCTATTATCAAATATAGCTTGCTGTTCTTGCTCAATTTCTTTTAAAATTTCTTTTTCTTCACTTAAAACTGATTCTTCTTCTTGAATATCATCAGTTTTATCTTGTATCAATACCATTTGAATTTGCATACCTTGTTCACCAATCTGACTTATATCTTGTTTCATAAAAGTACTTTTAAAAGATATGAAAAATAGCATGTGTATGACTAATGATATAAGTATGTATTTATTTAATTGATCAGTTTGCATTTCTATTCGATAAAAGTTTAATATTTTTAATATTATTTTCATGAAGTTTGGTCAAAAGTATATTTACATCATTTATATACAATGATTTATCTGCAACGATCACAACTTCATTTACTTTATTTGATTTTAAGTAAGTACTTATTTTATTGATATCAGCAATCTCATCGTTGATAAAAAAAATATTACTCTTATTTATAAATATCTTTGTTATTTCTTTATTTTCAAATCTATTAAGTTCAGCAGCAGGCAGTTCTATGTCATCTTTAACAATTTTTTTTTCAATAACACCAGCAATCATAAAAAAAATCAGGAGTAGAAATATTATATTTACCAAAGGTAATAAACCATCATCATCATATTCTCTCTTTTTTCTAGTTATTAATTTCATTTTTCTTTAAACCTATACTTACGTTGTTCAATTCATTTGTTTTAAGATAACTTATAAGATTTAAAAATCTTTGATAAGTCACATCATCTTTTGATGTAAGTATGATTGAATATTTATCTGCATCTTTTATTGCAATGTGTAGCATACTTAATAGCTCGTTATCATCGTATACCTTTCCCTCGCTAAGAACTGTCTGGTCTTGTCTTACTAATAATTTAACAACTTTTATATCTTCTTTATTTGATGTTATAGATTCCTTGGTCATATCCATATTCACTTCACCAACTTTATTAAAATTCGAGGCAAGCATGAAAAATATTAGTAATATAAATACAACATCGATAACGGGTGTGAGACTAATTTTGGTCATTTGGTTACTCTAAATTAAAATTCTTTGGTTTTAAACATATATTAGAGAATAATTATATGAGAATCATTATCATTAACGATTGCAAATGAGAATCATTATCATTATACTTCACCTAATTATTTAAACTAATGGGAAAAATATGAAAAAAACAGCCATTCTTATTGCTTTTTTAAGCAGTAATACATTTGCAGACGACCTAGCACCATTGAGTATTTTTGGTGGACAAGCGGAATCTGAAATTGCAGGTTCAGCCACCTATATAGGTGATGATGAACTGAAAAAGTCCGGCTATACAGATACTGAAAGAATAATGGGTCGTGTGCCTGGTGTCTTCTCTCAAACTGAAGATGGTCTTGGACTTAGAACAAACATTGGTATGAGAGGTGCTAATCCAAATCGTACTACAAAAATAAATGTCACTGAAGATGGAATATTGCAGGGACCTGCAGTTTATTCTAACTCTTCAATGTATTTCTATCCAGATGCTGGTGATGCCGAAGGCATTGAAGTTTTGAAAGGCGCTACTGCCATAGGTAACGGACCAAGAACTACATCTGGTGCTATTAACTATATATCTAGATCTGTTCCTACAGAGGGAACTAAAGGATATTTCAACCAAACTTTTGGTGATGAAGGTTATTTGAGAAACCATGCTTATTATGGACAAGCTATGGGCAACTTATCTTACGTTATTGAAAGTCATAAAACTGCTTATGATGGTCATAAAGAAATAGATGCAGGTGCTGGTAATGATACTAATTCTGGGTTTAGAAAAAATTCAGACTTATTCAAAATCAGATACACTATGCCAAGTTCTTATATGGAGCTTTCAAGTCAGAATACTTCTGAAACATCACATGCTTCATACATTGGTTTGACAAGAGCTGATTTTGCTGCAAATGAAAACAGAAGGTATTCAATTTCATCTAAAGATAAAATGGATAACGATTATCACAGATATATCTTTACATATGGAATGGATTTAAGTCCTACATCAAGCCTGACAGCTAAAATCTATAAAGCTAAATATAGTCGAAATTGGAAGAAAGTTGGTGAGATGACAGTTGATGATGATGGAAGTGCAGGAGGCAGTACATCTACTGTGAAAATGTCAGCTATTGACTGGACAACTAACTGTGCTGCGGATTCAACAACTGAACTCAGAGCTTGTAACATTGTTACTAATGCAACAGCAATGATAAGCGGCGAATCTATCAAACGTTCACTTGGTCATAGAGACTATGGTATGTATGGATATGACATGCGTTATAACACAATTATGGGCGCACATGACATTACAATCGGATTTAGAAGTCACAGAGATTATCGTGATAGAAAAGATTCAGGTATATCAGAAACATATACATTAGGTTCAAACAATACTATGGTTATGACAGCATCTGACTACTCAGGAACATCAGGAAATGACGACTTTGCAAGTGCTGAATCATTTAGCATCATTGATCGTATCTCTCACGGTAACTTTGTTACAACTCTAGGTCTTCGTTATGAAGATGTAGAATACTGGGAATCTACAGATGGGACAGCAGGAACACCACGTGAAAACAGTGAAACTATGGTAGCTGCTAGCACTGTTTATAACATGGGTAATGGTAAATCTGTTTTTGCAGGATACAGCCAAGGTTACATGCCTACAGGCGTAAGTTCTGCTCTTCCAGAAGAATCTGATAACTATGAAGTTGGATATCGTTCTATTAGCGCTAATAGTCATATGGAGATTATTGGTTTCTATACTGATTACGAAAATCTAAACGAAACATGTAACGCATCAGCAGGTTGTACTGTAGGTTCAAATGACCAAAAAAGTACTGGTGAAGCTCATGCACAAGGTATTGAATTCTTATACAGACTAAATAACTTGTTTGCGGCTCCTCAAATGAAAGGTGCAGACAATACAGGATCTGGTGTAAGATATCCGATGATTCTTGCTGTAACATTGCAAGAAGCTGAGCACGATGTCACAACAGATTCAGATTTCCAATCAGGTGCGAGAATTAAGTACACACCTGAAACAATCTATTATCTATCCCTTGGTATAGAAACAAATACAATGGATATGAATATATCAGCAAAATACAACGATGACGTTAAGAATACAGGCGCAAGCACTGCAGTTTCAACTGAAAGCGCTTGGATCTTTGACCTCAGAAGTGGTATGAGCTTAGATGGAATGGGTATGCAAGGTGCACGCGCATTCTTAAACGTAGACAATTTATTTGATAAATCATATATCGCGTCTGCGCATAACTACGGAGTTAGACCTAACAAGCCACAAACAGTTATGGCTGGGATATCGTTTGACTTCTAATAAAAATAAATTTTATATCGTTCTCCGATGATATGAATGAGTCTGGCCGGATACCCTACGGCCAGACTTTAGATTGAAGATACTCGGTTTCCTTATTTCCCTACTTCGAGTATCTTCTTTCCAAATGATCAATTATTTGTTAACTTATTATGGGGGTATAAAAATCAGTTATTTATTAAAAATATTTTTAATTATATTTGTAGCAATACAGCCATTGCATAGCTACACAACTATCAATATATCTAATCCTGATGACAATAATGGGTTTGAACATTTACATGCTGAATTATGTGGTACTAAATATTCTGATTCAATCTCACATACTCAAAAGATTTCAGATCTACTGGATAAAATCAATACAGCTATCATAAGTGAAATGGCTGTTGACTGTGTTTGCTGTGAATCTTTAGACATCACATCTCTTGATTTATTTAATTTAACATCCAATAATTTTTTATTATCTAAAGTATCTTTAACTATAGATAAGAATTTTTACGCTCCTAACGTAAAAACGTTAATACCATATACAAAACAAGTCAGAGCGCCTCCAATCGTTTAGTAATTTTTTAATTACTTAACGATTAATCTGGAGGACAATATGAACAGATTATTATTTTTTGTCTTCAGCATTACGCTTATAACAAATGTATCAGCTGAAGATTTAACCGATATACAGATAAGTAGCCCAGTCATGGATAAAGCTACTATAAGTAATGAAGCTATTGAAGAAGTCGATACTAGAAATGCTGTTGACGGTGGTGACTTGCTTAAAAATATTAATGGTGTAAATGCTATTAGACGTGGAGGACATGGCCTTGACCCTGTCATCCGAGGTCAGAGTGATCAAAGACTAAATACATTTTTAGATGGCGCTATGGTATATGGGGCTTGCTCTTCAAAAATGGATCCTGCAAGTACATATGCAAATGTAAATAACTATGATTCTGTTACTGTAATCAAAGGAACACAATCTGTACTATTTGGTGCAGGCGGTCCAGGTGGCGCAGTGAGCTTTAAACGTGTAACAAATCCTGTTACAAAATCTGAATTCAGGTTGGGTCAAAATTTTGATTCTAATGCAGGTGCTTATACAACAAGTGGTAATATGATATTTCCATTATCATCAAAAGCATATTTGAGACTCAATGGTTCTGCTACGAACGCAGGTAACTATGAAACTGGATCTGGAATTAAACCTTTGACAGAATACTCAACTACTGATTACACAGCTATTTTAGGAACTCTTTTGTCTGATGGATCAAAATTAGAATTTAATTATACAAATAACAGGCAAGATAAAGTAGGCTACCCAGGGCTTAATATGGATATTGTTTATAGCTACACAGACATGTATACCCTCAAATATCATAGAGTGACTCCTTTTGGTATTTTCTCAACAATGAATGTTGAACTATTCAATACTGATATAGACCATCTAATGGATAATGTTGTACTCAGAGGAAATACTGGGAACGGCGTTATGGCTAACCCAACTGCATCTGATACTTATGGTGGAAGAATGATTGGTACCATTGGATCAGACATTAGAGCAGGTATTGATTATGAACATAATACTAAAGATGCTGAGCAAAACATGGTTATGAGTGGAATGAATGTGTTCATGACTTATTTATGGCCAGGTGTAGAAACTGAAAAGCTTGGTTTGTTCTTTGAAAAAGATCTGAACAATATCTCTTATGGTCTAAGATATGATCAAGTAGAACTTGATCCTACTAGAGCAGCTGATGATCCGGGTTCAGGAATGATGCAGAAAACTGCTAATGAAGTTTACACAGCAGACTACGATGGAACGATAGTTGCATCAAAAAGAGATTTCGATAATATAAGTGGCTTTTTAAGAATTAATAAAGATTATAATCATGGGGAGTCTTATATTAATTTCAGTATTAACGAAAGAGCTCCAGATACAAACGAGCTGTTCCATGCTAAAAATAACAGCACAGCTATGATGAGACATGTGGGTAATCCTAACTTATCAAGTGAGAGACACATGACATTGGAAGTTGGATATGAGGGCATGCTTATGGGTAATCATATTACAGGTTCTCTTTATTATAATGATGTCGATGATTACATAACTACTCACAGAAAAGATGATTCTGCAATGAAAGCTAGATTGTATAAAAATGTTGATGCTACTTTATATGGATATGAGTTAACTGCTCACAGAATTATCGCAGGTATTGATACTACTTTGAATCTAAACTACACGCGTGGTGAAGATGATACACAAAATAGACCATTACCTCAGATTATGCCTTTAGCAGGGGACATAACATTTGAACTTAAATCAGCAAAAACTAATTATGGATTAAGAATTAATTTTGCAGATACTCAAGATCGTTTTGATACAAAAGTTTTAGATGTTGGTGAGACAGCGGGATACACAGTCTATGATATATTTGCAGGATTTGAACCTACACCTAATCTGCGTTTTACAGTTGGTATGGCTAATATTACTGATAAAAGATACGCAACTCATTTGAATGCTACTAATAGACTTGACGGAGCAGCAGACAGAACTGATGAGCCAGGCAGATCACTATTTGGATCTATAAACTACGAGTTTTAAATCTGAAAAATTTAGTCTAACAGGGAGAAATCTCTGTTAGACTATTGCTTTAAAAACTAAAATAACAATATGGAATTTGCATCACTACTAGTTAAAGGCGGCCCTGTCGTGTACATATTATTAGGACTATCTGTCTATGTATTGTCTATTGTGATTTACAAATTGCATATACTTTTCAAAGTCAATTTCTTTAATTCCGATGTCACTCATAATAGCGTTAAGATGTGGCTTAATAATAATAAAAAAGAAGCTTATACCGATATATCAAAAGATACACATCCTCAAAAAGAAGTCGTCTCATTTACTATGTACCATTTACTTAAAAATGATATTAATCAAGATAAAGAGCGTTATCTTAGAGAAGAGGTATCGAGATTAAGCCAAGAAAGATTAGAATATTATGATTCAAATCTAGACACTTTAAAAGTGATTGCTATGGTTGCTCCATTACTAGGACTGTTAGGTACAGTATTTGGAATGATAGATGCATTTCAGCAAATGGAAATGGCAGGCAATAATATCAACCCTTCTACTTTATCTGGGGGCATTTGGGAGGCATTGCTGACAACTGCTGTTGGTTTATCAGTTGCTATTCCTACTGTGTTGTTTGAAAGTTATTTTAGAGCTACTAACGAAAAGCTTAAAATTAATATAGAGCATTCTGTGACTAAACTACTAACATCTCACATGAGTTAATTACAACATCCTTTGTTAAATTTTTTCAGTCTCCAATAATTATAAGGCCAAGGTGTTAAAAAACCTGCAAGTAACATCAAAGGCATTACCATAAGATTAATTTTTGCACCACCTGTTACTAAATAATCTACTAAGTTCATTGCAATTTCCATACTGATCATTGAGATAAGACTCATTCCAATCGCTGTCCTAAACGCAGCTTTTAAATCCATTTGTTTTAACAAAATTATAGTTTCTAAAATAATACTAGTTAATATTCCGTTAGTCATAGCCAGTAGCATAATTGAAAGTGTGCTCCATGGAATTTGATTTACTTGAAAATAATATATCGTGCCCATGTCACCAATACTGCAACCTACCAAGCACCACATGGTATTATACGCAGACTGTTTCCATGTATGATTACATTCCCAATCAATTGTTCTATCAAATACTGCTAAAATCATAGTTCTATACAAATGTTATTATCCTCAATGATTGTAGGATATGTTTTTATTGGCTCATCAGCAGGCTCATTAAGCGCCTCACCTGTTTCTAGATCAAAGTAACTTCCATGTAATGAGCACTTTATAGTTTTGTCTTTTAAGCATCCAAGAATTAATTCAGAGTTTTCATGGCTGCACATATTATCAACCACAAAGTACTCCTCATTCACTTTAGCAACAAGGTATGAATGTTTTTCATGAATAATTTCTAACATATTATTTTCAGAAAAAGCATCAGTTGAGCATAATGTAACAATCATGATTTCATTCGTTTTAGTGCTGAGCCACTATCAATAACTTTTAATACCTCTTTGGAACATTCTTTAACATCGTTGCCTGTCATCCTTTGAAGTATAATCGAGGCCCCTAGTTGTATACATGATTTCATAGCTCCGTTTTTACCAGATAGAGCTTCTTGTCCAGATTTTACTGTTGCTTTGGCAATATCTGTTGCTGATACTTTTGATTCAATCTTATCTTTTGTATCTTTTCTCACTATACCTTCGGGAATATCAACAGCCCTTGATTCATCATTAATTTGCAAGTCTTCTGGCTTAACCTCATACATCTTATCTTCTTCACCAGGCTTATCATAATAATGGACTTTACCAATTTGCCTTAACGATGGGATAATTCCACCCTCTGTACCTCTTACTACACTTGCGGAGTGGAACTCAGCATTTCTAGATAATTCAAGATAGATTGGCGGATAAGGTTTGTGAACAAAGCCTGTAAAAAATGCATCATGTTTAGAACTGATTGGCTTAACGAGAACTTCTACTGTAGTTATAACTGGTCTTTTAATAATTTTTTTCCTAAGGTTCATTAAGTTGTGAAGTTTAGGATTAAAAATAGATTGATCAGCGTAAGCCCACCCAATATTTTTATCTTCTAATCGAGCTGCAATTTCCTCATGTGAATTCTCACAATTATAATTAAGCTCTTTAAGAGTGAGATGATGAGTACAGCCGTATTTTGGACCAACAGATAAAACCCCATGAGAGATTATTGGATATCCTAATTCTGCAAGGACAGGCAATAAAAAAATTGATGAAGGTAGGTTTCTAGAAAAGCCATCATATGGATCAGCTATATTAATTAAATTATCGGTAGCTATATTTATAGAATGGGTTGTTTCAATAATTGCATCATGAACCCCTAGATTTTCGTCCATGGTTTCTCTTTTCATTCTTAGGGCAATAAGAAAAATTGCAGCTTGTATGGGATCAATTTCATCATTAAGAATATCCATCATCGTTTGCTTAGCTTCTTCTCTTGAAATATTTTTACTAAGCTCAGGACCTGTAGCTATTCTTTGAATAACAGACTTCATATTTTCATTTGGGCTTAATTTATTATTCATTTAAAAACTATCCAAGTTGTTGCAATATACTTTGAACCTTTTTTAAGTGTAACACCTCGATGTTCATGGGTCCAAAATGGGGGAAATACTACTAACTTACCCTCTTCAGGTTTTACCTTAACTTTTTGATGTAAAAATTCAGTTTCTCCACCAGGGCCTTCTACATCATTTAGATACCATATAGCGACGAGTTGCCTATCACTCATTTGGTGACTCCCACTATCTACATGCCAGTGAAAATATTCTCCAACATCTGTTCTTTGAATGGCGTAACCAATATCTTTGAATTTTCCATTAAAATAATCATATTCTTTTTTTATTTTAGATAGAGCTTTCGATAAGCTTACAAAAAATAATTCATCAACATCTTTCCATGAATCTTTACCACTGATAACCATATCAGTAGATTTTTTTACCGTATCATTTTCTTCAAAGTTAGGACCAACTCTACCTCGATAATGATCATCTTTAGATTCCTCGAATCTTTCAATTATTTCCTTACACTTTTGTGATGGAATTTCATTATCAAATTCAAAGATAAAACTTCCTGGCAAGCTTTCTATAAGTCTTTTTTCTATTTTTATTTCGTTAGCCATAATATTTATATTACACAGTAAATGTTATCATCTGAATACTATGGCAATAAGAATTAAAAGCAAGTGGTCTAAAACAGTTAAAAGAAGTAAAACTCCTGAGGATTTTGGAAGCGCCCTTTCTTTTATTTCATGGAGATTATCTCTTGATAAAGCAAAGACACTTCATGGTGAGGATTTTGAATATGAAAATGATCATCAAAGAGTGTCTGTAATAGTAGAGTACATGTCCTTTCAAGTGCACCTTGTTGACAGGCTGTTGTATGAAGATAAAGCTGATAATGATTTTAGAGCTGAAGTAATGAATTCTCTTGGCAAGCAATCTTCAAGAATAATGCAAGAAAATTGTGAGGATTTGTTTGGTCCAGGTGATTATAAAAAAGGATATATAAACACTCTCAACATAAGATCATCAGAATATTCTCAATTTGAATTCTCTAGAAAAGGGAGTAATTATTCCTTATACAGGCATCTATCAAAAAAATGTCAAGATGTTATGGGGTACAGTCAAACGAACAAATGGGTTATGGATCAGATTATCGATATAGATTCTGTAGAGATATTGAAAAAGATTCTGGAAGTTTATGATTCAGTGACAAAGTCCTAAATTAGTCTTTAAATTTTTCTACGTTGTCAAAATTATTATTTTTTCCATCTTCATATCCAGCTTGATATGCGTCAGTCATTCTTTGTTCTTCTACTTCAGGTGCATCTTGATAACCTTCTTGCCAACCTAAGACGTACTGTTCGTTAGCTTTCATGTTTTCAAGTTCAGTTACTTTATCAAAATATTCTTTATTCATTATGTTCTTATTGACCCCTTAATCTTATGAGCGATATCAACTAGTCTGTTTGCAAGCTTTTCATGCTCTTCTTTGTATTCTTTAACGATACCCTTGGGATTATGATGAATATCTTTTTCTGTAACTCCTTTCTCTCTCTCAAGATCCATAAATTTTTTTTGAATCTCTAAAATTCTTGTAATAATTTCTTTTCTTTCTTTTTGAAGATCTTTCTCGTTTACTGACTCAGTCATTAGTATCCACCTTTTCTTCTGCTTTCAGGTAAACCACCAATTCTACCTGCTTGTTTACTAGGGTTGCCTGGGAACAAGTCAAATAATGTTTTTGAATCAATCTTTTCTCCCCATAGTTTTCCCATATCTTTAATCATATTCCTAGTGTTTGGTTGATTTTCTTTATTATTTATAAATTCATCTCTGAGATAATTAATAACATCCCAATGTCTCTCTGTCAGTTCAATACCTTCTTGTTGTGCAATAACTAATGCTATTTCTTTTGTCCAGTCCTCAATACTAGTCAAAAAGCCTGTGTCTGTAGTGGATATCTCTTTTCCATCAACTTCAACTTTCATATCTGACTCCTCATAATCTGAATTTATCAATATTGGAAAATTCTAATATACTACAAAGTATAAGTCTATAAGGTTATAAATAAATTCTCAGTCTTCTTTGAAATTATTGACTGCATCAATAGATTTATGCGGAAGGAAAATACCACAACCATATAATTTTTTTCCACCTACACCCTCTTCTTGGATTTTGAGAGATTCCTCTTTGGATAAATCAGCAATCATGAGAGACCTTGTGTAGACTGTGTTTTTATCAAAATTAATTGTCATAGATCTCCCACAAAGAGCTTTTTTAATATTAACATTGAAATTTCTGAGCTCCATTTGAATTTTTTCAAGGAAATCATCTTCTGAAATCTTATTATCACTAATGACGAATCTACAAAACAAGTCCTTAACTATTAGAAAATTTTTTACTTTTGATATACCTATTTTCAGGCTATTTCCAAAAAGTTTAATCTCTTTACCTTCAATATCTTTAATGTCATCAATTTGATTTTTATTTATACGCATTATCAATTTTGCTCTTTTAGACAAAGGAATATTTTCACTATCAGGCCTGACCCAACCATTGCCAGACATTGGACCATGTAGCGTTTGAATTGAGTTTCTCTTATCATTTTTAATTTGTGGAATCAGGTTTAGAATTTCTGAGGAAAGTTCGTAGGCATGATCATAGGGGAGCTCTCTACAATTTACAGAGAATGATAACTCAGCCATATCAGAATCATCAGCAATTGATTTTTTCTGATCAGTCTCTTGCCACATAATTACTAATCTCGTATACAACCACTGAATACACTCTCGACACGATCTTGCCAATCATCGGGTGTATCTGGAAATGGCGGCTTCAAATCAAATCTGATAAACATTTCTCCCTCTGCAGCCTTCTGTCTAACGACATCGAGAAGCTCATCAAATGTTTCAACATCTTTACGTTCTATTAGTAGTGCGCTTAGATACAACATTACAGTCTCTCATATGATCTTATTCTAAGAAGTTTTCTATTTACTTTATCATCTTTAAAGGAATTTCTACCATGTAAAATATTGTTAGTCAAAATACCTTGATTCTTACAAAGCTTATATGTAAGTGAATACTGAGCACAATGACTTTCAATAATTTTTTTTAACCTCGTGATGGCATCAGATGCTCTCGTGCTCGATGATATATTATCTTTTCTCATAGAGAATCGCATATGTAATTTTTTATACGCATTGCTGAACGAGAAGATATACGTTGATATTTCGGATCTAGATGTATCCTTACTTTCAGGAATAATTAGTGCGCCATCTTCCATCAAAACATTTATATCATCATTTCTTAAGATATACTCTCTAAGTACAAGCTCATGATCAAGTAAATAATTTTCACCACCTTCACTTGAAGGGCTTACACAATGGAGAAGCCATGAGAATATTGATTTCTCATCATAATAACCGTCTGTATGCCAATTGAGTGCTTTCTCAGTATAGGGAATATAACTCACTTTGCTGGTTTCTCTTGGCGTAATAGTACTGATTTTATTTAAATCTATGTTGTTACAGTCATATGTTTTCATACCTATCGACTCGACAAATCTCAAAAGGTTGGAGTTAGATTTTAGATTCATATTTGAGGCATATATGCAGCAGTTGTATGTCTGGATTATTTCTTTAATCTTGGTAATTTCAGTTGTTGTTACATTATTAATATCATGGATTTCCACCAATAATTCATTAATATTTTGAGGGATATTCTTCTCTTTTTCCTCAGCCCACCTTAGAAATTCAGTTGATTTTGATGTCAATATCATACTTTTATACACTGTTTAATCATAGGTTATTTTAATACTTGTTTTTTATAATAAATCCATGCAATATTAACTTCACGTGGACATATTAGAAATCAATGATAAAATAATATACATTGGAAACCAAAGGATTTTAGGGGAATATTTGTGAAAAAACATGATACACCAATGATTGATGAGCTTGAGAATGGCCCATGGCCAAGCTTCATAAGTGGAATTAAAAGACTCAGGGACACACATCCTGAGAAACGAATTAATGAAATGACTAATGACCTACTAGGTCAATTGGAGCATTCATATGAAACACGCAAAGGTTACTGGAAAGGTGGCACAGTGAGTGTTTATGGTTATGGCGGAGGAATTATTCCAAGATTCTCCGAAGTGGGTAACGCATTTCCTGCATCCAAAGAATTTCATACTTTAAGAGTTCAACCTCCTGCAGGTAATTTTTATTCAACAAGTATGCTAAGAAAGCTTGCGGACAGTTGGGAGAAGCATGGCTCAGGTCTAGTAACATTCCATGGGCAAACAGGCAATATAATGTTTATTGGTTCAACAACAGAGAATACCCAACACTTCTTTGATGAAATTAATGACTATGGTTTTGACCTTGGTGGCGCAGGACCATGTGTAAGAACAGCAATGTCTTGTGTTGGTGCCGGTCGTTGTGAGATGTCTAATGTTAATGAGCATAAAGCTCACAGACTTCTTGTGAATAATTTTACTGATGACGTACACAGACCAGCTTTACCATATAAATTTAAATTTAAAGTCTCAGGTTGCCCAAATGATTGTATGAACTCTATCGAGAGAGCCGATATGTCAGTCATTGGAACATGGAGAGATGATATAAAAATCGATCAGGAAGAATTTAAAAAATTTGTCGAAATGAAAGGACGTAAATATGTTATTGATAATATCGTTACAAGATGTCCTACGAATGCGATTTCTCTAAATGATGATGATTCAATTCAAATAGATAACCAAAACTGTGTTAAATGTATGCACTGTCTAAATGTAGTGCCTAAAGCACTCCAGTGTGGAGACGACAAAGGCGTCACTATACTTATTGGTGGTAAAAGAACACTTAAAATCGGTGATCTTATGGGAACTGTTATTGTTCCATTCATGAAACTCGAGAAAGAGGAGGATTGGGAAAGACTTGTCGAAATTGCCGAGGAAACAATTGACTTCTGGGCTGATAATGCCCTTGAGCATGAGAGATGCGGTGAGATGATTGAAAGAATCGGCCTAGTAAACTTCTTGGAAGGCGTCGGCTTTGATGTCGATCCAAACATGGTAGCAAACCCTAGAGAGAGCTCATACGTCAGAACCGATGACTGGGATGATGAAGCGGTAAAATGGTATGAGAAAATCGATGAACGCAAAAAAGGATCAGCATAATGGGCGAGAAAGCAAAAAAAGAAATGAGAACCCCAATAGAGACTGGTTGTCCTGACGGTTTTCAATATATGCATCCTACGATGCGTAAAAATTTTGGTCAATGGAAGTATCATGAACATCCACGACCAGGTGTGTTACTGCATGTGTCTAATAGTGGCGAGGAAATCTGGACTGTAAGAGCCGGTACTCAGCGTATACTCGACGTTTTTACACTCAGAACCTTATGTGATATTGGAGATGAATATGCAGACGGGTACGTCAGATTCACTATAAGAAGTAATATTGAGTATATGGTCAAGGATAAAGATAAAGTCCAGCCATTAATTGATGCTCTAGAAAAAGAAGGCTTCATAGTTGGTGGAACTAAAAACTCAGTAGCAATGATTTCACATACTCAAGGATGGTTACATTGCGATATTCCAGGAACTGATGCTTCGGGTGTCGTTAAAGCTATGATGGATGAACTAATAGATGAATTTAGAAACAATGAAATGCCAAATAGAGTACATTTAACAACATCTTGTTGTCAGATTAACTGTGGCGGTCAAGGTGATATTGCTATCAATATTCAGCACACCAAGCCACCTAAAATAAATCACGACCTAGTATCAAATGTATGTGAACGTCCATCTGTTGTTGCAAGATGCCCAGTAGCAGCGATTAGACCAGCAATGGTCAATGGGAAACCATCACTAGAAGTAGATGAAAAAAAATGTATATGTTGCGGAGCGTGTTTCCCACCATGTCCACCTATGCAAATCAATGATCCTGAGCATAGTAAACTTGCAATATGGGTAGGTGGAAACCACTCAAATGCTAGAAGCAAACCATCTTTCCAAAAACTAGTAGCTGCTGGAATACCTAATAACCCACCAAGATGGCCTGAAGCAACTGCTATAGTAAAAAGAATCTTATCAGCGTATAAAGAAGATGCTAGAGATTGGGAAAGAATAAACGATTGGATTGAGAGAATAGGTTGGCCTAGATTCTTTGAACTAACTGAGCTTCCATTCACTAAGTATCATATTGATAACTGGCGTGGCGGTAGAAAAACTCTCAACTCATCAGCATACGTTAGATTTTAATCTCTATTCGATATGAAGTTTGGAGTTTTAATCAACGAAGGCCCATATCAGCATCAAGCATCTGATTCTGCATATAAATTTATTGAAGCTGCAATAGAAGAAGGGCATGAAATATATCGTGTTTTTTTCTATCATGATGGCGTTAATAACGGAACTCGACTAGCAACACCACCACAAGATGATCGCCACATTCCAAACAGATGGAGTGAACTAGCAGAAAAACATGATTTAGATTTAGTATTATGTGTCGCTGCAGCTCAAAGACGTGGAATGGTTGATGAAGGTGAGATGGAGCGTAACAAAAAAGATGCAAACAATATCGCTGATAAATTTAGAATTTCAGGTCTCGGTCAGCTCATAGAAGCTGGAATACAAGCAGATCGTATGATTACATTTGGGGATTAGAGTGGAAGAGCAAGAACTAGAATCAGGCAAAATTAGAAAATTCATTTATGTGAATAGAAAAGCACCTCATGGAACAATCTATGCACACGAAGCTTTAGAAGTCGTCTTAATAGCTGCAGCTTTTGAGCAGGATGTCTCTTTGGCGTTTATAGATGATGGAGTATATCAGCTAAAAAAAGGTCAAAATACGGATGGTATTGCTACTAAAAACTTTAGTAAAACTTTTGGAGCTTTAGACATGTATGACGTAGAAAAATTATATGTTGAAAAAGAATCATTAGATGCAAGAGGTTTAAGTGAAGAGGACTTATCTGTAGATGTTGAGATATTGCCTGCATTAGATTTAAAAAAACTATTCAACGAATCTGAGGTGTTTTTTAATTTCTAATGTTACATACAATTAATAAATCACCATTTGAAAAAGATAGCTTAAGCACATGTCTTCGTTATGCAGATAAAGGAGCATCTGTACTTTTTATAGAAGATGCTGTTTATGCTTGTACTAAAGGTACTCAGTTCGAAAAAGCGATTCATGATAACCATGGAGATATAAAGTTTTATGTTCTTGGCCCTGATTTAGAAGCAAGAGGACTTGATAATTCTAATCTTACTACTAATATAGAAATAGTAGATTATAAAGGTTTCGTTAAACTAGTAGCGGATAATGAAAAAACACAAAATTGGCTTTAATCTTAATTAGGAGAAGAAAATGGCATTAGAAGTAAATGGCAAACAAATAGAGGTAGATGAAGAGGGATATCTTTCTAATCTGAATGATTGGGAAAAAGATATTGCTACAATCATGGCGAAGGAAGATGATATTGAGCTTGGTGATGATCACTGGGAAATAATTAACTTCTTACGCGAATACTACGAAGAATACCAAATAGCACCTGCAGTAAGAGTTCTTACTAAAGCTGTTGGTAAAAAACTTGGCAAAGACAAAGGAAATAGTAAATATTTATACGAACTTTTCCCATATGGCCCAGGTAAACAAGCATGTAAATTTGCAGGTCTACCAAAACCAACTGGTTGCGTATAAAAAACAGTCAAAAGGTCAGGGATAGCCAATGTCATTTGTAACTATATTGTATGCAGCGTTGTTCTACTTCGCTGCAGCAATATTGTTCATAGGGCTTGCATACAGAATATATGAATACGCAACAATTCCTGCGCCACTAAAAATACCTACCCCACCAGCACCCATGACACAAAGAGGTGTCGCCGTAAGAATATTCCGTGAAGTTGTTTTTTTTGAAAGCCTTTTTTCTGCGACTAAGTGGACTTGGCTCTTTAGTTGGATTTTTCATTTAGCACTCTTACTCGCAGCTTTTAGACATTTAAAATATTTTACTGACCCTGTTTGGTCTTGGGTATCATCTGAATTAGTACAGGTAGCAGGCCACTATGCGGTATATTTAATGTTAGCAGGTTTATTAGGACTGTTTGCAAGAAGAGTTTTTGTGGATCGAGTAAGATATATCTCAGTCCCATCTGATTATCTTATATTAGTATTGATCATAGCCATAGCAGGTTCAGGTTTAATGATGAAATGGTTTCCATCTGACATATTGGCAATCAAATTATTTTTTACAGGGTTATTAACATTTAATATTTCAGAATTACCAAGTGATACTGTCCTACTTATTCATTTATCATTAGTTATTGCATTAATGATCATTTTTCCATACAGTAAATTACTGCATGCACCTGGTCTGTTTTTTAGCCCTACAAGAAACCAGGTTGATAACGCAAGAAGCAAAAGACATGTAGCTGATTGGGCAAAGAAAATGGAGTCTAGTAAATAATATGGCCAAGAATAATTTTGAAACACCTGAAGTTAGAACTTTTCCAGTAATACCTAAATTAGAAAACAGTGCGACAGCACATTTATCTCCATTCAAATCAAAAGAAGAATTTCAAACAAGTCTTGGTTATCCAGGAGAGCTTGTAGATAACTGGCAAGAAAAAGCAATAGATAAAATGGGCGATCTATTAACTAAATATCGCTCACTTAGAGTGTATTTAGATTCATGCATCCAGTGTGGAGCTTGTACAGATAAGTGCCACTATTATCAAGGAACAAAAGATCCTAAGAATATGCCAGTCGGTCGACAAAACTTAATGAGAAGTGTTTACAGAAGATACTTCACTCTGCCCGGGAAATATTTCCCTAAACTTGTTGGAGCAAAGGATTTAACTAAAGAAGTTTTAGAGGATTGGTACTCTTACTATCACCAATGCTCGCAGTGTCGAAGATGCGCAGTATTTTGTCCTATAGGAATTGATACTGCAGAAATATCTATGGCTGCAAGAGAAGTAATGGACTCTATCGGTGTTGGTCAAAAGTACTGCAATGAAATTATTAGTAAAGTGCATAAAATTGGAAACAACCTTGGTTTACCAGAGCCGGCATTAGCTGACACTTTAGAAGGTCTTGAAGAGGATGTTCTTGATGAAACAGAAGCTGATGTAAAATTTCCGCTAGATGTTAAAGACTCAGATGTTTTATTAGTTACACCATCTGCTGATTTTTTTGCAGAACCACATGTTGATGGCCTTATAGGATATGCGAAAGTATTTCATCAGGCAGGAATAAGCTGGACATTAAGCTCTCATGCTAGTGAGGCAGCCAACTTTGGTATGTTTATTGGCAGCTATGACAATATGAAAAAACTTGCCATGAGAATTAGAGAGGCAGCACTAGAACTAAATGTAAAAAGAATTGTTTTTGGAGAATGTGGACATGCATGGAGAGTAGCATACAGCTTCCTAAATACTTTAGCCGGTCCTTTTGATTTTCTTGATCCACGATACCCAGTACCTCAACATATATGTGAAATTACAAGTTCTTTAATGGATCAGAATGTTCTCCAATTTGACAAAAGCGCAAATGACGAGATGACATTGACATATCATGATTCATGCAATGTGGCTAGGGCATCTAATATGGGTGGAATTATGGGTGGACAATTTACTATTCCGCGTAAAATCATAAAAACTGTAGTTAATAATTTCTATGATATGGATGAAGAAACCATCAGAGAGAAAACTTACTGCTGCGGAGGCGGAGGCGGTTTGCTGACAGATGATTTAATGGAATTGAGAGTAAAAGGTGCTTTGCCAAGGATGGAGGCTTTAAAACAACTAATTGATGAAAAAGGTGTCACACATATGGCAGCTATTTGCGCTATTTGTAAGAGTCAATTTAGTAAGGTTTTTCAGTATTATGACCTTGAATTAGATCAAATAGTCAGTGTCCATCAGTTAGTGAGTAATGCCATAATAATGAACAAAAAAGAGGTTTAGCTCTAAATATCTTGTGCTATACTTTTAAAATTGGAGTATTAGTAAAGTATAATAAACTTATATAAAGTGTTGAATTAAATGACTAAATTAGAAAAAACAATAAACTTGATGAAAGAAGAAAATACCTACAAAAGGTATAATGAAGGTGATCACCAATATAGTGATTTCTCTGAAGCAATATTTGAACAAGATACTTCACACAAATGCCCTACATATGTCCACAAGACACCTCCTTGCCAGGGCAGTTGCCCATCTGGTGAGGATATTAGAGGTTGGCTACAAATTATTAAAGGTATAGAGCAGCCACCACAAGACATGTCAATGTCAGAGTATGCATTCCGAAGATCAACAACAGCTAATCCATTTCCGTCACAAATGGGACGTGTATGCCCAGCTCCTTGTCAGAGTGGTTGTAACAGAAATGAGGTTGATGACTATGTTGGTATAAATGCAGTTGAACAATTTATTGGTGATAAAGCTATTGAAGAGGGTTACTCGTTTGATGCTGCTCCAAAGCTAAATAAAGAACGTGTTGCAATCATTGGTGGTGGACCAGCAGGATTGTCCGCAGCATATCAATTAAGAAAAATGGGTTATGCCTCTACAGTATTTGAAGAAAGAAAAGAGCTAGGCGGAATGATGAGATATGGCATACCAGGTTATAGAACACCTAGAGATCTACTTGATAAAGAAATAGAAAGAATCATAAATCTTGGTGATATAGAAGTGGTCACTGGCAAACGTGTAGGTAAAGACTTACCTCTAGATGATATAGAAAAATCACATGATGCAGTTCTTTGGACTATCGGATGTTGGAATGGTAAAGCAATACCAGTAGAGGGTGGCGATGCCACTAACTGTATTACAGGTGTTGATTTTCTAGAAGCATTCTGTGACGGAAGGCTCAAAGTAGGATCTAAAAAAGTAATTTGTGTTGGTGGTGGAGATACGTCAATTGATGTTGTATCTGTAGCACGTCGTCTTGGTCACATCTCAAAAATGAATGAACAAGATACACCAGAAAATATAGTACATGGTTATGTAGCACAAGATGTCTCAGAATCAGCTGCAAAAGAAGGTGCTGTTGTGACTTTAACATCATTATTTGCAAAAGAAGAAATGACTGCTGCTGAACAAGAAGTAAACGATGCTATGCATGAAGGTGTGACGATACTAAATGGCGTTATGCCAGTCAAAATTGAAAAAGATGAAAACAACAAAGCCGTTGCTATGGTAGTGGCTGAATGTACATTTGATGAAAATAATATACCGGTACCTGTTGAGGGAACAGAAAAAAGAATAGAAGCCGACCTTATAGTTGCAGCTATTGGACAATCACCAGATATAGAAGGTCTTGATGATCTTGGTAACGAACGAGGATTCTTTGAGGTTGACGATTACTATAGACATAAAACAAAAGAAGGACATTTTGTAGCTGGAGATATAATTAGACCTCATTTACTTACAACAGCAATTGGTCAAGGCTCAATAGTTTCACAAACAATTAAAAGCTACTTCGAAAATAATGATTTCAAAAGACGTCCAAAAGTTGACGTGCATCACTTTAACCTACTAGACAAATTAAGAGAAACTGACCTAGAACCAGAAAAATACACCGCGCCAATAGAGCCAGATGAGTTACGTGGTTCTGATACAAGTAAAAATGTTTTACATAACTATGAGGATCGCTCATCTCAGGAAATTATTCCATCAACAGAACTCTTTCTTGGTCACTTCAAACATGAAGATAGATTAAAGCGTGGGGAAGATGTTCCTAGCGGAGATGAAGTAATAGATAACTATAAAGATAGAATCATAGGCCTTACCGAGGAAGAGGCAATCAAAGAAGCATCAAGATGTATGAGTTGTGGAATGTGTTTCGAATGTGATAACTGTGTAATTTATTGTCCACAAGATGCTGTATTCAGGGTTAAAAAAGATGAAGCAACGCTGGGTAGATATGTAGATACTGATTATAATAAATGTATTGGTTGTCATATATGTGCAGATGTATGTCCAACTGGTTATATTAAAATGGGCCTTGGCGAATAGAGTAATCGCTTTTTAATCAGGGGAAAATTATTGAAACACCTTAAAATATCATTTCTGATATTTATTCTTTCAGTAGGTATTCAAAATGTAAGTTCACATGATGGTAGCCCTCATGTTACACCGGGTAAATCAAAAGCAGATTCACAAGAAGCATGTGTTGAACCAACAGAACTCATGAGAAAAGAGCATTATATGTTTCTTCTTCATCAACGTGATGAAACGGTAATTGATGGAGTTAGAACTAAGAAGCATAGTTTTGCTAATTGTATTGACTGCCATGTGTCCTATGATGAACAAGGTAAAGCCATTCCCATAAATGCCGAAGGTCAATTTTGCCAAGAATGTCATGTTAAAACAGCTACAAATATAACCTGCTTTTCATGTCATGCTGCAGAACCAAGATTTCCACAACATTCTGGAATGACTAGTAAAATGAATTCAAATGATATTAAAGAATTAGTGAAACATATAAACAATGATAAATAGACGAAACTTTCTTGTTAAATCAGCAAGTGCACTTGCAATAACTTTTGTCGTGCCTTCGTTACTATCTAGCAAAGCACATGCAAAAAAACCTCTTGCTCAAAAAGTTACTGATAAACAAAGCTGGGGAATTCATGTTGATGCAGGTAAATGTGTTGAAGGATGCACAGCTTGTGTTGATGCATGTAATGAAGAAAATGGTCTAACTGGTTTTGGAAGACCTGAAACTGATTCTCAGTGGATTAGAAAGGTTACAGTTAAAAATAAGACAACTGATAAGATCACTACGATGCCGATGATGTGTCAGCATTGTGAAAATCCACCATGTTGTGATGTTTGTCCGACTGGAGCATCATTTAAAAGAGTAGATGGAATTGTAATGGTAAACCAGCATACATGTATCGGTTGCAGGTATTGCATGATGGCTTGCCCATTTAAGGCACGATCATTTGTCCACGAGACACTAACACAACAAAACACTAATGCTCCTAGAGGTAAGGGATGTGTTGAAAGTTGCAATTTATGTGTCAATAGAATTGATCATGGTTCAGAGACAACTGCCTGTGAAGATGCTTGTAATAAAGCAGGGCATTCAGCAATTACTTTTGGCGATTTAAAGAACCCTTCAAGCAAAGTAAGACTTGTTATTGATTCAAATAACCCAAGAAGATTAAGAAATGATCTTAACCTCCAACAAAAAGTTTTTTATTCTAACATATGAGCGAATACACCTTACAAAAATTAAAAACATGCAGATATGCATATTGGGGAATTTTTCTATTCTTAGGTTTTCTTATACTTTTAGGAATAGCCTCATCAGCTTATATGGAACATGAAGGTCATTATGTTACTGGTATGAATAATCAAATTGTCTGGGGCCTCCCACATATTTTTGCTGTGACCTTAATCGTCATTGCTTCTGGCGTACTTAATATTGCCTCTATGTCTTCTGCATTTAATAAGAAACTATATAAGCCACTAGCTCCTTTATCGGCTCTATTTGCTATTGCTTTTTTAATAGCAGGATTAATAATCTTGGTATTAGATTTGGGGAGACCTGATCGTTTAATAGTAGCGATGACCACATATAATTTTAAATCTATTTTTGCATGGAATATTTTTTTATACTCTGGATTCTTTGTTATTTTATCTATATACATATGGACTATGCTGGATTTTAACGTAAGTAAATATTCATCATATGTTGGCAAGCTAGCATTCGGTTGGAGAATAATTTTAACTACAGGAACAGGATCAATATTTGGTTTCCTTGTTGCAAGAGAAGCATATTCAACAGCTGTTTTAGCCCCTTTATTTATTGTTATGTCTCTACTTTATGGAACTGCGGTGTTTTATTTACTTCTTCGAATTATATCTAAATTACAAAATATAAATATACCTGATGAAATCGTTTCTAACATAAGACGATTAATGATAATTTTTCTATTGGCAAATATATATTTCCTTATTCTATATCACATCACTAATTTATATATATCTAAACAAATTGCGGTTACGACATTTATATTACTAGAAGGTGGAAATTACACTACCATGTTTTGGCTTGGCCAAGTAGGAGTTGGTCTACTAATACCTTTACTATTCGAATTAACCAATAAAGAGAACAGAAACTTTCCTTTGACTCTCACATCTATAATGACCCTGATAGGGGGGTTCTTTGCAGTAGCAGTTATAATTATTGGTGGGCAAGCATTTCCTTTAAATATTTTTCCGGATCATACTATTATTAGTTCATCTTTTTTTGATAATCAAATTCATAGTTATTCACCTTCGATATTTGAATTTGGCCTTGGTATAGGTGGTACATCATTAGCACTGATAATTATTCTTGTGCTGATAACTAACTTGAAATTTATACCAACAAAAAAATAAACTCCAACTATTCAAAATGCAAACTCTACTTATATCCTCGACAAAAAAGTCATCAGGAAAAACTATAGTTACTATAGGTCTAGTGGGACTAGCTACCAAGTTAGGTTATTCAGTTCAAACATTTAAAAAAGGACCAGATTTTATTGACCCATCATGGTTATCATATGTATCTAAAAGACCATGTTTCAACTTAGATTTTAATACAATGAGTGCGAATGAAATTAAATCCACTTATCAAACAAGAGTAAACGGATCAGATATGGGAATAATAGAGGGCACAAAGGGTTTATATGACGGAATATCAACAGACGGAAGGGATAGTAATGCCGAGCTTGCAAAACTCTTAAGAACCGAAGTTTTATTAATAATAGATTGTAAAGGTATTACTCGAGGTATCGCGCCTCTGCTGCAAGGATATAAAAAATTTGATAATAAATTAAAGTTAAATCATGTTCTTCTTAATCATGTATCAACAAGCAGGCATGAAGGAAAATTACTTTCAGCAATTAAACAGTATACGGACTTCAAAGTATTGGGGGCAATACCTCCAATTAATAATCTTATTGATGAGAGACATCTGGGACTAATTCCATCATTTCAGCATAAAGATAAGAATAGTGTTACTAAATCGATTATATCTACATTACGAGACAATGTTGATTATAAAAAAATATTTCCAAAAAAAATAAAAAAACAAAAACAGATAAAAGGACATAAAAATCTAATAAAAGGAAAACAAAATTTAACTATCGGGGTAGCGGTTGATTCTGCCTTTGGATTTTATTATCCAGATGATCTTGAAAAAATTGTTAAATATGGACATAAAATTAAAAAAGTAAATCTTATAAAAGATAAGGAACTACCTGCTCTTGATGGTCTTTTTATTGGTGGCGGGTTTCCTGAAACACAAGCAATGGAACTGGCAAAAAATACATCTATGAAAAAATCTGTTAAATCAGCAATTGAAAATCATTTACCTGTGTATGCAGAATGTGGTGGGCTTATGTATCTTGCAAATAACTTAAAGTTTAATAGCAAGACAAAAAAAATGTGCAATGTTTTTGATGTAGATATAATTATGAATACTAAACCAGTTGGTAGAGGTTATACTATTTTAGATAGTCTAGTACACCCATGGGGAATAAAGAAAATTAATATTCATGCACATGAATTCCACTACTCATCTGTTATCAGTAGAAAAAAGAGATATAAATACGCATTTAATATAAAGAGAGGCTATGGTATAAATGGGAAAAAAGACGGTTTAATTTATAAAAATACTATTGCATCATTTTCTCATTTAAGATCATGCAATTCTTTTGATTGGATAAAATATTTCATCAAACATATAGAGGAAGTTAATGGTAAAGCAAATATTTGAAATAAGTGATGAAGCTGCTAAACAAATCAATGTAGCGTCTGAGTCATCGGAAAGTTCTGAGTGGCCTCTTAGAATATCACTGAATGTTGATGATAACGGTAAATTTAACTATCTCATGGGTTTTGATCAATCTAAAGAAGAGGATCTCCAACTAAAAATAAATGGTATAAATATATTGATTGATCCAAATTCAATGATTAACTTAAAAAATACAAAACTAGATTTCGTTGCAATTGATGGCAAGGATAAACAATTTATTTTTATAAATCCTAATGATCCTGAATACCAAAAACCTGATGAATCATTAGATTCAAATACTACACACGATTTTCATTAACATATTACTGTCTGAGAGATTTTGGTAGAGAAAATACAACCGCTTCTTCTTTAAAAGCGATTTCTTCATTTGACATTTTCGCACCATTATTAATTAAGAATCTAATTAATGCTTGAACTGTATGTTCCGGAGCAGATGCTCCTGCAGTTATACCTATGACTTTACTCTTACTAAGCTTATTGATATCTAGCTGACTTTCATGATCAATTAAGTAGGCATCTTTTCCATATTGAACAGCTATTTCCTTTAGACGTTGTGAGTTAGAGCTATTTTGTGAACCTACAACAACAAGTGAATCACAAAGATCTAATATTTTTTTAACTGCCTCTTGTCTGTTCTGGGTTGCATAACATATATCACTCTTCTTTGGCCCCTCAATATTAGGATATTTCTCTTTCAAAGCATCAACTATATCTTGCGTATCATCGACTGAGAGTGTTGTCTGAGTCACATATGAAATTTTCTTATTTTTAATTTCTAAGGTTTCTACATCAGCTTTACTTTCTACTAAATAAATTTTTCCTTCTTTAGATTTATATTGTCCCATTGTTCCCTCAACTTCAGGATGACCATTATGGCCTATTAGAATAACATCTATATTTTCACGAGCATATTTATGGATTTCAAAATGAACTTTTGTAACTAGAGGACAAGTAGCATCAAAGATTGTTAAATTCTTCTTTTGAGCTATGTCTGTCACTTCTTTTGATACACCATGTGCACTATAAATTAATATTGACTTATCTGGTACTTCAGTTAACGACTCTATAAAGACAACCCCTTTTTTGGTGAGCTCTTCTATTACATTTTTATTATGAACAACTTCATGTTTTACGTAGATTTCTTCATCAAACATTTCAATAGCTCGGTTTACTATACCAATAGCTCTTTCAACACCTGCACAAAAACCTCTTGGTTCCGTAAGCAATATCTCACAATCTTTAAGTTTCATCATCTATCTCAATAATTTCAACTCTAAATTTAACATTTTTATCAGATAAAGGGTGATTCATATCTATTACTATGTCTTTATCCGATACCTGTAAAACTGTAACAAAGCATGATTTATCATCTTGAATAGTTTCTATGATGTCTCCTGATTTGACATTTTTATAGTGCTTTAATAAATCACGCTTTGTTGTGATAACTTTATCTTGATCATACTTCCCAAATATTTCTTTTGAGTCATAACTATATTCTTTTTCATCTCCACATTTTAATCCATATAATGATGCTTCAATTATTTGAGGCATTTTAGATTTGCCGATGGTTATTCTAATAGGCTCTTTGTCAAAGGTACTCTCAAATAAATTATCATTCCCTTTAAGTGAGTAATTAAGCAATACAGTACTATTATATCTAATGGACTTCATTTGCTTTATCTCTCATATAATAAATTATTATTAGTACTGCTCCTATGCTTATTGATAGATCCGCTATATTAAAAACTGCTGGGAAATATATATCCTTATAATGTAAAATAATAAAGTCAGTAACAGCAGAATTATCATATCTATCAATAAAATTAGCTGAGCCACCTCCTAAGATAAGAGACAACCCTACTAGATATAAATTACTACTCGCTAAATTTGTGAATAACTCTCTAGCTATGAAAAGCTAAGATAAAAAATATTACTATATTCAATATCAGCTGACCAACACCCTCTAGTTCATTGAACAAACTAAATGCAATTCCATAATTATTCATTTTATAAATAGTAATGAAAGAGTTTAAAACATAATTTTGATCAAATAATAATGCATACTGCTTAGAAAAATAGTCGATCACTATGATTGTTAAAATAATGCAAAAAGAGATTGCCCCTTTTAGGCGTACGTCCTGCATTCTCCATCACCATGTACATTATCGAAGCATCGCTCGCATATTGAAGAAGATCCTTCAATTGTTCCTACAGATTCATGATAGTGCCAACATCTCTCACATTTTTTGTACTTTGATTTTGATATAGAAATAGAGAATTTATTCAAATCATCATCAATTAAATAATTATCTGATTCATCACCCAAGGTAATATTGCATGAGGATACGATGAAAACAAATTTAAGCTCATCAGATAACTTGCTTAAATCATCATATAAGTGTTTGTTGCATGTAATACTTAATTCACATTCAAGTGATGATCCCACTTCATTTTTATTTCTTGCTTCTTCTATCATTCGAGATACATGAGGTTTGATTGAATAAAGATTATCATACAACTTAACCTTTTTATCACTCATAGCAACTGATGTATCAAACCATTCTGTTAGGTATATGCTCTCTTTATTATTTGGCATTCTTGAATAAATTTCTTCAGCAGTAAAGGTTAATATTGGAGCAATCCAAGCATTTAAATAACTTATTAAGATATGACATGTCTTTTGAGCGGAGAGTCTAGGTGCCCCATCTTTTTTAGAGGTATATAGTCTATCCTTAATGATATCAAGATAATATCCTCCTAACTCTAGAGTACAAAAATTTACAACCTCTTGCATTATTTTATGAAATTTGAACTCTTCATAATCTTTTAGGATTTGATTATTGAGCTCTTTCGCTTTGTGTATAATCCACTTATCAAGCTCTACCATATCTTCAGAATTTATATCTTGATTATCATAATCACTAATATTAGATAATAAAAATTTAGAGGTGTTACGTATTCTCCTATAGGACTCAGAAACACGTTTTATGATTTCATCTGATATTGTCATTTCTTTAGAATAATCTGTCATAGCAACCCACAACCTTAGGATGTCTGCTCCTTTATCTTTTATAACTTTTTGTGGGGAAATGATATTACCTATAGATTTAGACATTTTTTGACCATCTTTATCTACTACGAACCCATGCGTAAGGACATTCTTATATGGCGATTTACTATACATCGCATGGGATGTTATAAGTGATGATTGAAACCAACCTCTATGTTGATCAGAGCCCTCTAAATATAAATCTGCTGTTTGATCAATGCCTCTGCTTTTTAGAACAGTTTCATGTGTCACGCCTGAATCAAACCAGACATCAAGAGTATCTTTTATCTCTCTATACTCATTTATATTTTTTACTATTGATTCTTTATCAAAATCTAACCATGCTTCTATGTTGCCGTATTTTATAATATCGGCAGCTTTTTTTAAGATTGAATCTGTATCAGGATGAAGTTCATTGGTATCTTTATGTAAGAATAATGGAATAGGAACACCCCAGTTTCTCTGCCTTGATAAACACCAATCTGGTCTACCATCAATCATATTAAATATTCTGTCTTCTCCCCATGAAGGTAACCAGTTTATATCTCTTATATTATTTTTTATAGATTCTCGTAATCCAGAGTTATCCATGCTCATAAACCACTGAGGAGTTGCTCTAAAAATTAATGGAGTTTTATAACGCCAACAATGCGGATATGAATGTTCATAATCCTCTGAGAACAATAAGCAATCATTTTTCTTAAGTAATGCGATAATGTCATCATTGCAGTCTCTAATTTTCATCCCACCAAAAATTGGCAAAGCTTCAATGAATCTTCCATAGTCATCAACAGGATTGTAAACTTCGAGATTATTTTTTATCCCTGCAAGATAATCATCTGTACCATGACCAGGAGCTATGTGTACCGCACCAGTACCATTTTCATCGGTTACATGGTCAGCAGTTATGGCAGGAACTGTCAGATCATAAAATGGATGCTGGAGTTCTAAATCTACAAAATCATCATTTTTGAAATCATCTAAAATTTCATAATCTGATATACCTGATTTCTCCATGACACGGGCAACTAAACTTTTAGCGATAATAAGATACTTATTTTCAGTTTTAACAACTACATAATTTATATTATTACTTAATGCAACTGCTCGGTTAGCAGGTAAGGTCCATGGCGTAGTAGTCCATATAGGTATGAATACGTCAAGTTCATTATTCATGCTTTTGTATGATGAAAGATTTCTTATATTAAGAATTTTGAAATTAACACAGACTGCTGAGGATATAATATCTTTATACTCCACTTCTGCTTCTGCCAGTGCAGAGGATGATTCAATACACCAATGAACAGGTTTTGACCCATAATAGATATGATTATTCTCAATCATCTTTGCTAAACTAGATACTATTTCTGACTCTACATCTTTATCCATGCTTGAATAGGGATTATCCCAATCACCAAAAATACCAAGTCTAATAAAGTCATCTTTCTGCTTAGTGATTTGTTTTTCAGCAAATGTTCTGCAAGCACTTATGAAAGCTTTTGGATTATCTCTAAACTTTGATTTCCCATACTTCTTTTCAACTTGTAATTCTATAGGCAAGCCATGACAATCCCATCCTGGAATAAACGGAACATGAAAACCAGACATAATTTTTGATTTAATTATAAAATCTTTTAGGATTTTATTAACAGCATGACCTATATGTATGTCTCCGTTTGCATATGGAGGACCATCATGAAGGATATATTTCTTTTTATTTTTTGATTGTTCCAGGTTTTTTTTATAAATGGCATTATCGTGCCACTTTTTTAGTATTTCAGGTTCCCTATTAGGCAGATTACCTTTCATTGGAAAATCTGTTTTAGGCAGGTTTAGAGTATCTTTATATTCCATAATTTTTGCTATTGATTATTGCATATTTATGGTCTTCATTCATTTGTTTAATAAGTTCATCTTGACTATCAAATTTGATTTGCTTCCTTATCAAATCTAAAAAATAAACTTCAACTTCTTTGTTATAAATATCTTGATTAAAATCTAAGATAAACACCTCTAGGATTTTCTCTTTACCATTATATGTTGGTTTATTTCCCACAGATGCGAGTCCATAATAAAAAGTCCCATCAACACATATCTTTGATAAGTACACACCATCAAGAGGATAATCATAATCAAGTGAAATATTAGCAGTAGGGTAGCCAAGCTTTCTACCTAATTGCTCCCCTGTCGTTACAGTCCCGCGCAACATATATTCTCTTCCTAGGCAGTTTTTAACATCTGAAAATTTACCATCTTTTATTAATTTTCTTACTCTTGTACTACTAATATGTTCATTATCATACTTCTCTAGTTCAGGGATAATAAGATGAAAATCACCAGCATTATGATATTCATTAAGTTTATTTATATCACCTTCTCTTCCTTTCCCAAATTTAAAATTCTTACCTATGATTAAGTATTTTGTTAATAATTTTTTGATGAGTATTTCTTCACAAAAAAAACTTGCTGAAAAATCTTTTATATCATTAAAATCAATAGACAGAATTGTGTTAATTTCATGTAACTTAATGTAATCAAATTTCTGTTTATTATTATATATTCGCTGAAAATGACTTTGTTTGAAAATTTCCTCGGGTAACATATCAAACGTGAAAATTACAGACTCTAAACTCTCTGTATGAGAGATTTCTTGAGTTTTTTTAATCAAGGACTGATGGCCTTTATGGATACCATCAAAGTTACCTATAGTAACAACCTTGGGTTTATCTGAAATGTTATCAATTTTCTCAATTATATTCATATCTTATAATTTTTAATTCTGACACCTAAGAGAGCTAGAGAAATAAAGTAAATTATAGCTCCTACCAATATATTTGTAATTAAGTAACTTGCCCGCTCATATATGCTTGTATCATAATCAAACGGCAGAATATTGCCATAAAAGAATAAAACCAAGAACATGAATGAAGTAGCAAAAATAATCTTAAATGAGGACTGATTAAAAAATAAATTTTCTCTTATTATGCCTATAGATCTGAGTTTATAATTCATTAATAAAACCTGTACCCATGCTGATAAGGATGTAGCTAAAGCAATCAGCGCATGGGCACCCTCAAAAGGTGATTTAAGATAAAAATATAAAACTGCCAGATTAAACATAATGTTAATGGATATACCTACAAGGGAATATATGACCGGGGTTTTTGTATCCTGTCTTGAATAAAACGCTGTTACTAATATTTTTAAAAATATGAATGCTGGGAGACCAAGACTGTAAGTTATTAAACTTAGTACTGTCATATTTACATCTAATAGATCAAAATTACCATACATGAACAATGTAGATATAATAGAGCTAGAGAGGATGATTAACCCAGCCATTGAAGGTATAGCAATTAACATGGAAAGCTTGATTGATTTAGATAATGTTGATGAATAAAGCCCCGACTCCTTTTTTTGAAAGTGTTCAGATAAAACTGGTAGCATGACGATAGAAATGGCAATACCAAATACTGCTAAGGGCAAT
Source organism: Gammaproteobacteria bacterium (assembly GCA_045561295.1). Lineage (GTDB taxonomy): Bacteria > Pseudomonadota > Gammaproteobacteria > CACLCV01. The sequence continues at coordinate 43,010 of JBJKYD010000013.1, forward strand.
TCTATTAATCTATCTGAAAAATATAACCAACTAATACTACCGGTAACTAACAAAGAAGCAACAATTGTATCAATCAATAAATTAATTTGAACAGCAGCTGTGCCTATGATTGCAGGCCCCATGAGTTTAATCACTTTAATTGAACCATGATTTTTGAAATTGATTTTAGGTAATTTGAGAAATCCTAATTTATACATTAATGGCAGCTGTATCAGCAACTGAACAACACCAGCTACTAGCACACCATATGATAATGAAATAACTGGGATAACAAAAAGTGATGATGAGAAAATTGTAAAAACTACTAGGCTCAAATTTAAGAAAACAGGTGTGATCCCAGATAGAATAAAACGGTCGTATGAATTGAATATGCCGGCACACATCGCAGTTAAAGAAATAAATAATAAATATGGAAATGTAACGAATAGCATTTCTGATGTTAGGCTGAGTTTGGCATTGTCATCAGCAAATCCTGGCGCGAATATATAGGTAAGCTCAGTAGAAAAATACATACCAAGTAAAGTAATAACTAATAAAACAACAAATAGATTTCCTAAAATATTTTGAATAAATTCAGATAATAAATGGCTTTTATTAAGACGATACTCTTGTAATACAGGCACAAAAGCCTGAGAGAACGCACCCTCAGCAAATAGTCTTCTAAAAAAGTTAGGGATCTTGAAAGCAACAAAAAAAGCATCAGTACTCGACGATGCACCAAAATAGTTTGCAAAAAGAATATCCCTTACAAAACCACTTATTCTTGATATTAAAGTAGTTATGCCAAAATGGCTTGAAGATTTAATAATTGATCTTGATTCTGTATCTGATTCTTTTGTCATATAGAGTGTATTATATTGACACTAGCCCACTTGACTGAGATAATCTTCACTTATTTTACCTATTATTGGAGAAAATTACATTGGCAAATACAGCACAAGCTAGAAAAAGAGTAAGACAAGCTGCTAAGGCAAGAGTAAGTAATGCTGCTAAAAAATCTGAATTCAGAACAAGTATTAAAAAAGTGCTTGGTTCAATTTCTGACAAAAACGCAGAACAGTCTAAAAAAGACTATATTACTGCAGTATCATGCATTGATAAGCTAGCTGCAAAAGGGCTTATTCATAAAAATAAAGCTGCAAGACACAAATCAAGATTGAACAGTAAGATTAAATCTCTATAACAATTAAATTATCAGCGTGAATCACTTCCTTAGTGAATTTATTTCCATGCTTTGAAATTATATTTTCAGTAGATTTTCCTTTCAGAAGAACTATATCCTCTGATCCATAATTTGTAATACCTTTTGCAATACATACATTTTTTTCATTCATGCAATTAATTACATCACCTTTTTCAAAACTATTTATAACATTTTTAATACCAACAAAAAGTAGACTATTATTTTGGTTCAAAGCTTTACAAGCACCCTCATCGATTATTATGGCTCCTTGATTCTCTGTCGTATCGAGCCATTGTTTTTTAGAACTTACTTTTTTCAATTCTGGTATAAAAAGTGTTCCATAACTTTTATTAAAAATATTAGTTAATATAGTATCATCATGACCACTCGCTATTACTGTGTATGTACCCGATAGTGCGGCCCTTCTCACAGCTTGAATCTTAGTTGCAAAACCACCAGTACCAATATTACTTTGTGTGCTAAAGTCAGCATCATATTTTCTTAGGTCAGAAACATTTATTGAATTAATAAGTTTTGCATCTTTGAAACAATCAGGATTTTTATCATACATTCCTTGCTGATCCGTAAGAATAAGAAGTAAGTCAGCACCTATAAGATTTGCAATCATAGATGATAAATTATCATTATCACCAAGTTTAATTTCTTCTGTAGATACGACATCATTTTCATTAATAATTGGTATTATTTTGTTAGATAGTAGTTCTTCTATAGTGCCTTTGATATTCAAATATCTAACACGATCATTTATGTCATTATGAGTGATTAGTAACTGAGCTATATGATTATTGTTTTGTGAAAATATTCTTTCGTATCCTAACATTAGCTTTTGTTGTCCAATGGCAGCTAGAGCTTGTAGCTTTTTGATATCTCTTGGTCTGTCAGTGATACTAAGAATAGACATACCCTGACTGATTGCACCTGATGTGACTATGATAATTTCTTTCCCTTCATTTACGAACTTGCTTATTTCATCACAAATATTAGACAAATAATCCTTTCCATCATCATTATTAATGATAGAGCTACCTATTTTGATAACTATTTTATTAGACTTCTTTAATTCTATTTTCATATTTTAAAAACTCATATATTTCATTAGTAAGTTCTTTTATACCAGTTTTATTAATTGTCGATATAAAGTAAACATTAAGTTTTGTTTTATCGAAACATTTTTTGAGATCGTCAATATCTTTCTCTTCAAGCATATCGATTTTATTTATTACAATCCATTTATCCTTTTTGAGGAGAGATTCATCATAGCTATTTAATTCAAGTTTAATTTTATCTACCTCCTCAATAATATCTTCATATGATTTACCTGAGCAGTCTATAATGTTCAAAAGCATTTTTGTTCGACTGATATGTTTTAAAAATCTTATGCCCAAACCTACACCTTTGGACGCGCCCTCAATAATTCCCGGTATATCTGCAACTACGAACTTCTCATAGTCTGAATAGAGAACCACCCCTAAGTTTGGCGTGAGTGTTGTAAATTCATAGTCAGCTACTTTTGGCCTAGCCATACTTACGGCTTGAAGAAAAGAACTTTTACCTGCATTTGGTAATCCTACTAATCCAACATCTGCCAAGACTTTAAGAATAATTCTTATTTCCTTGTATTCGCCTTCTTTGCCATTAGTTTTTTTTCTAGGAGCTCTATTTGTTGATGTTTTAAAGCGAACATTTCCATAGCCGTGTTCTCCTCCTTCAACAATTGTGAATGATTTACTCTCGTCATCAAGATCAAATAGTTCCTCGTCGGTTTCATTATCATAAATCACACAACCTAAAGGTAAGTTGATAACTAGGTCCTCACCATTCCTTCCATGCTTATTTTTACTTCCGCCAGATTTTCCATTTTCAGCTTTAAATAAACTCTTGTTTTTAAAATCAGCTAGAGTATTCAAGCTGTCAGTTCCTTTTATGATTATAGAGCCTCCATCCCCACCATCTCCTCCGTCGGGACCTCCAAAAGGAATATATTTTTCTCTTCTGAAGCTTAAGCAGCCTGAACCACCATTGCCCGCTCTAACTGTAATTACAGTCTCATCAATGAATTTCATGATTAATAGGTTGTTTTAGTGTTTAGTTGGAAGGACACTAACAAATTTATGTTTATTAGGACCTTTTTTATGAAAGTGGACATATCCATCACTTGTTGCAAAGAGCGTATGATCTCTTCCACAACCGACATTATCGCCAGCTTTTACAGGTGTTCCTCTTTGTCTTAAAATGATATTGCCAGCATGTACAAATTCGCTACCATATTTTTTGACACCAAGTCGCTTAGACTCAGAATCTCTTCCATTTTTAGTACTACCACCTGCTTTCTTATGTGCCATTTTATTTAATCGACTCTATTTTTATTTCTGAAAACCCTTGTTTGTGACCTTGTGTTCTCATGTAATGTTTTCTTCTTTTAAATTTTACTATTCTAATTTTAGGATATCTACCATGTTTTTGAATAGTTGCTTTGATTTTTAATGATTTAAGAGCTTTTTTTTCAATAACAGACTCTTTATCATCAAATGCCATGATTATCTTATCGAGTTCAATTTTGCTACCCTCAGGTTTCGAAATTTGATCAACACGTATTACGTCACCTTCTGTAACGTTATATTGATGTCCACCTTGTTTGATAATTGCGTTCATATTGCTTTAAGTTGTGTGATTCTACCCTGATTTTTTTAAATAATAAACCATTTTATCGGTATTTAGCCCATCTAAATATGATATATTTTTGTCACTATGCAAGATTTGAAGCAAATTAGTAAACCTTTACATTCTGATCTAGAAAGGTTGAATAACTTTTTAAAAAAAGCAACTAGCACGGATGTCTCATTAATTAATAACCTGTCTAGCCACATGATAGAAAGTGGAGGTAAAAGGATTAGACCAATTATCCTAATGCTATTTTCAAGACTATTTAAAAATGAAAAAAATGTAATTGAAGCTGGAGCAATTTTAGAATTAATTCATGCAGCAACATTACTACATGATGACGTCGTGGATCAGTCAGATATTAGACATAATATTAAAACTGCAAATAAGTTATGGGGGGATGACAGCGCTGTTCTAGTTGGAGACTTTCTATATTCACGTGCTTTCGAATTGATTGTAGATATTAATAAAGAAAAAGTTTACAAAATTCTTGCTGAGACTACTAATCAAATTTCACAAGGTGAGGTGATACAGCTCATGGTGAAAGATAAAATCATTGATGATACTGATAAATATTTAAATATTATTTATCTTAAAACTGGAAAATTATTCGAAGCATCAGCAGCGGTTGCGTCAGAGCTTGCTGGAGGCAAGTGTATTGAAAATGCTAAATCATTTGGTAAGAACTTTGGTATAGCATACCAACTAAGAAATGATTATCTTGATTATTTTGGAGATGAATCAGAGACTGGAAAAAATATTATTGAAGACTTGTCTGAAGGTAAGTCAACTTTACCGTTAATCCATAGTTATCTCAATTCAAATAGTGAGGACAAAACAATGCTACTTGAAATCTTTGAAGGAAAAATACTTACAAAGTCTGATGTCTTGCTTGAGATTTTTAAAAGAAATAATTCTGATGTATATACTCAAAATAAAATTAAAGAGTATTCTGACGCTGCTATAGAGTCATTGCACATGTTATCTGGTGACAGCAAACAAAGCCTGATAGATTTGACTCAGTTTTGTTCACAAAGATTTAAGTAGAAGGGAACGGATATTTCCCTTTAATTATCTCTGTAAGAGTTTTTCCTTCTGAATAGCCATTCATAAATTTCTTTCCAAAAAATAATTTTAACATCCAATAGCTCATTCTTTGTTTTTTATAAAGTATCTTTGAAGCCTTATTGTAAAGAGCTAGTTCTTTTTTCATGCCCATTAGGAATTTTAAGTACTCTTTGTAAACTTCCTTGGGATTATTTGCTCCAACAATTGAATTAGCAATATACTTTCCAGAAATAACCGCATTATATATTCCTTCACCTAATAGCGTTTCAGCAAGACCAGCTGCATCACCTATTAAATATGTTCTTTCTGATGTTGGAATATATTCATTCCCCTCTGTCCCTATAGGAAAGCCAGTTATATGCGTTATTTCGTCTGTATCAAGTTCATCTTTTACAAAACTAAATAAGTCTTTTTTTTTGGGCTTTGGCTGAGCTGAGTTGTATACAAGGTTACCTATACCTACATTATAATGATCCTTCTTGGGAAAGATCCATCCATATCCCAGTTCATTAAAAACAAACTTAGTAGGGACATTCCTAGATGAAAGTTTACGATCTACAAGTCCCTCAAAGGCAAATACAGGATTTTTAAACTTCAAATCAGTTGTTAATCTTCTCACTGAACTATTAGCTCCATCTGCTCCAATGAGGAACTTACATTTAATCTTGTAATCAGAAGTTTCTACAATAACCTCATCAGGAGCATCATTTATATCTATAACTTTACCTTTCATTAATTTGACGCCTTTATTTTTTACATAATTAAGAAAAAAATTGTCAAATTCTTCTCTTACTACCATCTTGCAAGCACCTGATTCATTATTTAAATCAACTGTTTTGCCATTAGTAAACTTAAATAGCATTTTCTCAGAATCATGTTGTTTGAGATCAGTTATTTCGAAGGGGAGTTCCTCAACAGTTTTTGGTGTAAGTCCACCCGCACATGGTTTATGTCTAGGAAAATCATATTTATCCAATAGAGTCACATTTCTTCCTGAATCTTTTAAGATGTTTGCTGCCATGCAACCAGAAGGACCAGCCCCTACTATTAAAATATCTGTATGTTTAATTATTTTATCCATTAATTAGTGCAAATTGTCCTAAAATGATGCATATAAAAATATAAGTTATGCTTTATATCTAATTAAAGTAATGCAGAAACCCCTATTTTACAAACTTTTTATATAATCATCATAAAGCACTATTTTGGCACAATTATTGCACTTATTTAGGTAATGAATGAGGAAATATACAATGAAAATAAAAAATATCATATTTGGAGTAATTGCATTTATTGCAGCTACTTTACTCCCTGAAGCTGTATTTGCAGAAGATGGGATATCAAATGCAAACACTGCATGGATTTTAACTTCAACAGCATTAGTTCTGTTAATGACACTACCAGGGCTTGCTTTTTTTTACGGCGGACTTGTTAGAAGTAAAAATGTTTTATCAGTCTTGATGCAATGCTTTAGTCTTGCTTGTTTAGTAAGTGTAATGTGGGTGGCGTTCTTATATAGTCTAGCTTTTGGTGATGGCGGATCTATGAATTCCTATATCGGAGGTTTGGATAACGCATTTTTATCAGGCTTAACTATAAGCTCTATGTCTGGGGATATTCCTGAAACAGTGTTTATAATGTTTCAATTAACTTTTGCGATAATTACTCCAGCATTAATAGTCGGTGGCTTTGCTGAAAGAATGAAATTTTCATCTATGTTTTTATTTAGCATCATTTGGATGGTCCTTGTCTACGCTCCGATATGTCATATGGTATGGGGTGGTGGATTTTTAGGTGAAATGGGACTCATGGATTTTGCAGGAGGCACAGTTGTCCATATCAATGCAGGCGTTGCCGCATTAGTGCTTGCTGTTTACTTGGGGAATAGAAATGGCTTCCAATCTGTCCCAATGCCCCCTCATAATTTAAGTATGACCGTTGCAGGAGCCTCAATGCTATGGGTTGGATGGTTTGGCTTTAATGCAGGCTCGGCACTAGCAGCTGACCAGTCTGCTGGCATGGCAATGCTAGTAACACATATTGGAGCAGCATCTGGTTCACTTGCATGGATGTTCAGAGAATGGACTAAAGTTGGCAAACCTAGTGTTCTAGGTATTGTTACTGGTATGGTTGCAGGATTAGGAACCATTACTCCAGCATCCGGTTTTGTTGGCCCAATGGGCGCATTAGTAATTGGTATACTTGCGGGACTTATATGTTACGAAGCTACACAATATATCAAAAATAAACTCAAAATTGATGATTCACTAGATGTGTTTCCAGTACACGGTGTTGGAGGAATTTTAGGTACTCTCTTAACTGCAGTATTTGCTTCATCACAGTTTGGTGGATTAGGATTAGAGAATTCAATTTCTAGTCAATTCATGATCCAACTTTTTGGTGTTATTTTCACTATTGCATGGTGCGCAATCTTTACAATTGTAGCTATTAAAGTTACAGAAACTTTTACTGGAAGTATAAGAGTAACTAACGAAGATGAAGAAACAGGGATTGATATCTCAGATCATGGAGAATCAAGTTATAATTAGATTCTTAAAACTTTAGTTCTTATGCTGTTATCGTGTAATGTAATTACACGATAACCATAAGATAAGTTTGTCTCCAGAGCAAAATTTTCTGATTGATTTTTGAATTGATAACATGTTGAGGGTGTTGTAAAAAATTCGATATTATTTTTTATGCAATTGAATTCTTGGTGAACATGTCCAGAAAATATTTTAAATTCTTTGTCTGTGTTGGACAGCATAAGTTGAATTAATTCTTCGCTATTTTCAGATATATGTTCATCAATCCATTCAGATCCTATTTCCATAATTGGATGATGTGTAAAAATTATAACTTTATCCACCTCCTTGCTTATATATAATTTTTTATTTAATTCATTAATTTGTATCTTTTTGAGATGCCCGTTAGTTTTTCCAGGCACATGTGTATCAAAGTTATAAACTAAAGTTTTAGACATACTTAGGTCTATGGAGTTAGTGGTAATTTGTTCATCACAAATCATATTTATATGTTCTAATTTGTCATGATTACCTGGAAGAATATAAAAAGTGGACTGATATTTTTTTAGAAGATTCCTAATAATCATATATGATTCTCTTGTGTAGTCATTTGATAAATCACCCGTTATGACTACGTCTTTAACATTGGAGTGGTGATGTTCGATATGCTTCAATGTATTAGATAAAGTTTGATATGGCTTACAATCATTCTTTATATTTTCAATATCTTTTGTTATGTGAAGATCTGTGATCTGTATCATTTCCATAGGTTATTTTATAGCACTAAAGTATTAATTATTTGAAAAATTGTGATATATTACACCGTACTATGAAAAAAGATATTCATCCAGATTACAAACCAGTGATATTTCATGATGTTACATGTAACAAAAGTTTCTTATTGTCTTCAACAGTCAAGACTACTGAGACTATGAAATATGAGGATGGCAATGAATATCCTGTCTATAAAATAGAAACATCATCTGAGTCACACCCTTTCTATACAGGCAAAGGTCGTATAGAGACAAAAGAAGGTCGTGTTGCTAAATTCAAGAAAAAGTACTCTAAATAATAAATCCAATTAACTTATAAACTTTATTTAAATAAGGTTGACATCTCTATATTCATGTAATACTGTTATGGACAAGAAGTAGACAAGTATGTAATAAATTAGACAAATCTAATATATTAATGTACTTATTTACAATTAATTTGACAAAATCCGGACAAAGGAGGCAATTATGTCAACAATATTTGCAAACATTAAGTATTTGCTTGCACCATCACTAATTCTAGTAACACTAGCAGGTGTGATCGCAGGTGGAATGCTTTCTTGGATTGGTGTTGCACTTTTAGGAGTAGGTGTCATCGTTGATACTATTCTTCGTAAGCAATCTTCAAGCTCAATGCACAAAGAAGATGGTACTACAAAGGCAAGCCCAACATTCCAAAACTTGGTAATGTACATGATGTTACCTGTATTCGTACTACTACAACTTGCATTAGCATGGAGAGTATACGGATTCATGACAGGTGTACCAGTAGAAATAACAGCAACATGGTTTGGTTTAATACCTGTATATAGTGGGATTACCTCATTAGATCTAATCGGTGCTGTGCTATCAACAGGTATATTTGCCGGTATAGGTATCATTTACGGACATGAGTTATCACACTGCAAAGGCTTTGCATTCATTATTTCAAGAATGACAATGGGTCTTTCAGGTTCAGCTCATTTCTGCTATGCACACGTATACAACCATCACCTAGAGCTTGCTAGTGAAGATGATCCTGCAACTGCACCTCGCGGTCGTACAATTTATGGTCATTACTTACTATCATACCTAGGACAATCAAAATTCGTGTTTAACATGGAAAAAGAAAGACTTTCAAGAATGGGAGTTTCATTCATTTCATGGCAAAACCGTTGGATTCGTGGTTATTTAATGTCAATACCTTCAGCTGTATTATTCTTTATGGCTGGTGGCTGGATTGGTATAGCAGCACTTGCGACTGTATGGGTAATTTCAAACTTCGAATTAGAAGCATTGAACTATCTTGAGCATTACGGTCTAGTACGTGTTAAAGACCAACCTATTGACTATCGTCATAACTGGGATAACAACACATTGTTCACAAGTTGGTTCTTCATCGAAATCGGTCGTCAAGCTGACCACCATGATCGTGGAGAAACACATTTCTGGGAACTTGAAAATGTTGGAGCACCTAACTTAGGTTGGGGTTACTTCACAATTTTCGCATTAGCATTAGTACCACCGCTATGGCACTGGTACATGCGCAAAAGATTAGCAACATGGGATGCTAAATTTGCAACAGACGAAGAAAGAGCAATTTCTGCGAGAGTCAACAAACAAGTTGGCTACGAAGGAACTTCATTCAAAGATGATGAGCTTTCTTTCCCAGTAGAAAATTAATATAGGATATATTAAGAATCAAATGGACTTGATAGCACCCCCTCAATTGAGGGGGTGTTTTTTTTAGTAATGAAAACAGATGGTTTTAGAAATTTTATCAATTTCTAGTTTGCAACTAATACACTTATACTTCAAACCTACTGTAGTTAAAGTTTTAACTATGATCAAATTTGCAAGACTTCCTTTTATATTATCTGGAAGTTCTATTATCAGGCACCCTTTATCATAAGAGACATTATAAGGCTTTATTTTAATCTTGCTGTTACATAGGACGGATCTAAGTTCGCTATGGATGTCTACAGGCGGTATATCTTTGTAAAGCTTACCGTCCTTATAGAACCTTGCTTTAACAGAACCAGAGTAGGCTCCGATCTTTCCTGAGCTTAATGGGTCATCTAGCTCGTTACTTATGTCATGATTTCTCATTTTCTTCTCCTCTTTAGTGTTTTTACTGATCAGTAGTGGCACACAATCTAGAGTTCAAATGCCAAAAAAAAAACCATCACGCTAAAGCAAGTGATGGTTACTGATCGCTTTAGCTATTTTACGCCTGCAAGCTGATTTCAAATTAGGCGTACGTATATATAAACATCAGTACTAGAGGCTGTCAACATTTTTTTTAAATGGATACTGAAGATTAGATAAGAATTTAAGCTCCATTTCTCTGTTTTCTAATCCCATTTCTAATCTTTCTTTATCAGTAGCATCTTTATAAGACAGAAATACTTTATCCCAAACAGTAAAGATGCTTGCATAGTTGGCTTCTCGTGACCTTCTTGTTACCGTGTGATGATTTGTATGATATTTAGGAGTAACGATAACCTTTGATAATATAGATTCTGTATGGTCAGCCAACTTTATATTACTGTGATGAAATTGAATCGACAGCACTAATAATAATTCATAAAATAGGAATTCAGAAAGAGTAATACCGAATAAATAGATGATTACTGCCTTATATAATGTAGACAAAAATAACTCTCCAATATGAAATCGAAGAGATGTACCAACATCCATGTGAGTGTCAACATGATGTACAAAATGGAATTTCCACAAGAATTGATTCGTATGATTAAATCTATGCCACCAATATAGGGCTATATCAAGTATGAGAAAGCTCAGAATGAATTTTAGAATCCCCAGATCGTAAAATATTCCTCCTTGGCTTTCAGTGACTGTCAGTAAAACAGGCATGAGAATAAAGAGCATAGGTATTCTCATAAGTGTCGTATTAAAGATAGCTAATGCGGTATGAAAAGTTACCCTTTTGTATCGTTTTGAGGTCCATATTCTATTTGGGTAAATTGTTTCTAAGATTAGAAAAATAATAAACCCCAAGATAAAAAAAGATAACTTTAATGTAAACAAGGATTCTATAGTCATAGGTCATTATATCATTTTAGTAACTTAATCTGCTATACTAATCATATGACATCAAATGAGAGACATAGGCTCAGCCTTATAATTGCAACTCTAGGGCCCTCAACAGATAATGAAAAAGAATTAATAACAATGTTAATGGCAGGCATTGCAAGACAATGGACTGACGGTGTTGATATTGCGAGAGTTCTTCATAGCGATGGAGATGAAGTCGCAAAAAATAGGATTAAATTATTTAGGGAACAATCAAAAAAAAGAAATTTATCTACATCAATTTACTTGGATACAGACGGTTCAGATATGGATGAGTATATTGCATTTGGAAATGAAATTTCACCCGAAATAATGTCATTCGACATATCTAATGGATTAGACTTTTTTAAAACCATAAAAAGCAAACTAGAAGATAATATAAAAATATGTGTGAGAGTAAAACTTGGAACAAGTACCGAAGGATTAGATGACTTTTTTAGAGAATGTGATTATTCAATGATTGAATTAGACTCAAAAGTTATTCATGATGAAAAAATTGTCATGCGATCAAAAGATAATACTTGCGAACCAATTTATTTAGCATTAATGCCAACTTTAATGAAAGGTCAGGTTCAGTCAAGGGAAGAAAACTTTGAAATAGGCCACACCTTAGAAGAAGGATTTGATTTAATAGCCCTTTATCAAGAAACGTCTCACGGGCCTTATGCAGCAAGATCGGTAAAATGTATTGATGAGATTAGCGTTGAGTCTGAAAAACTTAGGGTCAACCCATTTCAAGATATGTTAGACAAGTTTTTCTCTTTCTTTAAAAAGAAGTAACTATCCTGGAGGCCACCCTAAAGTCCTATTAGCAAGGATATGTATATGCAAGTGAAATACAGTTTGTCCAGCTTCGCTTCCGTTGTTTATAACTAGCCTGTAATCTTTAATATTCATTTGTACCATTTGATTTCTGATTGAAATCATAATGTGTCCCAGAATGTCTTTATCTTCAGTATCATTTAAATCTGATATTCCTTTAATCATTTTTTTTGGTATGGCTAAGTAATGAACAGGGGCTTGAGGACTAATATCTTCAATAATAATACATAAACGATCTTCATAAATAATGTTAGCTGGTATCTCTTTATTTATTATTTGTTCGAATATTGTTTTATCATTCATTTCGGTGGTTGATATGGATTTTGCATAAACTGGGTTTTATATTTTTCCAATTCGGTATGAGGCATTGGAGCATTATCATCTTTGGTATCATTATTTTTATTATTTGCAATCTCTTTAAGTAGATTGTTGTTTTCTTTTTGTAATTTGATAAGTTTTTTCATAAAAACTAATCCATTTATCAGAGTTAAAACAATCATTATGAATAATAACAATGCAATTAATTTCATTTCAACTCCTTGAGTTTAGCCAAAACTTCTTCTACATGACCCTTTACTTTAACGCCTCTCCATGAATGAAGAATTTTACCAGATTCATCTATTATAAATGTGGATCTATCTACACCCATATATTTTCTTCCATAAAGGCTTTTTTCTCTTATTACATCTAATGATTTGCATAATCTTTCTTCTGTATCTGCAATAAGAGGAAATTTAAAACCATGTTTATCTATAAATTTTTCATGTGAATTAATTTTATCCCTTGATACCCCCACTACATTTGTTTTAAGTTTTTTGATTTTTGAAAGACTTTCATTAAATTCAATGCTTTCAGTTGTGCATCCAGGAGTCATGTCCTTTGGATAAAAGTATAAGACTAATCTTTTATCAAGAAAATCATATAATTTTTTTCTTTTTAGATCTGTACACTCTATATTCATATCTTTAACTTTTGTATTTACTTTTCCATTTGCCATATTATTTTCCTTTGTTTATCTCTCTCGCTTTCTCAACTAACATAATAGGTATACCATCTATAACAGGATAAGCTAGATTAGATTCTTTGCATATCAGTTCTTTATTTTCTTCATTGTATTCTAAAGTACCACCCGATTTTGGACAAATTAGTATGTCTAAGAGATCTTTGTTCATAACAAAAATATATTTCATATTAGATAAATTTCAAGTGAAATAAATATATTAGTGTGTAATAATTCACAGCAATGAGAATTTATACATTATTAATGCTACTAATGTTCAGTATTTCATCAATGGCTTTTATGAGCGGTATTGATCCAAGTAGAGATACGCAAGGCGAATTAGATATTATTGGCGCAACAATACCTCTAGCACCTGCAAATGCTTCTGTGAATGCCGGCTATGTAAAATTTACAAACACATCTGACAAAGACGTAGAGTTTCATCGTTTCACAAGCCCTGTTTATGATAGTGTCGAAATGCATATAACGGAGAACAAATCTGGTTCTGCTAAAATGAAACAAGTTAAAAAAATTCTTGTACCTGCAAACTCTAGTATCGAATTAAAGCCAGGAGGAGCACATCTTATGCTTATTGGACCACGTCGTGATGTAAAAGCTGGTGAACAAGTTCTTATGATTGCTCAAGACTCTCTTGAAAGAAGATTCATGCTGAAGTTTACAGTTGTAGATTTAAGACAAGACAATGCTCAAAAAATTAATCATGAGCATGATCATAGTCACCATAATCACTAAAATTAATTTTAACTTCTAACTTACCTCATAACCAACGTCTTGTACTATTTAGATATGTGGTGTATGAACTTCCAAATCTATCTATAAGGTACTTCTCCTCTTTCTTAACTATAAAATAATGGAGTAAAACTATTGTTACAAATGACATTAAACATATATGAATAAAACTTAGGGATGCACCTATGCCAAATTGAAATAGCGTCAGAGCCAAATACATAGGGTTACGTATATATTTAAATATTCCAGATGTTATCAATATATTTGATTTGGTTGTAGGATTTGGATCCTCTCGATGATTTTTAAATGATTGCATAGAAAAATAAATTAATATAAATGACGATAAAATAAAAATTGAACCAATTTCTATTGATCTTAAATAATTTAGAAATTCTGGAAGTTTGTATAATTGTATAATATACAAATTATGTATTCCTAAAAATAACCCAAAATTTAGAGAGAAAAGCATGATTAAAGGTGGGAAAGAAGGAATTCTTGGAGTATCCAATTTATTTTTTGGGAAAAACAATATATGTATATAGATTATAAATATCAATGCAGAGGTAAATGCATACATACCTTTATAGTAAGCATACTCAATTTGAATTGGTTGATCTCCTAAATACCAAAGAAAAAAATCATAGTAATGATATATAAAATTAAATAATAATACGTATGAGCTATATCTGAAAAACATGCTTACTTATTAGAAGATAATCATTAACCGTTAAATTATCAGCTCTTAATTTGGGATTGATATTAAAATTATTGTAGTCAGCATCACTTAAATATTTACTTAGTGATTGTCTAATCATCTTTCTCCTTCCTTCGAACGAACTTTTAACTATATTATAAAATATTTCTTCATGTTTATTATTGATAAAAATAGTTTTTCTGGGGCGTAATCTTAAAAATGAGGATTTTACTTTTGGTTTAGGTATAAATACATTCTCAGAAATATCAAATAGTTTTTTAGGATTAAAATATGCCTGTGCCATTACACTTAATCTTCCATAAACTTTTGTATTAGGCTTAGATACTATCCTGTCTACCACTTCTTTTTGTAACATAAAATGTATATCAATTACATTATCAACTTTGCACATTTTAAATATTATTTCCGTTGATATATTGTATGGAAGATTTCCTATTACTCTAAATGGGCATTCAAATATATTGAAGTCAAATTCTAAAACATCTTGATTTATAACTTTACTACTCTTGTGGTTTTGTAAAATATAATCCAGATCGTTAATCAAGTCCTTATCTTTTTCTATAAGGCAAATATTTTTCACATGCGGGAGGATTGCTTTAGTCAAAGCACCGTCTCCAGGTCCGATTTCGATTATTAAATCTTCTTTATTAGGAGAGATATTTTTAATCAACTTATTGATAATATTTTGATCGATTAAAAAATGCTGCCCAAGTTTTTTTTTAAGACGCACTTTTAGTAATATCTCTTGCTACTTTTAGAGCTTGAATGAAACTTGATATATCAACATTCCCTGTTCCAACAAGATCTGTTGCTGTTCCATGATCTACTGATACTCTAATTATTGGAAGACCTAAAGTAACATTTGTAGTCTTACTGAAATCATCATATTTGATAACAGGTAAACCTTGATCATGGTACATTGTATGAATGACGTCATATTCATTTATGTATTTAGAAATGAAAGCTGTGTCAGCTGGAACAGGCCCATCTATATTGATCCCTAATTTCTTTAAAGATTGTATGGCAGGTTTTATAATTTTTATTTCTTCATTTCCTAAGATACCTTCTTCGCCGGCATGAGGATTAAGACCACAGACGAGTATTTTTGGTTTTACAAGTCCGAATTTATGAATCAAATCATGATTAATTATTTTAATTTTTTCTAGAATATTTTTTTTTGTGATTTGCTTAGATACTTTATTAAGAGGTGTATGAATAGTTTGAAGTGTTACTTTTAAATTATCATTCATAAGCATCATAATTGATTTTGATTTACATATTTTTGCAAGCAGTTCTGTATGACCAGATATTTTAAATCCACCTCGATTAAGAATTGATTTAGATATGGGACCAGTCACCATTGAATGGAAATTATGTTCAAGGCATCCTTTTGCTGCTGTTTCTATAGCATTAATTACAAAAGATGCATTACTAGGATTCATATACCCTGGCTTATTCTTCTTGTTCAGTTTTATAGGAAGAACATTGATAAGATGTGCGCCACTTTTTAGAGTATCATCAATATTTTTTAGTATATTAATACATATTTTTCTATCCAACTTTTTAGAGCTATCTATTAGTAACTGAGGATCAGTTATTACAACATGGTATTTTTTTATATACTTTTCAGCCATCAATACGCAAATGTCAGGACCAATTCCACCTGGGTCACCTACGGTGATTGCAATCTTGATGCTCATTCAATTATTTCAATGTAAGCTTGATCTTTTAATTTGGCTAACCATTCTCTTTTTGCCACTTTAACTTTTCGTTCTTTCAAGACTGATATGACTTGATTCCTAGCCAGGTCTTTAGATATGTTTTTAATTCTCTTATCCTCTAGGTATAAGATATGCCAACCAAACTGAGTTTTAAATGGTTCACTTATATCTCCTACATTTATATTAGTCATTACTCTCCCAAATTCTTGAACCACTGATTTTTTATTTATCCATCCAAGAGACCCTCCCTTAATAGCAGACGCTTTATCTAATGAATGTTTTTGAGCATGATCAGAGAAGTTATTTTTTTCTGACGCTTCTCTCTTTATTCTATAAAAGGTTTCTTTCAGAGATTTAAGATTTTCCATAGGATTAGTTTTCAGCAGTATATGACTGACCTTGTATTCTTCAGAATACATGGTACTGCTCACCATCTTGAGAAAAACATACCCTTTCCCTGTTTTGAATAGATTGGTATAACTGTCTTTATCTAATATATTTAAATTACTCTGATAGATGTCAGGTAGGCTTGTGAAAGGAGTTTCACTTAAATTAGTTATTTTTATCTTCATATTTGGGTATCTGTTTTTAGTATCTTCAAGTCCATTTGCTTTGATACCTTTGACCAAGATATTGACTTTCGAAAAATCAAGTTGATTAGGCTCATCTTCTATAAGGTACTCTCTAATATTCACAACATTAGCAATATTCTTGAATTTATTACTTTTTAAATAACTTTGTATTTCTTCTTCTGATATATATGCTCGACTAGTAAATTGTATCCTGAAGAGTTCTTCAATTTTTATTCGCTTCCTAAGATTTTTGAGATATTTTAAATAATTAATATTTCTGGCTTCCACAGCATCTTTAAGTTGTAAGACTGTTAGATTTTGATTTTGAGCAATTAATTTAATTCTGTTTTGAAGATCTATGTCAGAAATATAAATACCAAGTCTATTTGCAGCTTGTTCTAATAACGATTCTTCAATAATTTTATCCAGGGCATCTCTTTTTAGTTTTGCAGCTTCTAACCGACTCGCACCCTCTAAGTTGATTGTAGCTAATTTATTATTTAACTCAGAATTTAAAACTACATTATCATTAACTATCGCAATGATTTTATCTTCTAAGGCGTATGTTATATTAAACAAAGCTAGGGTAGACAGTATTATTAAAAACTTTATCTTATTCATATTTAACCTTATCTTGATAACCTGGTACACCTTCTCTGAGTAGGCTCGAGGTTGTATTATTAGAAGATGTAAGACCTTTTGGAAGGAATTCAAAAAATAAAGCATTATCTTTTCTAATACCAGTCCAATAGTTTCTGACAACAACTTTTAATGCATAGCAACAGCTATTATGTTCTATACCAAACATAGTATCTATCAAGTCTTCAACATTGCTTCTACTATTAGAAAAAGAGTAATTATATTTTCCTACAAATGACAATTTTTTATTAAAAGAATAGACTCCGGACAAATCAATTTCTTCTTCATCACCTCTATTGAATCTATAATCGGCATTGAATAATTTATTCCTTGAATCAGTGCTTGCATCATAACGGTATCTCGCAGTATTTCTCATTCCATGACCAGCATGCGGATTAAAAACAGCTCCTATAGATAGGGAACTATAGTCACTTACTTTAGCATTTACTAATCCAATAATGTTCGAAGCATCGGAGTGAGATTTTTTATTGCTTACTAAATGTACATCTCGATCATCAAAGTAAATTATTTGACCAAGTGTACCGGTAAATAATTCTTCACCGGAATCTTCATCTATGATTCTATGAGTTAAAGCTAAAGTCATTTGTTTTGCATCATTTAGTCTATCTTCTCCATAGAATCTATTTTCAGCAAATAGTGAGTATTTGAATGCTGAGATACCGCTATCAAAGATTGGATTTGCATCTTGGTTACCTACTGGTATATAAAGTAGATAAGCTTCTGGCTCAATTGTATATAATTTATTACCAACATTTTTTTCTAAATATAATTTTCCTCGCAAGCTAGCTATTGGTGTGGTCTTAGATTTCGAGGAACTATTATTGTTAAGATTATAATCAATATATCTAACGCCTAATTTAGGAACTAATTCCCACCCTTCAGTTCTTATGGGTATTTCGATACTTGGGTACGCTAAATATCTAGTGCCTTCTGTTTTTGAATTATCCTTATGTGTAAATTCTTGGATACTTGTTTTTAAATTATATCTAACTGCTTCATTTTGACTAAAATTATTAATATTTAATTTTATTGAAGGGCTGGTTTTATATTGAGATGAGACCCCTGGTTGTGATGGCTGATATGAAAGTGATGAAATTTCATAATCAATAATCCCACCTTTAAAATATTTCTCGCCATAGAGTCTGATGTCCCTTTTAACACTGGACTGACTTGTTGTGCTTAATGAATCTCCAAAATCATCAAAATACTCTAAGTCAGATACTCTACTATATGAAATAGAACTATACATGGTTGTTCCCTGAGAAGCTGTTCTAGAGGATTGGACATTATTGAATAACTCACGCTCATCAGAAAATGAATATAAGTACCGATCCCCACCATGCTCATCATCATTTTCTAAAAATGATAAGTTTAATAATGAAGAACTACCATTACCTAAATGTCTAAATTCATTATCAAGAAGAATACCTCTATCACTTATAGAAGTAATAACAGCGGTTGCATCATAATTTTCTGCTAAATTAAAGTAATATGGTAATGAAAAAGACGTTGATCCACTGTCTGTTGAAAATGATGGTGTCAAAAGCCCAGATTGTCTTTTATCAGATAAAGGAAAGCTCACAAAAGGCGAATAAAAAACGGGAACATTTTTATATTTAAGTATCATATTATACGCATGACCTCTATCTATATCATTATAAAGCTCAGTTGTCGTAGACGTTAGTTCCCAATCAGGGTCGTTTAAGCTACAAGCCGTGTATGTACCATTTTTGAGAATTATATCTTTATTTTTTTTAATAAAAATTTCTTCAGCATTACCAGAAGCACTTTTATCTGATTTATAGTATTTTGCTTTTGAAAAATTAATTTCATTTAATTTATTTTTATATGTAGCATCATTAGAATAAATAGAAATATCTTGATTGAAGTATTTTACATTTCCTGAAGCTATTAGATTTTTTACATTTGTATTATAAGATATAGTATCTGCTTTTAGGAAATCATTGACCCTTTCAGCTTCGGCATTGCCCTCTGCAATAAATTTATCTTCAGTTTGACTTTGATTATCTGCTCTTATTTCTAGCGTGGATTCATCTGCATCATTCAAGGTTTTAACATCAGCAAACGTCATGAAATCATTAACGTTACAAACTTCACTTACACTGCTTACTAGATTATTACTTGCAGTATTAACTATTATAGGCCCATAAGACAATTGCTCGGTCCGTTCTATTTTATTTATGGGAGCGTCCTCCAAAATACCTTGGTTATATTCCTCCAAGCCAAGTTTTTTATAAGATATATTATTGATAATTATTTCAAAAACTTTTTCGTTTTTAAAATGGATAGATAGTGTCTTTTGTTTTTTCACATCAGTATTATTGAAGTAGATGTAATTCCATTGATTTTCTAAAAATGGACTTTCTAAGGGTGGTTTTCCAATAAGATAAATTATTTGTTCTTTAGTTAAACCAACATCAATTTTTTCGAATCTTTCACTGTCTAATAAACGCCCCTGGTCTAGCGGTATGATGTAGGGCTTAATACCTTTTTCAGAGAGTTTTTCATCAACTGCTGAATAGATTCCATCAAATAAACTTGTAATACCTGAGATGGCATCTTGTGATGCTAGTAACAAGATTATTAATATTATTTGATTGAAGTTGCGAAGCAGATTCATATAGATAAATTATAGCATTTTCTTATGACATCATTCATTTAATCAGTTTTTTATAATTGTAACTATCTCTTCAGTTAGTCTCTCGGGCCCATCTTCCCCGCCAACAATTCTATGCAATATCCCCTTTTTTTCATAAAATTCAATTATCGGTTCTGTTTGTTCTGAATAGACCTTTAAGCGATTAGTCACAGTCTCTTCATTATCATCAGCTCTTTTTACATATATACCTTCACCACATGAATCGCCTTCTCTGAAGTCTGAGAAATATTCATTTTCTATTTTACCGCAAGTATCACACGTTATTCTTCCTACGCATCTTTTTATAATTAAATCTGTAGCCACATCAATCAAAAAAACATACTCGATTGCTACATTTAAGTCATTCAGTAATACGTCAAGACTAGAAGCTTGAGATAAATTT
>JBJKYD010000014.1:0-58307 GCA_045561295.1 Gammaproteobacteria bacterium
ATCAATGGTTGTATTTCATCAATCAATTCATTTAATTGATAATACTCTCCTGGATTATCATTTGATACATTCACTTCATTTAGACAACTTTCTGCTGAAATAGTTTCTTTTTCATTACGTTTTTCCCTAGAATTTATGTAATTAAGACAAGTGTTTACAGCAATTCTATAAATCCATGAGTAAAATTTACTGTCAAATTTAAAGTTTGAGAGATTCTGAAATGCTTTTAAGAATACTTCTTGAGCTACGTCTTCTGCATCATTAATGTTTTTTGTATACTTATAACATGTATTGATTATACGAATTTGATACTTATCAACTAGATTTTTATATGCACCTGTGTTGCCAGATAAACATTCCTGAATAATTTCGTCATCATCTTTAATAATAATATTTCTAGTCATTACACATTGTGATATTTTATATTATATGAATACAAGGCTAAATACTGAAGTTTTAATAGTTGGAACAGGAATCTCAGGATTATTATCAGCAATTGAACTATCTAAAACATATTCTGTAACCATGCTAACAAAATCACGAACAAATGAATGCTCAACTTCATGGGCACAAGGTGGAATAGCTGCTGCTATGGATAGCAGCGATATTCATGCGCATGTCAATGATACGATTATAAACGGTCATGAAATATGCAATCCAGAATCTGTCACAAGAGATAATAGAGCAAGGTAGGAAAAGTATTGACCTTCTTGTTAAACACGGTGTTAATTTCAATACTGATGGAACTAAATTACAACAAACTTTAGAGGGGGGTCACTCTAAAAGAAGGATTGCATATCACAATGATAATACCGGCGAAGAAATACACACATCACTTTTAAAGAAAGCAAAAAAAAATAAAAAAATTACAATCAAAGAAGATATTATGGCTATTGATTTAATTGGAAGAAAAGATGCACTCTGTGATGGTTTATATGCGTACGATGAATCAAATAAATCTGTTATCACTATTAGAGCAAATATAGTCATACTAGCAACAGGTGGAGCGAATAAACTCTATCAGTACACAACGAATCCAGATACATCAACAGGTGATGGAATAGCGCTAGCTTGGAGATTCGGCTGTACAATTTCAAACATGGAGTTTATGCAGTTCCACCCGACATGTTTGTATCATACTAGCGATAAAAGTTTTTTAATCTCAGAATCTTTAAGAGGTGAAGGTGCGAAATTGATTAATCCTGATAATGAATATTTTATGAAAAAATATGATAAAAGAGCTGAGCTTGCCCCGCGTGATGTCGTAGCGAGAGCCATAGACATTGAAATGAAAAATAATAATTTTAAGCATGTTTATCTAGATGTCTCTTTTAAAGGCAAAGAGTATATCCTTCAAAGGTTTCCAAATATTTATAACCGATGTTTGAGAACTTGGCATAGATATAACCAAAGATCCAATACCAGTAGTTCCTGCAGCACATTATACTTGCGGAGGCGTGAAAACTACTATTTCGGGTGAAACAGATTGTTCCAATTTATATGTAATAGGTGAAGCGGCACATTCCGGCCTGCATGGAGCTAATAGATTAGCTAGCAACTCATTATTAGAATGTTCGGTTATGGCCATGGAATGCTGTAAAAAAATAAATGAAAAAAATATAACTTATAATAAGAAAGAGCTGCCTTTATGGGATGATAGTTATGTTTCAGATTCGTCTGATGAAAATATTTTAATTTCACACAACTGGGCCGAGATAAGAAAAATTATGTGGGATTATGTCGGTATTTTACGGTCTGATAAAATGTTAAACAGAGCTAAAGATAGACTAGAAATCATCAATAATGAAATTAATGAGTTTTATCATACACATCGAATCAGTACAGATTTGCTAGAACTGAGAAATATCATAGATGTAGCTAAGATCATTACTAAATCCGCTATTTCTAGGAAAGAGAGTCGCGGCCTCCACTACAATAAAGATTATCCAGAGGTCAGCCATAAATATAATAAATCTACTGAATTAAATAATACTGAAAAAGATTTTATTATGAAAATTGTATCTAAAGCTTAAATATAGTTTTCCTGTAATAACGAAGCTCATCTATGGAATCTCTTATGTCATCTAGTGCTCGATGGTTAGAGTTTTTTTGAAAGTTATCCATATCTTCAAAATACCATCTCTTACCAAGTTCACGTATTGAACTAACATCTATACTTCTATAATGACAAAAAGATTCAAGGTCTGGCATACATCTAGCAAGAAATCTTCTGTCTTGACAAATGGTGTTGCCGCATAAGGGTGATTCTCCTTTAGGAACGTATTTAGAGAGAAATTCAATAGTTTTTTTCTCAGCTATCGATTCAGTTATATTACTTTCTTGAACTTTTTGTACTAATCCACTTCTGTTATGATGATCAGTATTCCATTTATCCATTCCATTAAGTATCTCATCAGGTTGTTTAATAGCTAAATTTGGACCCTCTTCAAGAATATTTAAATTCTTATCGGTAACAATAGAGGCAATTTCAATTATATAGTCCCTTTGTGTATCTAGGCCTGTCATTTCTAGATCAATCCAAATCATGTTACTTCTATCTTTCATCCGCTAAGATTAGTATAATTGGAGTATAAAGTAAAACCACAAAAAAATGATTGAAGTAACCATAATTCTTTTTATTTATCTATTTGCAAAACTAGCTTTAGACACATTGCAAATCTATACAATAAAACATTCAAAAATAGATGCCAAATCAATGCAATTACTCGATATAAGTGAATGAAAATGATAAAAAATCTCGCGAGTATAACATTTCAAAATTACATCTGTCGATAATCAAAAATATTTTTTATGTTGGATATATATACACACTTTTATTAGCTGGGCTATTCAAGTATATAAATGAATCTCTTAATAGTTATGATTTAAGTTTATATTTAATTGATTTATCGAGTATATTAATAACATATCTTATTGTTCATATTTCTATGCTTCCATTCTCTTTTTACTCTAATTTTGTTATTGAGAGTAGGTATGAATTTAATACATCTACAAAGCTATTATTTTTTAAAGATAATTTAATATCGCTATTATTAACTCTTATAGTTGTCTCTCTTTTGAGTTTAGTTTTTTTCTATATAGTTTCTTTTCAAAATCTTTGGTGGTTATTAATGTCATTAGCTATGTTTTCAGTAATTATAATAAGTATGTTTATATACCCTACTTATATTTCACCAATATTTAATAAATTCAAAAAATTACAAAATGAAAATATAAAAGATGAAATTAAAGATTTATCTGAAAGAACAGATTTTTCTGTTGAAAATTTGTTTGTTATGGACCGATCAAAAAGATCAAAGCATCCAAATGCATATTTCACTGGTTTTAGTAAAAACAGAAGGATAGTTTTTTATGACACGCTTATTGATCTTCTTTCGCCAAAAGAAATTAAAGCAGTTTTAGCACATGAAATTGGCCACTATAAACATAACCATATAACTAAATCACTTGGAATATCTACTTTTATAATTTTCATTGGAATGTTTCTGATATCACAACTTGTAAATAATAGTAATTATCTTGAAATGTTGAATTTAAATAATAGTGCAAGCTCTCAACTCATAGCTCTGTTTTTCACCTACCAAATAATAAGTTTTTTTACTGATCCATTTTTCTCTACACTATCTCGGAAAAATGAATATGAGGCAGATATGTTTGCGTCGAAACAAGTTCAAAAAGAGCACTTGATATCATCATTAGTGAAACTTTATAAATCTAATCTTTCATTTTTAATACCAAATAAGTTTTATGCCATGTTCTATTTTTCTCATCCAACAGTTTTAGAGAGAATCAATAATCTTAGGAGTAATAATGAATGATCTAGATAAAAAGAAATGTTTACCATGCGAAGGTGGATTGGACCCACTGTCAAAAGATAAGTGTCTTAGATATTTAGAAAAACTTGACAAGGACTGGTCATTGAATGCCGATGTAAAAAGCATACAAAGAATATTTACATGTAAGAATCATCATGAAATTACATCTTTAGTTAATTTAATAATACATATCTCTAATAATGAAGATCATCATCCAGAAGTAACATTTGGTTATAATACTGCTGTAGTAAAATATTTTACTTATGCAATTGATGGCCTATCAGAGAATGATTTCATTTGTGCAGCAAAAGTAGATAAGATTACATCTATTTAGAGTATTTTTCTCTCATTAAAAGCATGAGATATTGTTTCGTTATCTAAAAATCCAATCTCTCCGTTAAGTGGTAGACCAAATGCAAGTCTTGAAACCTTAATACTATTTTTAGTAGCCATATTTTTTATATAATGGGCGGTAGCTTCACCCTCTATTGTCGTGTTAGTAGCTAAAATTAATTCCTTGATATTTTTTTCTGAAAGTCTTTTTTCTAGTTTATCTAAACCAATTTCTGAAGGACCTCTACCATCAATGGGAGAAAGATTGCCTTGAAGTACGAAGTAATATCCATTGTAATTCGTGCTTTCATCAATTGTGTAGACATCGCTTGCTGATTCTATTACACAAATTATAGAAGTATCACGATTTTGTCTTTCGCATATATGACAAGAATTATATGATTGTTTTTCAACTTCCTCAATATCCATAAAAACTCCACATACTAAACATTTAGATATTTTTGTATCAATATTTTTTAATTCCTGTGATAGATGAAGAGATTTTTCAGGATTAGTGTTTAAAAGCTGGTAAGCCATCCGTTGAGCACTTTTTCTTCCTACACCCGGAAGTATAGTTATTGCATCAATCAAGTTCTCAAGATATTTAGATTTAATCATATGTCAAAAAGGGAGTTTCATTCCACCTGGTAAGTTCATAACACTACCCATTTTATCTTTTGTTTCTTTTTCAAGCTTGTTCATTGCATCGTTACATGCAGCGACGAGATAGTCTTCAAGAATCTTTTTGTTACCAATATGTGTATCATGATCTATCTCTATGCTTACTACCTGATGATTGCCCTTCACTGTTACTCTAACTGCTCCGGCTCCAGCAGATCCTTCAACCTTTATTTTATTAATTTCGTTCTGAGCCTTTTTAATGTTGCTATACATATTTTTAGCGTCTTTCATCTTATCAAACATTCCCATAAATATTTCTCCAGTTCAAAGTTTACTAATATTATCTTTATCTATTTTAGCACCAAATACACTCTCTATTTCTTTGAGATCATTATTATCTTTGATAGCCTCGTACATATCATTTTTTGATTTAATACCATCAGTGATTGATTTTTTATATAGTGTGTTTATATTTTCTCTATATTCTATTGTCAACACATGATCGCTTTTGAAATTTGAGCATATTAATATACTAAAATCCGTGATACATTTTTTTGGATAAGTATTTTCTTTGGATTTATCTATAATCAAAATCATTGCATCTTTTTTCATGTCTAGAATAGAATTATTAGCAAGATCAAGCATTAGTCCTTGTAATTTAAAACTATCAATAGTTTTTTTCCACGTAGATATATCAACAACACTTTGAGAGATATTATCTTCAGCTACAGTTTCAATTTTTTTTTTAGAGTCAGTTAAAATAGCAGTATCTTTGCTTTGATTTTTAATATTAGATTTAATTTGATCAGGATATTCAGTAAATAATGATATACGAAGAAGTATCATCATTAAGTGATCAGCCTTAGATACAGCATTGAACATTTGCTCCTTAGATTGCATTAAAATAGAATACCAAAGCTGGAGATCTTGAAGACTAATATCTGTATTTAGAAAATTATTAGGTAAGTTAAAATCATTCTTATCCAATGATCGTGATATTGAAATCTGGAAAATACGTTCAATTAAACAATCGAGCAATTTTGAATAATCAGATATATTTGAAGACTTTAATACATCATTAATTTCTGAAATAGAGTTCTCATAAAGATTATGAATAATTTGATCAATGAGAGTGTTTTCAATCAATCCAAGTAGTTGAGAAATTTTATCTTTTTTAAGATTACCATTGGTATAAGAAATACATTGTTCTAATATACTCATGGAATCTCTTGCGCTACCTCTGGCTGCATTTGAGATTATTTCAGGAACATCTTTTTCAAAATTAATATTTTCAGACTCTAATACATTTTTAATATGTTCTCCAAGTTCTTCATTAGTGATAGGTTCAAGTTTAAAATGTAGACATCTTGATATAACAGTTTCTGGAAGTTTATCGGGTTCAGTAGTGGCAAGTAAAAATTTCACATGTTCAGGTGGCTCCTCAATAGTTTTAAGCAAAGCATTGAAACTTTTGGTTGATAGCATATGAACTTCATCAATCAAATATATTTTAAACCGTGAGGATGTAGGAGCATATTGAACATTTTCCATAAGTGTACGTGTATCCTCTACTTTTGTTCTTGATGCTGCATCAATTTCTATAAGGTCAAGATTATTGTTATTATCAATTCCCAGACATGAATCGCATTTGCCGCAAGGGGTAGCGCTTATACCCTCCTTACATAATAAAGATTTTGCAAATATTCTTGCAATAGTTGTTTTTCCCACACCTCTTGTACCTGAAAATAGATAAGCATTGTGTAGTTTATTAAGATTAATGGAATTACTTAGTGATTGTACGCAAAACTCTTGTCCTACAACCTCATCAAAAAAATGAGGTCTATATTTTAATGCTAGTATTTTATCGTTCATTTTATTTTATTAAGTAAATGGCCCGTTTTAACAAATATTAATGCGCCATCACTCAGTGTGAAGGGTTTATGCTTGCTCATATGAGGACTTCTTATCCAAGTTTGTTCTGGATATTTTCCAAATTCATCATAGAAAGTTCCTTTAAGTACAAATATTTCTTCTCCACCGTGATGCTGGTGGTAACTAAACTCTGTGTTTGAGTCCCATTTGACAAGAGCTGTACTCTCATATTCATAATTATGTAAAGGCATGACTTTAAGGCCTTGAACTAGACCTGGAAGCCAAGGTTCATTGTTCGTATTTATAATAACTTGTTTATTATCCATAGGATTAAATTGTCTTAACTTTACTAGAAGCCTACAGCCATTTTTACTGAAAGGACTATGTTTAGTATTATGAGGATTCCTAATATATGTTCCAGCAGGATAATCCCCAAACTCATCTGAAAAAGTTCCTTCTAACACAAGTAGTTCTTCTCCTGAATCATGGACATGTTCATTAAAAAAAGAATTTGGTTTAAATTCTACAATCGTTGTAGATATGGCATATTCTGAATTTTCATTTCTCTCCAGAAGAGTCCTCTCAACTCCGTCACATGGCGAACTAACGGGTGTCAATTGTGATGACTTTAGTACGACTTTTTCATGAAAATTTTGATTCAACATTATGCTAATCTTTTCTGTTATCAACTAAATGAACTGTAAGTCCTTCATAGACATCATAAATATCCATTTGGCAACATAGCCTGCTTCTGTTTTCATCATAATGTTCAGATCTCTCTAACATGAATAGTTCCATGGAGCCAGTATCCATGGGTTCAATTTTATCGACCCATTCAGGATCAATATGAACATGGCAAGTTCCACAATTGCATGATCCATTACAGATAGCTGGTATTTCCGGTATGTTAAGTTTTTTTGCAGCATCTAACATAGTGCGTCCGACACTCATAGTTGTTGTTAACACTTCATCCCCTCTGACAAAGTTAATTTTGACTGACATTAGTTTTCTCCATATATATCTCTTGTATAAATCCTTTTTGACACTTTTTTAAGTCTGCTCGATAATCTATTAGTTACAATAAGGTTCACTTTTTTCACAAATAAATCAAAATCATTGATTAAAGTACAGCCATAGATTTTACTTTGATTGGTAATCAAAGGCTCATGGATATAAATATTTTTACCTTTATTTTTAAGTAATTTTATTATATCAATAATACTCGAATGTCTAAAGTTATCAGACCCCTTTTTCATAGCTAGTTGATATATCCCAATATTTTTTACTTTAGTTTTTAATAAATCATCGACAATGCACTTTTTCCTAAGTTGATTTGATTTATTTAATGATTTGATCATTGAGTTTGGGATAGAATCAAAGCTGGCTTCAAGCTGTTTGGTATCTTTAGGGAGGCAGTAACCGCCATATCCAAATGATGGATTATTATATCCATCACCTATTCTTGGATCAGAACAAATACCATCAATTATTTGTTTAGAACCAAAATTATTAGACATAGAGAAAGAATCAAGCTCATTAAAAAACGAAATTCGTGCCGCAAGATAACTATTTGAAAAAAGTTTTACAGTCTCAGCCTCACTACTATCCATGAATAGAGTTTTTATATTTTTTTTTAAACTAGAATTTTTTAACAAATTAGCGAATTGTTTTGCACCTTTATCTTTACCACCCACTATTATCCTAGATGGGTAAAGATTATCATACAATGCTTTGCCTTCTCTAAGGAATTCCGGAGAGAAATATATTTTAAGTTTTTTATATAAACTATTAACTTTTTTTGTATATCCGATAGGTAATGTAGATTTAATAATAATATGTGCTGTAGATTTTAAAGAATTTAGTTTTTTTAAAATTACATCAATAGACGAGGTATTGAAAGTCTTCTTCTGAACATCAAAGTCAGTTGGTGTTGAGATAATTATAAAGTCTGATTTCGACATTTCTTTATTTATGTACTCTGATGTAGTTAATCTTAGTTTTTTATTTTTAAAGTAACTGGAAATTAAACTGTCTTTTATTGGTGATATACGTTTATTTATGCAATCAAGCTTTGAAGTGTCAATATCATGACAGACAACATTATTCTTTAATGATAGCAATACTGCATTTGACAGCCCTACATAGCCCATTCCAATAATAGATACTTTCATATAAAGTTTTTCCCTTGTGTGATAAATTCTTTGTATGTATCTGTAACTAAATAAGGACTTTTATAGTACTTAAGGAATTGGTTCATAATTTCGTTAGATATATGTTCATTTCCAGAACTTAAATCATCATGAATATTCATGCCTTTATTTGTTTCCATGTAAACAAAGCCAATAAAGTTATCATAGCCGGCAATTTTTAAGACAAAACTTCTAGTGCCAGTGTAGAGAAGAGAAAAATCAAAATTATTATGCTTAGCAGAAGCCTCAATACGACCACGATCTTCTGAGTCTATGGTGAAGTATAGATTTCTTATACCTTCTTTAAATTTATCAATTGGCATATCAACTTCGGATGATATTTCTACAATTGAGTGTACATAAGGAACAAGAAAGTCTACAGCAAGATTAACGCTTCTTTGTTCATTATCATTAAGCTTTCTTATTGACTGATTCATCTATTGACGTATATTTTATCATGCCTTTCAAGTGTTGTTATAGCAATTTACTAGTACGCTATATAAAAGGTAGGTAAGGGATTCGAACCCTTGTAACGATTACTCGTTAACCACCTTTCCAAGGTGGCGCATTCGACCACTCTGCCAACCTACCATTTACTTATTAATCGTTCTTGAAATATTGAAGAGTATTATACCAGTAATGAAGAATAAACCTATGCTAAGCATACCCAAGCGAGGATCATGTGTTAAGTAGGTTATTAAGCCAACTATTAAAGGTCCAATTAAAGCAGCAAATTTACCTAGCATATTATAAATACCAAAATATTCTGAGTGTTTATTGTTTGGGATAAGTCGCGCATAGTATGATCGACTCAAAGCTTGAATCCCTCCTTGTACTAAACCTATAAGAGATGCAATTAAGTAAAATTCAAAAATACTATCTAAACTATATGCAAGGATAGTTATTACTAAATACATTATTAGACAGCCTATAATTGCCAATTCACATGTAAAATGTTCAGATATCTTATTTATCATTAAAGTTCCTGGAAATGCAACGAATTGTGTTACTAATAATGCGATAAGTAAGTCTGATGAGCTAAATCCGAGAGTTAAGCCATAATTAATAGCCATCCTTATGATAGTATCTACACCATCTATGTATATCCAGTAAGAAAGGAGAAATAAAAAAATAGGTTTGATAGATCTAATTTCTTTAAAAGTGTCAAGCAGAGATGTTGATTTAGAATCTATTTTTTGTTCTGGCCAGTATAAAAAGAGAGGTATCATAAATATCAGCCACCAAGAAGCAGCAAAAATAAAAGATATTTTATTTGATGAAATGATCTCAATTGGAGAATCTGAATTAAAATAAAGAAACATTAATGTAAATACAAAAGCAAGGCCGCCACCTAAATATCCTAGCGCATAACCCATTGAAGATATTTTATCGTATTTATGAGATTCAAAATTTAATAACATTGAATCATAAAATACATTAGACATCATAAATCCTAGAAGTGAGATAGAAAAAAATATTGATGCTAATACAAAGCTATCCTTAGAAATAAACGATAATATTAATGTAGAGATAATACTTAAGCTTGCAAATAAAAGTAAGAATAATTTTTTATTTGAAAATTTGTCAGCCATTAGTCCAAATAATGGCGCTAAAAGTATAAGTATTAGGCTTGCTGATGAATTAGAAATTCCAAGGTATAATGTTCTTTCAGAAGCTGGGATGGATGATGCAAAATATTCAGCAAAGATTATAGGAAAGAAACCTGCAAGTACTATAGTTGCATAAGCAGAGTTAGCCCAATCATAAAGTACCCAACTATAATATTTTTTAGAGTCCAAAATCTTATTCAGGAGACGGTGGGATTCGAACCCACGAGAGCTTTGACACCCTAACGGTTTTCAAGACCGGCCCATTCAACCACTCTGGCACGTCTCCGTAAGACGCTATTATAGATGAAAAGTAGAAATTATGATAATTCAATGGTCTTAAAATCTAAATATTTATGTAGGACACTAGGAATAATAATTTGTTTACCATCAAAGCAGTTTTCAACAAGTGCAGCTAGTGTTCTACCTACTGCAAGTCCAGAACCATTTAAAGTATGTACAAAGTTTTTTTTCTTATCTTCTTTGAATTTAATATTAAGCCTACGAGATTGAAAATCACCAAAATTACTACAAGATGATATCTCTCTGTATTTATTCTGACTAGGAAACCACACTTCAAGATCATAAGTTTTTTGTGATGAAAAACCAAGATCTCCAGTACATAGTTCTACTATTTGATAAGGAAGTTCTAGTTCATCTAATATAGATCTTGCTTGTAATGTAATATCTTCTAGTGCTTGTTGAGAATGATTTGGATGGACAATTTGGACAAGCTCAACTTTCTCAAATTGATGTTGTCTAATTATACCTTTTGTATCTAAACCATATGATCCAGCTTCAGATCTAAAACATGGGGTATGTGCAGTCATCATAATGGGTAGGTCTTTAAATGATATAATCATATCTCTATATATATTAGTTAAAGGAACTTCTGCCGTTGGTATTAGGTATAAGTTAGAATTTGATATTTTAAACAAGTCTTCTTCGAATTTTGGTAACTGCCCTGTTCCTGTAAGGCTCGCAGAATTACATATATATGGAACATTATGCTCTATATATTTTTTTTTGATGTGTGAAGATAACATAAAATTAATAAGCGCCCGATGAAGTGATGCAACTTTATCCTTGAGTACCACAAAACGTGATTGTGTGATTTTTACACCCTCTTCAAAACTAATCATTTGAATGGATTCTAAAATATCTGCATGTTCTTTGGTGTTAGCACCTTTTGGCTCATTAACTTTTTCTATTAAACTATTATCCTTATCAGAATCTCCAATAGGACAAGAAGGATGAGGCAGATTTGGAATATGAAGTAGATGGTCATTTAATACATCTTCTAACTTCTCAAGAGATGATTTTAATAATTGTACTTCATCATCAATCTTTTTGGATTGATTCATTAATTTTTCTTTTTCTTCATCAGATGATACTGTTCGAAATGAATCAGATATAATATTTTTATCTCCAGCAAGCTGTTCTTTTTTTTGTATAATTTTCTTTCTTTCTTGAGCTTTATCTTCTATAAACGACAAATCTAACTCATAACCCCTGGTTAATAATGCATTAGACACATCTTGTGGATTATTCAGAATGTTTTTTAAATCAAGCATGTTATTTATAAAATTTCTCTATTACCATTGCTTTGCGGTTCTGACAGAATACCTTTTGCTTCCATAGCTTCAATTAAATTAGCTGCTCGATTATAACCAATTTTAAGCTTTCTTTGTAAGAAAGATATAGATGTCTTTTTAGTCTCCTTAACAATATTTACTGCCTCATTATATAATTCATCTGATGTCTCATTTATTTCAGTTTGTGCCTCTGGCTCATCATCATCTAGAAGAATAGATTCAATTTCTTCATTACGTTTCTGGTCTCTAAGAAAATCTGCAACTTTTGTTATTTCTCCTTCACTAACATAAGCTCCATGGATTCTCTGAAGTATATTTGTCCCAGAACCTCTAAATAACATATCGCCAAGACCAAGAAGTTGCTCTGCCCCCATTGAATCTAGAATTGTTCTTGAATCAATATTTGAAGATACTTTAAGCCCAATACGTGTTGGGATATTAGCTTTTATGAGGCCAGTGATTACATTAACAGATGGTCTTTGCGTAGCAAGAATAAGATGTATGCCTGCGGCACGAGCTTTTTGTGATAAACGTATTATCAAATCCTCAACTTTTTTTCCGACAGTCTGCATCATATCCGCAAATTCATCTACAACTACGACGATATAAGGTAATTTTTCATGAAATCTCTCATTATTTCCCTCAGTAGGTCCATAAACAGAATTAATGCCCTCTTCTTTGTCTTTCTTAATTTGTTTATTGTAGGATTGGATGTTTCTTACATTTAGATCCATCATATACCGATATCTTCTGTCCATTTCTTGGACACACCAATGAAGAACGCTTTTTGCTTCATTCATATCTGTAACAACCGGATGTAATAAATGTGGTAAGCCTTCATAAGTGCTTAACTCCAGCATCTTAGGGTCTATCATAAGAAACTTTAAATCATCTGTATCATGTTTGTAGAGTAAGCTTACAATCATTGAGTGTACTGCTACAGATTTACCTGAACCTGTAGTTCCTGCAACTAGCAAGTGAGGTAATTTATGTAAATCAACACAAACTGGTTTACCCTGAATATCTTTTCCAAGAGCCATGGTAAGAGAAGCTTTTGAATTTTCATATTCTTTTGAACTAATTATATCTTTCAATGACACTGTCTCTCTATCATCATTAGGAATTTCAATACCTATATGTGCAGTACCTGGAACTGTTTCAACAACTCTCAGGCTAGGAACTGTCATTGTTCTAGCCAAGTCTTTACTTATAGTATTTATGGTTGCAGCTTTTGTCCCAGCTACAGGCTCAATTTCAAATAAAGTTACGATTGGACCTGGTTTAACAGCTTTAACTTTTGCAGATATTCCGTAATGACTTAGATTTTGTTCTAACATTTCCGACATTAGTTTTAAAGATTCTTCATTATGATTAATTATTTCAGAATCATGTTGTTCAAGAAATTCTAATAGAGGAAGTTTACTGCTTGAATCACTAAAAAGAATTTGCTGCTTTTCTTTGAACGCCCTTTTACTTTCAATAGGCTTTGGTTTTATAATTTCAACTTCAGCATCATTTGATTTTTTCTCAACTTTGTTATTAAGGTTAGTCTTTTTCTGTTTAGCTAGCTGCATTCTTAAATTGATTTGTTCATACATAGAGGTAACTTTGTACTTTGTCTTTAAATATATATATGTGGATATTTTGATAGCTTTATTTATAGTACTTGATACTGAAATATCGAAATAGTAAGTAAAAGAGTATATAAGGCACATTACAGAGGCTAGCAAAGAACCGTAAGTGCCAATGTAGTTAGATAAATGGTAAAACGATATATGACCTAGGTATCCACCTGACCCAGCTTGTATATATTCTGAAATCATAGAGAGACTAAAAAGAAGTATTACAATTAATGATATTTTTTTAAAAGATAAAGACTTTTCATTTGTGATTAAAATTCTATATTTCTGTAAAGCTAGATATATTAGTAGAGCTGTAAGAAAATAAGAAGTTTTTCCAAGTATCATAAAAGTAATATGAGAAATATATGATCCAAATATACCAATGTAGTTATTTATTGTATTTCCAAGGCCTGTTTTAAAAAAATTAGGGTCTGATGGATCATGAGAGATAATAGATAATGCAAAAAGGAGAGTGAATGCTAGAAAGAAGAAATTGTATATTTCTTTCGGCAAATAACTCAATTTTGTTTGGGTAAACTTTTTGTTTCTTTTTATTTGAGCCAAATGTACCTCTATCTATAAGAATTATACAAATTTTTCTTAATAATATATACATATATAATGGAAACAAATTATTGTGTATAATACTCAGATTAAAGATATCACATACATCAAATGGATAGAAAACATACAAAGCTATTAGTACTTGGATCTGGACCAGCTGGATACACAGCTGCACTATATGCGTCCAGAGCAAATCTTAATCCAATTTTAATTACAGGTCTCGAGATCGGTGGTCAGTTAACAACTACAACAGATGTAGAGAATTGGCCAGGTGATGGGAATGATTTACAGGGTCCGGACTTGATGGAGAGAATGAAAGATCACGTGTCTAAATTCGATAATGAAATTATAATGGATCAAATTAAATCAGTAAATTTGGACATCAAGCCATTCGAACTTACTGGTGATGATGCAATATATACATGCGATAGCTTAATAATTGCGACAGGTGCATCAGCAAAATATTTAGGTTTAGACTCAGAAAAGTCTTATTTAGGTAAAGGTGTCTCTGCATGTGCTACCTGTGATGGATTTTTTTATAGAGATCAGGAGATTGTAGTAGTTGGTGGTGGTAATACAGCTGTAGAAGAAGCCCTGTATCTTGCAAATATTGCTTCTAAAGTAACTCTTATTCATAGAAGAGACACACTTAGAGCTGAAGCTATTTTGATTGAAAGGATTAAACAAAAAGAAAAAGAAGGTAAAGTTGAGTTTGTTTGGAATCATACCCTTGATGAAGTATTAGGTGATGGAAATAAAGTCGAGGGAGTAAAAGTTAAGAATGTTCAATCAAATGAAATTAAGACTATAGACTGTTCAGGTGCATTCATAGCAATTGGACATAAACCTAACACTGATATATTTAGAGATTCATTAGAAATGGATGAAACTGGTTACTTAAAAATACAAAGTGGCATTAAGGGTAATGCAACGCAATGCTCTAAAGAGGGAGTATTCGCAGCGGGTGATGTTTCTGATTCTATCTATCGACAAGCTATTACATCAGCAGGCGCAGGTTGCATGGCAGCATTAGATGCAGAAAAGTTTCTAGATAACTAATTTATATACTATTTCCCATAAAATGCATTCCAAGAATATACACAAAAAGTACAATCAATACATAATAAGCTAACGATAAGATATAGTGTATAAATTCATACTTGGGGTTAATTTTTTTTCGAGAAAATGCAAGTACTAAAATACCAAGAAATAATATCAGAAGAATTCTCATGATACCTTCTTGTTAATTATATCTTTTATCTCTTCAATATTATTGTTGGCAATCATCATATTTTCTTCCATAGTATCAAGATTTTTAACTTTGTCTGTAATAAATGAATCATTAGATATAATCTTAGATACCGTATCTTTAAATTTCGCAGGATGAGCTGTAGAGAGAGTCACCAGTATGTCATTAGCGGTGGATTGTTTTTTTCCACATGATACTCCAACAGCAGTATGAGGATCTAATGTAATATCATGATCAACATAGTATTGAAGCATAATATCTTTTACCTCATCTTCTGTGGCAGTATCAGAAGAAAAGTAATTGTTTATATATGATCTACTTTTTTCTGATAAATTAAATACCCCCTCTTTTTTCAGACTATGCATTATTTCTTGAATATATTTTGAATCCTTACAAGAATCATAAACTAATCTCTCAAAATTACTTGATATTTGAATATCAATACTTGGAGACGTTGTGCTCACTACACCTTTAATAGAATGATCGCCTGATCGTAAAGTTCTATCTAAAATATTATTCTCATTTGTTGCTATATTTAGTTTTTTAAACTTTAAGCCCATTTTTTTTGATATATACCCAGCCAAAATATCGCCAAAATTGCCAGTTGGCACTGAATAAATTATATTTTCATTATCTTTGATTCTACTAGCTGAGTAAAAATAATATGTGATTTGACACATTATTCTGGCCCAATTAATAGAATTAATGGCGCCTAAATTATTAGATTTCTTGTATTCTTCATCAGAAAATATTTCTTTAATTATATTTTGACAGTCATCAAAATTACCTTTTACCGCAATATTGATTATATTTTCTGAATTAATAGTAGTCATAAATTTTCTTTGTGTTGGAGAAATAAGATTATAAGGATGCAATATAAAAACATTTGATGATTTAATATTTTCAAAACCATATATTGCAGCAGATCCTGTATCTCCCGACGTCGCACCAAGGATGTTAATATGACTATTATCTTTAGTTAAGTAATAATCCATTATTCTCGATATAAACTGCATAGCAATATCTTTGAAGGCATAAGTCGGGCCATGAAATAACTCTAATAAATATTCATTATTATTGATTTTTCTTAATGGAGTAATTTCATTGTTAGTAAAATTTTTATATGAGTGATGTATTATCTCCTTAAGGGTATCTTCAGAAATAGTTTCATCTAAGTAAGGCTTAAAAACATGATATGCAATTTCTTGATAAGACATATCGGAAAATGATTCAATAAGTTTTGAATCAAGTACTGGCCAAGAACTAGGTACATATAATCCACCATCTGATGCTAATCCCTCAAAAATAACATCTTTGAAGCCAAGCTCTCTTGCTTTTCCACGAGTACTTTTATAAATCATTGAACTAGATTCAGTCATTATCATTAAAGACACGAATTAGATTAACCTTACCGCTTATATTATCTAAAGATTCAATTGTATTGATAGAAGAAAGAATAGATTTATATGATACAGAATTCGTAATCATTACTATTGGGATTAATTTATCATCTTTCAATGGTTCATGTTGTGTAACAGCTTCTATACTAATTTTATGAGATGCAAGAGTAGATGTTACTTCAGCCATTACTCCTGGGACATCATTTGCGAATATTCTCAGATAGTATTGACTGCATATATCATTAATATTCATAACGCTAACTAATTCATCATTAGTGTCTTTTTTAGAATCGCGATCCAAATCTTTATGACTATAATTACAATAGTCTGAAATGTTTGAAACAACTGCTGATGCTGTAGCATCACCACCAGCTCCATGTCCATACAGAAGTGATGTGCCAAAACGATCTCCTCGTGTACTTACGGCATTCATTACTCCATCTATATTAGATAAAATATTAGTCTGGTGTATCAAAACGGGATGTGCTCTGCATTCTATTTGTGAATTAGTTCTTTTTGCTAGTGCAATATGCTTTATCTTATAACCGAGCTCTGTTGCATAATCTATATCCATAGTCTCAATAGATTCTATACCTTCGATATGCATGTTCTTATATGGTGATTTAATATTGTATGCGAGCATAGCAAGAATAGATATCTTATGGGCTGCATCAAAACCGCCTATATCAAAAGTAGGGTCAGCTTCTGCATAACCTAATTCTTTTGCATTCTTTAAGGCCTCAGAAAAATCTTTATTATCTGATGACATTTGATCTAAAATATAATTACAAGTTCCATTAACTATGCCACTGATAGATAATATATTTTCATTTAACATATTATGTGTTAAAGCATTTATGATAGGCACTGCACCTGCAACTGCAGCTTCAAAACCAAGGTAGACTTTATTTTTTTTTGATAGCTCAAATAACTCATCGCCATGTTCTGCAATTAATGCTTTATTTGCAGTTATAACAGATTTTTTATTTTGAATAGCTTTTTTGACAAGTTGAAGTGCAATTTCACAACCCCCAATTAATTCAATTATTAAATTACAATCCGAATCAATAACACTCAGAATGTCTGAGGAAAATTCAATACTATCATGATTGAATTTTTTTTTATCTATAGATCTGTCAATGATTATAGCAATCTCTACATCTTGCCCACAGTTCTTTGATATTAAATCTTGATATTTAATAAAATGATCAACAAAACTTTTACCAACAGTTCCTAATCCACACACAGCTATCTTAAGCATTTATACTCCTATATAATGAGGATATAATATCATTAATATTTATTAATTTCCCGAGATAATGGAACTAGTTGAAGACAAGCATAATAGTGACTTTAATATAAAAAAATATATTAATAACACGATCATAATTAATGATAATTCATATTCTGAACCAATAATAATTTTTGACAAAAAAATCTCTAACTTTTCTATAGATAAACCAAATTTAATTAACATCAATGATATTGAGCAATATCTTGATTCGATTACATTAGTACTTATCGGTACGGGAGAAAGTACAATCTTGCCTAATCAGGATTTAATAGAGTTGATGTACAAAAAAAATAAAGGGTTAGAGTTTATGAATACTGATTCTGCATGTAAAACACATAATATATTGTTATCTGAAAGTCGCTCGTTTATCTCAATACTTTATCCATAAAATCAAAATAAGTATTACAAATATTGCTATAACCAATAAGTACTTATTAATAATCTTAAGAATAGATTCTCCGAATCGCATACATATAAATGATACGAGGAAAAATCTTGCTGATCGCCCGATAATTGAGATGATGGTGAATAAGAGTATATTATAACTAAGCACTCCTGCACTTATTGTAAATACTTTATAGGGGATGGGCGTGAATGCTGCAATAAACAAAAAGATAATACCATAAGTCTCGAACATTGATTTCGCTTCTAAATATTGGCCATATTTATTGAATTGATGAAGATAAGTCTCTATTAAATCAAATAGATAATAACCTAGACAGTATCCAACTATTCCGCCTAATACTGACCAAAAAGAGGCAATGAGTGTTATGCGAATCCAATTATGCTTTCTGGATAATACCATAGGGGCTAATAAAGTATCAGTTGGTATTGGGAAGAAGATAGATTCAGTAAAACTAAGTATTCTTAGATAGACTAAAGATTTTGTTGAGCCACATTTATTTATAACATTAAGAATAATGTTTTTCATGTATTCTCAACACCTTTAAGCATTGGGACAAATACTACATCCTCAATAATCTTTTTTATAATTCCATTTTTAGTATTCTTTAATTTAGTAAGTTTTTGTTCGCCTTTATGCATAAGCGGAAGTACAATTCTTCCTGTTGGTGAGAGCTGATTAACGAGAGTCTCTGGTAAGTCATCTGCAACTGCTGTAATGATAATGGCATCATAGGGAGCATTATTAAGAAAGCCTAAGTGTCCATCTCCAAGAATGAAAGAAATATTCTTAAAGCCTAAGTGATTTAATTTCTTTTTTGATTGTTCGTGTAAGGTACTAATTCTCTCAATTGTAGTAACTTTTTTAAAAAGCATAGACAATATAGATGTTTGATAGCCAGATCCTGTTCCAATTTCTAATACATGATTCATGGAATTCGTTTCATGTAATAATTCAGTCATCTTTGCAACCATGTATGGCTGTGATATTGTCTGCTTGAAACCAATTGGTAACGATACATTTTCATATGCTCTATTAGCTAATGCCGTATCAAGAAATAGGTGTCTAGGCATATTTGAAATCAAGTTTAGAACTTCAGGATTTTTAATACCTAACCCCTTAAGTTCATGAATAAGTTTTTCTCTACTAGATTGTGAAGTTAATCCTGTTCCTTTTATACTGTTTATATCCATAAATTATTTTATTTTGTTGTATACTTCGCTATTAGTCATATCGATTGTAAGCGGTGTAATTGAAATAAATCCTTTCTCAATTGCATGAAAATCATTTCCTTCTGCCGAAATACCCTTTCCTACTCCTCCAATATTAAAATATCTGTTTTTATTTTTTTTTAGAGGTAATGCTTTGAGCGGCTGCTTCCTTTTACCAAGCTTAGTGATTTTAAAGCCTTTAATTTTAGAAAATGGAAGGTCAGGTATATTTATATTAATAATGGCTTTCTGAGATATTAATTTATGAAATATATACTCAATTATATACTTAAGTTTGTAATTGAGATCAGTGATGTGCTCTGGATTTTTTGATGCGATTGATATAGCAACAGATCCATATTTAGAGTGTCTTCCTTCAATTGCTGCTCCTACAGTGCCGGAATAAATAACATCATCACCCATGTTAGAACCAATATTGACTCCACTAAATACAATGTCAGGATTTTTTTTCATTATACCTCTTGATCCAATATGAACACAATCAGCAGGAGTACCATATATTTTATAAAAATTTTTTGATATTTTTTTAATCTGAACAGGGCTATGAACACTTAAGCAGCTGCTGGACGCACTTATATCACGATGGGGAGCAACTGTAGTAACATCGCCATATTCTTCTAATACGTTTTTCAGAACTTTCAATCCTGATGACTTATAACCATCATCATTAGATAACAAAATATTCACAATTACTCCATATATGGCTATGATTAGTGTACATAATATCTCTTAATGTAATATGAAAAAAGATAAAAAAATAAAAGAATTAGATGATTGGCTTAAAAATTCAAATGATGAAGATTTTGCTCACCATGACGTATCGACATTAAATGAGCATGATCATGAAATATTTGATTATGATTTTGATCAAATAATACTAATAGATAATAATAAAGGAATTTTTGAGTATAAA
Source organism: Gammaproteobacteria bacterium (assembly GCA_045561295.1). Classification (GTDB taxonomy): domain Bacteria; phylum Pseudomonadota; class Gammaproteobacteria; genus CACLCV01. The sequence goes on from JBJKYD010000014.1 coordinate 20,731, forward strand.
AGAAACGGAGTTCAAGACTATGTTCTTAATAAGCTCAAAAGGAAAAACGTATCAGATATTCCAATTGAAATAGACCTTCATGGAGAAACAGTAAAGGATGCAATATTGAAACTTGATGATTTCTTCTCAAATGCATTTGCAGATAAAGCTGAATTTATAAAGATAATTTGTGGCAAAGGTACAAATAGTATTGATAATATCCCAAAGATTAAAATTACAACTCAAGCATATATTAAAAAATCTTTAATTGTTAACGCAGCTTGTACAGCTAGAGATAAAGATGGTGGTACTGGAGTTATCAAAGTTAAATTAAAAAATTAGATATATCATCCTTTGTCAAATAACGATACTCTCCTTCACTCATATCATCTAACTCTAAAAAAGAATATTTAGTTCTGTGAAGTTTTAAAGTTTTAATTTTCAGAAAATTTAGGGAGTTACGAATCTCTCTATTTTTCCCAGAAGATAATATCACTTTGTATATATTATTATCTAGTTTTTCTATATTTTCAAACTTCCCTATATCATCATCATTGATAGGAACACCTTTGAGCAAATGAATTATATCATTCTTAGTCAAAACCTTATCGGTATGAACTATATATTCCCTTTTAAATGAAAAAGATGGATGCATTAGTGTATTTGCGAGATCACCATCATTTGTGAATAACAATAAGCCAGTTGTTTCAACATCTAGTCTTCCAACATTAATCCATTTACCATCTACATCAGGGAGACTATCAAAAACCGTTCTTGCATTGTGCGGATCAGATCTGCTAACAATTTCACCCAAAGGTTTAAAATATTTTATAACTTCAATGTTTTGATAAAGTAAATTATCTACATCAATATCTTTACCCTTTATACTTAATAAGTCTCCATGTTTCCATTTATCACCAACTTTAGCTATAGAATCATTTACTTTTATATATCCTGACTCTATTAATTTTTCTGCTGATCTTCTTGAGCAGATACCTATTTTGGAAAGAAGTTTTTGAAGTCTATACATCTTGTTAATAATTGATTATATTAATTATTCATGAAAATACTTAACATAGCTATAATAATTGTATCTAATACAAGAACACATGAGACTGACAAGTCTGGGAAAAAACTATCTGAAATGATTTCTAATGAGGGTCATGTAATTGTAACTAAAGAAATTGTTAAGGATGATGTCTATGCTATAAGAAAAGTCGCCTCTGACTTTATTTTAAATAAAGAAATTGATTCCATCATCTTAAGCGGTGGAACAGGTATTACAGGTTCAGATGGAACACCGGAGGCTATAGAACCTCTACTTGATAAAATAATAGATGGATTTGGTGAATTATTTAGGCTTAAATCGTTCGAAAAGATAAAAACATCGTCATTACAATCTAGAGCCCTTGCAGGTGTTGCTAATAAAACTTTCATATTTGTATTACCTGGATCAATAGATGCATGTAAAACAGCGTGGAATGAAATAATTTGCCATCAACTCAATAGTGAAACAAAGCCATGTAATTTAGTTATGTTAATGCCTAGACTAAAAGAATAACTAAATGCTCTCAACGTCTGATATTTCAGGCAAATCAGATAATTTATTTTTATTGAAATAATCAAGAAATTTCGGAGTCGTGCCAAATAATTCAGGTTTTCCTGGTGACTCTTTATGTCCAACAATCTTTATCCATTCTAACTCTAACAAAGTTCTTATGATATTTGTGCTTACAGCAATTCCTCTTATCTCTTCTATATCTCCTCTCGTTACAGGTTGTTTGTAAGCAATAATTGCAGTTGTCTCTAAAAAAGCCTTAGAAAATTTATTCATACCTTTATCTTTCAGTTTAGATATATAAGTATCTAACCCGTCTTTTGCTTGAAATCTAAATCCACTAGCAACCTGACAGATATGAATTGCTTTATTTGCATAGTCATGGTTAAGCTCATCAATAGCATGACTAATTTGTTTTTTATTTAGATTTTTATCATCTAAGATTTTGGCAATTTGAGATATAGATAATGGCTCATCACTCACAAGTAATAAACATTCGATTATATTTTTAAGTGAATAATTCATTTTTTAAGGCCTATATAAATTCTTGACATTGGTTCGTTTTGAATTACATCAATCAATGACTCTTTAACAAGCTCTAGAAGTGCAAGAAATGTTACTATAACGCCTAATCTACCCTCTTGAAGATTAAATAATTCAACAAATTCAATATTTTCATGATCTTTTAGTTTAGATAGCATTGAGGACATTCTTTCACGAACTGATAATGTTTCAGATAATATATTATGTGTAGATAATATCTCTGCTCGTCTAAGCACATCCATCAAAGCAAGTTTCAGTTGCTCAATTTTTATATCAGGTAAGTCAATAGTATTTCTTTTCTTAGTTTCAATAGCATTTGATACCACATAAAAGTCCCGATAATTTCTAGGGAGATTTTCAATTTGCTCAGATGCATTCTTATATTTCTGGTATTCTAATAAACGTTTAATAAGATTTGCACGAGGGTCTTCCTCATCCTCAATTTCAGTTTCAACAGGTAATAAAAGTTTTGACTTAATTTCTGTCAAAGTTGAAGCCATAACTAAATAATCAGCAGCTAATTCGAAATGCATTTCCTCCATTAGCGAGATATAACTCATATACTGTTCAGTGATCGGTAATATAGGCAAATCGGTTATATCAATATTTTGCTTTTTAATAAGATATAAAAGTAGATCTAGTGGACCTTCAAAGTCCTCTAAAATAATGCGCAAATGCTCTGGCGGTATAAATAAATCCTCAGGAATATCAGAAATGGCCTTACCGTTATATATTGCAGTAATTTCAGTCAAAATTAAATCCCATGACACTGTTTAGCTCTAAGATCATTTTATTGGCTCTTTCACGAGCCTTTAATGAACCATTGTTTAGAGTCTCTTGTAAATATTTTTTATCATTCATTATCTTTTGAATCTCCTTTGATATGGGCTCAATCAAATTTATTACAACTTCTTTCAACTCATTTTTAAAAGATGATATTTCTTTATTTGCAAAAAGAGCAACTACTTTATCTTTTTCAATGTTAGATATTGAACTATAAATTGTAATTAGATTATTAATTTCAGGTCTATTAGCAAGTTGATCAGAAGAAGTTGGCATCGCAAGTGAATCAGATTTTGCTTTATTAATTTTTGCTGAAATTTCATCATTGGAATCTGTCAGAAGTATTCGTGAATACTTAGAGATATCTGACTTACTCATTTTATTGTTAGCATCGCGTAGACTCATAATTCTAGGTGCAGCTTTATTTATAATAGGTTCTGGTAATTTGAAAAATATTTTTTTGTAATCTGTATTAAATTTATGTGCAATATCTCTTGTCAATTCAAGATGTTGTTTCTGATCATCACCAACAGGAACTTTATCAGCATTATAAAGAAGAATATCTGCTGCCATCAACACTGGATATGCATATAATCCCAATGATGCATTATCACGATTTTTTCCTGCCTTGTCTTTAAACTGTGTCATTCTGTTTAACCAACCAACCCTAGCAGTACAACTGAGGTACCAAGATAAAACGCTATGTTCTCTTACAGCTGATTGATTAAAGAGAATACATTTTTTAGGATCCAAGCCGCAAGCTAGAAATATTGATAAGACACTATAAACATTTTGTTTTAATTCTTCTGGGTCTTGAAAGACGGTTATAGCATGTTGGTCTACTATACAAAAAATAGAATCGGTATCATTTTGAAAATTAAGAAATTGTTTTATAGCACCGAGGTAATTTCCTAAGTGAATATCACCTGTAGGTTGTACGCCTGAAAAAACTGTATCTTTAGACATATAATGAGTGATTCATGTATGATTATTTTAACATAATGATCTAATTTAGATACTGTATAAATTTTTTTAAATTTTATATACTACGCTTATGACTAAAGAGAGAATTAGAATGATTGAAGAGGGATTGGCTCTATTAAACCCTTTGAAAATTGAAATAGAAGATGAAGGCCATCTTCATGTTGGTCATGCGGGCGCGAAATCCGGCGGACATTTCAAATTATATATTGTATCTCAGTCTTTTAATAACATGACCCAAATAAACAGACATAAGCTGATATATGAAACATTATCAGAATTATTGAAAACAGAAATTCATGCTCTGTCTATAAATGCAAAATCTCCTGAAGAGTTATAAATCTAGCTTAAGCACATACGCATCTTCTCGACCATTTTCAGATTCATAGTAATTTTTTCTTGTGCCAATTATTTGAAAGTTTAATTTTTCATATAAAGACTGCGCTTCAATATTACCTACTCTTACCTCTAATAATATATTTTCAGAATTTCTAAGTCGAGCTTCGCTAATTATTAGTTCAATAAGAGATTTTCCAATACCTTTTTTTCTAAAATTTTTTTTAACTGTAAGATTTAATATATGTGTTTCTGGATATGTAATTTTAGCTATTACGTAACCTACTAGATTTTCATTAAAAAAAACCGAGAATGAATCATACTTATATAATATACAATCTCTTAGTATTTCTTTAGTCCATGGAAAATTGTATGATTCAAGCTCGAGATCATAAATTTTATTCAAATCTTTTATGCTCATAGGAATAAAATTATACAAATCTGATTTTCTAACTGACATTGATATTTTCTTTCATAAATATTAGATCTTCCCAAACTTTCCTCTTTTCATTAGGGCTTCTCAAAAGATAAGCTGGGTGATAAAAAACAAGTGTTGGTATATTAGTATTCTTATAGAAATGAATTTTTTGCCTTAATGATGCCATAGGTTCAGAAGAATTAAGTATTCTCTCAGCTGCAATTTTTCCAAGTAAAATGATTACTTTAGGGGATATCAATTCAATTTGTTGATCTAAATAACTTGCACAAGATTTAATTTCTTCATTACTGGGATTTCTATTTTCAGGTGGACGACATTTAACTGTATTCGTAATATATACATCATCTCTAGTAAGTTTGATAGATAGAAGGATTTCTGTTAAAAGTTTCCCTGCTCTTCCAACAAAAGGTTCTGCTGTTAGATCCTCTTCTTTTCCTGGTGCCTCACCAATAATTAATATTTGAGAATTATTATTGCCTTTACCAAATACAACCTTATTTCTAGTTTTTGCTAATATACATTTTTGACAATTATCAGCATCTAGTTTTAAATCTTCAAAACTTAATATATTTTTTCCTAAACCATCATCATTAAGCCAAGACACATCTATATTCATAAGAGTTAATAGCTCTTTTTTCCTAGACATTAAATACCTGATAGTTTTTTTGATTCAAGATTTGGATTATGATAAATCTTGTTAATAGCATTCAGATAAGCCAAGACTGAAGCTTTAACAATATCAGTGTCTGCACCATGTCCATTCACTATGACTTCACCTTTGAGAACCCTTACTGTCACTTCTCCTTGCGCATCTGTTCCTGATGTAATGTTATTTACAGAATAAAGTTTTAAATCAATATTTAAATCAATTAGATTGTTAATAGCATTAAATGCAGCGTCAACAGCTCCATCACCTTCTGCAGATGAAGTTAGTTCTTTACCCTTGATGTCCAGTGTAATTTTCGCATGTGGCTTTTTAGAGGAATCACATACTACTGTCATGGATATTAATTGAATATCATCACCTGATAGTTGGACATTATTAGATAATTGAATAATATCCTCATCATATATTTCATGCTTCTTATCAGCTAATTCCTTGAATCTAGAAAAGAGATCATTAAATGACTCTTCAGATTCATACTGTAGATTTAACTGATCCATTTTCTGCTTGAGAGCATTTCTTCCTGAGTGCTTGCCTAAAACCAATGAATTACTGACAAGACCAATATCTTCGGCTCTCATAATTTCGTAAGTTTCTCTGGATTTAATAATGCCATCTTGATGAATACCAGATTCATGGGCAAAAGCATTTTTACCAACTATGGCTTTGTTAGGTTGAACTGGAAATCCTGTGATGCTTGAAACAAGCCTAGAGCAATTCATAATTTTTTTTGTATTTATTCTTGTATCGCATGAAAAAATATCTCGTCTAGTTTTCACGGTCATTACTATTTCCTCTAAAGCAGCATTTCCAGCTCTTTCACCTAGACCATTAATCGTACACTCTACTTGTCTCGCACCGTGAAGAACAGATGATAGCGAATTTGATACTGCTAGTCCCAAATCATTATGACAATGAACTGAAAATATAGCATTACTAGCATTAGGTACATTAGAAATAATTTTTTCTATCAATTCACCAAATTGGTGTGGCATATTATAACCAACCGTATCAGGAATATTTATGGTTGTCGCGCCAGCATTAATTACTTGCTCTATAATCTCACATAGAAAATTGAAATCTGATCTGCCAGCATCTTCTGGAGAAAATTCTACATCTTCAGCATTATCTTTAGCAATGTTAACAGCATTAACTGCATTTTTAATGACCTGCTCAGGAGTCATTTTTAGCTTCATTTCCATGTGTATAGGGGATGTAGCAATGAATGTATGAATTCTTGAAAGTTTTGCATTTTTCAAAGCATCAGCTGCTCTTAAAATATCTTTTTCCAAAGCTCTAGCTAAAGCACAAATCCTTGATGTTTTGATACTATCCGCAATTTCTTTGACTGCAGTAAAATCTCCTTTGCTAGCAATTGGAAATCCGGCCTCTATAACATCGACATTAAGATCATTTAGTGCATTAGCAATTTGTATTTTCTCTTGAATGTCCATAGATGCGCCAGGACTCTGCTCACCATCTCTAAGGGTTGTATCAAAAATTATTAATTTATCAGTACCAGTCATATCAACGAAATCCTACACTCTATAAGTCTAGTGAGCATTATAACCTAACAGATAGCAGGAAGTAGTGAAAATATATTAAACTTTACTCAACTTATTGATTATCTTTTGCAGATATATCATTGGGATTCAATTTACTCCTTTTAAATCTTCGAAAAAAGTATAGCCCGGGACCTGAGAGACCATAGAATAAAAAGAAAATAAATAATACTTTTGGTGGATCAAATGATATGAAAGAAATAGCCAATGAGATTACAAAAAGCATAATATAAGGAATCTTCTGCCTAAAGTTAATGTCTTTAAAACTCATATAAGCAATATTACTTACCATTAGAATTGATAGTGAAACAGTCAAAATAACTGTCAAAGTGACGTATGATTGAATAACGACTCCTAAGTCTTGCATTAACCATACATAACAAATTAAAATTGCTGCTGCGGCTGGACTAGCTAAACCCATAAAATATTTTTTGTCGGTAGTTTGATTTCTAGAGTTAAATCTAGCTAATCTTATTGCTGTTGAAGCGATATAAATAAAACATGCAATATAGGATAACTTAGCAAGATAACCAGTAGTAAACATGGATAAACTTGAAAGATAAATAAGTAATGCTGGTGCAACACCGAAACATAACATATCAGATAAGCTGTCAAAGTACTCCCCAAATGATGTCTGTGTATTTGTCATTCTTGCCACTCTGCCATCAAGGCCATCAAGAATCATTGCAAACAAAATATATATAGCAGCTAATACATAATTTCCGCCAATAGCTGTGATGATTGAATAGAAACCACAAAATAAAGCCCCTGATGTCACAAGGTTTGGTAGCAGATATACTCCAGGTAGTTTATTTCTTTTCTTTCTCAATTATTTATCGCCAACTAACTTATCGCCATCCATCCATGACATCATACTTCTTAATTTTTTTCCTGTACTTTCAATGAGATGTTCAGAACCTTCTTTTCTCAGACGATTGAATTCTGGTGATCCAGCTTTTATTTCACTTACAAAGTCATTAGCAAACTTACCGTTTTGAACATCTGCTAAGACTAATTTCATTTTTTCTTTAACATGGTCGTCAATCAAAAATGGTCCTTTTGTTAGATCACCATATTCAGCAGTATTAGATATAGAGTATCTCATATCTGTCATCCCACCTTCATACATTAAATCTACTATAAGTTTAAGTTCATTTAAACATTCAAAATATGCCATTTCAGGTGCATAGCCTGCGTCGACAAGTGTTTCAAAACCGGCTTTAACTAATGCAGTAACTCCGCCGCACAAAACAGCTTGTTCACCAAATAAATCAGTTTCTGTTTCTTCTTTAAAGTTTGTTTCAATAATTCCAGCACGACCTCCTCCAATAGCAGAAGCGTATGAAAGCGCGATATCTTTTGCATTACCTGATGCATCATTATGAATTGCTATTAATGTTGGCACACCTTTCCCATTGACGTATGTAGAACGTACAAGATGGCCAGGGCTTTTTGGAGCAATCATAAAAATATCATGGTTATCTTGGGGTTTAATTTGTCCATAATGAATATTAAATCCATGAGCAAATGCTATTGCAGCTGAGGGTTTGAGGTTCTGTTCTATACTCTCTTTGTACAAGTCAGCCTGATACTCATCAGGTGCAAGAATCATCACTACATCTGCTCCAGATACTGCATCTGATATGTTTTTAACTTCTAGACCAACTTCCTCAGCTTTTGATGTACTAGATGAACCCTCTCTAAGTCCAACAACAACCTTTGCCCCTGAATCTTTTAAATTCATTGCATGTGCATGTCCTTGAGAGCCAAAACCAATTATAGATACATTGAGATTATTAATAACATCTAAATTTGCATCTTTATCATAATATACTTTCACTACCCTTCTCCTATTTTTTAATTTCTAATGACTCAGATCCTCTACTGATTCCAAGAGCACCTGATCTAACCTGTTCAATAATTTTAATTTTTCCTAAAGAATCAATGAATGCTAAAATTTTTTCAGACGGACCAGTAAGCTCGATAGTATATGTTGTATCTGTAACATCAATAATCCTTGCTCTAAATATATCAGTTAATCTTTTAAGCTCATCTCTTTGCTTTAAAGTCGATTTAACTTTTAATAGAAGCATCTCTCTTTCAATGTGAGTCTCATCTGTTAAGTCTTTTACGTTAATAACATCAACTAGTTTATCAAGTTGCTTCATTAATTGAGATGCTTTTGCTTCATTGCAATATGTTACAAGAGTCATTCGTGAAATTGAATCATCAGATGTTGGCGCGACGCTTAAACAATGAATATTATAACCACGAGCAGAGAACAAGCCTGCAATTCTTGATAATGAGCCAAATTCATTTTCTACAAGAATTGATATGATATGTCGCTTATCAGTGGTCATGCTAATTCGATATCTTCATTTGCTGAAGGAGCTAAATGCATTTCGTGATGTCCTTTACCGTTCATTATCATTGGGTAAACGTTTTCGGTTTCATCAGTAATTACATCTACAAATACTAATCTATTCTTGAGGCTAAGAGCATGAGTTAGATCTTTTTCTAAATCTTTTGGCTTATCTATTACCATACCGATATGTCCAAAGCTTTCAGCAAGTTGTGCAAAGTTTGGAATAGCATCCATATATGACATTGCATACCTACCCTCGTAAAAAAACTCTTGCCATTGTCTAACCATACCCATATATCTATTGTTCAAAGTTATAATTTTAATAGGTAATCCATATTGTAAGCATGTAGATAGCTCTTGTATACACATAAGAATACTAGCTTCACCAGTTACGCAAAGAACTTGTTCTCTAGGATAAGCTAATTGTGCCCCTATAGCTGCTGGTAGGCCAAACCCCATTGTTCCTAATCCCCCCGAATTAATCCACCTATTAGGTTTATCAAATTTATAATATTGAGCAACCCACATTTGATGTTGTCCTACATCAGAAGTCACAAATGATTTTCCTTTTGTAATTTTATGAAGAGTCTCAATTACAGATTGAGGCTTGATCACTTTAGTGGATTTTTTATAAGATAGACATTTCTTTTTTTGCCATGAATTTATTTTTCTCCACCATTTACTCAAAGCATCTTTATTGATATCTTTTTTAAAGTGTTTTGTATGATCTAAAAGTTTTTTCAAAATCTGTTTAGTGTCACCTATTAAGGAATGATCTACTTCAATAATTTTTGAAATTGATGATGGATCAATATCAATATGAATTATCTTTGCTTTTGGGCAAAATTGATTCGTATCGCCCGTTACCCTATCATCAAATCTAGCGCCAATAGCGAGCAGAACATCACAGTCATGCATTGCCATATTAGCTTCATATGTCCCATGCATTCCAAGCATACCTAAAAATTGTTTATCCGATGAGGGATATGCCCCTAATCCCATCAACGTATTAGTTATAGGAAAATTAAGATGTTTAGTTAATTTAACTAGATCATTACTTGCTTTGCCGAGAATCACTCCGCCTCCAGCGTATATCATAGGTTTTTTTGCAGAACAGATTAGCTTTGCAGCCTCTTTTATTTTTTCATCAGATTCTGATTTTTTAACATTATAAGATCTAATTTTTATATTTTTCTTATATTCAAAATTAATTTTTACTTTTGGATCTGTTAAGTCTTTTGGAATGTCAATTATTACTGGACCAGGCCTTCCAGTCGTTGCAATTATAAAAGCTTTTCTAAATGTTTCTGCAATTGACTCTCGATCATTAATAAGAAAGTTATGTTTACATATTGGCCTTGTAATACCTGTGGCATCAGCCTCTTGGAAGGCATCACTCCCAACATATTGTCTTGATACTTGTCCAGAGATTACAATCATAGGAATAGAATCCATATGTGCTGTTGCAATTCCTGTAACACAATTCGTTATACCAGGGCCTGAAGTGACTAAGACAACTCCGGGTTTGTTACATGCCCTCGCATATCCATCCGCTGCATGTGTTGCGCCTTGTTCGTGCCTAACCAAAACATGTTTAATTTTTTCAGCTGCAAATAATGCATCATAAATATGTAGGACAGCTCCACCAGGATAACCAAAAATATATTCTACTCCCTCTTTTTTAAGAGATTCAATAATTATTTCTGATCCGCTAAGTTTCATTCCCTGTCTCTTTAAATAGTTATTTAATTCTTTTTTATCATAAAGAAGAATTTATTATCTTTTTCTTCTGATGAAAGTATCTCATTGCCAGTTTGAGTTGCAAAAGATTCAAAATCCATTACTGCGCCTGGATCTGTTGAAATCACATGGAGTACTTGTCCAGCATCCATAGTATTTATCTCTTTTTTAGCTTTAATAATTGGAAGTGGACAATTAAGGCCACTTGTATCAAGTTCTTTATCAAAATCGCTCATTATCTATTACCTCTTGCGTTATAATTATATATAGAGAACTATATTAGTACATTTGGATAATTTAATATAGAAAAACATACATTGCGAACTAATAAATGTCTAAATATTTCATAGGTATAATCATGGTACTCTCTGTGGGAAGTGCGGCCGCACATGAAGATATTCCTGCACCCAATCTTGGTGACACATTAAATAGAACAATAACGCTCTACGATGAAGAGAGAATAGGAAGAAATATTTACAAAAACCTTCAAAAAAATAACTATATTATTGATGATTTTCTAGTCAATGACTACATCACATACCTAGGAAATAGATTAAGCAGGAATATATCAATGGAAAGGGACTATTTCTTTTTTATGACAAAATCTAATGCTGTAAATGCATTTGCTGTTCCTGGAGGTTTTATGGGCTTTAATGCTGGCTTATTTACCCTTACTCAAAATGAAGCTCAACTTGCAGGAGTTGTTGCACATGAATTAGGACATGTGGTTCTTCGTCATAGCGCAGAAATGATGGCAAGTAGTAATGTCAATTCAATTCCAATGTGGATTGGAATCTTTGCAGGACTTCTTGCAGGAGAGACAGAAGCGAGTATAGCTGCTATTCAATCAGGTATAGGTTTCTCAGTTCAAAAAAATATTAATCTTGTTAGAGAAAATGAAATTGAATCTGACAACTTTGCAGTAATGCTAATGAATAAAAGTAATTATGATCTAAACGAGATGGCAAACTTTTTCCTTTTAATGCAAGGAGACTCAAACAACCAAGAAAATTTAAATGAATACTTTATGACTCATCCACTTTATAAAAACAGAATTAGTACTATTAAAAAAAGAGCTCGTGAACAAGTTAATCCTATAAAAAATAGTACTGATGATTATTTTTATGTAAGAAATATTCTAGAAAGTAAAATGAGAATATTGAAGAATATGAAATATAAATTTTCAGATGATCCAATACAGAATCATCGCTATGCATTGAGTTTAGTCAATAGTGGTAAATATACTGAGGCTAGAAAAATTCTCAGTCAAAGTTTCAGCAAGGATCGTTTCAATATTTATCTAGCATCATTGATGTCAGAGATATTATGGCTTGAAGGCAAAAAATCTGAGTCAAAAGAAATTTTAAAAAAAATACTAAGTATTTATCCAAATAACAACGCTATAAGTCACCAATTATTTTTTTTCAATATTAAAGATCAGGTAGATCTAGAACAAAGCATCTCCGGAGTTGAATATCTAATGAAATATAACTCTTATAATCCTCAAGCATATAAGATACTTGCTGAGGCTTATAGTAAAACAAACAGATTTTATAAATCAAAACTAGCTCTGATAAATTATTATAATCTCAAAGGTAATATAACTATGGCATTTAAGGTAATAGATGATGGTAATAGTTCAGATAAGCTTACTGATTATGAAAAAGGATACCTTCAAAAGCTAAAAAACAGTATCTTATGTACAACTAATCCGCCCTTAGAGCCTATATTTGGCAATAAAACCTGTAATTAAAAAATGTTTTAATAAAATTGATTCATCTATATAATGGAGCCATGAAATATATAGTAGAATTTCTCTTAATTATTGTACTGGTTTTACCAAGCTTATCTTATGCAGACAACATTGCAGAAGGTAAAAGTCTCACATTCGACAGGAAGAAAGGTAACTGTTTAGCCTGTCATATGATAGATGACGGAGAACTTGCTGGCAATAATGGTCCTCCTCTCCTTGCGATGAAAGCGAGATTTCCAGACAGAGAGGTTCTATTTCAACAAATCTGGGATCCTACAGAGAGTAATCCGTATTCTTTCATGCCACCATTTGGAAAACACGGCGCTCTAACTAGAACTGAAATTAATAAGATAATGGACTATCTGTATACATTGTGAGGAAAAAATGAAAAGACGAAACTTCATAAAAAATAGTATGCTGTTTGCAGGGGTACTAACAACCTTGCCATCGGTATTATTTGCAAAAAAATCTTATGCCGCTTGGCCAAAAACATCATTTGATATTAAAGACCTTACAGATTCTGTAAAAAGTGTTTATGGTCATAATAATTTAGAAGAATCTTCAAAGGTTAAGTTAAAAGCTCCATCTATTGCTGAAAATGGTGCTATTGTTCCGATAAATGTATCTACAAGTCTAGAAAATGTAGATTCAATAATGATATTTGTTGAGAATAATCCTCAGCCTTTATCAAGTGGATATCAACTTACTCAACTAGCAGAGCCGTCTATTGGTACGAGACTAAAAATGGGTAAAACATCAAATGTAATGGCTGCTGTAAAAAGTGGAGATAAAGTCTATACATCTACTCAAGAAGTAAAAGTAACAATCGGAGGCTGTGGAGGTTAATCATGAGTACTATTAAAATGAGATCAAAAGAATCGAATGGCGTTGTGACCGTTAAAGCTCTTATTAAACATCCAATGGAGACTGGTCAACGTAAAAATAAAAAGACAGGTGATATGATACCTGCGCATTACATACAAGAAGTTCATAGTAAAGCCAATGGAAAGGATGTAATAACTATACATTGGGGCCCTGCTGTTTCAAAGAATCCATATCTTACCTTTAAATACAAAGGAAACAAAGGAGATGATGTTGAAATTTCATGGGTTGATAATCAGGGTAATAAAGATACAAAAATAGGTAAGGTAAAATAGTAATGTTTAGAAAAATTCTTGCTGTCATTTTGCTTCTACCAGCTTTATCGGTATTAGCTAGTCCAGAGAAGGATTTTGATAAATTCGTTAGTTATTTCAAAGATAGGTTTCCTAATACGCCATATGAAGATTATAAAAATGGTGTTTATTCTATTGATGCTTCAGCAAGAGAACAATGGGAGGCCATGGAAGAATTTCCACCATACGAACTTAATGTAGATAGAGGCGAGGAGCTATTCAATAAGCCATTCAAAAATGGAAATACATATGGATCATGTTTCGAAAATGGCGGAGTAGGAATAAGGCAAAATTACCCATATTTTGATACCGATCGTAATAAGGTAATTACACTTGAAGGTGCGCTGAATGATTGCCGTTTGAAAAATGGTGAAAAACCACTCAGCTATTTCAAGGGCAAGGAGCTAGCTCATGTATCTGCTTACATGGCTTATACGTCCAGAGGTAATGTCTTTAATGTGCAAATACCTAATACTGAAGGAGCTCTAAATGCTTATGAAGATGGAAAAAGGCTATATTTCACCAAGAAAGGTCAGCTCAACTTTTCATGTGCAGATTGTCATGTATATCAGACAGGTACTAAATTAAGAGCTGATATTCCAAGTCCAGCTATTGGACATCCTACTCATTTTCCAGTCTATCGTTCTGGCATGGGCAGACTAGTGACACTCCATGAGAGATTTGCAGGTTGTTTAAATCGTATAAGAGCGAAAAGCTTCAAAGGCGGGAGTGATGAATTAAATAATTTAGAATTTTTCACTACATTTATGAGCAATGGCCTTGAAGTTAATGGACCTGGCTCTAGAAAATAAATTCAAATAAGCTATACTCATTTCATGACTAAGATTAATGTTTCTAAGTTCATAGCAGTAACTGCTGGACTAATACTGCTCTCCTCATGCGCTAATATGCAAGCCATGATTGAAAATCAAGTACAAGAAGAAAAAGAGATTTCTGTTGATCAAAAGCTTCAGGTATCAATACCTATCCCAGATAACTCAAAATATCTTACAAACAAGACTGTCATATTTGGTGAAGGTAATAAGTTTTCTGGAATACTGTATCTACAACATGATCAATCTGCAGATGACATTGCAAGCTTTTATAGAAAGAATATGATTGCTGATGGATGGTCTGAAATCGGTATAGTGAGATCACAGTTTATTCTTGTTAACTTTGAAAAGGAGAATAGATTTGCAACAATCAAAGTGATTAGAACAATGTTCGAAAAATCTGACTCAGAAATTAGCATAGGACCTAAATCCTCAACACAACTAGAAAAAAGTTTAGATATAGATAGCGGAAGTGTATCTGATGAACCTTTTATTGTTGAATAACCGACTATTCAATAATTATATCTATTACATCCTCTAAGTATAAGTCTCTAAAAAAATGTCCGCCACCCTCGAGGATAACTGTTCTAACATTTGATTTATTAATTTCTCCATAACTTTTATAACTATCTAATAATATTTCATCTTCTGTTCCAGAAAATATAGTTATGGGAGATTTACTGTTATCTATTAAATCAAAAATATTAAATGAAAATGGGTATGCTGATTTATTTTTAGAAAAGTCCAAATATGATTTGAATGTTTTAGATGAAACAATGACATTTTCACAAAATAGAAAGTTAATTCTCCTATATCTATCTGCTAAATTATAATTCTCATTACTATTAATAATAAGATCATATGGAATACCTAATTCTTCTTCATAATATGCTTTAGTTCCTTTGTATGTATCAATAACTGGGGCTAGAAGGTAGCTTTTTATTTTCTTGTTATCAATTATTGATAAGGCTTGCATGACATTTAACCCACCTCTTGAATGACCAATAAAATTTATTTGGTTATATCCTTTTTTAATTAGGTAATTGTACCAGGTAATTATTTCTTCGACTGATTCATGCTCATTGTGATTATGGTTAATATCACAAGCTAAAAAATCATCATGTCTATTACTAAACCCATAGCTTAGGTTTATCGATAAAATATCATGACCTTCTTCAAATAATCTAGAAGAAAGAGTTTGAATTATCTCCATTCCTTTATGAGCTCTCGTTCCATGTACTATTAAAAAAGCAGAGGTATTTTGATTCGAGCTTGAAAGTTCTCCAGTAAGCTTTATATTGTTTTTACTTGATATCGTAACTTGTTTTCCAGCAGCAAAGGATAGGCTAGTAATAATACAAAAAAGAGTTAAGGTGAAAAAATGGATAGCTAATTTAGGGCGTACAGGATTCGAACCTGTGACAAATGGCTTAAAAGGCCACTGCTCTACCAACTGAGCTAACGCCCCAAATTTATTAAATCTTCTCAAGAGTTCTTAGTTTTCCTGGTAATACTTTTAAATCTATTAAAGCATTTTTAAGAAGTTCTATGAAACTGCTTTCCTCATATACTGCTTTATAATACTCGATTTTCATCATTAATGAAGCTCCAAATATTATTGAGAGTAATGTTATAATTGATCCTATAGCAAGAGTTGAAACTCCGGATACACCTTGTCCTATCGTGCAACCAAGGGATAATACACCTCCGATTCCAATGAGAACTGCTCCAATAAAATGTCTAAAGAAGTCATGTTTATTAGCAAACCATTCTATTCTAAGATTATTACTGATTAATGAATAAACGAAAGAACCTACTATAGTTGAAATTAATGCTGTTACACCAAAGGTAAGATAAAAATTATCGAAGACGCTAGAGGTATATATTAGTACCTCTCCCATTGGATTTATAAAGGTGAATGATTGAACTCCTACTGATGGGTAAGGAGTGTCTAAAAAGTCATTATTTTCAATCCATGCTTGCCCGAGTTCACCGCCTGATATGAGCCATGCAAGAGTAACTACCAAACCTACAACGACACCTGATAATATATTATCTGATGACAAGCTTGTGTATGAAGAAAAAATATATTTCAACAAAAAAAAACAAATTAATAATGGTATAAATATTGTTATTAATATGTTTCCAGCATCTATATTAGTTAATGAAGAAAAAATTGTTTGAACAGACTGGTCTGGTATGCCAAGCTTCGCTAAATCTGGACTTATTGGACTCATCCAACTATGAAAAATTAGTCCATAAAAATCGGTCCTGGTCATCAACAATGCCATTAATCCTGCAATAAGTAACACAAAGATAGATTTAAGGTTGCCCCCTCCAATTCTAATTAGTATTTTATTTCCACACCCACTGGCAAGAGTCATGCCTATGCCAAACATTATGCCCCCAATTATATACCGCGGCCAGAAAAGGACAGAATTTCTATAAGGTATTCTAGATTCACTTACATCAACTATGCCTAAGTATTCGAGTGAAGTAACACCCACAATTGCAGTTGTTATGGCCAACAACCAAGCTTTGAGTCTTGATGAGTCTCCTATGTTTACTAAGTCTGATACCGCACCCATGGTACAGAAATTAGTTTTATTCACAACGTATCCAAGAATAAAGCCTAATATCGATGTATAGATTAAAAGTGTGGTTGTTATATCCATAGTACTACAAAGACACAGTTTATATATTTTTTATAATTTTTCAATTTTTATATCTAGTAGGATCTTCTAGTCCTGCTAGTAAAAATCCTTCTTTCCTCAGCTTACAAGCATCACAATGTCCACAAGCATTTCCCTCTCTGTCCAATTGATAACATGATACAGTTTGTGAGTAGTCAATGCCCATATTATGTCCATATTTTATTATGTCCTTTTTAGACATGTTTATTAAAGGTGTATTAATTTCAAGTTGTTTTCCATCAACTCCAGTTTTAGTGCCCAAGTTAATAGTCTTTTTAAATGAATCAATAAAGTCTGGGCGACAATCAGGATATCCAGAATAGTCAATTTGATTAACGCCAATGAAAATTTGATCAATAGACATTTTTTCAGCATATGCAGCTGCAATAGATAAAAAAATTGTATTCCTTGCTGGTACATATGTAACAGGGATTCCAGGATTCATTTCTGTTGGAACATTTATTTCTTTGTCTGTGAGTGCAGAGCCACCAATTTGAGTAAGATCTATTTTAAAAATATGTCCTTTTAAATTTATTATTTTAAGATATTTCTGACTCGATTCTATTTCATAGCTATGGCGTTGACTATAGTCAATGGTTAGAGGTATGCAAGTATATCCTTTTGAAATTGCGTGGTGCAAAACGGTTGTTGAATCAAGACCGCCAGAGAAAAGCACTAAGACTTTTTTATTTTCCATTAACTTCGCCCCATATTGTTTTGTGAAGTTGTGTCTGCAATCTAACATTAAGGGAGTTTTTGAGTATTAAGTCTGCAAGTTCAGATAATGGCATTTGATTATATGAAGGAGAAAATATAATAGGGCAGATTGAAGAAAGATTATTTTTTTTTATATAATCAACGGCCCATTCAAAATCTTTTTGATTACAAATAACAAATTTTAGTTCATCAGATTTCTTAAGTATAGAATAATTGGAAATTAAATTTTTATCTGATTCCAGTGATCCAGGAGTTTTAATATCTAAAATAATTGAAACCCTTGAGTCTACATCCTCGATAGTAATGGCGTTGCTAGTCTCTAATGATACAGAATAATTTAAATCACATAGTTCTTTCATAAGGCTTTGAACATTTTTTTGAGAGAGCGGTTCACCGCCCGTAATTGTAATATACTTTGTAGTATCTCTATTAAGCTTAGATAAGATTTCTTCAAATGACATTTTAGATCCAGCATTAAATGCATATCCTGTATCACAGTAAGTACATCTTAATGGACATCCTGTTAATCTTATGAAATATGTTGGTAAACCAGATCTAGATGTTTCACCTTGTATAGAATAAAATATTTCATTGATTATTAAGCTCTTCATTCTAGATACTATATAGCTTTAATTTCTTCAGGGGAATCAATACTAGTAATTCCATGGCATAGTGCTACGCCTAGAGCATCTGATGCGTCAATTTCTAATTTTCTTCGTATACGTAGTTTTCTCTTAACAAATTTCTGGAGTTCGTCTTTATCTGCTGCACCATTACCAGTTATTATCATTTTGACTCTTCTTGGACTATATTCATAAATAGATCTGTCATCACCGCAACACGCAGATAAGGCAGCACCTCTAGCTTGACCAAGTTTAATTGCTGTTCCTGCATTCACACTAAAAAAAACTGACTCCAATGCAATCTCATCTGGTTTATATATTTCAATTAAACGTTGTGTATTTTTATGTATTAAGGACAACTTAGTTGTATAAAGATTTTTGAGTCCAGTTTTTATTATTTCATGGTGAATATAAGATAAATTATTATTCTCTGAATTAATAATTCCATAGCCTGTAATATTAGTTCCTGGATCAATACCTAATATGACTGACATATTAATTATAGAATATTGATGTTTGTATAAATATTTTGAACATCATCTAATTCCTCAAGGTTTTCAGTAAATAGTTCTACTTGCTCTATGTCGGTTTCATCAATATCACACATTGTCGTAGGCTCTAAAATTATTTCTTCATCTTTTGTTTGAAGTGATTTCTCTTCGAAGAAGGATTTTACTTTAAATAAATTAGCAGGCTCTGTATTAACAACACAGTTATTATCAATTTGTTCATAGTCAAGTATTTCTATTTCATCAATATAGTTAATCAAATCATCCTCTGAAGTATCTAGTAGTGTAAGAATACCTATTTTCTTAAAAAGATGTGCTACTGAACCCTTGGTTCCAAGACTTCCATTATATTTTGTCAAAGCATGCCTTACCTCTGAGACAGTCCTATTTTTGTTATCAGTAAGACATTCAATAATAACTGCGATACCTTTAGGGCCATATCCTTCATATGTAATTTCCTCGAATGAATCACTACTTTGTCCTGAACCTTTTTTTATTGCTCTCTCTATCGTATCTTTAGGAACACTATTTTTATTAGCTTTAGACATAGCTAACCGTAGTCTAGAATTACTAGATATATCTGGTCCTGCTAGTTTGACAGCAACTGTAATTTCTCTAATAATCTTTGTAAATACTTTACCGCGTTTATTGTCTTGGGCTTTTTTTCTATGTTGTATATTTGCCCATTTACTATGTCCTGCCATTATGAAACCTTCTTTTTTTCTTGATAATATTTATCTTCAAATTCAATCATTCTGTTTATAGATTTTTTTGCAGATTGAATTATTGAATTACTTAATAGTATTTCATTATCACTTCTAAATATATCAATTAATTTTTGGGATGTGTTTAAATTCATCCAAGGACATCTTCCACAGCTTTTACATGTTGCCCCTTCGCCTTCAGTTGGTGCTTCATAAAAGTTCTTATCGGGTGATAGTTTTTGCATTTGATAAAAGATACCTTTTTCTGTTGCAACAATGATATTTTTTGATTTACTATTCTTTGATGCATTTATTAATTTTGTTGTAGAACCTACAACATCAGCAAGTTGAATAACACTTCTAGGCGACTCAGGATGCACCAAGACTTCACAATCTTCAAGTTGCTTCTTGAGCTTTTTCAACTCTATAGTTTTATATTCTTCATGAACTATACATGAGCCATCCCAAATCTTCATATCTATACCAGTTTGATCTTCTATATATGCACCAAGGTATTTATCTGGCGCCCAAATAATTTTTTTTCCTTTTCTAGCTAAGTTTTCTACGAGAGGAATTGCAATACTTGATGTTACAACCCAATCTGAAATAGATTTTACTTCCGCACTTGTGTTTGCATACACAACAACTTCTCTATCAGGATAATCACTACAAAATTCTCTAAACTCATCAACCTTACAACTTTCATCTAACGAACATGTTGCTTCTTTATCAAGAACATATATATTTTTTTCTGGATTGAGTATTTTTGCAGTTTCTCCCATAAATTTAACACCTGCAATTATAAGGTTGGCTTCTTCCTGCTGTGAACCAAATTTTGCCATCTGCAGAGAGTCCGCAACACACCCTCCTGTATCTTCAGCGAGTTTTTGTAATTCTGCATCAACATAGTAATGCGCTATAAGCTTAGCATTATTTTTTTTCAAAAAATCTTTAACTAGATTTAACTTTTCGTTGTAATGACTATCCATTATTTAGGTTTATTTATTTTAATGCTTAATTCTCTCAACTGATCAGAATCAATCTCTGTAGGAGCATCAGTCAAAAGACAAGCAGATGATTGTGTTTTAGGAAATGCAATAGTATCCCTTATTGAGGTAAGATTTTTCAAAATCATTACAATCCTATCTAAGCCAAAAGCTATACCTGCATGAGGCGGGCAACCATATTCAAGTGCCTCTAGAAAAAAACCAAATTTATTATCAATATCTTCGTTTGTGAGATTAAGTGCTTTGAAAACATCCATTTGAAGAGATTTTTTGTGTATACGTACAGAACCTCCACCTATCTCATTCCCATTAAGAGTAAGGTCATATGCTCTTGATAGTGTCTTATCACTAAAATTTGATGCCTCATCATCAGATGGTGATGTAAAAGGGTGATGAAGTGATGTTAGTTGATTGCTGTTTTTTTCATATTCAAACATTGGATAATCAATTATCCACAGGAATTTAAAATCATTAGAGACTAAATCAAGATCTTTACCAATTCTTGATATAAGCGTAGACATAGAGCTATTAACGATATCAAGTGTATCTGCTGAGAAGAATATTAGATCACCAGACTTAGGTTTAACTATCTGTAAAATATTTTGTATTTCATTTATGCTAAGGAATTTTTTTATAGGTGAGTTCACTCCAGATTCAATATCATCAGTATTATCTATCTTAAAATATGCTAGACCTTTCGCTCCAAAAGTTTTTACTAATTCTGTATAATCATCGATATTTTTCCTGCTCATTTGACTTCCGCCAGGAATATTAAGTGCTACTATTCTTTTTTTAGAATCATTGCTGCAGTCTTTGAAGACTTTAAATTCCGTATTTGTAAATATAGTTGTTATATCATTTAATACCAGAGGATTTCTTAAATCTGGTTTATCACATCCATATTTATTCATAGATTCTTTGTAAGTCATCCTTGGGTAATCTAGTTTTATATTCTCTTGAATAAGTGATGAAAATATTTTATTCATGAGAGATTCAGATAATTCCATAACTTGCTCCTCATTGTAGAAAGAACATTCGATATCCAATTGAGTGAACTCTGGTTGTCTATCTGCTCTTAAATCTTCATCACGAAAACATTTTGCAATTTGAAAATATTTATCAAGCCCTGAGATCATTAACATCTGTTTAAATAATTGTGGTGATTGTGGTAGTGCAAAAAAGTTGGATTTATGTACACGACTCGGTACTATGTAATCCCTAGCGCCCTCTGGCGTAGGTTTTGTTAATATAGGAGTTTCTATTTCATTAAATTCATTTTCACTAAGGTGATTACGAATTATGTTATAAAGTTTAGATCTAAATCTAAGATTATCTTGCATTTTCGATCCACGAAGATCGATATATCTATATTGTAACCTAAGGTCCTCATTAGTTTTTTCATCATTTATTTTAAATGGAGGAGTTTTTGAAGTATTAAGTATTACTAATTCATCAGCTATTAATTCAACTTCACCCGTTAGCATTTCTTTGTTGGCTGTACCATCGAGTCTTTTTTTAATGCTCCCTTTTATTTCAAGAACATATTCTGTTCTAAGGTTTTGGGCCTGCTCAAATACTTTCTTATTATCAGGATTGAAAACGACTTGAAGAATACCAGTATGATCCCTCAAATCAATAAAAATTACACCGCCGTGATCTCTTCGTGTGTTGACCCAGCCATTAACTACTAGATTGTTGTTGATAGCTTTATTATCAACACTTCCGCAGTATGTTCTATTCATTTTATGTATCCGTTTTTTTTGTACTTGGTTTCTTAGTTTTAAAATCAGTCTCATACCAGCCTGAGCCTTTAAGTCTGAAACCTGATGATGATACTAGTCTTTGTACTTTACCATCGTTACCACACTTACAATTAGTAAGCTTATTTTCAGATATTTTTTGAATCACTTCGAATGTCTCTCCGCAATCCACACATTTATATTCGTATATCGGCATAATTATTGACTAAAATCATTTATGATTATTGAAATATTATACAAAAAAAATCTTCTTTTATCTCTTTTAAATTTAATGCTATAATGCCACAAATTTTATGAAAGCCATACTTAAAAGCCTTATATTATTAATACTCACTACATCACATATTCATGCAGACGAATACACTGGTAAGGAAAAATCAGAGACTTGTGTCGGCTGCCATGCAATAGAAGGATACAATAATACTTATCCTACATATAAGGTTCCTAAATTAGGTGGTCAACATGCTGATTACATTATATCGGCACTCAAATCTTATCAAAATGGTGATCGCAATCATCAAACTATGCATGCTAATGCATCAGGATTATCTGATCAAGATATCATTGATATAGCTAACTACTTTGAGTCAATTAAATAATGAGAAACTTGGTTATCATATGCTTCACACTTTTAGTGAGTAACATTGTCATAGCAGATAGTAGTTATGATAGAGGTAAAGAAAAATCAGTAACTTGCTCGGCTTGTCATGGAACAGATGGTAATAATGATAATAAGATGTATCCCCGACTAGCAGGCCAATATAAAAATTATCTTATACATGCTCTTAATTCATATAAGAGTGGTGAGAGAAAAAATGCGATTATGAGTGGTTTTGCTGCAGGTTTATCAAGTCAAGATATAGTAGATCTATCAACATATTATTCAAAACAGAAAGGTTTGAATATAATACCTAAGAATTAATTATCTTTTTCTATTAGTAAATATAATGCTGGTATTAAGTAGAGCGTGATAAATGATGCTAGGGCAATCCCTCCAAAGACAACTACTGCCATTGCAAAACGACTTTCTGCTCCTGCACCAGAACTTATAATCAATGGTATTGATCCTAATAATGTTGATATTGTTGTCATGATTACTGGTCGAAATCTTATGATTGATGATTCAATTATAGCTTTTGATATTTTCACTCCTTCATCTTTAAGCTGATTGGCAAACTCTACAACCAGTATGCCATTTTTAGCTATCAGTCCAATCAGCATAAGAAATCCAATTTGACTATATACATTCAATGATCCTCCTGTAACAAATAGGGAATAAATTCCAGCTGTCATAGTTATCGGTACGGTTAAGATAATTATTAGAGGATTTCTAAAACT
Source organism: Gammaproteobacteria bacterium (assembly GCA_045561295.1). Lineage (GTDB taxonomy): Bacteria > Pseudomonadota > Gammaproteobacteria > CACLCV01. The sequence continues at coordinate 44,793 of JBJKYD010000014.1, forward strand.
CTCGAACTGCGCTGATAAGACCAGATAGACTACTAATATAGCAAGAAGAATTGTTAGTTCTAATTTATAACCTGTTTCATAATACTCCTTTGATGCTCCTGCATATGATATTTTTGCGTTTGAGGGAAGAATATCAGATGAGGCTTTAGATAATTCATCTAGAATGACTCCAAGGGATGATCCTGGCGCTATGCTTGAAGATAGTGTAACAGATGGTAATCTATTAATACGTTTAAGACTTTTGCTAGTGGCTTCAACAGAATTTGTAACTAAGTTACTCAGAGGTATAAGCTCTTTAGTAAGGCTAGACTTAATGTAGATATTGTCAAGATTCGATACATCAACTAAATATTTATCGTCTGCTTTCACTACTACGTTATAAGTTAAACCGTCTTTAGAAAATTTTGTAACTTTGCGTGATGCATAAAGAGCATCTAATGTAGTTGCAATATCATCAGCAGATACACCAAGATTTGAAGCAGCGTCCCTATTGATTTTTAAATTTATCCGAGGTTTATCAACCTTATAATCGATTCTTGCACTTCGAAGACCAATATCTTCAGAAATATTTTTTATACTTTTCCCCCACTCTCCCACCTGATCATAATTTGTTCCGCTTATAACAAAACGAACGGGGGATTTAAAAGGGCTTTGGCCAAGACTAGGTGGATTAATCGTAAAAATCATTGCACCAGGCATTGAAATTAATTTTGGAAATATTTCTCTGACTATTTCTCTTTGATGTCTTCGATCTTCCCAAGGGGTTAAAGATGCGAATATAAATGCAGAATTAACATTACCAGGTTGTCCAGAAAATCCTGGTGCTACAATCGCAAAAACAGTTTTAATTTCTCCTTTGTTGACATATTCCTCTAAGACATTTTCAACTTTTTTTACCATGTTGTCTGTGTAATCTAAAGATGATCCCTCTGGGGCATTAACGGAAACTATGAAAATACCTCTATCTTCAGATGGCGCAAGTTCTTTAGGTAGAAACTGAAATAGTAAAACAGATATTATAATAAAAATTATTGTAACAGAATAAACTATTTTAGGTTTATTTTGTGAAGCGAGTAGTGATGCTTCATAAAATTTTTTAAATTTAATAAATAGCTTTCTTTCAGATTGATCTTCATCTTTTTTAAGAAGCTTGGAGCACATCATAGGTGTCAATGTTAGTGCAACAAAACTAGAGATGATCACGGCAAAGGATAATACGACACCAAATTCTATGAATAATCTACCTGTCTTACCTCCCATAAAAGATAACGGTAGAAATACACTTACAAGTACGAGCGTTGTAGCAATTACAACAAATGTTATCTGTTTAGCTCCGTTAATAGCTGCTGTATAATTATCTTCCCCATTTTCTATTCTTCTTTTTATATTTTCCATTACAACAATGGAATCATCTACAATTAAGCCTATAGCTAACACTAGTGCCAGAAAAGTTAATACATTAAGTGAATAACCAAAAACATGAATAATGAAAAATGTTCCTATGATTGATATTGGAATAGTTACAGCAGGAATAATTGTTGCTGCCTTTGATGATAAAAAATAATAAACAATTAAAATAACTAAAATCATAGAGACCGTTAAAGCAAACCTTATTTCATTAATCGATTCATTGACAAATTTAGATTGATCATAGCCTATACTCATATCTATGCTTTCAGGAAGGGAGGGTCTTATAAGTTCTAATTCATCTTTAATATTATTCGCTACATCTAGAACATTAGATTTTGTCTGTCTTACGATCCCTAGACCAATAGCGCTTTTTTTATTTGCTCTTAGAAAACCCCTTTCAGATTCAGGTCCTATTTCTATTTTTGCAACATCTGACAAAAGAATTTTTGAATCCCCAAAATGTCTGATAACAATTTTACTATATTCATCTAAAGTTTTAAGTTTTGAGTCTAGCTTAAGCCCAACTTCACGTTCGTTTGATTCAAATCTGCCAGCGCCTCTTTCAATATTTTCATTTTTTATTGCTCTAATTACATCGACGATGGTTAGTTGCCGTGAAGCAATTTGCTCCGGGTCCATCCATATCCTTATTGAATATTTCCTCTCCCCTCCGATGGTTATCGAAGCAACACCTGGTTGTATCGATAATCTATCAACAATATTTCTATCTAAATAATCATTAAGTTGAATAGATGTAAGAATATCGCTAGAGAAGCCAATCCACATGATTGCTCGAGCATCAGAATCTGATTTAGCAATACGAGGATTATCAGCATCATCCGGAAGCAAAGCAGCGATTCTTGAGACCTTATCTCTTACATCATTGGCGGCGGTGTCTAAATTAGTTTCTAGAGTGAACTCTACTCGTATTTTAGATAATTCATCTCTACTTTCAGATGTAATTTCTCTAATGCCAGATATTCCTGAGAGACTATCTTCAATGATTTCAGTAACATCTCTTTCTAGTATCTTCGACGATGCGCCAGTGTAAATTGTTGTAACTGTTACGACTGGTCTATCAATATCAGGATACTCTCTGATAGTTAGTTTGTCATATGAGGCTAAACCAATCAAAATTACAAACAAACTTAAAACAGCTGCAAAGACAGGACGATTGACAGTGACTTCAGATATATGCATTAATTTTCAATAATTTTAATTTTAGAACCATCTTTGAGTTTTTCATGACCTAAAGTTACCACCATGTCGTTAGATTTTAGTCCACTAAGAATCTGTATCATGCCATTACTGGTAATACCAAGATTTACTTTTTTTAGTTTTGCAACGTTTTCATCAATGACAAATACGTAGCTGTAGTCTTTAGATGTAAGGACTGATTCTTCAGGAATCAACATAGTATCTTTAATTTCTTCAAGAATTATATCAATATTAATTAATAAACCGGGCCGAAGATTTTTATTTTTATTATCAATTATCGCATATGCTCTTATGGTACGTGAGTCTCTATTAACTCTTTGATCGATATTTGAAATAACACCAAAATATTTCTCTTCAGGGAAAAGTTTTGAGCTGGCTATATATTTAATATTTTGTGATATTTGTGGCAAGATTTTCTCAGGCAAATAAATAAATGCTTTCATGGAGGACATGTCATCGAGTGTTAACAAAAGATCACCATTTTTCAATTTGTCACCTACTTTATAATCTGTTAGCCCTACATATCCATCGAATGGTGCAGTGATTGATATTTCACCGATTGAAGATGTAGATAAAATGGAAAAAAGTTTATCCCCTTTTTCTACAAAAGAGGATTCTTTGAAGAATATTTCATTAAGAATACCATCAGTTTTTGAAACAACATTGTATGATTTTTTTGCTTCTATAACAGATGTTGCTGGATAAATTTTATTTATTGAATCAATTTTGACCTCTTCTGCTGCAACCGATGTTATTCTAGTTTGATTTGCAAAAGATTTATAAAATTGTATTTTTGTATAAAGATTAAAAGCTCCATATAAAAGACCAACAATTACGATGGCTGCTATTATTTGGAATGCTTTTAGTCTTTTAAAATAATCTAGCATTATCTTTTAAACCATATTAAAGAAATAAATCTTCCTGTTATTTTATTTTTTCTATAAGAAAAAAGTCTGTTGTCCTTGCAAGTGCAAGCTGGTGATATTGTAACATCAGTTATCCCTATTTTACGTAAAATATCATAGGCAATATTTTTAATATCCATATTATATTTACCGCTTTTATTGTGCTTGAAATGTGAAGTATGCCCTGGGAAAGATCTTAAAATATCACTGTCGACCTCATACATATCTCTGCTAATAGATGGTCCAATAAGAACCTTCAAATCTGAGCATTTACTAAAAAAAATGTTATCAAAGAATTTCTCAATGATATTTGATTTTAAACCTCTCCAACCAGCATGGATACATCCAATGAAAGTACCTAATTTATCAGTAACTAATAATGGTATACAATCAGCGGTCAGCACAGCACATGCAATTTTCTTGTTTCTTGTAAAGATACCATCCGTATTTGTATAATTCTTATAATAGATGAGCTCTTTTGTTTTATTCGTATGCAACTGATTCATAAAAGCAATATTATTAATTGAGTACAAATTTTTTAAATCGTTGATATTTGATTTAACAGCATTTTCTTTATCTCCGACATTAAATGAAAAGTTTGCATATTTATATTGATTTCTACTGTACCCCTTTTCATTAGAAGATATAAAGTATCCTATATTTTCAGGAATGCTCCAATGTGTTTTATATTCTTTAATCATTATTTTCTATAATCAGTTCATTCAATAGCAAACTATATTCTTTTGGATAATCAGCGGTATAAGTTTTTAATTTGTTCGTTTTAGGGTCATTGAAAGACAGTGAATATGAATGTAAATATTGCAAAAATAATGGGTCTATAGTTTTTGTAAGATTTAAGTTTTTAGTAAAAAAATTTTTTTTATAACCGTACGTTGTGTCTCCTATTACAGGATTATTCAAATGAGATAAGTGGACTCTAATCTGATGAGTTCTGCCTGTAATAAGCTCGACCTCTACATGAGATGCTCTTTTAAATTTAGTTAATGGTTTTATTTTAGAGATTGCTTGTCTACCATTTGACTGGATAGACATTTTTTTTCTATTTACAGGATGTCTTCCAATTGGCTCATCTATTACAGTGGGTTTATCAATATTTCTTATAACCAAGGCATGATATAGTTTTGTAAATTTTTTATTTTGAAGTTGCTGACTTAAAAAATTATGTGACGCTAGATTTCTGCAAACCACTAATATCCCAGAAGTATCTTTATCAAGTCTATGGATAATTCCTGTTCTAGGTACTTTAGACAGTTCAGGATATTTATAATAGAGTCCATTTTGTAACGTCCCAGAATAATTGCCAGGAGCTATATGAGTTACAATGCCTGATTTTTTATTTACGACGATATAATCATCAGTTTGATCTATAATATCAATATCCATTTTCTCTGCAGCTAAATTCATTGATGGTTGCGATTTTATAGAAATAGATACATTACAGCTCTCGGTCAATTTCTCCTTTTGACTACACGTTTTTCCATTAATTAAAATATCATTGTTACTTATCCATTTTTGTATGGTTGATCTCGAATATTCGGGAAAATGAATAGCCAAAAGCTTATCAATTCTTTCTGGCATGTCTACTTCTAATCTAAAATCGTAAATGTGAGAATCATTCATGCTATAATGATATAACGATGAGAAAATATAATCTTTCATTTGTTGTCCTTATATTGCTGATATTACAGAGTTGCGCATACTTTAATAAGGTGACAATTGATCCATATAAAAGCATGAGCGAAGCTGAACTTTACGAACAGGGTTCTGTATTTCTTGCAAATGCGGATATACCGTCTGCAGTTAATGTATTTGGAACTTTAGAAGCTAGATTTCCATTTTCAACTTATGCACAACAATCTATATTAGATTTGGCATTTGCGTATTACGATTTTGGACAAAAAGATGAAACTATAGCGGAATGTGATAGATTTATTGATCTTTATCCAAACCACCCTAATCTAGATTATGCATTCTACTTAAGGGCATTATCAAATTTAGAAAAAGGACAACCATTTTTTCAAGAAATATTGGGGCAAGATGTTTCAAAATATGATGTCACAAGACTTAAAGAAGCTTATGATGATTTTCTTCTTGTTACAAATAGATTTAAAGGAAGTAAATATGCGGAAGATGCAAGCAATCGACTAATTTTTCTCAGAGATAGTATGGCAAAACATGAAGTTTATGTAGCGAGTTATTATTTAAAAAGAGGCGCATATTTAGCCTCTAGTGAGAGAAGTAAATACATGCTTGAAAAGTATCCTGGTGCACCAGCAACCAAGGATGCATTGATTATTTTAATTGAAAGTTATAACAAACTTGAAATGATTGACCTTGCAAAATCAACTGCAGATGTGCTGAGTCAAAACTTCTCAAACTATTCTTATATGATAAATGAAAATAAAATGGTTATTATCAAAGATAGTACTAAAAAGGATGTTATAGAGAAAAAATCATTTTTTGACTTAGGTTTATTCTAGATTATCTTTTGGCAATTTGCATACAGGTATCGGGTTCATTTTATGAACATTATTTTTTCTTATAATTTCATATTTCTCACGATTCATTGAATCAGAATTTATCATTGCTTCTTCTAACTCATCATATGAGAGACCTAACTGTTTTTCATCTGTTCTGTCATCATCCCATAAACCATCCGTAGGTTCAGCATCAATTATTCTTTGATCAATTTCTAATGTTTTTGATAATTCTTTAACTTCAGATTTCATTAAATCTGCTATTGGAGATATATCAACACCACCGTCGCCATATTTCGTATAGAAGCCCACGCCGAAGTCTTCAACTTTATTTCCTGTACCTACGACAATTCCATTTTGAGAAGAAGCAACTTGATATAATGTCATCATACGAAGTCTAGCTTTTGAATTTGCAAAACCTAGTTCAGATGATTGTTCCATATCACTTAATCTTGAATGAAATACTTTGTAAGAATCTGTTAAATCAATATTTATATAAGTGGTATTTATAAACCTATCTCTTAACCATTTGCCATGAATACGTCCTAAATCAGAGGGATTTTGACTAGTAGATATAGGCATAGATATAGCTATAGTTTTAATACCAGTTAGAGAGGACAATGTACTAGAAAGTGCAGAATCTATGCCTCCTGAAATTCCAACTACAAGAGATTGTGCTGGATTCTCCATGGCATTGACATAGTTTTTAATCCATTTGGAAATATAATCAATTTTTTTTGTATTATTCATTATTGTTTTATTCAATATCACTTATTTATGTGGAATAATTTCAAAACGTATGAAATTCATAATCATTATTATAACTTTGGTTGCCCTCTATTTCATAGTTAAAATTGCTAAGAGTACAAAAGAAAAAACAAAAAATACTAATAATATGATACTGTGTAAAAAGTGTGGTTATCATGTGCCGATAAATGAAATATGCGGTACAAAAAAAGAGATAGATATGTGCCCTAATAGAAAATGAAAGAAAGACAGCCCCTCCTTTTAACTCTGTTATTCATAATGCTATTTGGCATTGGACTAACATTATTATTTAAATAATGAATTACATAGTAACTGGACCTATCTGCTCTGGCAAAAGTACTCTTTTAAAGATTGCCGAAGAGTTTGGTTTTAAAACTATGAGGTCGGATGATCTAGTGTCAGATCTTTATGATGATGAAGATGTAATCTCTAAACTTATGAGGGTTTTTGATGAGCATAAGTTTGAACCATCTCCTAAAGAGACTATTAAATACCTTTTTTTTGAATCGTACTCAAACAGAAAAGAAATAGAGAATATTTTTCATCCTAAAGTGCATGAAATAATAAAAAAAGAGTTACTATCTAATAATAATATGCTTATAGAACTGCCTCCATTGAAAAGTAATGTTAGTTTTATAAAAAATAATAAGTCAATTTTTATAAACTCTGATAACAAAACAAGATGTGAGAGATTTATAGAGAGAAATGGTACAGATTCTATCGATATTTTTCATAAGATGAATGAGTATCAAACTGATTGTTTGTTAATCAAATCATACTGTGACATCATTATACAGAATAACAAAAACAAAGATATCATTACTGATTACTTTTATAAAGATATTATTAAATCATGAATAATCTATCTGATTCGCATGCAGCAATATATGAAGAACCTGTTGATGAAAGGATAAGAAAATTTTTGAAACTAGAAAATTATTTTCTCAAGCTAAAGTATTATAAAGAACGTGATACTGCCTATGATTCATACGTAGCTCTCTATAACCTCATTATGATATATAATACTCTATCTCGTGTTGAGGTAAAAAGTGAACTTATTCGAGAAATCGATTTTCATAAGCAAAGATATAGCGAATATATAAAAATAGATAGCTCAGATAAGATTAAATTAAATTCAATAATGGAAAAACAAAATGTTATTTTAAATGACTTATATAATCTAAAATCTAACTATTTAAATGATCTAAATAATGATGAATTCTTCCAGTTTTGCGTTAAGCATTACAATAGTTTAAATACTGAAATAGATTACTGGTTAACAAGAGATCACGCTATAAGGTTAAATCAAATTGATCTATGGTTAGAGATTATTAAACCAATAGAAAGTTCGGTATATTTTTGTTTAGATATTTTAAGAAGAAGTTCGGAAACAACTGAGATTTGTGCTGAGAGTGGTTTCCATCTTATAAAATTAAGCCCAGAAAAGAAAATAAGATTATTAAGAATAACAATGCAATCAGATAATTATTATTTCCCTCAAATAAGTTTGGGGCCTCAAAGAGCAACAATTTCATTTATACTATTGAACGAAAATAATAGATATGTTCGAATCAAGGAAAACATAATATTTGTATTAGACCTGTGTTATATTTAGTTATATCTTGCTAATACCGGCTATACCAAATCCATTGTTCTTAATACATTGCTCATAATTCTCAGTTACAGAAGATAGACCTCCGAGAGCATATGTTGGTAAGTATGAATGTTTGCTCAGTTTGGAATATCCTGACCAATTCAATATAGGATAATCATTATGTGAACTTAATACAGGAGATACTAATACGAAGTCAAAAAGTTTAGTATTACACAATTCTATATCTGCTAAAGTGTGACAAGAAGCTGAATATGTGATGAAAGATTCTTTTTTGTCTGGATTAAATTTATACAGATCATTACTAGCAAAATGTACACCATGATAATGTTCCTTCCAATTGAGATTATGAGGATAATCAATGATGATATTACCTGAATATTTCTGAGAAATGAGCTCACTTTTTATATTATTCTTATAGAAATCATAACTTATGTCCCTGAGTCTCAAAGATGTAAGATATGTTGTATCAAGTTTATTCTTATTAAAATCATCAACAGTAACGATTTTCAACAAACGAGGTAACTTGAGTAAATTAATTATTCTATTGTGAGTAGGTAATATTTTATGGCTATAGTTTACATCATAGTTGATAATATCGCGGCCTTCATTAGAATAAATTTCTCCATCATATTTAAATATCTTAAAGACATTAATTATAATCAATAAATCATTATAAAGATGTTTTAATGTGCCTATGAACTTGTATTTCTTTAAATTTATATTAAGTTCCTCCTTAATCTCTCTTACAAGACAAATAGATGGAGTTTCTTTTTTAATCAACTTGCCTCCTGGAAATTCAATATAATCTTTATAATGATTATTATCTCTGCGTAGGCATATGTAAGATGAACCATTCTGTATAAGTGCAACAGAAATAGTAATCTTTTTATGATGCATTATGTGGTGTATGCAGAATTAATATGTACATATTCATGGCTCAAATCTGAGAAGTAAATAGTTTGCATCTCTTTCCCAGAATTTAAATCTAGTGTGATTTCAATATTATTTTTTTTCATAGAGTTGGCTAATCTCTTTGAGCCTGAATCCGTTGGAGTACCATTATCAAAACATAATATTTTATTTATAAATAGTTTTACTTTTACTACATTAAAAGCATTTTTATTGATAGAACCTAAACTTGCAATAATTCTTCCCCAGTTAGGATCTTCACCATACATTGCTGTTTTTACAAGTAATGAATTAGAAATTTTTCTTGAAATTTCTTGTGCAAGTGTCTTTGTTTTTGCATTACAAATATTTAGTTTAATTATTTTTGTTGCCCCCTCACCATCTTTAATGATTTTTGATGATAGTTGTATAAAAAAGTCAGCTGCATATTCTAGAAGTTTTTTTTCATTTTTTTTATTTTTTAAATCAATATTAATAAGATTGGTGGATGTAAATGCTACGCAATCATTCGTAGACATATCTCCATCGACAGAAATAGCATTGAAAGATAAATTTGCACAATAATTAAGATATTTTTTTAGATTACTTTTATTTATAGATACATTGGTTTCTATAAATGCAAGCATTGTGGCCATGTTTGGTTCAATCATACCAGCACCTTTACATAAACCAGAAAATATGACTTTCTTTGATCCAATTTTATATTCTTTAGATAAATACTTTGGATGATTATCTGTAGTCATTACTGAACATGCCGCATCCTTTAGAGAAGAGTATTTATTAAATGTATTTTTTATAATTGATGCTTCAATATCATCAATTGGCAGTTGTCTGCCAATGATGCCTGTTGACATAATAATAATTTCATTTGAATTACATTTTAATCTTTTTGCTAGAAGATTTAATATTCTTTTTGTATTAGTAAGTCCCTCTTTACCTGTGCATGCATTAGCATTACCCGAATTAATAAATATATATTTTGGATTAGACTTTATAATATTCTGTTTTGATATGATTACTGGTGCTGCAGCAAATTTATTTAAGGTAAAGATAAGTGCAGTAGTGCTTGCCTTAAATAAACATATTAATAATCCATCAGTTTTATTTTTCTTTATCCCAAGTTTGAGCGTAATTAATTTTGATTTCATGCTAGTTTCCCACAACATTGTTTAAATTTCATATTAGATACAGGACATCGTTTATTTCTAGGTATATCACTCTCATTTGTATTTAATAAGCATCTTGGATCATCAACTTTTTTCAATTTTTTTTGCTCTGTTAATTTATTTTCAGGTTTTGTATTATAGTTATCAATTTTGATTCTGCAACAAATCTTTAAAATCTCCTTACTAATATCCATTAGAATAAGATTAAACATTTCAAATGATTCTCTTTTGTATTCATTTTTTGGATTTTTTTGAGCGTACCCTCTCAAACCAATGGATTGTCTTAGGTAGTCCATGGAACTAAGATGATTTCTATATTCTTCGTCTATAACTGCTAAGCATATATTTACTATCAAACTATTATATTCATCTGATGGTATGTTTCGTGTATTCTCTTTAATCTTATTAAGTAATAAAGATTTAAAATTATTTTTAAAAATCTCTATGTTGAAAACATTATCCTTAATAAAATCATCAAGATTTATGTCAATTAGAAAATCTTTTTTTAATAATTCATTAAAAGCTGATAATTGTTTATCCATAGAATTCAACTCAACATTATGAGTATCTGTAAAATCTAAAGTATAGTTTGATATAATATTATCTAATAGAATGTTAGCTTCATTATTTAAAATAAAATTTCTCTGTTGGTAAATAAGTTTTCTTTGTTCATTAGAAATATCGTCGTATTCTAATAATGTCTTACGTATATCAAAATTATGTGCCTCAACTCTTCGCTGTGCATTCTCGATAGATTTGGACACCCACTTGTGCTCTATAGCCTCGCCATCTTGCATGCCAAGTTTTTTCATTATTTCTGAGACTTTATCAGATGCAAAAATACGCATTAAATTATCTTCAAGCGATAAAAAAAATCTGGATACGCCAGGATCCCCTTGTCTTCCAGACCTTCCTCTTAATTGATTATCAATTCTTCTAGATTCGTGCCGTTCAGTACCTAAAACATATAAACCGCCTAGTGATTTTACTTTTTTATTGTTTATCGACCATGCCTCATCCTCATTACTAAGCCTTTTCCCTCCCAATACAATATCTGTTCCTCTTCCAGCCATATTGGTTGCTATGGTGATTGAATTTAAAGCTCCAGCATCTTCTATTATTTCGGCTTCTTTTTGATGATATTTTGCATTTAAGACATTATGTTTGATTTTATTTTTTTTTAAAGCTTTTGATATATTTTCCGATGAATCAACTGATGTTGTTCCTACAAGTATTGGTTGCCCCGTCTTGTTAATATCTATGATTTCTTTCAATATGTGATTATATTTCTCTTCTTCAGTTAAAAAAACTAGGTCTACCTTATCTTCTCTTATTAGTTTCCTATTTGGTGGGATTTGGATTACCTCAAGGTTATAAATTTGATGAAATTCCTCAGCTTCCGTATCAGCAGTACCTGTCATACCACAAATTTTATTGAACATTCTGAAATAATTTTGAAATGTAATCGATGCATACGTCTGATTTTCTTGTTTTATAGAAACATTCTCCTTAGCTTCAATAGACTGGTGTAATCCTTCTGACCATCTTCTTCCTGGCATCTTTCTCCCAGTAAACTCATCAATAATTACAATTTCATTATTTTCAACTACGTAATCAATATCTTTTTTATATATGAGGTGTGCTTTTAGCGCAGAATCTATATGACTAAATAATTGAATATTATTAGTATTATAGATATCACCAGCTGATTCAATTAGATTATTATTAAGTAATATTTTTTCAATAAGTGATTGTCCATGTTCTGTTAATGAAACAGATTTTTGTTTCTCCTCTATGGAGAATAAGTCGTCATTTTTTTCTGCCAAAAAGATTTTTATTATCTTATTGATTTTAGCATATGTATTATTAACTTTATTATTAGAGCCAGATATAATTAATGGTGTTCGTGCCTCATCAATTAAAACAGAGTCGACCTCGTCGATTATTGCATAATTTAATAGAGATTGGTTTTTCTCATTGTTATCAAAAGCCATGTTATCTCTTAAATAATCAAATCCAAATTCATTATTTGTACCGTAGACGATATTATATTTGTATATTTCTTTTCTGTTTGACGGAGGTACAGTACTGTTTATATATCCAACGGAAAGGCCTAAAAATTCATAAATTACTCCCATCCATTTAGAATCTCTTTCTGCAAGGTAGTCGTTTACGGTAACTATAAATACAGGATTCCCAGTAAGAGAGTTTAAATAAGCTGGTAATGTACTCACTAAAGTTTTTCCCTCACCGGTTTTCATCTCACTAATCTTTCCATGATGCAAAGCTATACCGCCCATTAACTGTTCATCAAAGTGACGCATTCCTAAGGTTCGTTTCGAAGCCTCTCTAACTACCGCAAATGCTTCTGTTAAAAGTTCGTCAATATTTTTAGATTTTTTATATTTTTCTTGTAAATAATTTGTAATATCTTTTAATTCATCATCAGACTTTTTTTCATACAAAGACTCTAAATCATTAATAGCCTTAATGTATACAGCATATTCTTTGATGATTCTGGAGTTTCTACTACCAAATATTTTTTTTAGGAATTTACCAATCATATTTTTCACATATAGAAATATGGTTTATCATACAATAAATAGAAGCTATATGAAAAAGATATCGAATTTTATACCTGATAAAGTAATTAAGAAGAAGGAGACTATTGATAAGTTCAACTCATTGCTCAAAAATAATGTTGATCCTAATATTAGTTCAAAGATTAATGTTATCAACTATTCGGACACATCTATCACATTAGAATGCGATGACAGTTCCATCAGTAGTATTATTAAATTTGAGAGTGAAAAGTATGTCCAAATATTTAAAGATCACGGAATGTATAATATAAGAGATATTAAGGTGAAGCTTATACAGTTTCAGCGTTCTGAGTAAACAATATAGGAGACTTACTCTCATCCTCGATGATGACCTCCTCCCAGGCGCTCTCATTATTAATTAATTCTCTAAGCAACAAATTATTTAGATTATGCCCAGATTTAAAAGCAGAAAAAGATCCAATT
>JBJKYD010000015.1:0-49888 GCA_045561295.1 Gammaproteobacteria bacterium
GCATTCAGATCATATACTTGGATTTTCTGATATTCTAATGACCGGTTGGGTCTATCATAGGCAAAATCCATTAAATGTTTTCGGACCTCCGGGTACAATCAACTTCGTCAACAGTACAATCAAATCATTCGAAGAAGACATCAAAGTAAGAAGCCTTCCTCCAGAAAAATTGAATGTAAATAATCTTAATTCAAATATACAGATTATCTTCGATGGCTATACGTATAAGAAAAATGGATTAATAATCGAAACATTTGCAGTTAAACATGAGCCATTTACATACGCATTTGGATTCAAAATTTCTAATAGTAAATATTGTATGGTGATATCTGGTGATACAACATACTCTGAACAAGTTATAGAAAAGGCAAAAGAATGTGATCTATTAATTCATGAAATTGCTCATGCATCAGAGCATACACTAGAAAAATATCCTAAAGCTAAAGGAGTCATTTCTTATCATACTAATGCATCTCAAGTTTCAGAGATAATAAATACTGTAAAGCCAAGACTAACAATTCTTAATCATGTTTTATCCTTAGATGGCTCGTCAGATGATGAAATATTAAATAGGATTAAAAAAAAGACTAAACATAAAGTATTAATTGCTAAAGATTTAATGACAATTGATTTAAAAGATGAAATATATATTTATAAACAAAAAAACTTATGACAAATATAATTGGAATTCTTAATCTTACTCTTGATAGCTTTTCTGATGGCGGAATGTACTACGACCTTGAATCTGCTAAAAAACATATTTCACAAATGATAACACAAGGTGCTGACATCATTGATATCGGGGCAGAGTCTACAAGATCAGGCTTCTCGGATGTTAATGCAGATACTCAGATTAATACACTTACACCTATTATTAAATTTATTAATAAAAATCATGATATCAAAATAAGCATCGATACTAGATCTAGTAAAGTCATTAACGCTTTTTCTAATCAAAATATTATATTTGTAAATGATGTATCATCAGGATTTCATGATAGGGATATGCTCAAAACTGTATCGCATCTTAAATGTAATTACATTATGACTCATATGCCGGATGAGCATCAAAAAGGTCTAAATAAAAAATATAGTAATATACTAGATGAATTAGATATTTTTTTTAAGGAACGAATTAAATCATGTATGAATCAGGGTATAGACAAGGAAAAGATAATTATTGATCCTGGTATAGGCTTTGGGAAGTCAGGTGATGATAATGTTAAAATTTTAGAAAATATTGATGTACTTAAAAGTATTCACACCAATATTTGTATAGGCAGTAGTAATAAGAGATTTTCATCTAAACTATTTAATGGAATTGAAACTAAAGATGATTTAAATATTGCTAATCTTGCAACATTTGCTGTTAGCTCACTAAGTGGTGCGGAATATCTTCGTGTGCATGATGTAGGACTTACCAAGGATACTGTTTTAATTATTGATAAAGCAAAAGCGCATATGTGAAGGGAAACTGAATCTCGCCTTTCAGCTAGTCATCAACAAAATTTAACCAGCCTGTTGCTATGTATTTCTCGCATTTTTCACTAATCTGTCCTCGGTGCGTATGCGTCCAATCAGTGGGCCAAAAAAGCGTTAGGCCTTTTTTAGCTGGGGAGGTAATTTTTTGATACAGGAACTCTGTCCCGCCATCAGGTACATCATTAAGGTAAGTCATCCAAACTAATATCCTTTTATTGTTAAAACTTCTCTCACAATGCCATTCTTTATAACCTTGACCAGCTTTATAGTGTTGTATATTCCAGTTACCCGTTAATGTGAAACGTTTCATGCGATTCAACATTTTGTATTTATTTTGATATTCAGACAATGCAACGCCAAGAGCGGATATATATTTTGATATAGGCTCACTTCTTTCGTCTGGTGTAAGATGTAAATCGGTAGACTCTTTGATTTTTGTATCTATAACTGGTCCAGCATTAGTTCCACCAATAGCCCCGGGTTTTGCAGCAAGATGATTATCTTTATAATAATCTACTAGGTTGTCACATACATTTTCTGAGATGTAAAAACCTCCTATGAAACTTTCAATTGGAAAATTATGATCTTTTAGGTTTGTCATTAATGAAATGCTATAACAAATATTACAAGATTCCCATCAAAGTTTGTTCAAGATTATTAGCAAATTTTTTATTATCATGAATCGTTTCAAACTTATTTTTACTAGTCAATTTATTCACAATTCTTGACTTGACAGTATCTTCGGAACATATCTCTATGATTTTTTTCTTGTAGCTAATAATATCCTGACAACATAATTCACTTAATCCAAGAGAAAGAAGCAAACTGGTAGAGACACGAGAAGCGAAATGATTGCCTGTTTTAGTAATTACGGGCAAGCCTACTTGAAGGGCATCGGTCGTAGTTGTATGTCCATTGTATATGCTAGTATCAATTGCAACATCAGCAAGTTTTAATCTCTGTAAATGTTCTTCTCGTGAAACTTTCTCTGCAAATATCAATCTATCATCTTTAATATTATTTTTACGTAAATATTTATATATATTCTTTTCAGCTAATTTATTATCACTTAATAACCAAAGAACTGAATTTGGCAGTTCTTTTAATATTTCAATCCAACATTTAAATGTAGAGGCGTCTATCTTAAATGACTGATTAAAACATGCTAAAACAATTGCTTTCTCCGGCAAGAAATGTTTTTCCCTTGATGTATTTGATTCAGAAAATTTTGATTCACCACTATTTATTTGATAACAACCCGGCATATATAAAAATTTTTCAGTGTAAAAGCTTTGATGCTCAAGAGGAGTCACAATTTGATCGGTTAAAATATAATCATAAAATTCATGACCTGAAGTCCCTGGAAATCCTAGATAAGAAATAATTTTTTTTGCTGGTCTAGATTTGATTATATCAATTCTATTAGACGCAATAATGATTGATAAGTCTATGAGTACATCTAGATCATGTTCTTTAATGATTTGTGCCGCTGATGCATCAGTAATATCTGTTATATCTAAAAATTTATATATATCCTTTTTTAATTCTTTTTTAATTTCTTCATCATGTCGAAAAGAAAACAAGAATATTTTAAATTTAGTGGCATCGTGTGATTTAAATAGATTTTTTATTAAATGATAAGTTGGATGATTCCTTAATTCTCCACATAGATATCCTATTTTAATTTTTTTATCTTGAGATTCAGATGATTCTATTCCTCCGCCTATCATTTCGGAATTTGATACCTCTTCTATTTTTTTACAATTTTTCTTTACATATGATTTAGCAATATTATAGTTGATCTCCAGATTATCTGTTCTACTTATTCCCATGAAGGGGTGCTCTTCTCCATTTCCTACCATGGAATCTAATTTTTTTTCTAGGATATCCATTTCAGACCAATTACATGTATTCTGATAAAGGCTATACAGAATGATGAGGGCTTTTTCATTACTCTTATCATGCTTTAGGACAATCTTGGCATGAGTTATTGCACTTTCATAGTCACTATTCCTTTGGAGAGCTAATGCAGCATTACAGTGTGCATCAATGTAGTTTGAATCTATTGCTATGGCTTTTTTTGAACACGAAATGGCTAAGTCGATATTGTTGCTATCAAGATAAATTACTGAGAGATTATTATAGGCTTCTTTAGATTCTTCAATTTCAATAGCTTTTTTATAGTAGCTTTCAGCTTGGTCAGGACGTCCTCTGTAATTATGTATGTTTCCTATGTTAATAATTAAAGATACCTCATTAGGGAAGATTTTTATTGCATCTAATAGTATGTTAAGCGCCGACTCGAATTTCTCTGATTGCAAGCAAATCTTAATCTCAGAAATAAATTCTGGTAAAGTCTTTTCGATACCCATGATTTATTAGTGTTTTGTATTCTTAGAAACTTTTACAGCACAGAATTTGAATTCTGGTATTTTAGCAAAAGGGTCTAGTGCTGCATTTGTAAGTAAGTTCGCAGCAGATTCAACATAACAAAATGGTATAAAGATTTGCCCTGGTTGCAGCATGTCATCTCTTCTTGCATAGACATCAATCTTGCCACGTCTGGATTCTACGGTTATGAGATTACCATCAACTATACCGAATTTTTCCATATCCTCCTGGCACAAATTTGCATTTGGATCGGGTTCGATTTCATGCAACATAGTTGCTCTACGAGTCATTGAGCCCGTATGCCAATGTTCCAATTGTCTTCCAGTAATTAAAACAAACGGGTAGGAATCATCGGGAAGTTCTGCTGCATTAATAAGAGGTGATTTTACAAATTTAGCTTTGCCTGTTTCGGTAGGAAAATCGTCTATAAATATTACAGGTTGTCCAGGGTCTTTTGAATCATCACATGGGTAAGTAATGGAATGATTCTTTTCAAGCCTATCCCATGTAATCCCTTGTATGCTTGGCATACAATCAGTCATCTCTTTAAAAATCTCTTTAGGATGTTTATAGTTCCATGTAAGACCCAATCCTCTTGCAATTTGTTGTATAATCCATAAGTCTTGTTTTGCTTCACCCGGTGGATTAACTGCTTGATTACCTAGCTGAACTCTTCGATCAGTATTTGTAAATGTACCTGTTTTTTCTGGAAAAGCAGATGCTGGAAGAATAATATCAGCATACATTGCAGTCTCTGTTAAGAAAATATCTTGTACTACAAGATGCTCTAGCTTTGAAAGTGCACTTCTTGCATGATTTAAATCAGGATCCGACATTGCAGGATTTTCTCCCATAACATATAGGCCTTTAATTCTTCCTTTAGTAATTTCATACATAATTTCAACGACTGTTAGTCCAGGGTTTGGATCAAGTTCAGCATCCCAAAATTTTTCAAAAAAACTATTTATCTCAGGATTATCTACTCTTTGATAGTCCGGGTAAACCATAGGTATTAATCCAGAGTCTGACGCCCCTTGGACATTATTTTGTCCCCTTAGAGGATGTAAGCCAGTTCCTGGTCTCCCAACCTGTCCTGTCATAAGAGCTAGTGAAATTAATGCTCTCGCATTGTCAGTACCATGAATATGTTGAGATACTCCCATTCCCCAAAAGATAATTGATGCTGACGATGATGCATAAATCTTTGCTACTTCATGAATTGTTTTAGCATCAATGCCACAAATTGATGCCATCTTTTCAGGAGTAAAATCATTTAAATGTTTTTTCAGATCTTCAAAATCAGTTGTTCTTTCTTCTATAAATTTTTTATCAATTAAATTTTGATCTATTATTGATTTCATTATGGCATTCAGAAGCGCTACGTCTGTATCAGGTTTAAATTGCAAATAATGAGTTGCGTGTCTAGATAAATCATTTTTTCTAGGATCTAAAACTATTAAATTTTTTCCTGCTTTAGCTGCATTTTTTATGAATGTTGCTGCAACAGGATGATTTACTGTAGGATTTGCCCCGATAACGATGATTGTATCTGCTTCTGCAACATCTGCAACTTGGTTTGAAACAGCACCTGAACCAATCATTTCTAGTAGAGCCACAACAGAAGATGCATGACATAGTCTTGTACAATGATCTACATTATTATTTTTAAAACCTGTCCTTATTAGTTTTTGAAATAAATAGGCTTCTTCATTTGAACCTTTTGCACAACCAAAACCTGCAGTTGATTTTACATCTAGATCAGTAAGTGATTTGAATTTTTCAGTAGTTCTTTCGATAGCATCTTCCCAGGAAATTGGTTCAAAATAATCCTCTATTCTGTCTAAATTAAAATCCTCAGGTTGAATATTTTTAGTAACACCTTTTTTTCTAGCAAGAGGAACAGTTAATCTTTGCTCACTATTTACGTAATTAAATCCATATCTACCTTTTACGCATAGTCTGCTCATATTAGCAGGCCCGTCTCTTCCTTCTGCGAAAAGTATTTTGTCATCTTTGATATTATAAGTAAGCAAACAGCCCACGCCGCAATATGGACATACGCTATCAACTTTTTTATCAGGGACAACTTTCCCGATTTCTTTAGATGGCATTAGTGCACCTGTTGGGCAAGCTTGAACACACTCTCCGCAGCCGACACACGTACTAGTTCCCATAGGATCATCCAAATCAAATATAATCTCTGATGCAAGTCCTCTTTGAGCGTATCCAATGACATCATTTACTTGCTCTTCTCTACAAGCCCTTACGCATCTTGTACATTGTATGCATGCATCTAAATTTACAGCAATTGCAGGATGAGATAAGTCATGTTTATTTTGTACTTTAGAGGGGAACCGTGTTTCTTGAACTTGAAGTTTATCTGACCAATGTTTTAGCTCAGAGTTTGGATCATACAGTTCTTTTGATACATCTGATTGAAGTAATTCTATTACGACTTTTTGTGAGTGAATAACTCGGTCATTATGTGTGTTAATAACCATACCATCAGATACTTTTCTAACACATGAAGGTTGAAGAGCTCTTTCTCCCTCTATCTCTACTACACAGACTCTACAGTTTCCATCAGGCCTCATTCCTTCTTTGTAACAAAGATGCGGAATTTCTACTCCAATTCTTTTTGAGACTTCAAGAATTGTCTCATCTGTATTTGCAGAGTATTCCTCTCCATTCAATGTGATGGAACAATTAATATCAAGATTAATATCTTCAGGTTTTGCCGACATCTTTTACCTCATTCGAGAAGTATTTTAACACAGATTTTACAGGATTAGATGCTGCTTGACCTAGACCACATATAGAAGCATCCGACATTGTTTGACTTAAGTCTTCAAGCAGACTTATATTCCATTTTTTTTCTTTCATAAGCTCAGAAGCTTTGGATGTACCAGCTCTGCATGGAGTACATTTACCACAAGATTCATGTTTGAAAAAATCAATAGTTGTTTTTGCAGCATCCCTTGCTTTATCTTTATCAGATAGTATAACGACTGCGGCTGATCCTATGAAACACCCATATTCTTCAAGTGTACCGAAATCTAAAGGGATATCATTCATGCTAGCTGGCAGGATACCGCCCGATGCTCCACCAGGAAAATAACCATAGAACTCATGCCCATCTAACATGCCACCTGCATAATCATCTATTAATTCTTGAACTGTGATTCCAGCAGGAGCTAAATGTACGCCAGGTTTTTTTATTCTTCCACTAACAGAGAAAGATCTTAGACCTTTTCTACCATTGACGCCTTGATTTGCGAACCAATCGGATCCCTTATCTAATATATCTCTTATCCAAAAAAGAGTTTCCATATTATGTTCCAATGTTGGTCTTCCAAATAAACCAACTTGTGCAACAAAAGGAGGACGGAGTCGAGGCATCCCTCTTTTGCCTTCTATAGACTCAATCATTGCTGATTCTTCACCACATATATATGCACCAGCTCCTCGTCTCATCTCAATTTCTGGAATATCTGTGAAGTGGCTTTTGATTTTATCTATCTCCACTTCCATAATGTTTTTAACAGCCGGATATTCATCTCTTAAGTAAATATATATTTTATCAATACCTACTACTCTTGATGCTATTAACATGCCTTCAAAAAATCTATGAGGATCTGATTCAAGATAGTACCTATCTTTAAAAGTACCTGGTTCACCTTCATCTATATTAATAGCAAGAAGTCTAGGAGCTTCTTGTTCTCTTAGTATTCTCCATTTTCTACCAGCGGGAAAACCAGCGCCACCCAGACCTTTAAGTTCTGAGGCTTCAAGAACTTCAACAGCACTTTCATGAGAAATCTTCTCATTAATAATTGATTCATAAATTTGATACCCACCATCAGAAATATATTTGTCTAGATCTATATAATCAGGAATCTCTGGATGAAATGCTTTGGCATCAACATTTTTTTTGATTTCTTTAAAAGTTGCATTATCGACGGGATTAAATTTCACGACAGCTGCTGGCGCAGACTGACATCTACCTATACAGGGAACTTTTTGGATTCTAACAGTGCCTTTGTAATAATCATCGAGAGTTTTTGCAAGCTCATTAGCACCATTCATTTCACACGTGACTGAGTCGCAAATTCGAACAGTAAGTGAAGGAGGTTTATCTGAATCAGTGTCTACTACATCAAAGTGATGATAAAAAGTTGCAACTTCATAAACTTCAGTTTGAGAAATACCCATGAGATTGGCTAGTGCTGTCATATAATTTTTTGTTATTGCACCTTGAGAATCCTGTATTTTATGAAGGTATTCAATCAGGTGATCTCTTCTGTATGAGGAGGTATCGAGGATAGTCTCAAGTTTACCTAAGACATCAAAATCAACTTTACGACCTCTCGGCCTCAGAGTAATTTTATTCTTGAGTGTTTTTTTCATGGTATTTATTTCCTTCCCTGGTAACTATACACAATTATATGTTCTTTATATAATGATTCAAGCTGACATAAATTAATATAATAAGGAGAGAGCATTATGAGCCAAGAAAAAGTATATTCAGAAGATGAGATTAATAGCTACTTATCAAATAAATTACCCCATTGGTTTTATGAAAACGGATGGATAAGAAGAAAGTATAAAACTAGTGGATGGAAAGGAACACTCATGGTGGTGAATACTGTCGGACATTTAGCAGAAGCAGCATGGCATCATCCTGACATTGCTGCATCATATGGTTTTGCAATAGTAAAACTTCAAAATCATGCCGCTAAAGGTATTACTGATAAAGATTTTTTACTAGCTGAGAAAATAGAATCAGTTATTCAATGGCAGCCGTCCAAAGAGGACAACACTCTTGAGGGCACTCCAGATGATCCAAGATTCAAATATGTCAAATATGATGAGTAAGTTTTAGAGAAATTTTTTTACAATTCTTGTTATTTCTGTACTTGGTATTCCATTAGGTATAATTTTTTTTACTTGAAGCTTTTTATCAAGTACATAAATATTAGAACTGTGTTCAACTATATATCCTTTATTTTTTTGATCTGCAAATTCATATTTAGTTTTAAAAAATTTTGTTAAGGTATCAATATTTTCTTTATTAGAGGTTAACGCAG
Source organism: Gammaproteobacteria bacterium (assembly GCA_045561295.1). GTDB lineage: Bacteria > Pseudomonadota > Gammaproteobacteria > CACLCV01. The sequence goes on from JBJKYD010000015.1 coordinate 8,961, forward strand.
CGATCCTATTATCAAAAAAATCTACATATTCACGGACTTTTTTATAATCATCTCTGTCATAATCTACGCTTATGAACATAGGTAATACTTGGCTAGACTCATCGCCTAAACCTTTCATTACCCTTGCCATATCTAATACTGTAGTAGGGCAAACATCTGGGCAATGAGTATATCCAAAAAAAACTAAAAGAACTTTATTTTCATAACCATTAAATTTTGTAATTTCATTATTTTTATCGTAGAAACTTACTTTTTCAAACACACTAGACATGTCAGGAAATGCTTTTGAGATATCTGAATACGATTTAGTTGGACTTATAATCATTAGGAATAAAAGTCCCAGAAAAGCAATCTTGAATCTATGAAATATTTGCATGACCTAATATACAATAACAAATAATAATATGTAATTAATTACCATTTTTTTTAGGGTAATTTTAAGTCTAAAATATTAGAATAATCTTATATTCTTATCTACTCTTTGTATGCATTATTGCTTTGACAGACAAGCAAAGTGATACTAATATTTACCCAATGGGAAAATTTATTCCTAGGGAACTCAGCTGAAAATGGCAAGATGCCAAGGGAAGTTGAGAAAACAAATTCGATTAATCTGGAGGTAAAGATGATCGGACAAATACTTTTAAACACACGTTACCTACTTGCACCAATACTAATTATAGTAGCCGGTGCTGGTGTCTTACTAGGCGGTATTATGGCTTGGTTAGGCGTTGTATTACTTTTTGTAGGTCTACTAGTAGACATCGCTACAAAATTTGAAACAACAGGCGTTGGGTATGATGAAAACGGTGAAAGTCTTGGATGGCCTACATTCCAAAACTTAACAATGTATTTCATGTTACCTATATTCGTACTATTCCAATTAGTAATGGCATGGAGACTTTATACATTCATGGCACTAGGCGGAGCAGAAGGCGCGGTAGTAATGGAATTAATTCCAGGCATTCTAGTAATGCACGAAGGAATTACAGCTGTTAACTTAATCGGTGCTACATTATCATCAGGTATCTTTATAGGTATCGGTATTATTTACGGACATGAATTATCACATACCAAAGGTTTTGGTTTTGTAATTTCACGTTTGATGATGGCATTATCAGGTTCAGCACATTTCTGCTATGCACACGTTTACAACCATCACCTAGAACTTGCTAGTGAAGATGATCCTGCAACTGCACCTCGCGGTCGTACAATTTATGGTCATTACCCACTATCATATCTAGGACAATCTAAATTCTTATACAACATGGAAAAAGAAAGACTTTCAAGAATGGGAGTTTCATTCATTTCATGGCAAAACCGTTGGATTCGTGGTTATTTAATGGCAGTACCTACAGTAGCACTATTCTTTATGGCTGGTGGCTGGATAGGTATGGCTGTATTAGCTACAGTCTGGGGAATTTCAAACTTCGAATTAGAAGCATTGAACTACTTAGAGCACTACGGTTTAATACGTGTAAAAGATCAACCTATTGATTATCGCCATAACTGGGATAACTCAACATGTTTCACAGCATGGTTCTTCATCGAAATTGGTCGTCAAGCTGACCACCATGATCGTGGAGAAACACATTTCTGGGAACTTGAAAACGTAGGTTGCCCTAATACAGGTTGGGGATACTTTGTAGTATTCTTCATCGCACTTGTACCGCCAATATGGCACTGGTATATGCGTAAAAGATTAGCTGCATGGGATACTCATTTTGCTACAGACGAAGAAAAAGCGATTGCTGCAAGAATCAACAAAGAAGTTGGTTACGAAGGCACACCTTTCTCAGGCGATGTATTACAAGATGCTGGTAACGTTGACCTTGGCTTAAGATCAGCTAAGAAGTAACTTACACCCAAGCAGTAAGTAAATTTGAAGGTGCCTGGATTTTAATCTAGACACCTTCATCTTATTAAAGGGAAGGGGTTTTTAAGATATATGTCTTATCAATCAGCTAAATCTTATCTCGGAGAAAAATATGAAAGTAACTTATAATGCAGACGTTTGCACACACGCTGGGGAATGCGTAAAAGGTGCACCAAATGTATTCAAAGTGGTAGATGGTCAGTTTGTAATTGACACAGCTGCTGATAGTGAAGAAAATATAAGAGCAACTGTAGGTAACTGCCCGTCAGGCGCACTTGTAATCGAAGAGTAAAAAAAGTAACTAACTAATTCATAATTAGGGGGTAATTATGCCAATTGGAGATCACTTAAGAGACGTTATGGACCTCTATGGAAGTCCAAAATGTCCTCACACAAATGCAGTGCTTATAGCTGCAGGTGAAAAAGGAGTTGATATCAACTCTCACGTAGAAGATGACTGGGGTCCTAGTTCATCAATCAGAAGCATGAGTCCACTAGGCATTGGACCGGTCCTTAAAGATCGTACAGCAGTAAACGTTGGTCTTAGTAGCATGTATGTCTTATCTTGACGATAAAGGATTTGGACCATCACTAGTTCATAGAAATGGTGTAACCAGAGCAAGAATGTTCCAAGAGATCACTATAGCTCAACAAACTGATTGTTCCGATGATGCTGCATTAGCTGCTGCATTAGATCAATTAGAGGCTACACTAAATTCACCACTTGGAAACATGAAAGGTGACTATTGTGTAGGTCAATACACATTAGCTGATTGTGCTTGGGCAGGTGTATGTCAAGTTGCAACAAACATGGGCAAAGGCACTGCTGTAAGCTCACGTTCTGCTGTCAATACTTGGTTCGCTGCTGTTCAGTCACATCCATCAACAAGTAAAGAAGCTATCAACCCATTTAGCTGTCTATCTACTAAAGCTGATCATGATGCAAATAGTATGCGTGACGTAAGAATTAATACTGCTTAATTACAAAAGTATTAATCTAAGAATGGAAACCCCAGTTATTAATTGGGGTTTCTTTTTTTTGTCAAAGTGATAATGTATTATCGAATATAACGAAACGCTTATACAACATTTTTTATATAGTTTTATGAATATTTATAAATACTTATGGTTTTTTGGAACTAAACCACAAGATAGCGAAGCAAGACTATTACCATCTGGTAAAAACTTAGAAGTCTCTCGCGATGAAACACTTTTGAATGCAGCTCTAGAGCAGGGTCTAGATTGGCCTCACAATTGTAAATTTGGATCTTGCGGTGAATGCAAGTGTCGTTTAGTTAAAGGTAAAATTAAACCCATGGTTGACTTTAGTGAAGCGCTCACAAAACAAGAATTAGCAGAGGATTATATTCTTGCATGCCAATCACGGCTAACAATGGATTGTGATATTGAAGTAGAGTTGGGCGATCTCATTAGAGTTCCTGCTAGAACTTGTAATGCAAAAGTAAAAGCTACTGAAATGCTAACATCAGATATCATGTCTTTAACAATTGGCACTGATAGTGATATCCCTGAAGGTAAAGACAGACCAGGATTAGCAGGTATGTGGGCTGAACTATCTATACCAGGACTTGAACGTCCTAGATCATACTCATTTGCTAGCGCACCTCAAAATGAAAATAAAAATGAATTTACTTTTTTCATTAGGAAAGTACCAGGCGGCAAGTTTACCGAATGGCTCTTCAGTGATGACAGAGATCCTGATGAATGTGTCACTATAAATGGCCCATTCGGCACATTTTATTTAAGAGAAAAAGAAACTCCAATCGTGTGCATTGCAGGCGGTAGTGGATTAGCACCAATAAAAGCAATTTTAGAGGGTGGTGTTAACGATCAAATCAAAAGAGATGTTATTTTTCTATTTGGAGCGCGCACGCAAGCAGACTTATATTCATTAAAAGAGATAGAAGATATTAAAAATAATTGGAATAAGGACTCATCTTTTCAATTTATACCTGTTCTTAACATGGAACCAGAAGATAGTGATTGGAAAGGCGCAAGAGGAATGGTTACGGATTACTTTGAGCAAGAAGTAATTCCAAAACAAAATTTAGATATCAACGGGTGGCAAGCATATTTATGTGGACCTCCTCCGATGGTAGATGCTGCTGGTGTATGTCTCACTAAAAATGGTATTTCTGAAGATGAAATCTTCTATGATAAGTTTACAGATTCTAGTAATTTGTAAAAATTTGAAACAGCCCTTATTTATCAATAAATTCTTTACAAATCATTATATTTAGATTATTTTATTTCTACGGTATGTGCATAATTTATATCACAATATCGTTAAATGCTAATATAAGAGGAGAGTAAATATGGGATTTCTATTCGGTAAGACAGCTCAAGGCACTTATGTCGTTGTAGCTTTCTGGATAGCGTGTTACTACTTCTTCAGCAGCATGTTCCCAATGTGGCACTTTGCACCAGGTTCAAACCCTGGACTTGCTGGGTGGCCTGTAGCATTACTTATTGGTACACTGTTAATTGTAGCTAATATGATAAGTGTTTATCTTTTCATAAAAGTTGCAGGTAACAGACCATGGGAATGGTTTGAAGATGGAGTCTACGGACCAGGAGACGAAGGGTAGAAGAATTGCAACGGAAGTTGTGATACTTTAGGAGTCTTAATACAAGGATTTTACGGGGGAAAGCTTAATTGATTTCAATACTGGACGTATGTCCCCAGCCATAAGACGTTATATATATATATAAATGAGGAAAAGTTATATGAAAACTTTAAAAAATGATTGGAAGCTAGGAGCTGCCGTCGGGACAGCGCTGTCTCTTGGCTCTGCTGGCGCAATCGCAGGACCACACGGGTTCGATCTTCATAACGTGTTAAATGGAGCATCAGCATCATTCGCTGGTACATCTATTGCACATACAGAAGATCCAGTATCCGCAGTGTTTGGTAACCCTGCAACGCTTGCACAATATTTCGGTGGTACTAACTTTATGTTTGGTGCTACTTTCTACATGCCACGTGCGCAAATGCGTCATGATGGTTCAGCTGGTTATGCTGTTACTAGAGGTAATAGTCTAAAGCTTGTAGTCAATGGCTCTGGTGTAACAAATGGTGATAATCCAGCGACTGCCTCAACTGAGACAGACGGCGGAGCTTCGCCAGGTGATACTGTAGATCAATACTACGGTTTTGACTCAAGATCTGCACAAGATCTTTACGCTGTACCACAAGTTGCAGTAACACAAGATTTATCAGGTCTTGGTATACCTGTTGTACTTGGTGTTGGTGTAACAGCTACTAATGGTATTGGTGTTGATTATCAACACACATCAAACGCTATTGGTGCAGCAGCTGAACTTATTAATTTAGGTGTAAACGCTGGTATCGGTATGAAAATGTCTGACACATTAGACGTTGGTGTAGCTTTAACAATTACTTATGCAATGCTTGAAGCAGGAGTTACAGGCTCTAGCACACAAAAGCATGACTTAGGTTTTAGAGGTACAATCGGTGCGCGTAAGCATATGGGCCCAATGACTATTGGTATGTATTACCAAGGTGAACTTGAGCATCAATATGCAAACTTACACGTAACAAGTAATCATGGAAGTACTCCATTTGATGAGCAGGATGGTGATTCAGATAGAGTAATCGCTGCCTCTGTACAAAACTTGCATGCAAGTGTGACTTGTAACGGTGATAACGGCACTGTATGTAGACAAGACTTGAAAGTACAACAACCTTGGAACATAGGTTTAGGTATGTCTATGGATATGGGTAATGGCATGTTAGTAATGGCTGACTTTACACATAAAGCATGGTCTGACGCTCATTTCTTTAATGAGTTCTACGATGATCAAAATGTTGTATCTATAGGTATTCAAAAAACTATGGGTAACTTGAAGCTTCGTGCAGGATACGGATATGCAGATGATCCACTACTCAGCCAAGTTCAAGAGGGCGTTGAAGTTAAAACCATTGGTGGTATAGATGTTCATGGTAATGCTTATACATCTCCAATGTACGGAATATTTATGTCTTACTTCCAAGCTATGGAAACACCTGTAATCTACAAGCATAGATTAGCTGTAGGTCTTGGTGTTGAAAGCTTCTTGGGTGTTCCATTTTTATCATTGGACGCGCATGCAGCTGTTCAGCTTGAAGAAGATAAGTGTTTTGGTTCTGGTCAAACAGGATACTCAGGTGGCACAGGAGCTGCTGGCGGTACCGCACTTGGTGGTGGTCTAGCTGATGCTGGATGTACTGCATCTGATCACTCCAAAGCAACAGTTTCATCATTCCATATGGGTGGTGCTTTAACTTGGGCATTCTAAGTTAGAGAAAAGTATTTATATTACAATGATGTAATATAAAAGTAATTAGAGGGAGGATTAGGTTCTTCCCTCTGATATTTAATATTAAATATAAAAAGGAGCGCGCAAATAATGAAAAAACTTATATCAACTTTATATGGTATGTTGATGTCAGCTTTTCTTGCAGTAGCACTTGTACCAACACAAGCATTCTCAGATGAGACATGCATGTCACCATACATGGCTAAAATCGTAGGCCAAGAGGACTACGTATATGTATGGACATTAGGTCAAGTGGGCGTAGGAGATGAACAGGATAAATTGGTAACTATAGCAGTTAATCCAAATTCTCCACACTACGGCAATGTAATTGGACACGTTTCTGTCGGTGGACGTAATGAAGCTCATCATTCTGGTTTTACAGATGATAGACATTACCTCTGGGCAGCAACACTAGATACCAGTAAAATTTTCATTTTTGATGTTCATACAAATCCTAACAAACCAAAACTTCATAAAGTTATTACTAACTTTGTAAAAGCTTCTGGTGGAATTGTAGGACCTCATACAACATATGCACTACCAGGAAGAATGATGATTTCTGGTCTTTCTAACAACCAAGACTTTGGTGGTAGAACAGCACTTGTTGAATATACAAATGATGGTACATATGTAGCTACATATCACATGCCACATGATGAAAACCTTTATGGTGCTACTAAAACAGGACAAATAGCTGATGGATACGGATATGATGTTCGTGCATTACCACGTCGTAATGTTATGATCACATCTTCATTCACAGGTTGGAATAACTACATGATGAACTTAGGTAAACTCATGGGTGACTCTGATGCTATGAAACGTTTTGGTAACACAGTAGTAGTATGGGATTTACATTCACGTAAACCTAAAAAAGTATTTGACGTACCAGGTGCACCGCTTGAAATTAGATGTGCATGGGGTTCACAAAATAACTACTGCTTCACTACAACAGCATTGACTTCACAAATCTGGTTGATTTATGAAAAAGATGGCGAGTGGCACACTGAATCTGTAGGAACTATTGGTGATCCTGCAAAAATTCCACTACCTGTAGACATCTCTATTACAGCTGATGATCAACATTTATGGGTAAATACATGGAATGATGGCATGACAAGAGTATTTGATATTTCAAATCCTCACATGGCAAAAGAAGTGTACACACACAAAATTGGTGACCAAGTAAACATGCTATCTCAAAGCTGGGATGGAAAACGTGTATACTTTACATCATCACTATTAGCTAACTGGGACAAAGCAGACGGACCAGAAAAAATGCCTCAGTTCTTCAAAGCATATCATTACAAAGATGGCAAATTGGAATTCCAATTCGCTCTTGATTTTGCTAAAGAAAAACTTGGTATGCCTCATCAAATGAGATTTGGTGCATATTCTTTATATGCTAAATCTCCAAAAGATGGAGCTAAAGTCGCAGAACTTTCTAAGTAAAGTTCTGTCTAAGTTATTAGACACCCTCATTGGTGGTTAATAACGTAAAATGGCTGAAACGTTGAGGCCGCTTGATCTAGGTTAAGCGGCCTTTTACGTACTAAAATAAAGGTTGTTTGAATACCAAAATAAACTAAAATAAGACAGGGATGTTAAGGAAGATAATATTTATATGTATGTTACCTGTCGCTATCATGGCGCAGGAGTTGACGTACGACAATAAGGCACTAGCGCCAGGTTGGACCAATCTAACATTTACACCCCCAAGCGCATCGTCCTATACATTGGCCAGCTTCTCACCTGCAAAAGATGGCGATGTAATTAATCAAAGAGAAGAAAATACTTCACTTCACGATATATATGATGACAAAGTTACATTGCTTAACTTTATGTACACCACTTGTACAGATATAAATGGTTGTCCATTAGCCACAGCAGTTTTTCATAAAATTCAACAAAAATTATCTAAAGACCCAGCTATTGGCAAACAAGTCAATCTGGTAAGCCTTAGTTTTGATCCTAAAAATGATACACCAGAAATTATGAAACTTTATGGAGCAGGTACCGAGAGACACCTCGTAGATTGGCAGTTTTTAACAACACAAAATGCAGATATCCTTGATCCAATACTTGATGGTTACCAACAAAGAATTATAAAAGAATATGATAGTGAAGGTAATTATATTGGTTCAATTTCCCATATTCTTAGAGTTTTTTTAATCGATAAAGATAAACAAGTTAGAAATATTTATAGCGTTTCTTTTCTTCATGCAGATTTAATCATTAATGATATAAAAACACTACTTGATCCAAATACTAATAATGGCACTTTGATTGCTGCAGCTGATACAAATTCAAATTCTAAATTAGACGCTGTTAAATCTGAGACATCAAAGCTATCAAAACCAGGTGATAATAAAGATGGTTATTATGACAGTGATTATGAGAGTGCAAGTAAAAGTTTACACAGAACTGGAAAACCTGCAGATTTATATACAATTGCCACAACTAAGCAACTTGGACTACCAAAGCTTAAGCTGCCTGAAGGGACAAATCTTACACCTGAAAAAATTGATTTAGGTAGAAAATTATTTTTTGATAGAAGGCTGTCTCATACAGATACAATATCTTGTGCTATATGTCATGTACCAGAAATGGGCTTTGCACAAAATGAATTAGCAACTGCTGTAGGCACTGAGGGAAGGTCTGTCCCAAGAAATGCTCCTACTGTTGTGAACGCCGCCTATTTATCTAGGTTCTTCCATGATGCGAGAGAAAATTCTCTTGAAGATCAAGTATGGGGACCTTTGCTAGCTCACAATGAAATGGCGAATCCGTCGCCCGGATATATTCTAAATAAAATTAAAAATATACCTGATTACGAAGGCTTGTTTGAAACTGCATATGGTGGATCAGTAAATATGGATTCCTTATCCAGAGCACTTGCTGCCTACCAATACAGTCTGCTCAGCGGTAATTCACCATTTGATAAGTGGTACTATAATAACGAATCAAGCGCAATTTCTAAATCTGCTAAGCGAGGCTTTGAAATCTTTAAAGGTAAGGGCAATTGTATGGCATGTCATTTAGTAAACGATGAATATGCATTATTTACAGATGAGAAACTTCATAATACTGGAATAGGATTTAAATCTTCTATGTATGTTGAACCTCCGCGCAAAAAAGTAGTATTAGCACCAGGCATAGAGGTCGATGTTGACACGTCTGTCTATGCGAATGACTCAAGATTTAAAAACGAAATTAAACCTAATGACTTAGGTCTTTATTTAATTACTCAAGATCCTGGTGATCGTTGGAAAATAAGGACACCATCATTGAGAAATGTTGAATTATCAGGTCCTTATATGCACAACGGTCAATTAGCTACATTAAAAGACGTTGTTGATTTCTACAATGAAGGCGGCGTAAGAGAAGTTGGTAAGATGAAAAATGAAACCATTAGTCCTCTTATGATGCCTCTCAACTTGAGTAAACAAGAAGTGGATGATGTAGTAGAGTTTCTTAAAACGCTAACTGGTTCAAACATGGACACACTAGTTATGGATGCTTTTGCGGCCCCAATAGGGGAAGTATCACTGCAGGACCCAAACTGGTTTCATGATAATAAACTGAAATATTAATGATGAAGAAATATTTTATTATATTTCTTGTCATTTTCCTGATAACACCTATACATCAAGCCCAGTCAGAAAAATATCCTCTCCCTACAAAAATGCTTATGGACCCAATGCCAGCTGCAGATATGGCACCAGAGATAAATGTTATTGACATGAATGGTGAAAAAAGAACTTTACAAGACTTAAAAGGTAAATTTGTTTTAGTTAATTTCTGGGCAACTTGGTGTAACCCATGTAAAGTTGAGATGCCATTATTAGAGAACCTTCATCAAACACTTAAAAGTGATAAATTCACAGTTCTTGGTCTTCATGTTGGCCCAGGACCAGAAAACATAGAAGAATTTAAAAAACTCATGCCAATATCTTTCCCAATATATGTCGATATGGAATTAGAGGTTAATTGGGGAGTTCCAGGCCTGCCTACAACCTTCCTTTTAAATCCAGAGGGAAGATTAATATACAGAGCAGTAGGTAAAAGAGAGTTTGCATCGGACGACATGATCAACTTCATAAGAAATCAAATTGAAGGCTATAAGTTCGCTCAAAAATATGAAGGCAAGCTTGTGCCTCCTATGATGAGGTAATTTTACTATATAACAAACAGCTCCATAAGTTCTTTTCCAGACTTAGTCCCGAAATACCTCACAGGCTTTGACGAATTAATTATACTTTTATTTAGTATTTTATTAATTTTTATTTTATAGAAATTAAAAAAGGTTAAATCTGTTTGATTTGCTCTAATATATTCCCGACATATAGATTTATCTCTTGTAAAAATTGTTCCTCTACGAGCATTATGACAAAAGTTATTACCAATTTTTCCTAGAACAACTACAGAACCTGATATTAGCTCGAGACATGAACCTGACCCAATGTTTCCACCTATTATAATATTCCCTCTTCTCATTCTTACAATAGAGTTATCTCCAACATTTTTTTGCACGTATATAAACCCATCAACAAATCCTTCATTCATGCTTGTAGGCAAACTACAAAACCCATCATCTGCATTACCTAGAATATGTACAGACCCTCCTTTCATTCCTGAGCATGCATTTTTACCAGCATTACCATTTAGTATAATCTCCCCACTACACATGCCCTTTGCAAGTCCAAATCCAACATTTCCAAAAATAGTAATTTTTTTGTCTTCGAGATTATTACCAATATTATCTAGATGTTTGTTTGAATTACTAATTATAATATCTTTGAAGTTATTACCCGATACATTGAACAAAGTAGACAACTTATATCCTTTAGTTCCATAATTTACCCGGAGGTTTTTAATTTTTGACAAACTAGACGTTTTGATTTTCGAAAGCCAGCTCATATCCAGTCTTTGTTTATTTTTGATTTTGCATTTAAAGACTAAAGGTTTCATTTTAATATCTTTCTTAAATGAAAGTGATGCGGTCCTAGCTTTCCACCATAATTACCAGCTGAGACAGACACAATATCTTTTTTATATTTAGATTTAGATATTGCAACCAATGATTCACGTATACCTTTATCAATATCCTCTTTGGTTAAGCCGTTTATAACTATCTCCATTACACAATTAACACTTTTATGCAATTTGCTACCGGTAATGCCGCTTAGAGATGGACAAAATGCGTCGTTTGTTGATGCTATCAATGCTTTGTACTTAGAGCCAACTTTAGATCCAGACCTGACAACTCCACCTGGGAATGGGGTGATAATGTTACCAATTTCACTCATTACATTCACTGCTATTTCACATGCTGAAAGACATGAAGCTCTATTTTTTGACAACAATATAAAATTACCACCACCAATTGCTGGGACACGTGCAGTCATCTCCTCGCACATAAATTCTCCATCCATCACTGGTATTCTCCAAAATCTTTTTTTATCAATACGTTTTGATATTTGATAACCATCGCCAAAATATTTTAAATTTTTTCCAAGGGGAATCATATCTTCTCCATCAAGACCTGAAAACAGTGCAGTAGTTGGACATGTCAAGATGCACTGCCCAGCCCTTGTCTCAAGCTGTTTCTCTAGTTGACTCCGTGACATTGAGAAGAGAAGTATGGCGTACCCTGGTCTTCCATCTGGCGTTTCTTTGGCTTTCAACTGTCTTTCTATACCAGCTTCTATTCCGCATGCAATAACAGATGTTGCAAATCCGGTAAATGATGCAGCTGCATTCTTAGCCCACTTTATATTATCAGCTGTTACAATTATTCTACTTGCTTTCATATTAAAAGCTTCAGCAAAAGTATTCTCAATAGCTAACCCATTAATTTTCATGATATTCTTTTCCTGCTACATTTAACTTCATTTATATCAGATCCAATTACCTCTGACATTTCATCATTACTGATAGAGTAGTTAGGCAATGCAATAGTATGGTATTTATCAAAATATTTTTTAAGCTTTTTCTCAATAGTAGCATCATATTCGGGCTTAACGACTTGTGTTTTACCCCATGTGTAGTTTTTTATTTCACCATCTTTAACTACTACAACTCCATCTTTAATAACATGCGTTGGGCTTGCAAACATCTCTTCTACATCTCTAATATTGCTATCATAGATCGTTATGTCAGCATCAGCCTCTTTTGAGAGGGAGCCTTTATTTGTCAGACCTAAGATCCTAGCAGGTGCAGACCGAGTCATTGTTGCAATTTCCGATAATGTATATTCTCTCTTTATGTCTTTTAAAATAGTATGTTTTGAAATATCTACTGAAAGTTGATCTAGCAAATTATCTCTGAATGACTTATTCATAAGTAGTTTTATTAAATGAGGGTATGATGTAAATGGGGCTCCATTAGGATGGTCTGTAGTAAGAAATATTTTATCTGGGTCTTCTGTCAAAAGAAATGTTTCAAGCCCAATTGCCCACTGTAGAGCATTTACAAAGCTCTGATCTGTATATTTAAACGGAACGACACCACAGCCAGCCTCACATTCAATATCCATACAAAGCCATTTGTCTGGATGAGCATGACTATGATTTGCATGTTGTTTCATGCTATCACCAGACATTGTAGCTGTTTGTCCAAACAAAACTTGGCCAACATCACATGTCAGATTTGGTATTTTATTTATGTAGTCAGTTATTTCCGCAGAGGCTGATGAAAAGTTTCGATCTCCATTATTACCATAGCTATGAAATTGAATATGAGTAATATGCACAGGTAATCCCTCAGCAGCTTTTATGGTTTCAATCGTTGATTTAAAATTTCCAGGGACGCCTAGGTTACTGCAGTGAACATGTAAAGGATGTGGCACGCCTAATTCATAAACAGCTCTTGCGAGTAAACGGACTATTTTACGCGGGGTTATCTTATACCTGACTGAATTTTCATCAACATTCAGTGCTCGTTGATTAAACTTAAAAGCATTTATTCCGCCCGGATTAACAACTTTTATGCCTATACATTGAGTTGCTTTTAATATGAATGCTACGTAATCATTAATCTCTGATTGATGAGCTCCTCTTGAAATTAGATCTAATAGGAAATCATCATTACCAAGAAGCGCATAACCGCCTTTATCTATGAATGGCGTATCAGCCATTTCTGAATGCGACTGTCTAGCATTTATCGGAAGCACAGCTGGTTCAAAACAGGATGTATAACCCATTTTAATATATTGAAGCCCAGTTTTAAGTGTACTTGGAATAAAATCTGCAGTTAAATCATAGTCTCTATCACTGTTGTTATGAAATTCCTGTAGCATTAATCTTGCTATGTTTACCTTTCCGCCACCTATATGTGTGTGTAAATCAATTGCACCTGGCATAATAATTTTATTCTTGCATTCGATAGTTTCAGATATTTTTTCATTTAATTTTTCGACAATTTTTCCATCTTTAACATAGATATCTTTCTTCTTGTTGAAAATTTTATTTATAGGATCAAAAATCTGACCATTTTTTAAACATAGGGTAGTCATTATTCAAGAATCTCTCTTAGTATTTCTTGGGTACTTCTGCTGTGGGACATCCTCAATGATGTCAATGGCAAACTCACAACATTATCTGTTCTAAATATATGTCCTTTAAAGTCAATACCAGGTATGCCACATGATATAAATACATCTGGTTCAATATTAAACTTGGTGCATGGTCGTCCAATGACAATATTCTTATTTTTTTTATTCAAGACTAACTTTTTCTCTGAAAGGGAATTAAGGTGTATCACTAAATCTGAATTTCCTGAATTGATTAGTTGTATTGCGTTATTTGCATCTTTATCATACTCAAAGAAATTCCCTGTAAATTTAATTCTAGATGGGAATCCTGTCATCCATCCTAAAGTTTGTGTGAAACTTACATCCCCATCATTTCCTGATAATGATAAACAAGCAGCTCTCGATGTCTTATTGAGCGAGACAACATATGCAGATATATTATATATAATTTCATCACACTCTCTATAACTATCAAACTCAGATGTGGCCCAAAGAACAGATAAATATTTGGAAGTTTCAATACTAGTAAGTAACTTATTGAAGACCTTATTGCTAATTGAAGTCTCATTTTTCTTACTAATAAAGCTATTTAGCAGTTTGGTTATATTTCTATTGTTATAGTCTATATAAGTTATCCTTTTATCCCTGATATTGCAGTTTTTTATATTATTTTTTTTATTTCCAATTACATATATTTCTTTTTTCTTCGAATTGACACTAAAGCTGTTTTTAGTTGCAAGAAACTTGTCCATCAAACGGGGATAAGTTTCAAAAAGATTATTAGAAAAGACAATTATGATGTCTGATTTATTCTTAATCTCTGTCAGAGATGTCGCCATGTAGCCTCGCCTCTGATAAATACTAATATTTTTTAAAAAAATACTACTATTAACATGATCAACAATAGCATTAACCTTTGATGCAGCTGATAATACCTCGCGAGTAACATTCACATCGCTGCTTGAGTTGAGAAGAACCGTCTCTTTTGACTTCTTTATGAGTTGTTTAGAATACTGGTAAGCTTTTTTCGGTTCACATGGTTTACCTTTGACGGTTGTAACCATATCTTTAAATTTTGCAAGATTAAGCTTCTCATATTTGTACGCACATGACTTTGGAACATTACTTTTAACATATAGCTTGTTGTCATGAACGTCTATCTCTAAATCATCGCAGTGGAGAGAGCAAAAAGGACAGACAATATTCTTATGGTTAAGAGAATCTGATATCTTTGACATAAATTATTTTACATCAATAATAAATAACTTTACATGCAAAAACATTAATATATTCTATTTTAATGGCTACCAAAAAGACATTCAAGGAAGTAAAAATTGAAGCAAATTCACGTCTACATTTGGGTTTTATTAGTCTAAATTCATCTACACCATTTACATATGGTGGAGTAGGTATCTCGATTTCTGGTCAGCCAACTATTGTCAGTATAAAAAAATCAAAAAAATTTGAATCAAATCTTCCGAAAAATATAACAAATGGAATATTAAACTTTCTTAGATCCAAGAAACTTCATACTATGATTAAAATTGATTGTGTACATTCTCCTGAAAATCATATTGGACTAGGGTCAGGAACGCAACTCATACTATCGGTTGAGGAATTAATTACAAAATTCTATAAATTAGATATAAATTCAAATATATTCAATAGGAAATTTAGGTCTGGTATTGGAATGAACTCCTATACAAAAGGAGGCTTTATTATTGACGCACCAAAAAATAATCTCACTCAGAGTGAAATAATATTTCAGACCAAATTCCCAGTAGAATGGAAAGCTATTCTTTTATTTGATAATAAGAAAAAGGGTCTTCATGGAAAATCTGAAAAAAACTTTTTTGCATCTACAACTTCTCATAATTTACGTAAGAACTTATCTGATATTACTCTGAATGAACTAATACCATCTGTGATTTATAAAGACTTTAGAGTTTTTGCAAAGAGTTTAACTAGATTCCAAAAGTTGAATGCTATGTTTTATTCGAAAGTACAGAAATCTATTTATTTGAGTAATGATATCAATAAAATTATAAATCAGATTTCCAAGCGATTTATTGTAGGTTGTGGACAAAGTTCTTGGGGACCTACAAGTTATATGTTTGTGGATTCTAAAAATGATCTAAATGAAATTTTGCCTATTTTAGATAAGGCAATAAGTATGTATAATAACCTCTCATACGAAGTCGTGTCAGCTAAAAATAAAGCACGTAAGCTAATTTATACATAGGAGATTTTCATGGACAAACCGTATATCTTACATTTAATTACATCTGAAAAAAATGCTAGCCCTTTTGATGTGAATATGGCTATTGATGCTGGGTGGACGAATATTATTCCTTATACAAATGCTGAACAGACTGAAATACAAACTCTTGTACAAGATGCTATATTCTCGAGATCTCCTTCAGGATTACAAAGGACTGGGATATTTTTTGGTGGTAGAGATACACATGAAGCTATGGATATGATTCAAGAAGCAAAAAAACATATGGTGCCTCCATTTGAAGTATCTGTCTTTGCTGATCCAAGCGGGGCATTTACTACTGCAGCAGGTATGGTTGCCCTTACAGAAAAATATCTTAAAGATGGTTTTGACCAGGGATTAGATAAATCAAGCGTTGTTATTCTAGGTGGTACTGGTCCAGTCGGTGTAGCATCAGCTGTGATCTGCGCTAAAGCAGGAGCAAATGTCAGATTAGTTGGACGTAGTATAGAAAAAGCCGAAAAAACTGCGGCAATTTGTAATGACCGATATCAATCTAAAAATGTTGTTGCGGGTGCAGATGCAGATAAGCAAGATTATCTTAATAAAGCTGACATTGTTTTAAATACTGGAGCTGCCGGGATTCAATTAATGAGTGATGAAAATATACAAATGAGTTCTAATTTAAAAATATGTGCAGACACTAATGCCGTTCCGCCATCTGGTATTGCTGGTGTTGACGTTATGGATAGTGGAAAAATTATGGAGAAATCTCCAAATAAGTGTCGAGGCATCGGCGCATTAGCAATTGGAAATGTAAAATATAAATCTCAACATGAATGTTTGAAACTAATGTATACATCTGATGATCCAGTATACTTAGATTTTGAAGATGCATTTAAATTTGCACAAAAAAGCGTATAAAAAAGTTCTACTAATTGCTAACGGTTATGAACCATATCATGATGATATTTCTCATCTTGCTGAAAGTGTTCACTATATTGATCCGTATTCACAAGATAAGAATTATATCCAATCTTTGGAAACTTTTAAAAAGTACTTAGAAGATAATAATCTAGATAGTGAATCAACAAAAATTATATATGGCTCTGGATTAGAAGATAAAATAGGTATACAAGAATATCTAGATAATGAATTCTCTATAGCAGGAAATTCATTTTCAAAATATAGATACCTGAGTAATATATATAACTTGGATGAGGCTATTTTTAATAAAAAAATATCATTACCCGAAACTTCTAAATCATATCATTATAAATTTTTAAGCAAAAAATATAATAGCTCTGGTGGGATGCATGTAGGAAATAATATATTTTCAAAAAATATATACTATCAAAAATATCTTCCAGGGAAAACTTACTCAATTTCTTTTATCGCAAATGGTGAATATTCTAAGATATTAGGCCTTAATCAATTATTTTTAGTCAAAGATAATATAAAGTTTCCATTTCTTCATGCTGGGGCGATGAACTTAGGTCTTAGTGAAGCTAATATAGATTTTCCAAAAAACTTTATCTCTAGCATATGTAATTTATATCAAATTAAAGGCTATTGCAGTATTGATTTTAAAATACTTGATAACAATATATATATATTAGATTTTAATCCACGCTTATCATCATCATACAGACTGTATACAAGAAAGTATGAAAACTTAATGCATCATCATTTGGGTCTAATCAATAACGAAGTAAACATGATTAATAATCAATACCATGCATACATTATCCTTTATGCAAAAAAAGATTTAGTTATTAGTGATTCAATCAATGAACTTGAAAATATAAGTGATAGACCAACTATTGGAGATTCTATTAAAAAAGATATGCCGTTGTTTACTATTAATCTTCATTCTAATGATAAAGATGATATTTTGTTTAAAATAAAAAATCGAATTATAAGTGCTATGAAAATAATTGACTGTTATAATACTCAGCTAGAATATGAATAAAAATATCAGTCTAAATAAACAAGTTAAACCTTTAGTTGAGCAACTTATTGAGTCACATGAAAAGCTTAATTTAAGCATCAGTGAATCTGAGGGTGGAGCAAAAATTATAGATGCTGGAATCAAGACTACAGGCTGTCTTGAAGCAGGTAGAATCATAACGGAAATATGTATGGGTGGACTAGGAACAGTGAGCCTTTCTATGACTAATAACACACCAAATTGGCCGTTATCTATACATGTACACAGTACAGACCCAGTTTTATCATGTTTAGGAAGTCAATATGCTGGCTGGTCACTATCTTTTGTACAAAATGATGATAATTTTTCTGCATTAGGTTCTGGACCATGTCGTGCTCTTGCTGGTAAAGAAGAAATATTTAAAGATATAGACTATGAGGATAAATTCTTTTCTACAGTGGTAGTGTTAGAAGTTGATCAAAATCCACCTCAAGAAATTATAGATAAAATTGTAAATGACTGCAGCATATCTGAAAAGAATCTAACAGTTATTCTGACACCAACTCGCTCATTATGTGGAACAACTCAAGTTGTAGGAAGAGTGTTAGAGGTAGGCTTGCATAAAGTCCATGAATTAGGTTTCCCAATAGATAAAGTAAGAGATGGTTTTGGTTCAGCACCTCTACCACCTCCCGCACCTGATTTCCTAATTGGTATGGGAAGGACGAACGATGCCATTCTATATGGTGGCCTAGTTCATTTATATGTAGATACACCTAATGATGATGCAGAAGAATTAGCCAAAAGACTTCCTAGCAGTACATCAAGCGATTATGGTAAACCCTTCTCAGATGTCTTCAAAGAATACAAATATGATTTTTATAAAATTGATAAGATGCTTTTTAGTCCAGCTAAAGTAATTGTTTCTAGTTTGAAAACTGGAAAATCATTTACTGGTGGTAAAATTGATTTATCTTTAATGGATGATTCATTTAATAAATGATTAGAACTTTAATTCTTACTGAAAAGGAAGGATGGCATTTTCAACAACTCAAAACATCACTAGAAAAAAGAAAACATAAAGTTTTTTCGGGATGTCTATCAAATATTAGTCTATCGTTATCCAATAATAAAGCAGAGCTATTTATTAATGATGTACCTATTCCTGAAATAGATAATGTAATAGTAAGATTTGTTCCTGGTGGTACGTTAGAAGAAATAACATATTATCTAAATATATTAAAAATATTTGAAGGTATGGGAGTTAGGGTAATTAATACTGCACAAAAAATTGAGAGCACAGTCGACAAACTTTATACTTCATATATTCTGGGTAAAAATAATTTAAAAACACCTAGCACATTTATTTTCCGTGACTTCGAGAAAGCTAAAAATTTCTTAGAAACTCAATTACCCAAGGAGGGTATCGTTTATAAACCTTTATTTGGTTCACAAGGAGATAATGTCAAATTAATAAAAAGCTCTTACGAACTGAAAGAAATAGAAAACCTCTCAAACATTTTCTATTTTCAGCAATATTTAGATAATTCAATTAATCATGATTATAGAATATTAGTAATACGTAAAGATGAAACCTATAAATATTTTTATATGACAAGATATGGTGACAGCTTTATTAATAATGTGTCTAAAGGTGGATCATGCAAGAAAGAATCAATTGACAAGTCCATCATTGATCTAGCCTTGAAAGCGAGTAAATTATTAAATATCTCTTTTTGTGGCGTTGATATAATGAGTTTTAATAATAATAACTATATCATCGAGATTAATAGTATTCCAGCATGGAGAGGGTTACAGAACGTCGAATCAGAGGTAATATCAGATCACTTTGTAAATCTTTTGATGACATAAATATTGAAATGTAATATGGATTTATCAAAATATAAAATTAAATTTGTACAAGATCTAATTAAAAAATCATATATAAACTCATGCCAATTAGATATTGAGTGCATAAAACCTGGTAATGTAAATCAAACGTCTGGGCATCCTGATACTTCTTCTGATGATTTTATAAAAAGCTTTATGACAACTGCTGAAATAATTTCTTCTAATGATTCTACCTTAGGTGAAAAAATTGAAAACTCTGTGCTTATGACAAAAAGAGCTGTTAATAAAAATACTAATCTTGGTATTATTCTTTTGTGTTCATTATTTGTACAATCGCTCTCTATAAAAAAAAATCTAACTCTTTGCGAGGCTATTGAATTTGTAGTTATAGAGGCAACCTGTGAAGACGTATCCAAATTATGTAATGCTATAAATCTTGCTCAGCCCGGAGGATTAGGTAGTCATAGTGACTATGATGTAACTTCAAATCCTGATATAGCCCTTCTTGATATTATGAAAATATCATCCGAATACGATATGATTGCTAAACAATACGCTTTATTTTTTGAAGATATATTTAGATTTGTAATACCAGCACTAGATAATGCGTTTCGTAAGATCAATGATAAAAAATTAGCTATTTCTTATACTTTTCTTAAAATTTTAGAAAAGTACCCAGATTCACACATATGTAGAAAATATGGCAATAAAATAGCAAAAAAGACTAGCAATGAGGCCTCTGATTTGATAAAAATACTAGACGGGGATACTCGACACGAGTCATGGGGTAAAAAACTAATGTCTCTTGATAATCATTTCAAAATGACTCGAGTTAATCCAGGAACATCAGCAGATTTATTGGTTGTTTCAATGATGATTTATGATTATTTCATTGGGTTGCCAGATAGGTAAGCTACGTTCGTTTATTAATAAACATAAATATAGGAGATAATAATGGCAGTAGTCGACAAAGTATTAGTTGGTGAAGCGCTAGTTGTAACCGAAGGTGGGGATAACGAGATTTCACATATCGACTTGTTAATGGGACCACGTGGTTCTGCAGTAGAAGATGCATTTTGTAACACTCTTTGTAATAACAAAGATGGCTTTACATCTTTATTAGCTGTAGTTTCACCTAACTTACTATGCAAACCAGCGACAGCTATGTTTAACAAAGTAACAATTAAAGGTGCTAAACAAGCAGTTCAAATGTTTGGACCAGCTCAAGCAGCTGTTGCAAGAGCGGTAACTGAATGCGTTGAAGATGGAACAATCCCAGCTGATGAAGCTGACGATATTTTCATTTGTGTAGGTGTATTTATTCATTGGGACGCTGATGACAATAAACGTATCTACGATTACAATTTTGAAGCTGTCAAAATGGCAATCAAAAACGCTATAAGTGGTGAGCCTAAGGCACAAGATGTTGTTGCTAAGAAAGCTACAGAACACCCATTTGAAAAGTAATCATATCTGATTATGTTAGAAAGAGCTGGCTACTTGCCAGCTCTTTTTTTTATTAGAAATGAATTTTTATAATTTTTAAATAGTAGTGAAGATACTAACACTCCAGAGAACCCCATAGCCTCTAGCTTATTAATATCAAATGTAGATTTTATTCCACCACCCACGTAATATTGAATTGAACTTTTTTTACTCATTGAGCGAATATATTTATAATCTGGACCTTTATCATTACCCACGTCAGCTATATTCATAAAAATAATTTTATTTTTATATGAAGAATCAAAATTTTTAAAACTATCTAAACCTAGTAATTTATTCTTGTAGTCATATGAATGAATATAATTTTTATATATATAATTAATATTTTTAATAGATAAACAATTTTCACTACATAATATTGGTTCAATATTCCTCTTAGCTAAACGTTGATCGATTTTTCCTCCAATATCTACCCAAAAATGAATATTTTTATTCACACTTGCAATGTCCTTTATTAAATCAATATTATGATTTTCACTTATCAGTGAATTAATATCTGCAATATAAAATATGGAAGGACGATAAATTTTAGTCATTTCTTTTATAAACTTAAATGGATCCGATGAAAAGCCAGAATCCTTACTGATAGGGTGGTATCTGTCTCTATCACCTTGTTTAGCTTTAACAACTTTACCGTCTTTTATATCAATTGCAGGTATAATGTTCATGATGAAAAAAATTCTTATATATGAGTATATTACAGGCGGAGGTTTGATAGGAAAAAAATTTGATCATAGTCTACTTTCGGAAGCTAATCTAATAATAGATTCACTCATTAGCAAGACAGACAGCATTGTAAACTTTTTTTGTGACTATCGTTATAAGTATAAAAATAATAAGAACGCTATCCTTATTACTGCTAATAATCATAGCATCATCTATGATACTGACATGATAAACTCTTATGATTATTTCTTACCAATTTGTCCAGAATCAGATTTAATACTATATAACTATATTAAGGAAATAAATCCATATGTTGATAATATGAAAATTTCATCTCCCAAAACTATTTTAGTAACAAGTGATAAATTATTATTAAAAGATATTTGTAATAGATATAATATTTCACATGCAGACTCTTATATTTCAAAATCAAAACAATCATTATATATAATCAAAGATAGATTCGGATGTGGTTGTAATAATGTTAGAGTCACTAGTAATAAGAATTTAGAAATTCCAGCAAATCGAATAATTGAAAAATATATTCCTGGTGATTCATATAGCGTTAATCTTTATATATCTGATACAGGGTATGAAATACTTACAATTAATCAACAAATAATTAACAGATACAATAATGTTCTTAAGTTGGATGCTATCAATGTGAATATCTATCCATATTTTAGAAATTCACTTTTTAAATTTATTGAAGGGATTTTAGTAGCTCTTCCTGGCTTAAAGGGGTTTATAGGTTTCGATTTGATTTATAATAAAGAAGGTTTATTTTTGATAGATATCAATCCTAGATATACAACTTCTATGTCTGCAATTAGTAAATGTAAAGATAGACATATACTTGACTACATTAATATATCAAAGAATGAACAAACTGGATCATCATGCAAAATAAAGCTGCAAGTATAACTAAAATAGGTTGGGATATAGGTGGTGCCCACCTAAAATATTGCGTCATATCTAGTGACTCAGACATTATATGGTATGACATTATTGATTTTGAATTTTGGAAGGAATATAAAAAATTCAAAAATATAGTAATAAAGATAAACTCAATTTATAGTAAAAAAAACCATCATACTGAAAACTATTTTACAATGTCAGCAGAAATGTGTGATTGTTTTGATAATAGGGCTGATGGCGTTGATTATATTGTTAAACAAATTATAGAAAGTAAGTATCCATCATATATCTTTACTAAAAATGGCTTTCAAAATTCATTAAAGATAAATAAAGCCTCATTTAAATATATAGGCTCATTTAATTGGTACGCAACTGCAT
Source organism: Gammaproteobacteria bacterium (assembly GCA_045561295.1). Lineage (GTDB taxonomy): Bacteria > Pseudomonadota > Gammaproteobacteria > CACLCV01. Next base: position 32,179 of record JBJKYD010000015.1, read on the forward strand.
TGTATATATCCTCTTTATTTTCTGACATTATAGCTATTGATTTTGGTTCGACCACATGCGATTTTCTAATTATAAAAAATGGAAAAATTAAAAATAAAAGAACATCAGATATAACTGGCTTACAATCCCATGAACTTCTATATACTGGTTGTGCACGCACACCTATATATGCACACACTAATGAAATAACATACAAAAATAAGATTTATAAGATAATACCGGAACAATTTTCTTCTATGTCTGATATTTACGTTATTTTGGATAAGTTACCTGTCGATGATATATATTCTAAAGCACTAAATATGAATGACCATTCTAAAATAAATGCATGTAAGAGAATATCTAGATCATTTGGCTTTGATTTTGCATATAATAAATTAGATTTGATTAAGAATTTATCGAAACAAATATATGATTCTCAGATTAAGTTAATTGAAAATAATATTTTATTTCACAAGAGAAAACATTTTAATGAGGATAAAAAATTAGATATTATGGGATTAGGATTAGGATATAGAGCAATATCACATATCGGTCAAAAAAATAATCTTAATCATATAGATATTAACAATATCTTGGAGATGGAAATTGACAGAGGTTCTGAGTTAACAAAATTATTTTCATCGTATGTAATGTGTAGGTTATAAATGACATATAAAATTGAACAACTAGATTTTTCAATACCCTCCCATAAATATTTTGAATTTATAAAAAATAATGATTGGTCTATATATCTTAACAGCAATAATGATAAATATCCTGATCAAAGATTTGATATCTTAACTTCTGACCCACTTGAAAAAATTATCTTGGATGATGATATATCTAATAATCAATCTTTTAATAGTGATATCTTTTCTTCTTTGAAGAATGCGATGGAAAAATATAAATGTGAATCTAAGGATGATATTCCTTTTTGTGGGGGAGCTATGGGTTTTATTTCATATGATTATGGTAATAAACTTCACAATATTGAAAATAAAAATAATAAAGATTTCCAATATCCTTTGATAGCTTTTGGTATCTATGATTGGTGCATAATTTATGATTATTTAAAAAGAAAATCATTTATCTTGTATCATCAAAAAAATAAACTAATTGATAGCATATTAAAATTATCAATTAGCCAGCTATCTTTAAATGAATCAGAATCATTTAACTGTACATCTAGATGTGAATCTAATATGAATTATGATTTATATCATGCAAAATTATCTAAAATTATGAACTACATTAAAAGAGGCGATTGTTATCAAGTCAATCTTGCTCAAAGATTTTCTCTTGGATTTGAAGGTGATGAATATTCAATATATAAGACATTAACCAAATCATTCGCGTCACCATATTCAGCGTTTATGAATTATCCATTTGGTAAGATTTTATCATTTTCACCGGAGAGATTTTTATCTATAAATAATGGAGTTGTTGAAACAAAACCTATTAAAGGGACGAGACCAATATCTATTGATCCAGTAATTGATAAAAAAAATATCAAAGAATTAAAAACATCAGAAAAAGATAAAGCTGAAAATCTTATGATTGTTGATTTACTGAGAAATGATTTAGGTATGAATTGTAAAAATGGAAGTATAAAAGTCGATAAGCTTTTTGAGATTGAGACATTTGCAAATGTTCATCACCTTGTCAGCACTATAAGTGGTGAAGTAGATAATGATTCAAATATATATAATCTGATCAAAGATGCTTTTCCTGGTGGCTCCATCACTGGAGCTCCCAAGCTTAGATCTATGGAGATAATCGAAGAGTTAGAGCCGAATAACAGGTCAATTTATTGTGGAAGCATTGGTTATATTGGCTTCGATGAAAAAACTGATTTAAATATTTCAATTAGAACTATGCTTGCAGTTAACAAGAATTTATATTTTTGGGGCGGAGGAGGTATCGTAAACGATTCTGATATAAGGAGCGAATATAATGAATCAATTGATAAAGTTAAACCGCTTCTTGATACATTTTCTGATTAATATTTTTTATTATTTTTATAATATTTTGACATTGAATTGACTCAATATTATCTCTTGAATTAGGTGAACATAACGCACCCCTGAATCCAATAAAATCAGACTTAAATTTCATTGCATATTCAATAGTATTTTGTTGCATAGAGCCAGAGAGTCCACAAAACTTTTTTATCTTATGACATTCTGAAACAAAAGAGTTTATTAAATTATCATCCATAATATCGAGAGTTGATTTACTAGATTTCTTAACTGTATCTATCATTAGACCATCATAGTCAAGTTTACATATTTTTTTTATTATGTTGATGTCAATATTGTTATCCGCAAATAAAACACCTACAGTTTTAATATTTAAATTAAATGCTTTTTTCAAAAATATCGAATGCATATCAAGATAATTTATATCAAATATCCCAATTTTAATATAATCAATTTTTGAAGAGTTTAGAAACTCTAGTCTTTCATAAATGATATCTTTATTTGGATGATCACTATTTCCAGCAGTAACACTTAATATTCTATTATTGAGTTCATTAGAAATAAGCTCGACTTCTTTATTTCCTACATATCCTAAGGGACCATCATCAATATTTTTTATATCAATTATATCAAAATCATAATCAGCCATAAGCGAAGCCTCTTTGATATTTTTGATACTAGCTAGAGATTTAATCATTATTTTCAAAGTAGATATTTATCTTTTTCTCTATCCATTCCCAAGCTTCTTTTTCATTTTTACCAGCAGTTTTATCAATTCCAATTTTTAGGTATTTCATCTCATCCCTAATTTTATTATCATCAATTCTCCCAAGACGTGTTGAGAGTACTGCTAATTCTATAACAGAAAACTGAGCTCTATTGAAACCCAAAAACGGTCTATGGATTTGTTCGTTGATAACTTCACATATAATTCTTGGCCTTACAGGATCGTCATGATCTTCAATCGCTTTAACATTCATGTGTGTATTTGTATTTTGAAGGTGAGGAGCACATTTATCATCAAATACTTCTAGCTCCCAATCTTTTTTTTCTCCAGTAACTATTCCGGAAAAAACTTTAACATTATCTATAAAATTTACTGTAGCGATTTTTGTTTCTAAAATATTATTTAAAGTTTGAGACGGCTTGAAAGGTGAAATCTGTACTAATTTTTTTGAATCAGACTGAAGAAATTTCACACCCATCGGAGCAATATGTACTTTTTTATCTTTATTGATTGTAGTGACGATTACTTCGTGAATCATTTTCTTTTCTTAAATGTTGGTCCCAATTCTTTAGACTGTAATTTATTATCTGCCTTTTTGTCTATCAAACAACCCCAATCTAACTCTTCATCCTGTGAGTACTCTTTTCTTAATTGATATGCAATTTGTGCTCTAGCAAGCTCAACACCTAAATAAAATGAGTGCCCTGAATCTTCATCTACTTCTAGGAATTCATAAAAATCATAAGGATCTGAAAATACTTTATAAATCGTTTTATTGAATAGATGCACTCCATCATCATTTACATATATACGATAATTCTTATCCTTTATATTGCTTTTCATATCACTTAATTCATCAGACGTGTAAGCATAATCTTTATGGCCATGATTTATTAATAAGCCATTATTGATATGCTTTGGAGTAATATTATTCTCTGATGCTGCATGGATTATTCTCCTTGCCAAATCAGTTTCTCTAATTACTGTTGAACAATGTCTACTTACTTGTGTAGTAAGAATATGATTCAATTTTAATTCTTCAACTATACCAAGCATTATCATATTCATACCGGAGGTATCAGCATGTGTGAGCTCAGTTATATTTCCTATCCCAATCATAATATGTATGTCAGGATACTTTTCTCTTAAGTAGATATACCTCTCTATGCTCTTAGTGAAGCCATAAGAAATAGGGTCCAGTATTGGATCAGCTATGAAAGTAAGTTTATCTTGTACTGCTCTATCAATGAGCTTGTAGAAATTCGGCATATTGTTATCTGTTGGAATGAGAACAGGGTATGAATCTAAATTTTCCAATATGTGATAAGTCTCATCTTTTATACTTAGCAAATAATCTGCCCCTGCTTTTGAGCCTCTAATTAGTTCTTCAGTATTGTGGGAGTCTATGCTTACATAAAAGTTTCTATTTTTTAGCTCTTGCACTATTTCTTCCAAGTGAGGAAATTTTTTATTTGGCAAGCAGCCAATATCAATTACATCAGCACCCTCCAATCTAAAATATTCAGCTCTTTTGATTACTTCCTCGACTGTCATATTTAAAGCATCAGTAATTTCTCCAAATATAGATGTTTCAAATTTCGATAAATCATATTTTACAGGACTAGCACCAAAAAGTGTGGGCAAGTCCTTTAGTTCATCAGGACCGCGTATTATTTTTTTGTTAATATTTTCTTTCAAAGATTCTAAGTCACCACGAACTCTTCCTGGGATAATAATTTCATCAAAAGAATCTATATTTCCTATTCTTCTCTCAATCATGTCTGTTGTAAGTAAAGCAGCAACATTTACATTTAGATTTCTTATCTCATATGTAAAATCTTTATTTTCGATAGATTCAATAACTGTTCTTAATCCTTTCTCTGCTAACTTACCCGTAATAAATAATATATTTTTCATTTATTTAGTTTCTTAAGGCTCGTTTTTAATGCTTTCACATTATCAACAACGGTTACATTTTTAAACTTTTTTAATGTTTTATAGTTTTTTAAATCTATATCTCTTGGATATAGAGTCACAAGCTTTTTAGGTGCTTGAGTTATAACAACAGGCTCGGTATCACATGCAAAAACTAAAGAATGGACTTCACATTTTCCTGCCTGTGCAAACATATTAGTCACCAAATTAGTTGAAATACCCTGTGCCATTAATGCAATAGTGTTAGAAGTAGCTGGTGAGATAACAATCAATTTATAAACTGACTCATATAAAAGGCTAACTGGGGCAGAACTAGATGTTATATCTTTGAATATTTTTATCTTCTTCTTTTTAAAGGTTGATAAATCATAGTTGTACCATTTTAATACTTCCTCACCAGCTTTACTTAAATATAAATCAACATTCTCAAGTGTAAGCAACAATTCTATTGATTCTTTTAGATAGTGACCAGAACCGGTTATACACCATGCAATCTTTTTTTTATCCATATATTTTACTTATTAACTCTTTATTTATTTCTATATCTTCTTTTGAATTTATATTTAAGAACATTTCATTATCATGATTAAATAATACTTCATCAAATCCACATGAAGTATACCATTTATCGATCTTTCTCTCCCCTGATTGTAGGAATTCTTGGAGATTATTAGCTAAAGATGAATCTATGTAAGCATATACTGGCTGTAATCTATCACCAGTTCTAATTACTTTTATTGAGCTATTTCCAGTATGATTAAGCAGGGTTTCAAAATATGCTTTATTTACAAAAGGCCCGTCACATGGCAATACTACTAACTTATGGTTTTTACATTTTTTAAGAGCTGTGTATATACCTGAGAGAGGTCCCTGGAAATCATCTAAGATATCTGTATATACCTGCTTATGTATTTTTTCATATTCTTTGAGGTTGTTATTTGCTATCACAAATACATCTGATGAGAATTCACTTGCTATACTGATAATCCTTGAAAGCACTAATTTGCCATTGAACCTTATTAATCCTTTGTCTTCACCTTCCATTCGTGATGATTTGCCACCAGCTAAGATTGCAACTGATACATCATCCTTTTGTAATTTGTGTGACATTACAATATTATAGTCAGATAATTAGAAATAAATAACTTATATAAATAGATATGAAAGTTTTCTTGGCACCTATGGTAGGTAGAACAGATAAATATTTTAGGAAATTGGTACGTATAATTTCGCCAAATATTGTCTTATTTACTGAAATGATAACAGTCGATTCTCTTATCAGAGGCAGTTTTAAAAAATATTTAGTTAATGAAACAGAACACCCTTTAGTAATTCAACTTGCAGGCAATGATAGAAATAAATTTGTAGAATGTACTAAGATTGTATCAGAGCAAGGTTTTGATGAAATTAATTTAAATATTGGATGCCCAAGTTCTAAAGTTGTAAAGGGCGGCTTTGGTGCATGCCAAATTGAAGATCCAATTAAAGTTGCTCAGTATGTAGAAGCTATAAAAGCTCTAACAAATATTCCAGTATCAATAAAAACTCGATTAGGTCTAGGTTATGATCATGATTTAAAAAACATTAAAGAATTTATTCGAATAACAAGTGAATCTGGGTGTGACACATACTATATTCATGCTCGAAATGCTATCTTGAATGGTATATCAACTCGTAAAAATAGAAGCATTCCTCCACTTAGGTATAATGATGTTTTGAAGCTTAAAGAATTATTTCCTCACATTAATATTTATATCAATGGAGGTATTGAAGACATTAATGAAATTAAAAAGATGTTGGATACATATAATGGCGTCATGATAGGAAGAAAAATTTATAATAATCCTATGTTTTTGTCAGAAGTAGAGCATATTATTTTTTCAAATAATGTTAGCTTTTCAATCCAAGATGTTGTTCGCGAATACATAAGTAGATTAGATGCTGAGGAGGCACTTAATAAGCAATATGCGCTTAAACACCTTACTAATTTATATAAAGGGACAGCACTATCTAAAAAATGGAGAATATATCTTCATAATTTAATTAATTCTGACCAACGTATTGAGAATTTAGGGAACTTTTTTATTGAGAATCATTATGAAGAGAAGAAAGTTAACTGCTCGTAATGCAGATATTAACAGACTCTATGAGGAGTCTGTACAATGTACAGAATTTGAAGTAAGTTTCATTAATAAGCTATTCAAGAGATATAACAAAACAAAATGTAAGAGCCTTAGAGAGGATTTCTGTGCTTCTGCTTTAATATCCTCTGAGTGGGTTCGCGATAATAAAGATAATATTGCCATTGCTGTTGATTTAGATAGAAACATGATTAAGGAGGCAAAGAAAACAGCTTTATCAAGACTTAGTTCAGAACAGCAAAAAAGAATCAAGATTTGTTACGGAGATTCATCAAAGTTCAATACTGATAAAGTTGACTGTATTTTAGCCACAAATTTCAGCTATTTTGTTTTTAAACAGAGAAAAAAATTAATAGATTATTTCAAACATGCATATAAACAACTGAAAAACAGAGGAATATTTATGCTGGATGCATTTGGCGGTTATGAAGCTCATCAGCTTTTGGAGGAAAGAACGAAACACAAAAATTTTACATACGTATGGGATCAGTCTTCTTTTAATCCTATTACTCATGAGATCAAATGTCATATTCATTTTGAGTTTCCTGATAAGACAGCACGTAAAAGAGCATTTACCTATGAGTGGAGATTATGGATGCTACCGGAAATACAAGAATGCCTTAAAGAAGCTGGATTCACCAAAGTAGATGTATATATGCAAGGTTGGAATGAGAAGAAGAATGAAGAAACAGAAAGGTTTTATAAGGTCACTAAATGTGATGCAGATCCAGCATGGGTAGCGTATCTAGCAGCAAGAAAATAGATTGATTACTGCTAGTAGAAATTTATAATACATCTGAGAGTTAGTTATACAGCTACTATGTTTTACATAGAGGAAAGTCCGGGCTCCAGGGATAAAAGCGCCAGGTAATACCTGGAAAATGTGAGTTTTGGAAAGTGCTGCAGAAAATAACCGCCTTCATTGAAGGTAAGGGTGAAAAGGTGAGGTAAGAGCTCACCGCTGATTAGGTAACTAATTAGGCAAAAGTAAACCCCGCTTGGAGCAAGGCAAATTTGTGATTAATCCCAAAATAATCACGTGGTTGCTGCTTATGAGGTTATTGGTGACAATAACCCTAGATAAATGGCTGTACAAGACAGAACCCGGCTTATCAACTAACTCTCACATCCTCATATATACAATATAAACTATTGATTTATATCAGATTAATATATTTCATATTTTTTGAAAAATCATTGATTTAACGCTTCTTGTGCTTGCAAATAATAAAAATAAGGCATATAGTGTTGATAAATGGAATATTTTGTCAATTAGTGGAGAATAATGGATAATTTATTTAAAGGTATACATAACATCAACCTTGATTCAAAAGGTAGATTAGGTATACCTGTAACCTACAGAGACCATATCACAGGACTTTTAAAAGGCTCTATGGTTATTACCATCGATACTGAAGAAAAATGTCTACTACTTTACCCCTCTGGTATATGGGCAAAAATACAAAGCAAAATCAATGAATTACCATCATTTAATAAGAACGCTCGAAGAATACAAAGATTATTAGTGGGTCATGCTGAAGATATTGATGTTGATTCCTCCGGCAGAATACTTATTTCTAAACCATTGAGAGAATATGCATCATTAGTTAAAAAAATCATTCTTATAGGTCAGGGTGATAAGTTCGAAATATGGGATCAAAATTTATGGAATCAAAATGTAGATAAGTGGAGAGACGAGGTGACTTCTAATGATGATGCTGAAGCACTAAGTGATATTAGCATATGATCAATAATAACTATTTCAAAACTCTTGGCGTATCTCCAAATGAAGATTTGGATATTATTAAAAAAGCATTCAAACGCCTAGCATCTAAATATCATCCTGATAAAAACAATGACAACATTGATGCTCAAAGAATCTTTATAAAAATTACAACTGCATATGAAAAAATAATGGAGTTTAGAAAAAATGGATAATACATCTTTTCATATCCCAGTACTGAAAGCAGACTCTATTCATCAGCTAATTACAGATGAAAATGGCATTTACATAGATGCAACTCTAGGCTATGGAGGGCATACAAGAGAGATTCTCGATTCAACAAGCAAGAAAGCTAGGATATATGGAATAGACAAAGATATTGATGCTATCGAATTTAATTCGAATGAATTATCAGATGAGAAGAGATTTACCCTAAGACATGGATGTTTTTCTTCTCTTCATGAATACGCGAAGACATGGAACATTTATGGAGCTGTAAATGGGATACTATTTGATTTAGGAGTTTCATCAGTTCACTTAGATGATGGCGATAGGGGCTTTAGCTTTACTAAAGACGCTCCATTAGATATGAGATTTAATAGATTGGAAGGTAAAACTGTTTCTGATTACTTGAATAAATTACCAGAAAAAGAAATTGAAAGAATACTCCGAGTGTATGGTCAAGAAAAGTTCTCAAAAAGGATTGCTCGAAATATCATTAAGTATAGAGAAAAAAACAGAATAACAAATACTTTTGAACTTGTTGATATTATTAATAAATCTGTTTTAGTAAATGATAAGCATAAACATAATGCTACAAGATCATTTCAAGCTCTAAGAATATTCATCAATAAAGAATTGGATGTACTAAAGGATGTTTTAGAGAAATCTTTCGATGTTCTTGCACCAAAAGGAAGGCTTGTATTAATCACTTATCATTCTCTAGAAGAGAGAGTGATTAAAGATTTTCTAATATATACAGATCACTACTTATCAGCGCCAAGAAAAATTCCAATAAAACAAGATTTTATGGACAAAATGTTTAATTTAATAAAAAAAATTAAGCCATCCGATGAAGAGATTGAAATAAATCCTCGTTCAAGATCGGCCAAAATTAATGTACTTGAGAAACAATCATGAACCTTGGGACAACATTAATATTAATAGTTTTGATTACTGTATCTGCATTTGGCGCTATTTTTGTTAAATATCAAAACAGAACACTTAATATAGAAGTTTCAAAGAATGAGCGAATATTATTTGAAACATCAGAGAGATATAGAGAGCTTTTAGAGCAAAAGGTAAATCTCACTGATAGTAAACTTCAAAAGAGCGGTTTAGGTGAAACGCTTGGAATGAGCCTTCCATCTAAAGAAAGAATTTTAATCATGAACTTAAACAATTAGGAGGAACACCATGTTTGAAATAGTAAATAATTATAATCAGAACGCGGTTATCAAAGTCATTGGTGTTGGAGGTGGTGGCGGTAATGCAATCATATCAATGCTTAAGTCCCAAATTCATGGAGCTGACTTCATAATTGCAAACACAGATGTTCAGGCATTAAGAGATGTGAGTGGTGCAACTACCGTACAGATTGGTTCTGAAATCACAAAAGGTTTAGGCGCTGGGGCAGATCCTGAAAAAGGTAAACAAGCAGCATTAGAAGCAAGTGAAATATTAAAAGAGTCTATTGAAGGCGCTGATATGCTTTTTATTGCAGCTGGCATGGGCGGTGGAACAGGAACTGGTGCAGCACCTGTGATTGCCCAGATTGCTAGAGATCTTGGTATTTTAACGGTTGCTGTAGTAACCAAACCATTTGAATTTGAAGGTCCAGAGAGAATGTCTAACGCTCAAGAGGGCATTGATAACCTTGAGCAATGGGTGGACTCACTTATAGTGATACCTAATTCGAAATTGAAAGAAGTATATGGTGGTGGAGAGTCTATATTCTCGTCATTTGAAAACGCTAATGACGTTCTAAGAGGAGCTGTTAAAGGTATTACAGAGATAATAACTATCAGGGGATTCATGAACGTTGATTTTGCTGATGTTAAAACAGTAATGTCTGGGATGGGTAAGGCCATGATGGGATCAGGTGTTTCATCAGGCGAGAATCGTGCCATCGATGCTGTAACTGCAGCTCTTAGTAGTCCGCTACTAGATAATATTGATCTTCAAGGCGCGAGCGGTGTATTAGTTAATATCACTTCTGGTTCTGATCTAACTACTGATGAATTCGAGGTTATTGGTAGTAAAATTCGAGAAATAGCAAATGAAGATGCTAAAATTATAACTGGCTGTATTAAAGAAGATGATAACATCGGAGATTTACGTGTGACTATTATTGCTACTGGTTTTTCACAAGATAATAAAATAGATGTAAATTCTTCTGAAGTTAACCAAAGCACACAAGAAAGCACAACTAATAATCCTAGTATTTCATATCCTAGTAATAGTGAAGCAAAAAATGATGCAATAACACAAGTAAATGTTAGTCAGCAGGAAGATCAGACATCTCTCGATATTCCAGCATTTTTAAGACAACAAGCTGATTAATAATCTAAAAAAAAATCAGAACCTGAGGCTGTCATTATTTATAGTGGCAGCCTTTCTTGTTTTGATAATAATAATTTTTAGACTATATCAGATTCAAGTTAATGCAACGGATTGTTTTTATTTTAATAAAGGATCATGCAAAGAGAATATTCTTGAAGTGGCTGAAAAAAGGCAAATTCATAGTGTTAAACTGACCGCACAAAGAGGAAGTATCTATGATAGAAACAATAATATTTTAGCTATGTCTTTACCAATAAAAACTCTTTGCATTAATCCGAGTAGATTATATAAGAGTAACAATAAATCTATTATGGAATTATCTAAAGATCTTGGTTTATCTGAAAAAAAATTAAAACAAATTATTTATAAAAATAAAAATAAAAAAGAATTTTATTTGAAAAGACATGTCTCGAAAGATTTTTATTTAAAAATTAAGAGTTTAAATAATCCTAATCTTTATTTTATTAATGAAAATAAAAGAAGTTATCTAGGCGGTAAACCTTTTTCAAATATTTTAGGATTTACAAATATAGATGATAAAGGACAAGAAGGTATTGAATTCATAAGTAATAAAATTCTATCACCAGAGCATGGATTAAAAAAAGTGAAAAAAGATAATATCGGTCGTCCCATTGAAACAATAGGCATTATAAGAAAACCAGTCCCAGGCCAAGATGTTTTTCTCACATTGGATAAAAGAATACAAATAATTGCATATGAAACCCTAAGAAAATATATTACAAAATTTAAAGCTGAGAGTGGCTCTATAATTTTAATTGAATCAAATACAGGCGACATAATGTCAATGACTAACTATCCATCATTTAATCCAGATAGAAGGAGTGAGTTTAGAGGGAAGAAAATTAAAAACCGGGCTGTCTATGATTTAATTGAACCTGGATCTACTATTAAACCATTGATAATATACTACGGTTTACACAATGAAGTAATTAGTGAATCAACAATAATAAATACCGCACCAGGCGTTATTCTACTTGAAGATAAAGAAATTAAAGATTGGAAATATTTAGGAAAAGTAAGTCCAAGAGATATTATTAAATTATCTAGTAACATCGGAGCAGCAAAAGTCTCAAGTAAACTCTCAAAGAAACAGCTTATAGACGGATTAAATGAACTAGGTTTCGGTCAATCACTATTTCTAAATTTACCTGGATCAAAAACTGGTTCTTTGCCGCTTTCATCTGAGTTATCAAATTCAGGCCATATGAGTCTCGGTTATGGATATGGTCTCTCAACATCACTAATGCATCTTGCAAGTGCTTTTACTACACTTGCTAATTATGGCAACAGGGTACAAATAAATTATTTGAAAAATAATAAAGACTTTAAAAAAGATAATATTTTAAATAGGGATAACTCAATAAAAGTATTAGATATGATGAGAGATGTAGTACATTCAAACGATGGAACAGGAAGGCAGGCTAAAGTAGAAGGATACACGGTTTATGGCAAGACAGGTACAGTTAGACAGATTGTAGATGGCAAATATGCAAAAGATAAACATAACGCCTTATTTGTTGGAATACTAGGAGACCCTGAACCTAAATATGTTGCTGCTGTCATAGTAAGGAACCCAAAAAATAAGGAAGGCTCTGGAGGTCTTCATGCAGCACCTATTTTTGGCGAATTTATGCAACATTCAATGAGAATTTTAAATGATATAAGTTATGCTAATAACAGACAATAATTTAGTACATTTAGAAAAATTCATTATTAGTAACTCAAAAAGGGCTATTAAATTTAGTGATAGGTTTTGTATAGATTCTAGAAAAGTTAAATCAGGGCAGATTTTCATATCCATTGATTCTGATGAATCAAAAAATTTTAAAAATATAAAAAATGCAATATCTAATGGAGCATCAGGATTTGTTACGCAATTTTTATACAAACGAAGTGACCTAAAGACTTCTATACCTTTTTTAATTCAAAAAAACTTAGATAATCTTTTTCATATGTTGTTTAATGTTGATCTCATAGGATATAAACATAAAGTTAAAACTATAGGTATCACGGGTACAAATGGTAAAACATCTTCTGTTTTATTATTAGCACAATCATTAACCTATTTAAAAAAGAAAGTGGGGGTAATAACAAGCGAGGGATGCGGAATCTATCCCGCATTAGTGGATAGTGATTATACAACCCCACCTATTGACGTAATCTATAAATATTATAGAAATTTTGTCTCTAAGAAATGTGATTATATTATTATTGAATGTTCATCACAAGGTTTACATCAAGGAAGAGTAAAGGGCTTAGCATTTGACTATGCGTGCATAACAAATATCCATAGTGATCATCTTGATTATCATAAAACAATCAAAAACTATTCTAATTCGAAACTATCTATATTGAAACAAAGTAAAAAAGCTATTTTAAATTATGATTCATCCATACTTATGAAAAACAATTTCAGTAAATATAGAAATCTAGAGTGTTTTTATTTTTCAAAATCAAGGTATAAAAATAAGAAAATTATATCAAAACATATGAAAGATAATAAAATATTAATAAATAACCATGTTGTTACTTTTGACGAAGCTAATAAAAATCATTTTAATATTTATTCTTTATTGATGATTTGCTCAATATTAAAACTTGAAAATTATGGTATAAAACTAATTAACTCATCCATTACCGCTCTTCGTGAATTGTCGGGCAGAAGGCAAGTTATAAGAACCAGAAGTAAAGGTACTTTTATAATTGATTATGCGCATACAGTACAGTCTTTCAGAGACATCTATAAAGAATTTAAATCATATAATCACATAACTACACTTTTTGGTTGTGGAGGAGATCGCGATCCATCAAAAAGAGCTATTATTGGAAAAATTGTTGATAGTAATTCCTCGTTTTCAATAATAACTGAAGATAATTCACGTAACGAAAAACTCTCTTCAATAGTTAACAATATAACCTCTGGTTTTAATGATAGAAAAAGGTATATTATTATCAAGTCGCGCAAAACAGCAATAAAACATCTATTTACCTATTCATCAAAAAAACATATTAATTTTATACTAGGCAAAGGAAATGAGAGTTATCTCATTAAGAATAGTTCAAAAGTAAAACATAATGATATCATTTATTTAAATAATCTTATCAATAACTATGAATCTTAGAGTATCAGATGTAGCCGAGTATTTATCTTCTTCTTTTGAAGGAACCGACAGAGTAATCAGCAAAATAGTTATCGATAGTAGAGAAGTCAAAAGAGGAGATCTTTTCTTGGCTATCTCTGGAATCAATAATGATGGACATAAATATATAACAGATGCGATTGATAAGGGAGCAGCTTGTATAATATGTGAAAAGCCTCATAATTTTATATCTTCGTCTACTCCAATTATAATCGTTAAAAATTCCATTCAAGCGCTGGGTAATATAGCTAAAAAATATAAAAATAAAATAGGTCAACCACATACCATTGGAATTACAGGCACTAATGGCAAAACTACAGTAACAAAATTATGTACATCTATACTAAGTACTTCATTTAGAACAAGTGCAACAATAGGAAACTATAATAATGAAATAGGACTACCATTATCAGTTCTGAATGCTTCCAATGAAACAGAGAAATGTATTTACGAGCATGGGGCAAGTAAAAAAAATGATATAAACTATTTAACTAAAATCTCGCAACCAGATTTGACCACCTTATTGAACGTCTCAGAGGCTCATATGGAGTCATTTAAAAGTATGGAAAATCTTATCCAAACAAAAGAAGAGATATTTTCTCATCCTAGAACTAAGCATATAATTCTTAATATAGACGATGCAAATTTCTCACGATGGCAAAAACTTAATGAGGGTAAGAAAATAACAACTCTATCTTTAATAGGCAATGCAGATTATGTTATGAAATCTGATGAGGCGGACTATTGTGTGTTGACACCGCATGGTGAGTTTAATGTTGATAAAGATTACACTACTAACATATTACCAATAAATATACTATTTAGCGTAGCAATAACAATGGAATCTGGTTCTACTATTGATGATGTAATTAATGGTTTAAAATCATTTTCTGGAATTGAGGGTCGGTTTTATACACTCTACTCAAAGAATAAATCTATGATTATTGATGACTCATACAATGCTAACCCCGAATCTATGAAGTCTGCTTTGCGTCAATTAGCTAGTTATAGTAAGAACAGGATCTTTGTTATGGGAGATATGGGGGAGTTAGGTATAAATTCTCAAAAACACCATCAATCAATATTTCAACTCTCAAAGCAATTAGGTATAGAATATTTATTTTATATGGGAGAATATAGGAGAAGATGCCGAACAAATATTTGGTGAGAATTGCTATACTTCAGATAACATGGATGAGATAGTACAAAAGCTTAAAAAAACCTCAGGCGAAGATTCAACTATCTTGGTAAAAGCATCGCGTTTTATGAATTTTGATTACATCGTAAAGGAGTTAAAATAGAAAATGCTTCTGAGTTTCTTTGAATATCTTTCTCAATACAATTCAGGTTTTAATGTCTTTCAATATTTGACATTGAGAACAGTAATGGGCGCAGGGACTTCTCTTATAATTTCTCTTATTCTTGGTCCTTACATTATTTCTTACCTTAAGAATAAACAATTCTATCAATCTATACGTGCAGATGGTCCTAAAAGTCATCTAGATGATAAAAATACAACTCCAACAATGGGCGGGATTATAATTATATCTTCTGTAGTTATATCAACTACTTTATGGGCCGATTTATCTAATAACTATATACTAATACTATTATTTGGAATACTTGGATTTGGTGCTATTGGTTTTTATGATGACTATAAGAAACTTATAAAAAGAAATAGTGATGGCATAAAGGGAAGATTAAAACTTCTCCTGCAAATAACATTTGCTTTAGTTATAACGCTATTTTTGTATTTCTTTATGGATACTGGAAGTATTGAATCAGTTTTCCCTTTTTTAAAAGCAAATAGTTTTTATTTAGGAATACTTTTTATACCATGGTCAATTTTTATATTGGTTGGATCATCAAATGCAGTCAACTTAACTGATGGGTTAGATGGACTTGCTATATTGCCTTGTATTTTAATTGCATCAGCTTTTGTTATTTTTTCATATGTTCATGGGAATATAAATATTTCATCATATTTATTGATACCATATATTGAAGGTAGCGGAGAAGTTGCTATTTTTGCTGCGTCACTTGTTGGAGCAGGATTAGGATTCCTTTGGTTTAACTCATACCCCGCAGAAATATTTATGGGCGATTGTGGTTCCTTATCATTAGGAAGTTCCTTAGGGCTATTAGCAATCATACTTAAGCAAGAACTAGCGTTTGCAATCATGAGCGGTATCTTTGTGGCTGAAGCACTCTCTGTAATTATACAAGTTGCATCGTTTAAATTAAGAAAAGGAAAGAGAATTTTTAAGATGGCACCACTTCATCATCATTATGAATTATCAGGGTTATCCGAACCAAAAATAATTATGAGGTTTTGGATTATTACGTTCATATTAGTACTAATCGCCTTGGCTACACTTAAAATTAGATGAATATATATCAAGACTCCTTTCTCATACTGGGGAAAGGCATGACTTATCAAAACTGCAGAGAGTTTTTTGATAAAGAATCTGTTTCCTATGAAGCGCTAGAGACAAGTGAAATACTTGATATAAAAGATCGTCATTTAATTCTTAAAAATAAAAAAATAAATTTAGATAATATTGATTATTTTATTATTAGCCCTGGAATTTCAAAGAAAAATTCTATCTTGAAAAAACTTATACTACTTAAATGCAATATAACTACAGATATAGAAATTCTTCAAACTATCACAAAATTAAAATGCGTATGTATTACCGGTACAAATGGTAAGACATCAACTATAAACTTAATATCAGACATATTAAATAGTAATAATATCAAAACTTTAGCATGCGGCAATAATGGTGTATCCATATTTAAATCCCTTGAGGATAATTATGATTTTATAGTCCTAGAGCTATCAAGCTACCAATTAGAATATATTAAAAACCTAGATTCTCATATATCTGCTATTTTGAATCTATCGCCTGATCACCTAGAAAGACATGGAACGTTGAAAAATTACTTCAAAACAAAATTAAAAATATTTGACAACGCAAAGTATAAAATAATAAATAATAATCTAGAATATTCTAAAAAAGACATTACATTTGATGTAAAGAATAATTCGATATATATTAATAACAGGTCTATAGAAAATTTAGTATTCAAAAACTATAATTTCATCTCATACAAAGATGAAGAGCATGAGATTAATGGCAGGCACGAGGCTTACAACTTATCTGCATGTATTGCAGTTTTAAGTGTATTGGGATTGTCAATAGATGAGATAATACTCGGATTTTCTAAACGAGCTCATTTATCACATCGACTGGAAAGATTCTGTACTTATGATGGCATTACATACATCAATGATTCAAAATCAACTAATTCAGATTCAACGTTAAATGCATTAGAGTCTGTAGATGAAAATATTGTATTGATTATGGGAGGAGACAAGAAAAAGATTTCTTATGATTCATTAAAAAATATAATTAATAATAAAGTCAAATTATTAATACTAATTGGAGACAATAGACAATATATCAATAATCAATTATCTGTGAAGGTAGATACTA
>JBJKYD010000016.1:0-64434 GCA_045561295.1 Gammaproteobacteria bacterium
ATATTTCAGATTTTTTTTTCCTTAATCAACAAAATAATAAACTTCTAGAAGACATTCAAAAAATTACTATTAAAAACACTATTCTTGAAAATGAAATTAAAGATCTATCATCATCAACTCATGCACTAGAAAACTTTGCTAGATATAATCTAGGCTTAGTCAAAAAAGATGAAACCTTTGTACAAGTTATAAAAAAATGAACAAAAATATTTCTGTTGTATTGTTAGGCGCAGGCAGTAGTAGGCGTTTTAAATCTAGCCAGATAAAACAAAATGTGATAATTAATAAAGTGAGTATTTTAAATCACTCAAGATTATTCTTTAATAAATATTTCCCTGAATCAAATATATTCATAGTTTCCAATAGAAAGGTAGTTATTAATAAACTCAAAAATAATGAAAATGTAATTTATGGCTCTTCTAGCCGTTTAAAATCATTACATGTAGCACTTGAGAATATATTTCAAAATAATCTCCAAACTAAATATACATTAATCCATGATGTAGCACGTCCAATTTTAAATATTGATGATATAAATAAATTAATAGCATCTATGAAATCAGATATTGATGCTTCGACATTAGGGTATCCTTTAACCAATGCTTTGAAAGATGTTAAAAATAACAAAATACTTAATAATTTATACAAAGATAAATTATGGTCTTCATTCACACCACAAATTTTTAAAACAACGAAGCTTTATGAGTCAATAGTAAAAACTATCAGTAATGGATATCATATTGATGATGATATCGAAGCAATGATGATGAATGATTTCAATTGTTCCATTGTCAGATCAAGTCCTGATAATATCAAAGTAACATTTTTAGAGGATATAGAGGTTATAAAGAGACTATTATGATTACTACACGGGTTGGATTTGGCTATGATATGCACAAGCTAGAAGAGGGCAGTTACATCATGTTGGGCGGCATAAGAATTGATTCTAATCATACGGTAGTAGCACATTCTGACGGTGATATTGTACTGCATTCTCTCTCAGATGCCATATACGGCTCTCTTGCAGCTGGCGATATAGGTACACATTTTCCATCAAATAAAGAGAATATAAATATTCAAAGTGTAAAAATACTTAAACATGCGTGTGAGCTGATTACTCAGTCTAATTATATGATTAATAATATTGATATAACTATAGTCATTGAGAGTCCTTTTTTACAAGACCATATTATGGATATGAGAAAAAGCATTGCTAATATTATCAGTATTGACATTAGTCAGATAAGTATAAAATCATCCACATCACAAAAAATAGGTATGATCGGTGAGCATAAAGCTGTTGCATGTTATTCGACTATTCTAATTTCAAATGAAAGATAATCAAGGTTATTTAATTATTAATTTAGATACAGAGACTCTTCTTGATGAAGAAGCAGAGATACTGAATAATAAATTTATTGGTGGCGTCTTACTTTTTGAACATAATTTTATTAATCTCGATCAAATAAAATCACTTATTGCTAATATTAAAAGTATTAATAGTAACTTATTAATTGCAATTGATCATGAAGGAGGAAGAGTTCAAAGATTTAAAAAAGGATTTACTTCTTTACCATCTTTTAATTCTATAGGTAATATTTATGAAGAAGATCCTAATTTGGGAGAAAAAATTGCATATTATGTAGGATATATTGCAGGATATGAGCTTAAAGAAATTGGAGTTGATGTTAATTTCTCACCAGTAGTTGACTTATCAACAAATAGTAATGTTCTAAGTTCTAGAACATTTTCAAAATCTTCGATTGATGTTGTCCGATTATCATTATCATATATAGATGGCTTAATAGATAATGGAATCATTCCTACTTTAAAACACTATCCGGGGCATGGTTGTGTTTCAGGTGACACACATACAGATCTCATGAGTTGCAAAATGTCATGGGAAGAGATTCATAAGCATTTGATTGTTTTTGAGAAAATTTATAACAAACAAGATATTCCAATCATGACAAGCCATATACAGTTTAATAATATATCTAAAGATCCAGTTACTACTTCATCTAAATGGCTTAATGAAATCCCTAGTAAAGTATTTGGCAAGTTTCCGTTTTTTATTAGTGATGATCTAGAAATGCTTGGCATAAAGAAACATTATCCTGAATTAAGTAAACTAAGTATACTAGAAAAAACTCTCGCAGAAGGATGCTCAATGGCAATAGTAACAACCATGCAAGATAAGAAAATTATTGAAGAAAAAAGAAGTTATCTATTTTATAAAAATGAATATCTAGATAAGTTAAACTCTCATAACTTTCATCCTAGAAATATAAATTTACCATGTTTACATGAATTAACATATAATAAGGGAGATGTGAATACATATCGAAAAGCTACTGAAGTAGTCGGAAGGCACATAAAAGAATAATGGATATACTATTAAATAACGCACATTCCAGTCTAATAACCATTACGCTGATCACTCTATTTCTCTTTTTCATTAAGAACAAGTTAATAAATGTTATCTTTGCCTTATCTCAAAAAACTAATACCGTTTATGATGAACTAATCTTATTTTCTATAAAAACACCTTCTACTTACTTAATTATATTTGGATATATATTTGTAATTACTGATTACTTTAATAAAAATGAAGTATTAAACCTAAGTTTTAGTCTTTCATCTGCTGTATTTTCTCTAATTGTAATCGTCATTTCATGGTCATTACTTAGAGGTTTAAACTATTACCTACAGCTCAAGCCTTTCACTAAAAATCTATCAAGTGAAGACGACATAACTTTAATTACTGAGACTTATGAAATTGTTGTAAGAATCTTAAAAATATTGGTCGTAGTAATCACTGCTTTAATAATTATGCAAGAGATAGGTCTAAGCATATCTGGTTTACTTGCATTTGGTGGAGTTGGAGGATTAATTGTTGGCCTTGCTGCAAAAGATTTACTATCTAATTTCTTTGGTGGCATGATGATATTTTTTGATAGACCATTTAGAGTAGGTGAATTCATAAAATCTCCTGATAGGAATATTGAAGGCATAGTTGAGAAAATTGGTTGGAGACTAACCGTGGTGAGAACATTTTCTAAAAATGTTCTTTATATTCCCAATACTGCCTTTTCAAGTATTATAGTAGAGAATGCAACCAGAATGTCTAATCGAAGAATTAATGAAACAATAGGGATACGTTATGATGATTTGAATAAAATGACAGATATAATTCAAGACGTTAATAATATATTAGAAAGTAATCCTGATATTGATCAAACACAAAAAGCAAAAGTCTATTTCAAAAGTTTTTCAGCCTCTTCATGTGACTTTTTCATATACGCATTTACAAAAACTAAAGATTGGGAAGAATTTCTAAGAATTAAACAAGATGTTCTGCTAAAAGTTGCTGAAATCATAGAACAGCATAATGCAGAAATTGCATACCCAACAACAACAGTATTTATTAATAAAGATTAATTTAATTAGATATCGATTCGAAAATAGTTATAACTTCGTTACAGATATCAGAAAAGCACTTCTCTGATGGGTATTTATACTTAAAATTAAACTCATTTAAAAGAATTATGTTTCCTTTGTTAACATATTTATTTATAAGATTATCATGATTTATAAGACTTTTTTTATTTAAAGTAATTATCGTACTTTCCTGATTTATTTTTACTTTTTCAGCATTGATTACATTTGCTGCTATTCTAATTCTCGTAAGATCAAGAAGGTTCTCTAAATATTCGGGAAGAGGGCCATAAATATCAACCAGTTTTGCTATAATTTGATTTAACTCATATTCATTATGAACATTAGATATATCACTATAAAATTCTAATCTTAAAAAAATATCTTCTATATATTCCTGAGGTATTAGTGTCGATATATAGGCATCAACTTCTACATGTTGTTTAATTTCATCAATTTTATTATTTTTTATTTGATTAATTGCTTTAGACAACATAGATGTGTACATACCATATCCAATTTCAAGTATTTGTCCACTTTGCTCTTCTCCAAGTATTTCGCCAGCACCCCTAATATCTAGATCATGACCAGCAATGTCTAGTCCACCTCCTAAACTATCTGTTTTAATAAATGCATCTATTCTTAAATCAGCGTCCTTCGTTACTCTTTTTCTATCAGATAATATTATACCGGCGTATGCTTGCTTATTACTTCTTCCTACTCTTCCTCTTATTTGATGAAGTTGTGATAATCCAAAATTCTGGGCATTATTAATTATTATTGTATTTACATTTGCCATATCTAAACCACTTTCTATTATACTTGTACATATCAAGATATCTATTTTCTCATTGATGAAGTTACTCATTATCATTTCAATTTCTTTATTTGTTAGTCTTCCATGAACTTTTTCGATTTTATATTTATTATTTATTTTTTTAATAAAATTTATTTCTTCATCCATTGTATCTATATTATTATGTACAAATAAAACTTGCCCACCTCTATTTATTTCTCTATCAATATATTGACCAATCAGCGTATCAGACCTTTCTATAATATTAGTTACTATGTTCTTTCTACCTACAGGAGGAGTATTAATAATACTCATATCTTTTATCTCTGATAATGCTGAATTAAGAGTTCTTGGGATTGGTGTCGCAGTAAGGGATAAAACATCGATATTTTCTTTTATACCTTTTATTATTTCTTTGTGTTTAACACCAAACTTATGCTCTTCATCTATGATAAGTAAACCCAAATCATTGTATTTTACACTTTTATTTAAAAGTGCATGAGTTCCAATTATTATTTGAGCATTACCATGTTTAATTTCTTCTAATGATGTATTTTTTTCTGATGAAGATATTACTCTCGTCATTAAATTTATTTTAAAATTATAAGTATTAAATCTATTTTTAAAAGTTTGATAATGTTGTTTTGCCAATACTGTCGTTGGAACAATGATAACAACCTGTTTTTTATTATTTGCTGCTATAAATGAAGCCCTAAGAATTACTTCAGTTTTCCCAAAGCCAACATCACCACAAACAATACGATCCATTGCTTTTGTAGAGCACATATCATCAATCACTTCATTAATACAATTCAGTTGATCCTCAGTCTCAACATAAGGAAATAATTTACAAAATTTCTCATAACCATTTATATCAAAATCATACTTATAACCTCTATGCAATTCCCTTTTTGCTTGAACTAGTAGAAGTTCTGCAGCAATATCTTGTATTTTCTTTTTAGCCCTTTGTTTTATTTTTAACCATTTATCTGAACCTAAATTAGCTAATTTTGTATTTAAACCTGAATTTCCAATATACCTTTGCATCAAGGAAATTGATGTTATCGGCATATATAGATTGTTATTATCTGCATACTCTATTTTTATTAATTCTGTAGTTTTACTTTCAATGTTCATCGTAATTAGACCCCTATATTTTCCAATGCCGTGTTCTTGATGGACGACTAATTCATTTATTTTTAGATCATTTAGATTATCTATTAAGATAGTTTTTATTGATTTATTTTTTGATATTCTGGCTTTTATTAAACCAAATAAATCATTTGAACTTATGTATACAGCTTTACTACTATTATCAATGAAGCCTTCATTTATATCACTTCTAAATATACGTATACCACTATATTTATCATCAAGGCGGTCAATTTCTTTATATGATATATTTTTACTTTTAAAATAATTTATTATAGTTTTAAAGTTATCGTTTCTTTGTATAAAGAATGTATAAGTATATGTTGATTCATTATAAAGATTTTCAAGATTAGTAAATGGATTCTTATAATTATAATTAATTGAAACAGAGGGTAGAGGGCTATAAGAAGATTTAATCGTGGGAACACTAGTATGAGTATTTGCTGATAAGTAAAAATAATTATTTGCTACAATTTTATTTAATGTTTTACTACTAATTATTAGATCTTCAGGTTTTAAAATATATCTATTAATAGATTCTTCTTTATAATTACTTATTAAGTTCTCTGATTCTTCTTTATATTCATTTAAAATATCATTTTCAATGAAACAGACAAAATCTTGTCCAATTAACGACAAGAGTGAATATGTTTCATTATAAAAACTTGGCACTAAGTTCTGTATATTAATACCACTTCTATCATTAACTATAGCCTCATACTCTAGATCATCTCTATACTCATCATTAAAGTTTTTTGACACATAATCCTTATACTTTTCAATATTATTAGAATCCAGATAATACAAACCTCTTGATCCAAGAGCAGTAGAGTCTAAATCAGCATCTGATAGCTGTGTAATTGTACTAAAATATTTTAATGTCTCAATTTCATCACCAAAGAAATTAATTCTTACCGGCTTATCTGCTAAAGTTGAAAAGAAATCAATAATTGATCCTGATAACCTGTATTGACCACGTTCATCAACTTTGGTTACTTTTTTGTATTCATATTTTTTTAGTAAATTTAATATTTCTATATATTTGGAATTTTTTGAAATTGAACACCATGATTTACTAGCTTCCTCAATAGATGGTGTTTTACTAAAAATTGATTTATAAGTCCCTATAATAATTTTGTTAGAATCACTATCATCTTTTATATGTATCAAACAGTTTAATCTTTCTTTTATTACATCTTGATCAATCGATGTTGAACTATAATTTGCTACTCCATAATTAGGAAACTTTAATATTACTTTATCATTATAAATATTCTTCAATTCATCAAATAAACTATCTACCTGGTGATTATTATCCACAAGGACAACAACATATTTATGATGCTTTGCTAAATTTTCTATTTCTAATAGATATGATGAACCAGAAAGGTTACTTACTAAATTGATACCTTTTGACAGAATCTTCATAAAATACTCAAAAAAAAGCAGCACATGTATTTATGTGCTGCTTTGTAATAATTATAAGCTTATTTATTTAACAGTATTGAATCCTAGGTTTTCCCAGTTTTGCATACCGCCACGATACCATTTAATTTTGTCAGCTGGATATCCGTATTTTAATAAACTCTTAATGTTATTTGGTGATTGACCGCACCACATACCATTACAAAACAATACTAGCGTTTTTGCTTTATCAAAATAAAATAAGCCATTTTGTTCTTCAGCGCCAAACTTTGTTGTCATTATCTCTGCGATTGACAATGGGTCAGCCCCTTTTCTCTCGCTCAAAAGTGTCCAAGGTAGGTTCACTGCTCCAGGAATTGTTCCTTTAGCAACCCAATCGGGTGTTCTTGAATCAATCACCATAATTTCTGAGCCATCAGGCATTTTTTCACCTTTTGACATCATTACTGCATAATGAATGATTTCTTGTTCACCGATTGTCTCTATCCCCGGTCTTAACTGCATAGGTTGAATGCAGAATGGTGGACATGGTCTAGACGTTTTAGCAAACGCTGGATTTACAGTTGCAGCATTATCTTGATTTCTCATTATCTTATGTTCACCAACTGAAACAGATAACCCAATTTCTAAAGAATTTGGTCCATCTGCTTTAGATATAGCAACAGGTTTACCTGCAATAGCAGATAGCGACACTAAGGCTAAAGAAAAAATAGCAACTGAAAAAAAGTTATTAATTTTTAACATATCTCCTCCCAATTAATTATTCGCAATCTGGTTCCTCATCATCAGTAGGCTTTCCTTCGCCTTCTTTGTCAGCAAAAATTATTTTAACTTCTGAAATAGTCTTACTGAAAGACGGTTGAGATACTGAAATAGCCATTAGAGCAAGCATCAGTACTATCAAATTTATCCTCATTTTTGTCTCCTTGATTAAAAGAACTAATTGTTACAAGCAGTATTATAATATCTAACTCACAGATTTGACATGTTTATTTAATATATATCGGCAGATTTAGCCAATATCCTGAAAATTCCACATTTTTTTTATAGAAATTTGGTCTTTTTTATAGAATCTATATTTGATTATGCCCTGCTTTAATTTACATCTTTTGAGTGATGTACCATGTGCATCAGTGATAAAACTAGATCCCCAAAACTTAATAGAGCTATCTTTTTGCTGCTCTGTACCTATTCGATTTGCAACTACAATTGGTATATTGTTCATCAGACTATTAGCTTCAATTACATTAATCCATTTCTTTTTTTCATTAGCTATTTGTATTTTTTCGTTTTTATAAAAACAAGTTCCAATTGCTGTTGGGCAAATAATCAAATTTACATCCTTTTTCTTCAATTCAAGGTATGCACTAGAATGCCATTGATCCCAACAGATTAAAATTCCAATTTTAAAAACACCTATCGAAAAGAACTGATATCCATTATTTGATTTATTAAAATAATAACTTTCTTCATAACATATTTCTGATGGTATATTTTTCTTATGATATTTTTTAATAATATTTCCTTCAGGATTAATAATTAGGGCAGTATTAAAGTATTTTTTTTTCAACTTTTCAAATATTGTAATGCATAAAAAAATTCTATATTTTATAGCAATATTTTTAATTAGAGAAATCTCCTCAGAATCTAAAGATATTGCATTGCTAATATTTTTTTTTGTTTTTGTGATACACACATAACGCTGCAGTGATAACTCAGGACAGACTACAAGAGTATTTTCATTGACATTATTTTTTTTAAGTAGTAATTCAATTTTACTTATATTGTCACTAACATTATCTAGAGGTTGATACTGAAGAAGTATTAGATTTATATATTCATGCTTAGACAATGCAGCCCTCCACATTCGATAAGTGATGCCTCACAATTTATATTATATTTTATTTTTCTAATTGGTAAGTCATTAAGGCTATCAATGATAGATATATCATTATTTGTTATTGATGGAAAGATTATACAATTAGATGTGATGATAAAGTTCAATTTTGAATAAGGGTAATACTTATTATCATTATACAGCGTATCTCTATCATCATGAAATATTGGATAAATATCCTTTATTATTTTACTTTTCTTTTTAATTGATTCTAATTGATTTTTCAGTTCTTTTGCTAAATCATAATTTACATAAGATTTATCAGTAGATGCAAGGTAAACTAAATTTTCATCATCAATAAACCTTACCATATTATCGACATGTCCATTGGTATCATCACCTTTAATAGAGTCTAGTTCTAATACAAATAATTCATTAAATGGTATTTCCTTTTTTAAGAACATAAGTTTATCTATAATATTTTTTCCTGAGTATTTATGATTATTTTTTATGAAACTATTTTTATTTGTTATTACAACACCTTTTGATGAAAACTCTAAATTTCCTCCCTCAATCACATAACCTTTTAAATCAAAGTCACTATCATACATATCTAGTGAATATTTATAATTATTGTCATTTATGTACATATACTTTTCACCATAACCATTAAAGTCAAAATCTATTTTCTTTAGACCTTTTCTCGTTGAATATAGTTTTGGATGATAGTCTCTAATCCAAATATCATCACAGTTGTATTGAATAAATTCTATATTTGGACTCAAATCACGAAAAAAACTATCTTCATTGTCGTATATTTCTGGAATGATAACACTTTGATGAACATTATTTTGAGATAAAATAATTGATAATTCTAAGTATATTTTTTTGATATCTTCAAAATAAAAAAACCGATCATGCATAGCTGGATAAACCATAACAATATGATTTGAATTATAGTCAGCTAATAATTTATTATGTATCTTTTCCATATTATCGCTTATATTTGATATAGTGTAGCTATGAATTTCCTTGTTGCATATCGATTTTTATTTTCAAAATATAATCTATCATTTATATCTGTAATATCAAAAATATCGATTATAGGTTTAATGTTAGGTGTTGGAATTCTTATCACTGTTCTTTCTGTTATGAATGGATTTGAAAAAGAGCTTAGAGATAAAATCTTAGGCTTCACATCACACATAAACATATATCCACATGATCAGCATACTGTAGATGATCTTAAGTCAATCATTAAGACAAATAAAAATATATTAGCTTACTCATTTATAAACAGAAATGAAGAATTAGTTTCATCAGATTCTGTAAATAACTACCCGATCATTATGCATAACGTAACAAGCAAAGATGAATTATTAACTAGCAACATAGCTCAAATGATACAATTAGGAGACTTTAATTTGGAAAACCCAAACAATATTGTAATAGGTAATGTTTTAGCAAATACTTTGAACATTACTATAGGTGATCAGATTACAGTATCAAACTATAAAAAAACATATATAAGTAATAAATTTATTGTAAGTGGAATTTTTGATTCAGGTATAAATGAATATAATCAAAGATTTATTTATGGAAGCAATTTAAATCTTCATAGTACTGATCAATTTTCATATATAAAATTGAAACTAATAGATCCGCTGAAAGCTTCTTTAATTTCGAGAGAATTGTTTAATTCATATTCATTAATAACAAGTAACTGGACAGAAACACATAATGCTCTTTTTCAAGCTATAAACAATGAAAAAAGAGTAATGTTTATAATACTCAGTCTTATAATAGCTATTGCATCATTTAATATTGTTTCATCATTAACCCTTCTTGTTATGAATAAACAAAAAGACATTGCAATATTAACTTCTTTGGGAATCAACAAAAAAACAATCGAATCGATATTTTTAATTCAAGGTTTTATTATTGGTGTAGCTGGTATTACACTTGGTGTCTTGCTTGGTCTAGTACTATCAATTAATATTAATGCAATAGTCTTATTTATAGAATCACTGTTTAATGTTGCCTTAATTTCACCTGACATTTACCATTTAGATAAAGTCCCATATATAATAATCGTATCAGATATATATAAAATTGTGATTATCGCTTTTTTAATGGTCTTAGTGTCATCTATATACCCAGCAAGAAAAGCATCAAAACTAATACCTGCCCAATCTTTAAATTCATGAAAATTACTTGTAATAATATTTGTAAATCTTTTCAGAACAACACTACGACACTGAACAGAGATGTGCTACGAGGTATTTCATTTGATTTAGAATCTGGAGATTCGCTCTCTATATCTGGCCCTTCCGGATCTGGAAAATCTACACTATTAAATATCATATCAGGCCTAGATGATGCTGATAGGGGAGATATATATTTTGATAATTTATGTTTTTCAAATTTAAAAACCAATGAAAAGACAAAATTTAGATTACAAAATATTTCTTTAGTATTTCAATCATTTAATTTATTAAAGGACTTTAATGTATTGGAGAATATTATGCTACCACTTAGTTATAAAGGATTGTCAAAAAAAGATTCTGAAAAACATGCACTATCAGCTTTAGATGATGTAGATTTATCTAATTGTAAATCGTCATCAGTAACTACTTTGTCAGGTGGTGAGGCACAAAGGGTAGGAATTGCTAGAGCATTAGCAATGAATACTAAAATTATTTTAGCTGATGAGCCTACTGGAAATCTTGATAAAGACACATCTAATTCTATTGTAAATAGTCTAGTTGAAGTATGCAAAATGAATAAAGTTTCTTTAGTGGTAGTCTCACATGATGATTCTGTTCTTTCTAAACTGAATATAAATAAAAAAATAATGGATGGAAAATTTATTTAGTATTGTTTTTAATCCTATGAAGTTTTCTATAAGCTAGTATTTTCCAGAAAAGATGTATTCCAAAAAAACCTATTACTGCAGAAGAAATTCCAATAATCATAGTACCTACCAGCAGCGGTTCCCATATCAGAGAGAAAACACCTATAATCCAACCGATACTTGCCTCAAACTTATCAAATAGTGGATCTATACCAAGTATGACATTACCAAATTCATATCCTAGATACATCATGGGTGGCATTGTTATTGGATTACTTACCCATACTCCTGCAACTGATAAAGGAAGATTTGCTCGAAAATATACTGCGCAAAATGCTGCAGGTATCATTTGAAAAAACATTGGCATCCACCCCCAGAAAAGCCCTATAGCAATAGCTCTTGATAGTGTATGTTTATTTATAGACCAAAGTTCCTTTTCAAATATTGAGTTCCCTAAGACACCCAAAGCCTTATATTTCTTTAGATCTTCTGGTTTTGGTAAGTTGTCTTTAAAAAACTTCTTCATTATTTCGAACTATATATGAAAATAATTGTATGTATATTTCAATGGTTAAATAATATCATGTATGATAGTCAAATATCTTCATATCTTAATAAAACAATAATGAATCATTCTAACAATAGTGGATTTCTTTTATATAAAAGGCTATTAAAACGCACAAAAATCTATAAGACTGTTTTTATTCTTGCTGTAATTGGAATGATAATACACGCTATTGCTGACACCTCTTTTGCAGCTCTTATTAAACCATTATTGGATGGAAGTTTCATAGAACAGGACAAGGCAGTCATATCATTAATGCCCATATTAATAATACTTATTTTTATACTCAGAGGCATTGGATCATTTATATCTAACTATGGCATGGCTTATGTTGGAAGAAGCATAATACGTGATATAAGAAAAGATATGTTTGACAAAATTATATCAAAGTCATCACAATCTTATGATGAATCTATTACTGGAAGACTTGTATCAAAAATTACTTTTGATGCAGAGCAAGTAGCTGAAGCTGCGACTAAAGCAATAACAGTATTAATAAAAGATGGCTTAACTATAATCGGTTTATTATCATTAATGTTTTATTATAGTTTTGAACTTTCAATTGGACTCATTTTGTTAGCACCATTCATTGGATATTTTCTAAAAATCATGAGTATAAAATTTAGAAGCATAAGTCGTGACATTCAAAAATCAATGGGTGAAATTACTAATGTTGTAGAAGAATCAATTATCGGTCATCGACTTGTAAAGATATTTGAAGGACACAAGTATGAAACAAATTTATTTGATAGTGTTAATAAAAACAATAGAGAGAGAAACTTAAAGCTAATTTTTATACAAAGTTTAAGTATTCCACTAATGCAGCTTGTCATAGCAATTTTTGCTGCAAGCATAATTTATTTCGTTATGTCAGAGGATTATCTTGAGCAAATATCAATAGGGACTTTCATGTCTTATCTCACTGCAATGATAATGTTATTTGCTCCTATAAAAAGATTATCTGAGGTTAACGTTACTTTACAAAGGGGCATAGCTGCTAGTGAATCAATTTTTACTTTACTTGATTCAAAATCAGAGCCTCAAGGAAATCAAACTTATGAGCCTATTGATAATGTTACTATTGATTTCACAGATATTAACTTTAAGTATTCATCGTCCAAGAACTTTATTGTTAAAAATATAACTCTTTCAATAAAGCCTGGGGAAACTGTTGCGTTAGTAGGTAAATCAGGTAGTGGAAAAACTACTATATTGGATTTAATTCCTAGATTATATGAGCCAACTTCTGGATCAATCAAGTTTAATGATAAAGATATAGCAAAGATGGATTTAAATTTTATACGGAAACAAATCTCATATGTAGGTCAAGATTTTACTTTATTCAATGATACTATTTACAATAATATTGCTTATGGAGAATTAAATAAATGTAGCAAAGCTGAAGTTGAAGATGCAGCAAAAAAAGCAAATGCATATAGTTTCATTGAGCTCTTGCAAGATAAATTTAATACATTTGTAGGTCAAAATGGAGTTCTTTTATCAGGTGGGCAAAGACAGAGAATTGCTATAGCAAGGGCTGTCCTGAAAAATTCTCCTATCCTTTTGTTAGATGAGGCTACAAGCGCATTAGATTCAGAATCGGAAACTATTATTAAAGAGTCTATTAATAATCTATCTAAAAATAAAACAACTTTAATTATCGCACATAGACTTTCAACAGTTATCAATGCTGATAAGATAGTAGTAATTGATAATGGGCAAATTGTTGAACAAGGTAATCATGATGAATTACTTAAAAAAAGAGGTACATATTCTGTTCTATATCATTCACAATTTAATAACTAGATGCGTTACTTAGTATTTTTTATTTGGTATAGGTTACCGAAAATATTTCTTATACCATTATTACCATTATCATTAATATATTTTATAACCATTCTTATAAGAAAATATTTCTTAACAAATATTCTATCTCGATATACCTCTCCAATAAATTTAATTATTGTTGGTAATTTAAATATCGGTGGATCCGGAAAAACTCCTTTTACTTTATGGCTTGCTAATTATTTATATACTAAAGAAAAAAAAATAGGGATTATTTCTTCTGGTTATAAATCAAATGTAACTATACCAAAGCAAATAAACTCTACTTCAAAAGCTAATGAGGTTGGAGATGAAGCGTTGTTGCTACATTCAAAGACCGAAGCCGTTGTAGTATCTAGCGATAATCGTGTTAATTCAACTAAATTTTTAGATAATAAAAACTTAGACTACATAATTCATGATGATGGTTTGCAGCATTATCAATTAAACAGAAATTATGAATTTATTATTACTAAATATAAAAGCTCTAGCAACAAACTATTACTGCCTTGCGGGCCTTTACGTGAACCTAAATTTTTTCATCCTAATGCTACTTTCGTGTTTAGCAACTACCACGGTGAGATGTATCCTGGGTTTTATACAAAATTATCTCAAATAAGATCTCCTTATGACAGTCAAGTATACCTTCCGAATGATAGTAGATTTTCAAAAAGCTACTTACTTACTGCCATAGCTGATGATACTAATCTTAAAGAAGAACTGAGAG
The DNA here is from genome assembly GCA_045561295.1 of Gammaproteobacteria bacterium. Lineage (GTDB taxonomy): Bacteria > Pseudomonadota > Gammaproteobacteria > CACLCV01. The sequence continues at coordinate 14,619 of JBJKYD010000016.1, forward strand.
GATATCATGCTGATATAATTTGTTCATCCTTCATTGATCACCATCAATTTATACTCTCAGATATTCCTGATACTGCAGAGCCTATATTGGTCACAGAGAAGGATTTCACTAAACTAAAAGAATTTAAAGTTAAAAATATTTATATACTTGAACAATCTCTTGTTCCAAATGATAAACTAACTAAAATTATAGAGAATTTTAGATGACTACATTCATTATATTACCTGCAAGATTAGAGTCATCACGACTATCAAAAAAACTTATTCAAAATATAGGAGATAAAGCCTTAATAGAGCACATGATTTTGTGTGCAAAAAAAATAAAGGATACATCTATAATCGTATCAACAGACTCGAAGATTATCCAAAAATATGCTGATAAGCATAATGTAAAATCTCTCTTGTCGTCAAAAAAATTTAAAAATGGCTCAGAGCGCTGTTATTTTACTGCAAAAAAATTTAAAGCTTCAAATAAAGATATAATCATCAATCTCCAGGCAGATGAATTTAACATTGATCCAAATAATATTAGAAAACTTATAAGAGTTTTAAAACTCTCTGATGATATTAATGTTTGTACATTAATTTATGAAACAGAAAATAAGAATGAATACTTAGATAGTAATTTTGTAAAGGCAGTTGTTGATAAACAACTCAGAGCCATTACATTCACAAGAAAACCTATTACGTCAGTTGAATCGAAGTATCTCATTCATCTTGGAGTATATGGTTATAAATTTAAAACTCTCGAAAAATATTCTTCACTTAAGCAATGTCATTATGAAAAAGATGAGAGTCTTGAACAATTAAGAATGATTTGGAATAATATACCGATACATTGTGTTCAGGTTAAAGATAACAAGTCAATTGGTATCAACTCCGTTCGCGATCTGAAAAAGGCAAGAGATATTTATGAGCATTAAGAAAGTGACTATAACTGGCGCAGCTGGAAATATTGCTTATTCACTTATTTTCAGAATTCTTTCTAAACTTCCATTTAAGGCTACTGATAAAATTGATTTAACATTGCTTGATATTGAGCTGTCACAGAAATCCTTAACAGGCCTTCGTTTTGAAATTGAGGATTGTGCATTTTCATCATTAAACGAAATTGCTATTACTGCTGATTCTGAAAAAGCCTTCGATGATTCTGATTATATTATTATGGTTGGCGCTAAACCAAGATCAAAAGGTATGGAGAGGTCAGATTTGATACTGGACAATGCTGGTATCTTCAAATCTCAAGCGGAAACTATCAATAACGTATGCTCATCATCGACAAAAATTATTGTGGTAGGAAATCCAGCTAACACGAATGCTTTAATCCTTAATTATAATACCCCTAAGATTCCAAATGAAAATGTAACTTCTTTGATGAAATTAGATCAAAATAGAGCAAAAAGTATTTTAGCCTCTAAGCTTGATAAGCAAGTTGAAGAAATTCATCAAATGATAATATGGGGAAATCATTCAACTACGCAAGTTCCAGATTTATATAACTGTAACGTAATGTCATCAATTGTGGATGTAGAGGAAAGCTGGATATATGGTACTTTTATTCCTAAGGTGCAGAAAAGAGGAGGAGAAATTATAGAATTTCGAGGATTATCTAGCGCTGCTTCTGCAGCATCTGCAATTTATGATCATATCAATATACTAGAAAATGGTTCCGACGAATGGGAATCTCTAGGCATAATGACCTCTGGTGAATATGATATTACTGAAGGTTTAATGTTTTCATTGCCTTTAAGCATCAGTGAAAATTCATATAGAGTAATTCCTGATGTAAATATTAATTCTAAGATTGCTGACTTAATTAAATTATCAGAGAAAGAGCTTCTAAAAGAAAGAGATATTGTTAAACAATATCTTCCATAGGAATTACTTCAACAATATCTTTTCCTACGAATAATTCATTAAAATCACAGCTATCTCTTAGTATACTGTGTGACAATGTAACGTCATTATAGAAAAAGTACTCTCCAATTAATTCGCCAACACTCTCACCATCTTTATTGATAATGTTTCTGTCATGAATTTCAGAATTATTTATATTAACCAGATAGACATGTTTTTTTACATTACCAAGATAATGCGTTCGTGCAACAACTTCTTGTCCAGTATAGCAGCCTTTTTTATAGCTGACTGTATTGAGTCTATCGGCGTTCAATACTTGCGGAATATATTTTTCAATACTTTCAACTTGTAATCTTGTTACTAAACCAAACAAATCAATCAAACATGTATTAGGTTTATCTTTCTCAGAACAATTTATTTCAATCTGATGCCCAGGGTTCATCAAGACGCACTTACTCTGAGGAATTAGTGGAGTTGACATATTTATTACAATATTATTATCATCAATTTTTTTATAATGTCCTGATGAGAGTACATTATATTTTTTATTGATTGACAATGCTTCATCACCAAGTATTGACAAGACAGCTGCTCCAGAAACAATATCAAATTTTACCTTCGACATTAAGATATACTTTGAAATTTTTTCAATAAAATATTCAGATAAGTTCTTTGGCAAGATTATAATTACATCATCACCATCTGCAATCAATTGCATGTTTACTATTACTTTTCCTTGGTGAGTACAATAAGATGCGAGTTTGTATTGTTCATTCCCCAAACTATCAATGTCATTGGTTAATTGACCTTGTAGGAATTTTTTGTTGTCAATACCGCTTACTCTTATAACTGAAACACCATTGTCACTGTAAGGACCATTGTGCTCTCTTATAATATCAGATATTAGTTTATTCATATAAAATATTGATTATCTTAGTTATTTTTTATACTAAATTCTTTGATAATCTAACATAAGTATAGCCTAATAAATAACTATTTATTTTAAAAATATTTTCATATAATAAGCATCAAAGTTGAATAGGGATAATCATGAAAAATAAGAGTAAAAAAAGTAAGCTTATAATCCCGGTTGATAAAAAAAAGACACCAAAAGAGATAGGTGGAAGAAAGGGCCCTGAACCAACACGTTATGGTGACTGGGAAAAAAATGGACGTTGTATAGACTTTTAATTATGAATACTACTAACAGACCTCTGTCACCACATCTGCAAATTTATAAGCCACAGCTAACATCTGTTCTGTCTATCTCTCACCGGATGACAGGTTTTGCGCTTAGTATGATTGTACTTTTATCCCCAATAATAATTTATTTTCTCACTTACTCTGCCGAGACACATCAAATTATGATTAATATTCTTGGTAATACGTTTATTAAAATAATTTTTTCATTAGCTTTGTTTGGATTATTATACCATTTATGTAATGGGATAAGACACCTCGCATGGGATGCGGGATATGGACTTGATCTTGAAAGTAGCTATAAATCTGGATATATAGTAATAGTTTCTTCAGTAGCTTTGACTTTCCTGATTCTTTTATTTTCGGGAGTTTTATAAACATGGAACATTGGAAGCTCCAGCGCATAAGCGCGATTATAATGATACCTGTAGTAATATTGTCCTTGCTATATATTATAAATATTTCATCTATACCTTATGTTCAACTAATTGAAGATCTTAGCTCTATCTCAGGATTTATATTGTCAGTTGCTTTTATTGGTTTTATATTATTTCACAGTTCTATGGGCCTAGAAGTTATAATTGAAGATTATATACACACTGAGACAATACAAAAAAATGTAATTTCATTATCTAAACTTTTTCATATTATTTCTTTTTTCTTAACCATATTAATTTTAGCGAGCATATAAAAAATGGACTTAGTAAAACATGAACATGACGTTCTAGTAGTTGGTGCTGGTGGATCAGGCTTAAGAGCATCTATGGGATTATCTCAATCTGATTTATCAGTTGCGTGTATCTCAAAAGTATTTCCTACAAGAAGTCATACAGTTGCTGCTCAAGGTGGAATCAGCGGAGCATTAGGCAACATGGGCGAAGATGATTGGCGATGGCATATGTATGATACTGTAAAAGGTTCAGACTGGCTTGGCGATCAAGATTCTATTGAATATATGTGTAAAAACGCTGTTGAGTCTATAATTGAACTGGAACATTACGGTGTTCCTTTTTCTCGTACAGAAGAAGGTAAAATCTATCAAAGACCGTTTGGTGGAATGACAACAGAATACGGTAAAGGTATCGCACAGAGAACTTGTGCTGCAGCAGATAGAACAGGTCATGCAATACTTCATACGCTTTATACGCAGTCATTAAAAAATGAAGTTGATTTCTTCATTGAATATTTCGTAATAGACTTACTATTTGAAGATGGCAAATGTGTTGGGGTTTTAGCTTGGTGTCTCGAAGATGGTAAAATTCATCTTTTTCAGTCTCATATGGTAATACTTGCTACAGGGGGATACGGCAGAGCTTATTTGTCGTCAACATCAGCACATACGTGTACGGGTGATGGAAATGCAATGGTATTAAGGGCTAATTTACCATTACAAGATATGGAATTTATTCAGTTCCATCCTACTGGGATATATGGTGCAGGTTGTCTGATTACTGAGGGAGCTAGAGGCGAAGGGGGATACCTAACAAATTCAGATGGTGAACGTTTCATGCCTAAATATGCTCCAAATGCTAAAGATCTTGCATCAAGAGATGTCGTGAGTAGAGCAATTCAAATGGAAGTAAATGCAGGAAGAGGCGTAGGCGCAGAAAAGGATCATGCACATCTTCATCTTGAGCACCTTGGACATGAAACTATAAATGAAAGATTACCGGGTATCGCTGAAACTGCACAAATCTTTGCGGGTGTAGACGTTACAAAAGAGCCGATACCAATTATACCTACTGTTCATTATAATATGGGTGGAACACCGACTAATTACAATACAGAAGTTTTAAATAATGAGAATTCTGTTGTAGAGGGACTTATGGCAATTGGCGAGGGTGCATGCGTATCTGTTCATGGGGCTAATAGACTCGGTTCAAATTCTCTGTTAGATTTGATTGTGTTTGGAAGGTCAGCTGCTGATAGAGCAATTGAAGTTCTAAAAGATAAACCAAAATCTCATCCTAATATTACAAGCTCATCTATAGATAAAATTATTTCAAGGTTCGAAACTATTAAAAATGCTAATGGTGATATAAATCCATCTGAAATAAGAGATACTATGCAAAGAACAATGCAAAGATATGCTCCAGTCTATAGAGATCAAGAAACAATGAATAAAGGTATAGAAATTATGAAAGGTCTATTTAGAGATTTTGAAAACATAAAACTATCTGATTCATCTATGATTTGGAATACAGATTTAGCTGAAACCTTAGAACTTAACAATCTTCTTTACCAGTCATTGGCGACTTTATATTCGGCATCAGAAAGGAAGGAGACAAGAGGGGCTCATGCAAGAGATGATTTTCCGGAAAGAGATGATGAAAACTGGCTGAAACACTCTCTCGTTTCAGTTACAGATGATGGAGAACCTACTTATAACTATAAAGATGTTGTATTAGAGACATTGACAGATGAAATGGAAACTGTTGCGCTTAAAGCAAGGACATATTAATGGCTAAATTTACACTACCAATAAATTCAATTGTCAGAAAAGGCAAAACATTTTCTGATGTTAATAAATCTGAGAATATGCTTACTGTAGAAATATATAGATATAATCCAGATACTAAGAGTAATCCTTATACCGATACATATTTATTGAATAAAGATAACTTTGGTCCAATGGCATTGGATGTATTGATTTATATAAAAAGTAAAATTGACTCCTCTTTAACATTTAGAAGGTCATGTAGAGAGGGAATTTGTGGTTCTTGTTCTATGAATATCAACGGTACTAATAATCTTGCTTGTATCACAGATATATCAACAGAGACAAAGCTAAAATTTTATCCTTTACCACATATGCCTGTAATTAAAGATTTAGTGCCAGATTTAAATAACTTCTATGCACAATATAAATCAATTAAACCTTGGTTAATTACAGACAAGAAACCAGAACGTGAACACATTCAATCTCAAGAAGATCGAAGTAAACTTGACGGTCTCTTTGAATGTGTACTTTGTGCTTGTTGTTCGACAAGCTGCCCAAGTTATTGGTGGAATTCTGATAAATATCTTGGACCGGCTACATTAATGCATGCATATAAATGGATAATTGATAGTAGAGATACAGCAAAAGAAGAGAGACTATCTAATTTAGCTGATAAATTTAAACTATACAGATGTCATACTATTATGAATTGTACTAAAACATGTCCCAAGAATCTTAACCCTGCTCGAGCAATATCTGAGATAAAAAAAATGCTTGTAAAAGCTTAATATGAGCTTAAACAAACTTCGTTGGAAATCTAGAAAAGGTATAAGAGAACTTGATATTCTCTTGCAAAACTTCCTTAATCAAGAATATGAACTGCTCAATGATTACCATAAAAAAATCTTTGAAGAAGTGTTAGAAATAGAAACATATGATTTGCTGAATGCTATTACAGGAAAATCTAGTTACAATGAGGAGTATGAACCAATTATTAAAAAACTTTCTAATTTATCTTCATTAAAAAATGGAAAAAAATAAAATTAGACTTGGCGTAAATATTGATCATATTGCTACTATCAGAACCAACAGGAATACTGATTATCCATCACTAATCGAGGCAGTAAATATTGCAGAGCAAAATGGTGCTGATTTAATTACTGTTCATCTAAGAGAAGATAGAAGGCACATTCAAGATCAGGATTTATTTGATATACGTCCTATTGCAAAGACTTTGAATCTTGAGATGGCCTTAACAAATGAGATGATAGATATATGTATGGCAGCTAAACCTGACTATTGTTGTATTGTTCCAGAGAAGAGAGAAGAACTTACTACAGAAGGAGGGTTAGATATTATTGGTATGAGCAGCGATCAGTTTAATCTACTATCGAACTCAATTGATAAATTTCAAAATAATAAAATAAAAGTTTCTTTGTTTATTGATCCTGATATTTCACAAATAGATTATGCAATTAAATCTGGCGCTACATGTATTGAACTGCATACAGGTTCATATGCAAATGCTATGAGTAGTGATATAGAAAATAAAGAACTTAATCGTATTAAAGTGGCAGCACAATTTGCATCAGAATCAAAGTTACAAGTTCATGCGGGACATGGTTTAAACCTATCTAATTTATCAGATATATGTAAAATACCTGAAATAGAGGAGCTAAATATAGGACATGCAATAATTGCAGATTCTATATTTAAAGGTTTTAAACAAGCTGTAAATGATTTTAGGAGCGCTATTGATAATGGTTAAGGGTATAGGTGTAGATCTTGTAGATAATATAAGATTCGAAAGATTAATTGATAGATTTGGAAATAAGATTGCTTTGAAGATTTTATCTGAATCAGAATTACGAGAGTATCAAAAAACTTTTAATAAAAGTTCTTTTCTATCAAAAAAATTTGCTGCAAAAGAAGCTTTATCTAAAGCAATCGGATCAGGGCTTTACAGAAATGGTATTTTCCCTAAGTTAATTACAATTGTACATACAAGTTTAGGGAAGCCTTTTTTTGAGTTTTCTAATGAGATAAGAAGCTCCATAGAAGACAAATATAAAAATATACAATTATCTATTACTGATACTCAAATTCATTCAATAGCTTTTGTAACAGTAGAATAATGAGTGATATTGAAAATTACATTGGGAATACTCCTTTGGTCCTTATTGATGAGATAGGTTCTAATAAAATTTTTGCCAAGCTAGAAGGAAATAACCCAGCTGGCTCTATTAAAGATCGTCCAGCAATTAAGATGATTAAAGATGCTGAAAATGAGGGATTAATTAAAAAAGGTGACACACTTATTGAAGCTACTAGCGGTAATACAGGAATTGCTTTAGCCATGGCTGCCTCAATACGAGGCTTCAAAATGAAACTTATTATGCCAGAAACTGCATCTATAGAAAGAGTAAAGACCATGAAGGCATATGGAGCAGAGGTTATTCTGGTTTCAAAAGAACAAGACATGGAGGGCGCTAGAGATCTTGCTTTAAGTATGTCTCAAAATAACGAAGGTTATGTTCTTGATCAGTTTTCTAACAAATCTAATTATCTATCACACTACGAAACTACAGGGCCTGAAATATGGAAACAAACAAATCATTCGGTTACACATTTTATATCAGCTATGGGTACGACAGGTACAATAACTGGAGTATCAAGGTTCTTAAAAGAAAGAAATAACAATATAGAAATTATAGGTGTTCAACCGGCAGATGGTTCTAGAATACCTGGTATTAGAAGATGGAAAAAGGAATATACTCCGAAGATATTTCAAAATGCAATTGTTGATAAAATTATAGATATTGATCAACAGGATGCAGAAGATTCTATGACGTCACTATCGACTCAGACAGGATTGTTTGTAGGAATGTCTGCAGGTGCGAACATATTCATTGCAAAAAAGGTTGCAACTAAAGTTAAAAACTCAGTGATCGTAACGATTTTGTGCGATAGAGGAGATAGATATTTATCTAAGCTTTAATTTTGATTGATAATTAAATTATCACCTGCTGTAAGATATTTTTTGTTTTTTAGATTATTATCCTTTATGAGAGTATCCTTACTGATACCAAAGCCTCTTATTATTTGATCATACCTTTCTCCAGAACTAACTACATATCTGAGAGGCTTCGTTTTTTCACTTACTAAAAGAATAGGACCTCGAAGTTTTATCTTTACTAACTTATTAATTTTTAATGTAGTTTTTTTATTAGCATTATTCCACTTCAATAGTTTCTTTAATGGAACGTCGTACTTACGAGCGATTTTATACCAATTATCATATCTTTTTATAATATGATTATAAGTTACTTCCTTTTTATTTATAAAATACTTTTTATTATTTACAGTAATAAATTCTTTATTTGTTGCACTTAATTCAGAGGGAATTCTTATTTTTTGATTTATATAAATAGTATCACTATTTAGTGAATTCACTTTTTTTAAAGAATTAATTTTGACATTATAAATTCTTGATATTTTGTATAAACTATCACCTTTCTTAACTTTATGTATTTTATTCTCGTATATAATTTTTGAAATTTTGTCATATCTTTTTTTGAATAATTTTGCTTCTTTGTTAGGCAGCAATAAAGTGTTTTGCTGAGAAGGATCAATAATCCAAGTACTATATCCAGGATTTAGATTTATTAATTCTTTTTCACTTACGCCCGTAATAACAGAGAGTGTTTGAAAATCTATGGGGTCTTGAAAGCTTACTTTTTTAGTATAATTTTGATTTTTGATATTTGCCAATTTGAAACCATATTTTGACGGATTATTTACAATTTTTGCAAGGGCTAATAATCGAGGAACATATAGTTCTGTCTCTCTCGGTAAATCAAGGTCCCAATAGGAAGGTTTTGAAAAAATATTATTTGCCTTATTTATTGCTTTGCCCACGTTCCCAGCGCCTGTGTTATAGGATGCAATTGCTAATAACCAGTTTCCCTTAAAATGACGATACATATCACTAAGAAAATGTGTGGCAGCTTTTGTTGATTCTAATACATCTCTTCTTCCATCATAATGCCAATTCATTTTTAAACCGTATTCTCTTGCTGTAGGAGGTATAAATTGCCATATACCTGCTGCCCTTGATGAAGAATAAGCAAAAGGCTGAAACCCACTCTCTACCATTGGCAATAGCGCTAGTTCATGCGGTAGATTCTTTTGTTCTAGATAGTTGAGTATATGAAAAAGGTACGGCTTTGATCTTTCTATTGATCTATATACAAATTCTTTGTTTTTTTTCATCCATTTTAATTCTTGGGAAATTCTTGATGAATTAATACTATTAAAACAGAAGCCTGACCGCATTCTATGCCAAAGGTTATTAAATTCTTTATTTTTTAGAGTTTGAGTATCGCACGTGCTATATGAACTAAATGAAGGGGTATCTAAAGTATATTGACCTAGATCAATAGATGTTTGCTGACAACCTGATATAACTAATAATGCAGCTATAAAAATATATTTTTTATACACCTTATCAATTTATCATATGGTATTATTTAATACCATAGAGATGATCCTCCAAGAGAATAATACTACAAAGACTCAACTTAAGAAATGGTATAAAAATCCTGCAGGGCAACACTATAAAAAGATTATTTTAGATGAACTAGAATCTATTAAAGATCTTTATCAGGGACGACATACACTGTTTTGTGGTTCGACTGAATATAAGAAATTATTTCAAAAAAATAAAAGCGGCACATTTTTTAGTATTGATGAAGATGTCTTAATATCAAGTGCTAATTTATCAAAGAATTTACCATTTGAAGATAACTCTCATGATGTCATAGTATTATCTCATGGCTTAGAATATACAGAAAATCCTTATCTTTTAATGCGTGAGATTGATCGCATAGCAACAGATGATGCGACCATTATTGTAATAGGTTTTAATAAATATAGCCTATGGTCTTTAGTAAAAATATTTTCTTCAAAACCGCCATGGAATATAAGATTTTTATCACCTTATATAATTAAAGAGTGGTTTAAGATTCTAGAATACAAAACTAATTATCAAAAAACATTTGGCCTCATGCCTTACTTAGGGAAAAATATAACATCATTTCTTAGTCACATATCCTTCTTCCATAAAATCATTAGAAATCAGTTTGGTGGACTCGCAATGTTTACCTATAGAAAAAGAGTAATTCCATTAACTCCACATAAAATAGTTTTCAATAAAAATTATAAGGTCTCTAATCTTGCGAAGAATAATATATGATTAAAATCTATACAGATGGCGCTTGCAGCGGAAACCCTGGACCAGGCGGCTGGGGTTTTGTGATAATAGACGGCGAAAACACTAAATCTTTCTCAGGAGGTGAAGATGCTACAACTAACAACAGAATGGAATTAACTGCAGCAATCAAAGCTATTGAATCGGTAGATATAAATGAATCTATCATGTTGCATACTGACTCTACCTATGTTCAAAAGGGCATTACGGAATGGATTATAAATTGGAAAAAAAAGAATTGGATTACTAGCACTAAAAAACCTGTTGCAAACAAAGATCTTTGGTTAAAGCTTGATGAATATAATGTATCAAGAGACATTAAATGGACATGGGTAAAAGCACATCAAAGTGGCGATTCAAATGATTCTATTTACAATAATATGGCGGATAAACTTGCAACTGGAGCGATTGCTAAATGAGATATGTCGTACTTGATACAGAGACGACGGGGCTCGATCCAGATGATGGGCATAAAATTATTGAAATTGGTTGTATAGAAATAAATAACAGAAAAGTAACAGACAATAGTTTTCATAAATATATTAATCCATTACGCGAGATTGATATTGAAGCATCAAAAGTCCATGGTATGACCGCAAGTAGTTTAAGAGATAAACCTATCTTTCATGATATTTATGATGAGTTTCTTGAATACATAGCTGATTCGCCATTAATAATTCACAATGCTCCTTTTGATATTGGATTTTTAAAAAAAGAATTTGGTTATCTTAAAAGAAAAGATAATTTTATAAACAACGAGATTATTGATAGCCTAAAACTTGCTAGAAAAATAAGTCCAGGCAAAAGAAATACTCTAGATGCTCTTTGTGAGCGTTACTCCGTTGATAACTCTGACAGAAATATTCATGGAGCATTATTAGACGCAAGACTACTGGCATATGTTTACCTTAAGCTTACAATAGGGCAAAACAACTTTAATGACTTATCTGTAGAACAGGGTATTCAAGACGATGATGTTGACACTTCAACTAAGGACTTCAAAGTTATCAAGGCAAGTAGTGACGATGTTATTTTACATGAATCATATTTTAAATGATTTATATTAACTTCTTTAGTCTATCTTTTTGTCTTTGCCAATCCTTATTTTTCTGATCCTCTCTTTTATCATGTAACTTTTTCCCTTTCGATAATGCAATCTCTATTTTAATGATTCCATTTTTTGAATATATTTTTAGCGGAACTATCGTTAAACCTTTTTGACTAACTTGTCCCTGAAGCATATTTATTTCTTTTCGATTTAATAAAAGTTTCCTATTTGCAGTAGGCTCCTGAAGAGTTGTTTGATTTTTAGTATTTAAAGATTTTATATGAGCATTTGATAAATAAACTTCGTCCTTTTTTATAGAAATATAACTCTCAGATAATTGTCCATTACCAGATTTAAGGCTCTTGACTTCCCATCCTGAGAGCACTAATCCCGCTTCAAGTTTTTTAATAAAAGCGTACTTAAAGCTCGCCTTCTTGTTATTACATAAGACATTCATAATTTCATCACATAAGGTATAATGAATTATAGCATAAAGGAGATATCTCATATCTAATAAGAGACTGTCAATACATGGCCAATGGTCATCAAAGATTTTATTTATATTTGCAGCAACCGGTTCTGCTGTCGGTTTAGGAAATATTTGGAAATTCCCATGGATGACAGCTGAAAATGGCGGCGGCGCGTTTGTTATAATTTATATTTTAAGCGTTATACTCCTTGCGCTACCAATCATGGCTGCAGAAATATTAATTGGTAAAAGAGGTAAACAAAATCCAATTAATAGTCTCAGAACTCTCTCTAATGAAGCAAGCTTTTATTTCAAGAATCAATCTGATGCTTTATTAAATCGTACTACCAAAGCTAAAAAAAGATTTGAAGATATAGACATATTCTCTAACTGGGAGCTTATAGGATGGATGGGTATATTGGCAGGGATACTTATATTATCATTTTATAGTGTTATAGCTGGTTGGACTATATCCTATATTTTTAAATCTTTGTCTGGTTCATTTACACTTATTACTGCTGCTGGATCATCTGCAAAGTTCGAATCCTTTGTATCAGATCCTGAAAAATTAATTTTATGGCATACAATATTTATGATACTTACGTGTTATATAGTTTCAAGAGGTATCAAAAGTGGCATTGAAAAAGCTATCAAATTTTTAATACCAGGGCTATTTATAATTTTGATAGGATTAGCTGTATATTCATCAACACTCCAAGGTTTCTCAGATGCAATGAGCTATTTCTTTATTGTTGATTTTGAAAAAATTAATAGTTCTGTAATATTATCCGCTATGAGCATGGCTTTTTTTTCTCTAAGCATTGGGATGGGATCATTGATGGTTTATGGTTCATATCTTCCCGATGATACATCGGTTTTTCAAGTCAGCTCTGCTGTCGCTTTTTCTGATACTTTAGTCGCTATACTCGCAGGTATAATAATATTCCCAATAGTCTTTACATATAATTTAGATCCAAGTGCAGCAGGTCCAGGATTAATATTTCAAACATTACCTATTGCTTTTGGTGCTATGGATTATGGATATTTTATATCCACAGCATTTTTTATATTATTATTTTTTGCCGCTATCACTTCATCAATTTCTTTAATAGAGCCTGCAATAACATTTGTTGTTGAAAAATTCTCTGTTACACGAATATACGCCACTAATATCTTAGGATTTTTAACATGGTTTTTGGGCATCTTTACGGTTTTATCTTTTAATGAGTTATCTTCATTTACTTTTTTTGGTATGACAATATTTGATAATCTTGACTACTTAACATCAAAAATTATGCTGCCATTAGGCGGATTATTAATGGCTCTATTTGTTGGATATGTTATGAACAGGGCAATAGTCAAAAAAGAACTTCATGCTAATCAGGGCATTATAGATACATGGTTTATGATTATAAAAGTATTTTCACCAATATTATTGATTATTATTTTTATCCAAGGAATTCTCTAAAAAAATGAAAAAAATATATAAGCAAGAAGAAATTAATGTTGATGTACAAACAATATTTAACCTTATCAATAGCGTTGAAGATTATCCAAATTTTTTACCATGGTGTACTAAGACTGAAGTAAGTAAAGAATCAGAAAATACTAATATTGGCAAAATCTTCATATCAAAAAGTTTTATTAAATGGAACTTTTCTACAAAAAATCTAATTGATGTTAATAAATCTATTACTCTTTCTTTGATAGATGGCCCCTTTGATGAACTTAATGGGAAATGGTCTTTTAAATCTATAGATAAAAATAACACACACGTTACTTTGGAGATTGATTATAAATTCAAAAGCTCTCTAATTGAAATATCAATAGAGCCAATCTTTCATAGCATAATGAACTCAATTCTTAAATCCTTTATCGATCAGGCATTCAAAATTAAATATAATGATTGATATAGAAATAATAAATAATAATAAAGATTATAAATCTCAGTACTTGACTCTGAAAAAAGGGACTACAATTCGGGAATTAGTAAATAATATTTTAAACCTCGATGTTAAGCATTATAAAATTGGTGTATATGGTAAAATTCAACAGTTATCTTATACACTTCGGGATAAAGATAGGGTAGAATTTTATGAAGACATAATTGCAGACCCAAAAATTAAAAGAGAAAAAAGAGCTAAAAACTTATGAGTAATATCAAAAAAAATGAAAATATAGAAAAGCTGAAAGAGGCTGGATTAAAGGTTACTCATTCTCGATGTAAAATCTTAGAGTTATTCCAGAACTCTCCTGATGAGCACTATACTGCTGATAGATTAAAAGACTTATTGACTGACAATGGCGAGACTATTGGATTGGCCACCATATATAGAGTTTTAACCCAACTTGAGATGGCAGATCTAATTCAAAAGAATAATTTTCAAGAAAATCATTCCGCGTATGAACTAAAGAAGTCGCATCATGATCATTTGATCTGTACTAAATGTGGAAGTATAATTGAATTTGTCAACGAAGATCTTGAAAAGCTACAAGAGCACATATCGAAAAAATATAATTTTTCACTAGAGTCCCATGTAATGACGTTATTTGGCAATTGTAATAAAAAAGACTGTAAGAATCTTAAATAATACTAAGATTTGATGTCGTACCGTAATTTTTTTGATAATACATTGAAATAATCATAATCACATGGATGAATTATTTGAAGCTGTCTACTTGCCTTTTTAATAAAAATATCATTCGGGTTCTTTATTGTTAAGTTATTGGCCCCATCAAATGTCACTTGTGAATTTCCAATAGATTTCTTATTAACTTTTATTGTAATCGTATCAGTATTATTTATTATTACAGATCTTTGCCCGTATGAATGTGGAGCAATGGGTACTATGCATATAACATTAGATTGTGGACTTACTATAGGACAGCCATTTGACATTGCATATGCTGTAGATCCAGTAGGAGATGCAATGATAACACCATCAGACCTTTGTTTATTTATGAGATTCTGATTTACATAAATATCCATTTCAATCATTTTTAATTTTCCAAAATTATTTACAACTATATCATTCAGCGCTATCGACTTGTGCACGGTATTTTCAGATGACACCGTACCCATAAGCATAGCTCTTTTGTCGATAGTATAATTGCCATCAAGCACTTCAAGTATTTTCGATTGAAAATGTTTTTTATCAAGGTCAGCTAAAAATCCTAATCTACCAAAATTTAAACCAAGTACAGGTATAGATTTTTTATATGCATACTTAGATGCAGCTATAAAAACACCATCACCACCTATGGATAAAACAAGATCATATTTAATCGTATTAAGATTATTATTTTTTAATTCGAGTGTATGTACATCTACACAAGAGCATTTTTTAGATAAATATTTAATAACATCCTTCGTCTCTTTTTTCCCTAGAAAAGAAGATGATGTATAAATCAAAATTTTCTTAAACTTCTTCAATATATTTCTCTTAATTGCATCTATGATAAACTATAACAATTATATATGAATACCTTAGAAGAAGAACTAAAAAAACTGCATGAATTGTGTATCCAACAAAAACTTAGTATCGCTACGGCTGAATCATGTACAGGCGGTTTCATTTCAAAACTAATAACTGATCAATCTAATTCCTCCAAATATTACAGAGGCTCAGTAATTGCATATTCTAACAATGTAAAGTCAAGTATTTTAAACATATCATCAGAGCTGATACATGAACATGGCGCAGTCTCAAAAGAAGTCTCTAGCGCTATGGCCAAAGGATTATTGAAAATCATAGATACCGACATAGCTTTATCAGTTACAGGCATAATGGAGAAAAATGATGATGCTTCTACTAAAGATTGTCAGGTCTATATAACTGTTATGTCGTTAGACAATGAGCTGACATCACACTTTCTTCTTGAAGGATCAAGACTTAATAATCGCATGAGTACTGTATATTTTGCTTTTAACTGTTTATCCGATTTCATTCATAAAAATTACTTGCTATCATAGATTATTCAAAAGATCACCTGAGGAGAAAAATGGAAGAGAATACACAAAAAGCACTAGATTCTGCAATTAGTCAGATAGAAAAAGACCACGGAAAGGGAGCTTTAATGAAACTAGGTGCAGGTTCTGCTTATCCTGATATTGAATCAATATCAACTGGCTCTCTTACTCTTGATACTGCATTGGGCATAGGTGGCCTTCCGAAAGGGAGAGTAGTTGAAATTTACGGACCAGAGTCCTCTGGTAAAACCACTATGGCACTTCAAGTGATTGCTCAAGCGCAAAAACAAGGTGGAACAGCAGCATTTATTGATGCCGAGCATGCTCTTGATCCAAAATATGCTGAAAACTTAGGTGTTAATATTGACGAACTACTCTTATCACAGCCTGATTCAGGTGAACAAGCTCTTGAAATTGCAGACACACTAGTGAGGTCAGGTGCGATCTCAACTCTCGTTATCGACTCTGTAGCCGCTCTAACACCTAAAGCAGAAATCGATGGAGATATGGGTGATTCTCATATGGGGTTGCAAGCTAGACTAATGTCGCAGGCTTTAAGAAAATTAACAGCTAATATAAAAAAATCAAATACACTTTTAATATTTATTAATCAGATAAGAATGAAAATTGGAGTAATGTTTGGAAGTCCAGAAACTACTACAGGCGGTAATGCTCTAAAATTTTATTCATCAGTGAGAATGGATATAAGACGAATAGGCGCTATCAAACAAGGTGATGAAATTATCGGAAATGAAACAAGAGTTAAAGTAGTAAAAAATAAAGTCGCACCACCATTTAAAATTGCTGAATTTGATATTTACTATGGACAGGGTGTTTCTAAGGAGTCAGAGCTCATTGATCTAGGTGTAAAGCACAATATAGTTGACAAAGCTGGAGCATGGTATAGCTATGGAAGTGAAAGGATTGGACAAGGCAAAGAAAATTCTCGAATCTTTTTAAAAGATAATGTTGATATTGCAAGTGAAATTGAAAGTAAAATTATTGCTATAACTCAAGGTAAAGAAGTTGTAAAAGACACTACCAAGGAAGATGCCGAAGAATCTGAATAGTGATATAACTAAACTTATTACAAAATATCTCAGCATTAGAGAGCACTCAAAGTTAGAGCTACAGAATAAGCTATCTCAAAAGGGATATGACTTAGATAATATAAGAGATTGTATTGATGAATTTTCTTCAAAAGATATCCAATCTGATATCCGTTTTACTGAAGAGTTTATAAGGTCTAAATTAAAAAAAAATAAAGGTCCTCGATTAATATCATCCGAACTCGTATCAAGAGGTATTACAGACAGTATAATAAATAAAAAAATTTCTGAAATATCTTACCAAGAATGGTGTACAGTAGCTTTCCTTGCTCTTAAAAAAAAACTTAATGGATCTTCAGTCTCTATAGAAGATAAAGATAAAATATATTCTTTTTTAATTAGTCGTGGGTTTGAACATAAAATGATAAAATACGCAATAGATGAACAAAAAGATGAATGTTAAAAAACTATTTATTGATTACTTTAAAAGTAAAGGTCATACAGAATATCCATCTAGTTCATTAATACCTAATAACGATAAATCATTATTATTTGTCAATTCTGGGATGGTACAGTTTAAAGATATATTTCTCGGAAACTTGAAACCTAAGCACAAAACAATTGTAAGTTGTCAAAAGTGTATGCGTGCAGGTGGCAAACATAATGATTTAGATAATATAGGCTTTACAACCAGGCATCATTCATTTTTTGAAATGTTAGGTAATTTTAGTTTCGGCGACTACTTCAAAGAGGAAGCTATTCATTATGCATGGGATTTTCTAACGAATGATTTAAAACTTGATAGAAAAAAACTTTATGTTTCTGTTCATGAATCAGATGATGTATCCAAGGATATATGGTTAAACAATATAAAAGTTGATCCTGATAAAGTCCTAGTTTTAGGAGACGAGGATAATTTTTGGCAGATGGGAGATACAGGACCATGCGGCCCATGCACAGAAATATATTATGATTTGGGCAGTAAGTATGATGGAGTTCTTCCTACTGAGGGAGATCCTAAAGACAGATATATAGAAATATGGAACCTTGTTTTCACGCAATATAATAAAACTTCTTCAGGTAATCTTGAAGAACTTCCTCAAAAATGTGTTGATACAGGAATGGGCTTAGAGAGAGTTCAATCAATTGTTGAGGGTTTATCAGATAATTATGATTCTTCAATTTTTCTAGATTTAAATAATTTTATAGATTCAAAACTTAATCTTAAAGTTAAAGAAAAATATGTAAAAAAGATTCTGCTGGATCATATTCGTGCATGTTGTCATCTTATCGGTGATAATGTTATCCCCGATAGAGAGGGAAGAGGATATGTTTTAAGGCGTATTCTTAGAAGATCTTCACGCTTTATATATAAACATAATATTAAAGAGCCGTTCTTATATCAATGTGCAGAAGTTGTATGTGAAAAAAGTAAAGACTTTCCTAGCTTAAAAAAAGATATTATTAAAATTGTAGATACTATTAAAACTGAAGAAATTAAATATCTTAAGACTTTAGGTAAAGGAATAGATATTATCGAGAGCCATCTAAAAAAACATGAATCTCTAGATGCTCAAATGATATTCACTTTATATGATACCTATGGTTTCCCCTATGAAATAACAGAAGAGATAGCTTCAGAGAAAAATATTACACTTGATAAAAAGGGCTATGATAATCTTATGTTAGAGCAAAAAAATAAAGCAAGAAAAAGTAAATCTTTTTCTGATAAATCAATTAGTAATTTGACGACAAGCCACACAACAGAATTTTTAGGCTACAACAAAAATAATCATGAAGGTATTTTAA
Organism: Gammaproteobacteria bacterium; assembly: GCA_045561295.1. GTDB lineage: Bacteria > Pseudomonadota > Gammaproteobacteria > CACLCV01. The sequence continues at coordinate 33,729 of JBJKYD010000016.1, forward strand.
TAGATCTGTATCTTGATAATAAAAAAGTCACAAAAGCATCCAATGTAAATGAAGAATACTTATTGGTTCTATCACACACTACATTTTATCCTGAGGGAGGAGGGCAAATATCTGATATAGGAACTATTTCTTCTAGTAAATGTTTATTTGAAGTTATAGATGTCCAAAAAATCAATGACACAATTATTCATGTGTGTAATTTACTCTCAGGTGAAGCGAACATTAAAGATAAACTTATAACCAGTTTTGATGATAATCATAGGAGCAAGGTAACCTCCAATCATTCATCTACTCATTTATTACATCATTATCTTAGGAAAACATTAGGAATACATGTTCAACAAAGAGGTTCATCTGTTACTGACAAAGGTTTTCGGTTCGATTTTACTCATAATAAACCTCTAAGTGAAAAAGAGTTAAATGATATAGAGGTCTCAGTAAATGAAGAAATTTCTCTATCTAGTGAAACCCAAAGTAAGGTATTACCATTTGATAAAGCTATAGAGTCCGGTGCATTAGCATTTTTTGATGAGAAATATGATGACAATGTTCGTGTAATAAGTATCGGTACGGACTCTGTTGAACTTTGTGGTGGAACTCATGTTAAAAGTACATCTGAAATAGGAGTATTCAAAATCATTAATCAATCTAGTGTAGCTAATGGTGTTAGAAGAGTTGAGTGTGTCACAGGCCCAACTGTACTCTCTTATTTTAATCATAATCTCTCTATACTCAATAACATCTATAAAGACCTTCAGGCTACATCTGATAATGTTTTGAATAAACTTAACTTTCTCAGAGATGAAAATAAGAATCTTAAGAAAAAAAATAGTATTTATTCTAAAGATTATCTGACTAACTTATTAGGCTCATATAAACCTATTACCACCAAAGATGGAATTATAATTTTTATTGAATCATTAAAGGATATTGATACTAATGAAATCAAACTTTTATCTGATATAGCAAAATCAAAAAATGATAAATGTATTTCTTTTTTCATTGTACCGTCACCTGAAAATTTAAACTGCTATATTTCAGTTTCTAAAAATATTATTTCTAGCTATAATGCGAAAAAATTATCAAAGATGATTAATGATAAATTTTCCGGTAAAGGCGGTGGCAGTGATACTTTTGCAACAAGCATTTTGAGTAATTGTAAAAGTGAATCTGTTAAAAAATATATAAAAGAAACAGTTTAATGAAATTGATTGTAAAAAAATATGGTGGGACTTCCGTTGCCACTCCAACTAAAATAAAGAATATTGCAAAAAAAATTGCAGAAGAGTCTGATAGCAATAGACTAGTAATTGTTTTGTCAGCTATGGGGAAAACAACTGACAATCTAGTTTCACTAGCTAAAAAATGTTCAAAAAATCCTAATTTAATTGATTATGATTTACTTGTTTCATCTGGTGAGCAAATAAGTATCTCGTTATTGTCCATGGCTCTCAAAGACCTAGGCAAAGATTCAGTTGCGTATACTGGTTGGCAGGCTGGTATTAAAACAAATAATGCGCATTCAACTGCAAGAATATTAGGTATAAATGCAAATAAGATAAAACAAGATCTTAAAATGAAAAAAATTGTAGTCATTGCTGGTTTCCAAGGTGTGAATAACGGCTCAATAACTACATTAGGAAGAGGTGGGTCAGACACATCAGCTGTAGCTATTGCGGCAGCCTTGAATGCCTCTGAATGCCAAATATTTACAGATGTAGATGGTGTATATACAACTGATCCCAGGGTATGTGAGACCGCAAGAAAAATTGACAATGTAACCTACGAGGAAATGCTTGAAATGTCTGGACTGGGTTCTAAGGTTTTACAATTAAGAGCAGTTGAGTTTGCAAGTAAATATAATGTACCATTACGTGTCATGCATGCTCACAAAGATGGTGAAGGCACATTAATTAAAAAAGAGGAGAAAAACGTGGAAGATGCATTGATATCGGGAATAGCATTCGCAAAAGATGAGTCTGAAATCATGATTAGAGGTGTTAAGGATTCACCTGGTATAGCTGCTTCTATATTGGGTCCCATTGGCGAGGCTGATATCGAGGTAGACATGATAGTACAAAACGTAGGGTCTGACGGACTTGCAGATTTTACATTCACTGTAAGTAGAAAAGATTTTAATAAAGCTATACAAACTATTGAAAAAAATAAGAAAAAAATGAACTATCAAGAAGTATCTGCAACTAAAAATATAGTTAAAGTATCTTTAATAGGGGTAGGAATGAGATCACATGCAGGTATTGCAGGACAAATGTTTACGTGTCTTGCTAAGAAAAAGATCAATATTCGTATGATTTCCACTTCAGAAATTAAAATTTCTGTGGTTATTGATCAAAAAAACCTAGAAAACGCTGTAAAGGCGTTACATAATGAATTTAAGCTAGAAAGGAAATAATCTGGCTGCATAAAGGAGGGGGTACCATGCTTATATTAACTAGGCGTGTAGGAGAGGCTTTAATGGTTGGTGATGATACCAAGATTGTTGTTTTAGGGGTGAAAGGCAGTCAAATAAGATTGGGTATAAATGCACCAAAAGACGTTAAAGTTCATAGAGAAGAAATCTACGAGAAAATAAACGAAGAATCTTCTGAAACTGCTGCAAAGTAATCATCAGATATACACGGAGAAGTGGCTGAGTGGCTGAAAGCGGCACCCTGCTAAGGTGTTATAGGGTTTAATCCCTATCGAGGGTTCGAATCCCTCCTTCTCCAGATATTTTATTTTTCAGAAGACAGCTCTTTAAATGCACTTAATGCTCTGTCCCTTGTTATTGATAAATCAACGATTGGAGAAGGATAATCCTCACCTAATATTAGACCGTAGTTTTTTAAAGTTTCTGCATCATAATCTGATGGCATATGTATGATATTACTAGGAATATCTTTGAGTTCACGAACATATTTTTTGATATAGTCACCGTTAGGATCAAATTTTTTACTTTGCGTTACTGGATTAAATATCCTGAAATATGGCGCAGCATCTGCTCCAGTACCGGCAACCCATTGCCAACTTGCGCTGTTGCTTGCAATATCGGCATCTACAAGTGTATCCCAAAACCATTCCTGACCGTATTTCCAATGGGTCATTAGGTTCTTAACCAAAAAAGATCCTACTATCATACGTACTCTATTATGCATATAGCCTGTTTCATATAGCTGCCTCATACCCGCATCAATTATTGGGTAACCAGTCATACCTTTTTGCCAAAGCTTAAGATGATTCTGATTATCGAGCCATTTAAAATTATTAAACTTCTTTTGAAGATTTGTGTCCACCAAATGAGGGAAGTGATAGAGCAAATGATAGGAGAATTCTCTCCAAACAAGTTCTTTATAAAAAATCTCAGCATCTTCTGTATTTATATTCTCTATAGATTTAGCAACTTCTCTAATTGAGATTTCACCAAACCGTATATGTGGTGATAACATTGATGTATGTTGCTTATCAGGCCTGTTTCTACCTTCTGAGTATCCATTTATACCATTTGATAGAAATATTTTTAATTTTTCCTGAGCGCCAGCTTCACCAGGAGACCATTTATCAAGCAGTTTTTCATGCCATTTCTCTGTTCTTATAGCCACATCCAAAATTTTTGATATTTGCTTTTTATCATCACAATCAATATAGTCAATTTCCTCGGTATTATAATCAAATAATTCATACGCCATGCCTTGATATTGTTGCTTATAAAATGGGGTATAAACTTTAAATGGAGTGGAATCTTTTTTGAGAGTATTCTGTGGATTTTTTAGTAAGCATGAGTGAAAGGTTATACACTCAACTCCATGATTTTTAATGATATTTATAATTTCATTGTCTTGAGTTCTATCATCTTTTGAATAACGCTCATTCCAAAGAATCTCTTTGATGCTATTCTTATTCACTAAGTCTAGGAGTATCTTGCTGGGTTCGCCTTCAATTATCATCAGGTTACCTTTTAGAGAATTATTCAGTGATATTAGGCTGTTTTTAAGCCACCACTTGCTTGCAGACCCTAATGAAGTTGAGGGGTCATAAATATAGACAGGAAGGACTTTTCTTTTATTTTCCAAAGAGTAATTTATGACTGCATTATCAGTTATCCTGAGATCATTCCTAAACCAAATGATACTGTTTACCATAAATATTCTCCCTGATTAAATACTCGTAAATCATTTACTAAAAATAAAGATTATCAAAGCTACTAAGGATTATCACCTATTTTATCGTTAGGTGTATAATAAGATATGAGTATAAGTTTAGAATATTTAGCATTAATCATTCTCGTATCTATAAATCTCTATCTGCTGTTTAAGATAATTAAAAATACTAAAGAAAATAATAATTTATCCAATAATTATGATAATTCACTTGAGAATTTGAAAGATTCAATTAAACAATTAGAGCAGACAACAAGTAAGAGCTCAGACAATATGAATGAAATGTATACTTTGCTCACAAAAGGAGGGTCTGTTGCAGGTAAATTTGGTGAAATTAATTTAAAAGTTATACTTGAGAGTGCTGGATTTAAAAAGGGTGTGAATTATGATGAGCAGAAGGGTATAGGTGGATCTATACCAGACATAATTGTTAAATTGCCAGATGGCAAGAAAGTAGTTATTGATTCTAAAGTTTCCTTATCTGATTATAATGAGTATCTGAATGCAAATGATCAAATAAATAAAGATAACTTCTATAAAAAGCACCAAAATTCTGTTAAAAATCACATAAAGTCATTAACTTCTTCTAACTATAGAAATCTATTCAATGATGAATCTCTTGATCTTATAGTAATGTTTATGCCCATTGAAGGAGCCTACATCCTTGCTTGCGATGAAGACATGATCAAAAAAGCTGCCAATGAAAAAATTGCCATTGTTGGACCCACAACTTTAATTGCTATTTTGCAGATAATTTCAAGAATATGGAGTAGTAAAAGACAATCAGAAGCTACAAACCTTATTATATCAGCTGCTACTGAAATCTATGATAAAACAAGATTAGTTGGCGATGCTTTTGAGGATTTTGAAAAATCTCTAGAGCAAGCGAATAAATCTATTGCTTCAGGTAAAACAAGAACTAAAAACCTTGTTTCCAAAGTTGAGAAAATGCGTACAATAGGTGGCTTAGAACCTACTAAGGATATCTCTGATAAACTTAGAGTCATAGATAAAGAATAATGCGCCTGTAGCTCAGGGGATAGAGCAATGGTTTTCTAAACCATCGGTCGGAGGTTCGAATCCTTCCAGGCGTGTTTTCACTATCAACTTACATTTTAATTGTTTGCAACTTATGAGAATATATACAACAGACATCGGAGGTCATATATGGGTATAAATCCAATTATAATTATTATTTCTATATGGAGCGGAACTATAATTTTCTTTTCTGCAGTAGTTGCCCCTACTGTATTCAAATCGCTAGATGAGAGAGAAGCAGGAGTCTTTTTGAGAGCATTTTTTCCTAAATATTATATTTTTGGTATTGTTCTCGGCATCGTATCCATAATTTATTTATTATTTAATCCAGTACACAGTCATTTGTTATACTCGATCATATCGATGACTGTTTTAACTATCCTTGGAAGAATGTCTATACCAATTATAAATAAAGCAAGAGACACAAATAATGAACAAGCGTTCAAAAGGTATCATTTAATCAGTGTAATGATGAATGTGCTCACTCTCGTTATAGGAATTATTATCCTTGGAATGCTTCTATAAATGCCATATAAAACAATAATATCTGAAGAAGATCTAAAAAATAATATAGATAATAAAGACTTTATTATTTTTGATTCACGCTGTGATATTAAGGATAGAGGTTATGGAATTGATTCTTATACCGAGGGTCATATTCCAAATTCTATTTTCGTAGATGTCGACACTGATTTAGCGAGTGAAAAACAGCCAGGTACTGGTCGTCATCCATTACCCAATGTTGAGACATTTTGTGACAAGTTATCACACTGGGGTATGGATAATAATAAACAAGCTGTTATTTATGATGATGCCGGAGGAGCCTTTGCTGGACGCATGTGGTGGATGTTAAAATGGCTAGGGCATGAAAATGTCGCAGTTTTGGATGGAGGTTTAAATTCATGGGTAAAAAACGGAAATAGACTTGTTACATCTCCTACTTTATTTGAAAAATCATATTTCGAACCTAAGATAAACAACGAAATGATTGCAACATTGAGAGATGTTGAAAATGCACAACATGTTTTAAATACAATATTACTTGATGCAAGATCGAAAGAAAGATACGAGGGTATAAGCGACCCTGTAGATCCTATTGCTGGACACGTTCCTGGAGCAATTTCTCACCCCTTGGGAACAAACCTAGATAGAACAGCTAAATTTAAAGATAAAGAAGAGCTCATACATACCTTTAATAAGATCGCTCACGATCTGAAAGAAAAAGAGATTATATCAATGTGCGGATCTGGTATTACAGCGTGTCATAATATTTTAGCACTTGAGATTGCAGGTATAAAAAATGCGAAACTGTATGTGGGGTCTTGGAGTGAATGGATTACAGATCCAAATCGCACAGTTGTAACAATTAAGCCTAGCTAACTTTCTTGTAATTTTTAGCTATATATTCTTCGATTAAGGCTATGAATTCATCCTTGATGCTATCACCTTTTAGTGTTGTTACTTTTTCGCCATCAACAAAAACAGGTGCGCTAGGGGATTCATTCGTTCCTGGCAGACTTATGCCTATGTTTGCATGCTTTGATTCACCTGGACCGTTTACTATGCAGCCCATAACTGCAATATTTATTTCCTCAACACCAATATATTTAGATTTCCACTCTATCATACTGTTATTTATATGATTATTTATATCTTTCGTCAAATCTATAAAATAGTTACTAGACGTTCTTCCGCAGCCTGGGCAAGAGATTACCTTAGGTTTATATTGTTGAAGCTTAAGGCTAGATAGAATATTTCTACAAACTTCAACTTCTTTAGTCCTTACGCCCATCTTATCAGGAGTAAGAGAAACCCTGATCGTATCCCCAATACCCTGATTAAGTAAAATAGATAATGCTGCAACCGATGAGACAACGGCTTCATCACCCATCCCGGCTTCAGTTAAGCCTAAATGAAGTGGATATTTACATTTTGAAGCTATCTCAGTGTAAACATCTATAAGTTGAGGCACAGATGACACCTTACATGACAAAATAATCTTGTCAGACGATAACCCTAGTTTTTCAGCATAACTTGCAGATTTAAGAACAGAATCTATCAAACCTTTTTTAATGATATGTTCATAATCATCCGCTTTTTGACCTTCAATAATAGTATTCTCAAGATATTGTTTACTTAAGCTGCCCCAATTACCGCCTATACGTATAGGTTTGTCATTTTTGATGGCAATTTCTATAATTTTTGCAAAATTGTCATCATATTTACTAGACGTTCCAATATTTCCAGGATTCAGTCTATATTTATCCAAGACATTAGCAGCTTCAGGATAATCAGATAGAAGTATGTGAGCGTTATAGTGAAAATCTCCAATGATAGGTAGATTATAATTAGATTTAATTAGTAAGTTTCTGATATTTATTATATTTTCAGCACTTTTTTCATTATTTACAGTCACTCTTACTAGTTCAGACCCAGCATCGAATAGTGACTTTATCTGATCTACTGTTGCGGAGGCATCTTCTGTAGGCGTATTAGTCATAGATTGAATACGAATAGGATTTGAAGACCCAATAACTACACCGCCAACATCAACATTATATGTATCTCGTCTTTTAATCATTAATGGTATTATAGTGAATAGTTATTCATGTTGACAGAAAGAGAGAAAATATTAATAAAAAATCTTGTAGATGAGTATATATCTACAGGAGAAGCTATTAGTTCGGAAAAAATATTAGTCAAATCTAAACTTAAATGTAGCGCAGCTACTATTAGAAAAGACCTTAATAATTTAGAAAGTAAGGGGCTTATTGAAGCTACTCATACCTCATCTGGGAGAATACCTACTGTAAAAGGATACAGACATTATATTGATAATAATCTACGAAGAAAACCATTATCTATTGAGGAACAAGCAGCTATTAAAAACCTAATCAATTCGGATGCAAGTAAAAATAATATCATTTCTTCGACCAGCGAATTTATATCTGAAATATCTGATTTTGCTGCTGTTATCGGCTCGCTAGACAATGATAAGAAGATATTTCTTAAACTTGATATTCACAAGCTTTCTTCAACCAGAGCTCTAGCCGTTGTTATAATGGATAACAATCAAATAGATAATAAAATTATTGATATTGATAACATTAACTCTAAAAAGTTAGATTCTTGCGTAAAGTATCTAAATGAAAACTTTGCTGGCATTGAGTTGAAAAATATCCCTCAGATTCTTACTAAGAGTCTAGAGACAATAAGAGGAGAGATAGATACCGCACTAAAGGTCCTTAATAACTTCATATACCCTGATGTAGATGATTTTTATATCACAGGTCAAAGGAAACTCGTGGATTCACAAGATTTTTATGATATTGAAAAAGTAAAAAATCTTGTTGAACTTTTCGAGAAAAAACAAACTCTTAAAGAGATATTGACAAATTGTATCTCTAATGAAAATATTCAAATTTATATTGGAAATGAGTCTGGAAGTGAGCTTTTAGCAGATTGCAGTGTAATTTCTGCCCCGTACAAAAAAGATAATAAAACAGTAGGGGTACTGGGTGTGATTGGCCCAAAAAGAATGAATTATCAGAGAATAGTTGAGATTGTAGATTTTACTGCTAAAATATTTTCGAAAAAATAAGAGGATAATATGATTGATAAGGATGATAGCTTAGATAACAACAATATCGAAGAATCAAAACTTGATGATATTTCAAAAAACATTGATACAGAAGAGCAAGATCAGGAACAAACAATCGAAGAGAAATACAACGAAACCTATGACGCATTGTTAAGAGCAAAGGCTGAAGTTGAAAATATTAAAAAAAGATCTGAAAAAGAAATCAATAATGCTTATAAGTTTAGCACTGAGGGAATTTTCCTTGATTTAATACCTATTTATGAATCCTTAGATATTGCTATATCTCAAGGACAGGAAAAGACCACAACTGACAAGCTTATGGAAGGAAATAAGCTTTTGAAAAACATGTTTGACTCACTATTAGAAAAGAATTCTCTAGAAGTAATTAATCCTATTAATGAGAAATTTGATCCTAATTTACATCAGGCTATTAAGACCATAAAAGATGATAAAAAAGAGAATAATTTCGTAGATGAAGTTCTTCAAAAAGGATACAAACTCGTAGATCGTGTTATCAAGCCCGCACTTGTAGTAGTTATAAAAAATTAATTACTTGAAAAATACCTTTTAGTACATATATTACCCTTGTAATTAATAACACGGAGATAACAAGTGGCGATTATTGGTATAGATTTAGGAACAACTAATTCATGCGTTTCCATCATTGATGGAGATAAAACTAAAGTAATTGAGAACAGTGAAGGTGACAGAACAACACCATCATATGTAGCTTTTACAGATGATAACGAGACTCTTGTTGGGCAATCTGCAAAGAGACAAGCTGTTACCAATCCTTCAAATACTCTATACGCCATAAAAAGGCTCATCGGGAGAAAATTTGATGAAGATGCAGTTCAAAAAGATATTAATCTAGTCCCATACTCTATTGTTAAAAATACAAATGGCGATGCATGGGTTGAAGCAAACGGTAAAAAAATTGCACCCCCAGAAATTTCAGCAAAAATACTCATGAAAATGAAGCAAACAGCTGAAGACTACCTTGGATCAGAAGTTAAAGAAGCAGTAATAACTGTTCCTGCATATTTCAATGATTCCCAAAGACAAGCTACTAAAGACGCAGGTAAAATTGCTGGTCTTGATGTTAAAAGAATTATAAATGAACCCACAGCTGCAGCACTAGCTTATGGCTTGGATAAAAATACAAATGAAAAAAAGGTTGTCGTTTACGATTTAGGTGGAGGTACATTTGATGTCTCTATAATTGAAATGACGAAAATTGATGGTGAACAACAATTTGAAGTTCTTTCTACTAGTGGAGACACTTTCCTAGGTGGAGAAGATTTTGATCTTAGACTTATAGATTATTTAGTAGATGAGTTTAAAAAAGATCAAGGTATAGATCTTAAACAAGACCCTCTAGCTATTCAGAGATTGAAAGAAGCTGCAGAAAAAGCAAAGATAGAGCTTTCTTCAAGCTCACAAACAGATATTAATCTACCATACGTAACCGCAGACGCTTCTGGACCTAAACATATGAATCTAAAACTTAGTAGAGCTAAACTCGAATCTTTAGTTGATGATTTAGTACAAAAAACTTTAGAGCCTTGCAAAATTGCACTTAAAGATGCAGGTATCTCTGTGAGTGACATCGGAGAAGTAATACTTGTTGGTGGTCAAACACGTATGCCTAAGGTTCAAGAAGTTGTAAAAGATTTCTTTAATAAAGAACCTAAAAAAGATGTTAACCCTGATGAGGCTGTTGCCATGGGCGCAGCGATACAAGCTGGTGTATTGGGCGGAGAAGTTAAAGATGTGTTGTTACTTGATGTCACCCCATTGACATTAGGAATAGAAACAATGGGTGGAGTAAGGACCCCTCTAATAGATAAAAACACAACTATACCTACAAAGAAATCTCAGGTGTTTTCAACTGCAGAGGACAATCAACCTGCCGTTACAGTTCATGTTCTTCAAGGTGAAAGAGAGGTTGCATCTGGTAACAAATCACTTGGAAAGTTTGATCTATCAGACATTCCACCTGCACCAAGAGGTACACCTCAAATTGAAGTAACTTTTGATATTGATGCAAATGGAATATTAAATGTATCTGCAAAAGATCAAGCCACTAATAAAGAGCAATCTATTGTTATTAAAGCTTCAAGCGGTTTAAGTGAAGAAGAGATTAATAACATGGTCCAAGATGCTGAAAAACATGCTGAAGAGGATAAAAAAGTTAAGGAGTTAGTAGATGCTAAAAATCAAGCTGAAGCAATGATTAACGGTTCTGAAAAAGCAATAAAAGATCTGGGAGATAAAGCTGATAAGGCTGATGTAGAGGCTACAAATAAAGCAATTGATGCATTGAAAGAGGCGGTTAAATCTGATGATGGTGAAAAAATCAAGGATCTAACAATGAAGCTAACCGAGGTTGCAGGAAAGATTGCGCAACAAGCTTACCAAGAACAGGCTCAAGCTCAAGGAGCAGGCGGACAAGCGGATGCTGATACTAATAGTGGCGCGTCTGGAGCATCTAAAGATGCGGTGGATGCAGAATTTGAAGAGGTTGTAGATAATAAAGACGAACCAAAAGAAAATTCTAAATAATGGCTAAGGCCGATTACTACTCGTTGCTCGGGGTCTCTCGTAATGCCTCCGAGCAGGAACTAAAAAAAGCATATAAAAAACTAGCTATGAAATATCATCCTGATAGAAATCAGGGCGATAAAGACGCTGCTGAGAAAAAGTTTAAAGAAGTGTCAGAAGCATACGAAGTTTTATCTGATCAAAATAAAAGACAAGCTTATGATCAATTCGGTCATGATGGACTAGATCAAAGATTTGGACAAAACGGCGGTTTTCAAGGTGGCTCCTTTAATGACATTTTTGGTGATGTATTTGGAGACATATTCGGAGGTGGCTCAAGATCACAAAATCAACCTAGAAGAGGTTCTGATTTAGAATATCGTATAGAAGTGTCACTTGAAGATGCCATTAAAGGTAAAGAGGTAAAAATGAGTGTACCTCGGAGAATTAACTGTAAATCATGCAATGGCACTGGTGCTAAAAATGGTACTGCGATGAAAACTTGTAGCCATTGTAATGGCCAAGGTCAAGTTCGTGTAAGCCAAGGATTTTTCTCCGTTCAACAAACATGTCCTGTCTGCAAAGGAAGAGGCACAGTAATAGAGGAACATTGTCCAGACTGTCAAGGAACAGGCTTTAGGCAAGAAACTAAGAAACTTGCTGTTAAAATACCAGCTGGAGTGGATACTGGGGATCAAATAAGATTATCTGGAGAAGGTGAAGCAGGTCCTAATAATGGGATTGCGGGTGATTTATATGTTTCTGTAAAAGTTAAGCCGCACAAATTTTTTCAAAGAGACGGAGATGACTTATTGTGTGAAGTGCCAATTAGTTTCACTTCTGCAACATTGGGGGATAAAATAATATTACCAACACTTGAAGGTAAAGTTGAATTAACAGTTCCAGCTGGCACTCAAAGTGGTCGAGCATTCAGGGTTAAAAATAAGGGAGTTAAATCAGTAAGGTCGTCGTATAAAGGTGATTTATACTGTAAGGTAAATATTGAGACTCCAGTTAATTTAACAAAGGAACAAAAAGAATTATTAAATCAACTTGATAAATCTTTTTCAAAAAGTAAATCTAAGCATAGACCAAATGAAAAGTCGTGGTTAGATGGTATTAAGGAATTTTTTGATAAATGAATGTAAGTAAAATAGCTATAAATGGATTCTTTGGAAGAATGGGACAAACTATTTATAACTTATCTATAAAAGACAAAGAAAAATTTGAAGTGACTGTCGGTTGTGATCAAAAAGACAAAATAGATCTGCAGCATGAAATTTCACTAACTGATGATTTATCCAAATTCTCAAATTCATTTGATGTGGTCATCGACTTTTCACTTCCAGAGCCATCTATAAAAGCAGTTAAAATATGCGAAGAAATCTCAAAACCTATTACGATTGGTACAACAGGTTTTAGTAACGAACAAAAAGAATATTTAATTGCTGCTAGCAAAAAAATACCATTGCTGCTCGCTCCTAATATGAGTTTAGGTGTAAATGCATCACTTCAATCGATTTCTGACTTATCTAAGTTATTAACAAACTATGAAGTATCTATTGAAGAGACACATCATAAAAATAAAATTGATTCACCCTCTGGTACTGCGCTAAAAATTGCAGATGTTATAGCAAATGCTCGAGGAATTGAAGCTAGTAGTATAGATATCAAAGCTTATAGGGAAGAGGGTGAAATTGGGGTCCATAAAACTATATTTAAGTCAGATGATGATGAAATTATAATCTTTCACAATGCATTTAATAGATCAATATTTGCAAAAGGAGCTTTAGAGACATCTCAATGGATTGCAAATCAGAAACCAGGGCTGTACACATACAAAGACTTCATGGAAAGTGTTTAATGAAAATTGCCGTTGTATTTCCAGGACAAGGTTCGCAAAATAAATCTATGCTAGATAGTTTTGAAGAAATAGATGTATTTAAAAATATTATTAGTGAAGGCTCAGATATATTAGGCTACGATATTGCATCGATAATAGCCGATGAAGATAAGATAAACAATACCTTATACACACAACCCCTTGTGTTAGCTGTATCTTATGCTATCTGGAAAACTTTAATAAACAAAGTAACTTTAAATGTATCTTTGGGAGCTGGTCATAGCCTTGGTGAATATACTGCTTTAGTTGCAAATGGAGCTCTCACCTATAAAGAGGGTTTGTTGCTTGTAAAAAAACGTGCAGAACTTATGTCTAACGCAATGGAACACATTGATGGAGCAATGGCAGCTGTGATAGGTATTGAGGGTGACTCAGTTGATAAAGTCTGTAAACAAGAAACAAAAGAAAATAATATTATTGAAGCAGTTAATTTTAATTGTCCAGGGCAAACGGTAATCGCAGGGCATTCATCAGCAGTTGACGCTATTATACCTGTACTGAAAAGTGCCGGAGCTAAAATAGTAAAAAAATTACCGGTATCACTGGCTGCTCATACAAGTTTGTTAAAGCCCGTTGCTGATGAATTAAGTAATGTACTTAGTAAATTAAGTTTTAATCAAAATGATTTTGATATCGTACATAATTATGATTTATCTGTTGGCCAAGATGGTGAACATCTAAACCGAGTTCTTTCAAATCAAGTTTGTTCACCTGTAAGATGGATTGAAACTCTTGAGAAGTTTAAAGCAAACAATATATCTAACATAATTGAAGTTGGCCCAGGTAGCGTATTGTCTGGTTTGGTTAAGCGATTTGATAAATCAATCAATGTATATCCAACTAAGTCGATTGAAGATATCAAAATGTTAGCTGAAGCATTATACTATTAAAGTATGAAAGATAAGATAATATTAATTACAGGTGCTAATAGAGGGATAGGGCATAACATACTTAAAAAAATAGCAACATATGGGTACACAGTTATTGGGACCTCTAGAAGTAAGGATGGTGCCGATATGATTACAGAAGCTTTAAAAGATTCCAATGGTAAAGGGATCGTCATGGACGTTACGAATCAAGAGTCTATTAACTCCTCTGTAAGTAAAATTAAAGAAGATTATGGCACAATATACGGATTAGTTAATAATGCTGGAATTACAAATGATAACTTATTAATGCGAATGTCCGATGAGCAATGGAATACAGTAATAGAGACAAATCTAACATCATTATATCGAGTCACAAAATCAGTAATTAAAGATATGATGAAAGAAAGAACAGGCCGAATAGTTAACATTGGATCGATAGTGGGTATTATGGGTAATGCAGGGCAATCAAATTATTCTGCTACTAAGTCAGGACTTTTAGGCTTTACAAAGTCTCTAGCAAGAGAGGTATCATCGAGAAATATAAATGTTAACGCTATTTCACCTGGGTTTATTGATACTGACATGACTAGAGCGTTATCAGAAGAACAGATTGAAGCTTTAACAAAAAATATCCCGCTCGGAAGAATAGCATCTCCTGATGAAGTTTCATCAGTAGTAGCCTTCTTATTATCAGATGATTCATCATATATAACGGGTGAAAATATTAATGTAAATGGCGGCTTATATATGTAAAAATACATATAATTTTAATATAACCAATTCAATTTCGGGTAGGAGAAATCAATAATGAGTAGTGTAGAAGAAAGAGTAAAAAATATAATTGTTACTCAATTAGGTGTAAAAGCAGATGAAGTCAAAAATGAATCAAAATTCATAGATGATTTAGGTGCAGATTCTCTTGACACTGTAGAATTAGTAATGGCATTAGAAGAAGAATTTGAAACTGAAATTCCTGATGAAGACGCTGAAAAAATTACCTCTGTTCAAGAAGCTATAGATTACGTTAACTCAAATCAATAATAATGACTAAAAGACGCGTAGTAGTCACAGGCATCGGATGTCTCACGCCTTTAGGATGTACTAAGGATAAATTTTGGAATGCCTTGTTAGATGGTAAATCTGGAGCACAAACAATTGATTTTCTGGATATTGAAAAACTTCCAGTAAAATTTTCAGCATCAGTTAAAGATTATGACTCAGAGAAATACTTCGATAGAAAAGAACTTAAGAAAATGGATTTATTCATGCAGTATGGGATGGCTGCAGGTATAGATGCTGTCGATGATTCTAAATTATTAGAATCACAACTAGATTATAATAGAATAGGCGTATCAATAGGTTCTGGCATAGGCGGTCTGCCTAATATTGAATCAACTAGAGATACTTTCCAAAAAAGCGGTTCAAGGAGAATATCTCCATTTTTTGTCCCCGCAAGCATAATTAATATGATTTCAGGAAATTTATCTATCAAATATGGATTTAAAGGTCCAAATTTATCTATCGTAACTGCATGTACTACAGGTACACACAATATAGGCGAAGGCTTCAGGCAAATACAATATTCCCATGCAGATATGATGATATGTGGAGGAGCAGAAATGGCAACATCAGATCTTGGAATTGGTGGATTTGCTGCTGCTAGAGCTCTTTCAACTAGAAATGATTCCCCAGAGACTGCCAGTAGACCATGGGACACCGATAGAGATGGTTTTGTACTAGGAGATGGTGCAGGTGTACTAGTGTTAGAAGAATTGGAGCATGCAAAAAAAAGAGGAGCTACAATCTATGCTGAAATTAATGGATATGGTATGAGCGCAGATGCATATCATATGACATTACCATCAGAAACAGGTGAAGGAGCATCTCGCTGCATGACCTTAGCCTTAAAAGATGCGGAACTAGATCCATCTAAAATTGATTATATTAATGCACACGGAACATCAACGCCAGCAGGCGATATTCTTGAACTTAAAGCTGTTAAAAAGACATTTAATGATCACTCAAAGAGCTTGATTATAAATTCATCAAAATCAATGATAGGCCACTTACTTGGCGCAGCAGGAGGAGTTGAAGCAATTGTTTGTATACTCTCTATATTAAATAGTAAAGTCCATCAAACTATAAACGTGTCAAATTTGGACGCAGAGTGTGATTTAAATGTCAATCATGAATCAGCTGTAGATTGTGATATAAACTATGCTCTGTCTAACTCATTTGGGTTTGGCGGGACAAATGGATCTTTAATTTTTTCGAAATTTAAAGATTAATTCCTAACTTGAAAATTCAAGTACATATTAATAAAACATCTGTGTCTGTAAAAGATAGAGGTTTTAATTATGGCGATGGTATTTTTGAGACAATTCGTGTAAAAAATAATAAATGTCTTTATCAGTCAGATCATATAAATAGATTGATAAAAGGCTGTAAAGTATTAAAAATTTCTTCTCCGAGCAAACAGCTATTAAACAGCTCTATAAAAAAATCTATAGGTAAAACCAGAGAATGTATAATAAAAATTATATATACAAGAGGTTTGTCTAATCATGGATATGGTTATGATAAAGATATCATTCCTCAGCTTTATATAATCAAAAAAATAAACGCGCTTCCAAAATGTAAAAAAGCTATTTCACTTGGTTATTCACAATACTGCTTGAGTGATAATAGCTATCTTTCGAAAATAAAACATATGAATAGGTTAGAACAAATATTAGGTATAACTTTCAAACCCAAAAAGATATTTGATAATTATATTCTGGTTGATAGAAAAAATCATATTGTTGAATGTATATCTTCAAATATATTCTTTTATAAATTTAATAATAATAAATTTATTTTTCATACTCCAAATTTAAAAAATAATGGTGTAGATGGTATTCTAAAACAACAAATTATTAAAACTCTTATAAAGAAAAATATATCTGTCTTTGAGAGAAGTATTAAAAAAAATGATATTGCAAAATATCACGGTTCTTTTATATGTAATTCAATTTCCGGTATAGAGTTTGTCAGTCAGATTGATAAACAATCATTAAATCATATTGAATCTTTAGAAGATTTATTACATAAATATATATATGAGTAATAAATTTATAGTAGTAGAGGGTAGTGAAGGAGTAGGTAAGTCATCTCAGATAAAGATAATTGAGCGTTATCTCATTAATAACAAGATAGATTATATTCTTACACGTGAACCAGGCGGCACAAGCTTTGGAGAATCAATTCGAGACATAATTTTGAATGATGATAATAATACTGAAGAACTTACAGATTCATTGCTTTTTTATGCCTCAAGGTATGAAAACTATAAGAAAATTATATTACCTGCCTTGGATGCTGGCAAAACAGTTGTTTGTGATAGATATCATTATTCAACGCTAGTATATCAGGGTATAGTTGGAAATAATTCTTATGTTAAAGCTATTCATGAAATATTTGATGCTATATATTCTAAAATGATTGATCATATAATTTATCTATACACAACTCCTAAAGAAAGCTTTAAAAGAATTTCAAAACGATCTGTAACAGATAAATTTGAAAGTAGAGGACTTAGTTACCTGGAAGATCTATCAAACGCCTATGAATTAGTTTTTAATGGTATGAAAAATATAACAAAGATTGATACTTCTGAAGATAAAGATATAACTAAAGATAATTTAATTAAATCATTAGATAAGATATTCAAGAAAAAATGATAGATCAATTAATATTGAGTAATAAACCAAGTAACTATTTAGTTACATCAACAGACCTAAATAATAGATATTTATTAGTAACGAAAAAAATTTGTAGCGAGATGAATATCAAAAAAGATCAATTAGAGAATAATCCAGATATAAAATATGTATCTTTACCGATAATCGATAAAACTGGTAAAACAGTTAATTCGGTTTCAAACAAAGACTTAGTTCTTAATAATTATGGTTTAATTAACAATATAGACTCGAATAAAATTGGAACGGAAATAACAATTAATCAAATCAGAGACGTCATATCATTCACGCAGTTATCAGCACATAAAGATAAAAAAATTGTTATTTTAAATGACGTTTCAAAGATGAATATAGAAGCATCATCAGCTTTACTGAAAACACTTGAAGAAGTTTCTTCAAATTGTTCATTCATTCTTATTTGTAACTCTGTTAGGGATGTACATGAAACAATTAAAAGTAGATGTTTGCATATTAATATTGATTCATATATTGATGACAACTCTAATAGCTTTGAAGAGTTTTTCTTTACAAGACATTCTTTTTTAAAAGATAATGACAATATTTATGACATATCTACATCACTTAATGAAACAGTTGATCAGATTAACGGGCTCCTAGATAAATCATATGATCCTGTTGATGTGTCTATAATTTGGAATAAATTAGGCATTAAATTAATAATAGAGATAATTAATATGTATATTATATATATATTGAAGAAATATATTTCTACTGACCTCAAAACTATAGAATCTAAAGGGCACATAAAAAAGCTTTCAAACATTTATGAAATAATTCCAAATATTAAAAAGAATATCTTGATGAATATAAACCCTAAATATCTACTCAATAACTTATCAATTGAATTAGCAAGCTAATCATAATAATATCCAGTTATGCAAAAATCTGATAAAAAAGTCGTTAGTTTATTTGAAAAAACTAACCCGGGTTTTCAAAAGATTACTTTAACTGATTCGTTACACCTAAAAAGAGGAGGTTATCTAAAAAATCCTGTTCTAGCTTATGAAACATGGGGTGAGTTATCAAAAGAAAAAGATAACATTATAGTTATCTTAACGGGTCTAAGTGCCAGTTCACATGTTGCTTCAAGCGTTACTAACCCTGAAACTGGCTGGTGGGAAGGTATGGTTGGTAAAGGTAAAGCATTTGATACGAACAAATATTATGTAATATGTATAAACTCCCTAGGAAGTTGTTTTGGATCTACAGGCCCTGCATCAATAAATGAAATAACAGGAGAGCCCTATAGATTAACTTTCCCTGAATTAACGATTGATGATATGGCTACGGCATCAAAATTATTATTTGACAAGCTAGAAATTAAATCTATTCATACTTTAGTAGGCCCATCTATGGGTGGTATGCACAGCCTTGCATTAATAATACAAAATAATAATTTTGTTAGAAACTTTATTGCTATTTCAACTGCAAGACAGTCATTACCATATTCTATAGCAATTCGATCGTTACAAAGGGAAGTAATTAGAAAAGATCCATTATGGAACAATGGTTACTATTCATATGATAAACCACCTCTTAATGGTGTACGTATTGCGCGTAAACTTGGTATGCTTTCTTATCGATCGGCTGATGAATGGGCGCAACGCTTTGGTAGAAAAAAATCTGCTAAAACAGAAATAACACAAAATACTTTTGGCATTGAAAATACAGGTTTTGAATTTGAAATAGAATCCTACCTAGAACATTTAGCAATAAAATTCCAAAATGTTTTCGATGCAAATTCTTACTTATATCTATCTAGATCTATTGATTGGTTTGATTTAGTTGATTATGGTTCTTCGCCAAATGAAATACTAGGGCAGACGGGATTAAGCAATGCACTTGTTCTTGGAGTAGAATCTGATACTTTATTCCCGGTAAGCCAACAAAAAGAAATTGCTGAATATCTAGCCAGTGGTACAACAAAAGTTGCTTATAAAAGTTTAGACTGTTTACAAGGGCATGATTCATTTCTTGTTGATATTGAAACATTCTCAAGAGAAATAAAATGTTTCTTAGAAAATTTATAATTCTTTTTAGTCTAATTATTACAGGCTCTGCCTTTTCTGGTCAATTTGATGCTAAGGTCATTAAAGTAATTGACGGGGATACAATTTGGGTCAAAACTGAGAATAAACATGTAAAAATAAGACTAAGTTATATCGACGCACCCGAGTTAAGGCAGACATTTGGAGTACGAAGTAAAAATTATTTAACAAATTTAGTTCTAGATAAAAAGGTACAGATTGATACATATAGAAAAGATAGGTACAACAGAATAATCGGAGAAGTTTACATACATGATGATAAAGGGTCCATATTTGTAAATGCAAAACTTATAAAAAGCGGAAATGCATGGGTATATAAGAGATACAGAAACAACCGATATCTTATAAATCTTGAGGATTACGCTAAAACAAATAATAATGGCCTTTGGAGTACAAAAAATCCTCTAGAACCATGGGAATATCGAAAAAAATAAGCTACAAACCACTAGTATCGTCAGCTGATATTATCTCGTACCTTTTTTGCAGCTCTACGACATTTCTCTGAACAATATATTACGCTCTGCCAATCTCGCTCCCACTTTTTCCTCCACGAGAATGGTAATTTACAGATAGGACATATTTTTTTCGGAAGGCTACTTTTTTTCATTTAACTGATGTCTATTTTTATAAAATAGAAGTAGTGCTATGACTTCATAAAATATTACACTGATCTGATAGACTCCTGGCAATGCGACTAAATTACCAATCCATTTGTACTTAGGAATATTTCTCCACATAATAACGAATGCCTTTACACCAGAGTAAACCTCATTATCTTTAACAACATGTAATCGTCTAAGAAGATCCTTATGGCTCTTTCCAGATAATTTAGTAGAAATTTCTAAATCATTGATATCTATCCAATTTATGTCATTATCTATCGATTTATAATGATTTATCTCCTTGGAGCATATTGAACAACTGTCATTAAACAAAACCTTGATCATCTCGTATTATCTCTTAAAAATTGATTTGCTCTGGTTAAGATAATTTCTTTTCTTTCTTTCTTCATTTTATCAAATAAACTTACCATCATGTTCAATCTTGGGTTAGTTTTAAAAAATTTGCGGTTCTTATCTATGAACCTCCAATAAAGGCCATCAAAAATATCACACCATTCTCCTTTTTTAAAGTCCATCATTTTTAATATATAATTCGAACCGCATATATAAGGTTTAGTGGCCATTATCCCACCGTCAGCAAAAAGACCCATACTATATACATTTGGTGTCATAACCCAATCTGAAGAGTCTATATACAGCTCCATAAACCATTTATAAGCACTCTTTGGCTCTATTTCACATAAATTCATAAGGTTAACTTGTATCATCAACCTTTCAATATGATGCGAATATGCATATTTTATAGTGCTTTTTATACTGTAATCCAAGGGATCTATGCCGGTTTCTCCTGTATACCAGGAATCACATAGTCTTCTTTTGTGATTAAAAAAATTGCCTCTCTCAATATTTTTACTTTCCAAGTGATACAAACCTCTCATGAATTCGCGCCAACCTATAATTTGACGCAAAAAACCTTCATAAGAGTTTATAGGTATATCCTTTAAATCATTGATTTTATTGATTATATCAGTGGGTGTTATTAGCCCTAGATTTAAAGAAGAGCTTAGGTTTGAATGGAACCAAAGATATGATCTTTGATCAACTGAGTCTTCGTAATCACCAAATGACTTAAATTTGTTTACTATAAAATCGTCTAAATTCTCAATAGCTTGTTTACGTGTAGTAGGGTAGTTAAATTCTTCAATATTTCCATAATGATTTTCAAAATATTTAGACACTATATCTTTTACATCTTTAGTGTGTTTTGTATGTCTAAATTTTTTAACTGGAGGTGGTAGCACCTTATGGCTTATCTTCTTTCTATTTTCGCTATCGAAAGTCCATTTACCGCCAGCAGGCTTACCATTATCCATCAATATATTTAATTTCTTTCTTTGATTGATATAAAAGTTTGTCATCTTATATGTTGGTTTTGACGTTTTAGGGCACATTGATATGAATTCATCTCTATTTGTAAGAAACATAGGACTATCGAGTATTATTAGTTCATTTAATTCATCTGAAATTTTGTTTATTATTTTTTCAAACCATTTATCTTCAATTGTCCATACGCTCATAGTTTTAATTTTTTCTTTATTTATATAATCTTTTAATGAATCAATATAACTAATTGATTTATCTACATTTAGATATTCATAATGAACATTGTAATTATGTTTATCTAAATAATCTTTGTATGAACGCATAGATGATAAGAAGAGGGTGATCTTATGCTTATGATGCTTCTCATATGTACATAAGCCATAATCCTCTCTCATGAATATCTTCGTGGGATTGATTTTATTTATATTTGATATAGGAAATAACTGGTTTCCTAGTACTAGATGGAGATCTACATCCTTTATACGATCATTTATATCCATATATAAGTAGAATAGGTTATATGGATTTTATATGCTAGATCAATATATAGGTTCGTATAATATATATTATGTAATTAATTAGAGTAGAAAACTTGACTACCATCAATCATATAAGAATTTATGTACATTTTAGCAGTATCAGATATAAGCCATTCATATAAATCATAAGCGTATGATTTATTTATATTCTTACAGCGGTTGTAGTTTATAAGAATAATGCCATATTCATTTTTTAATTTGTCTTTATCCTCGTAAAGTATAATGTGATTTCTTTTATTCCTATATTTTAACCACGATGATCTGTCGGTAAAAATATATGCATTTTTAGCAATTGCAATATTTAGCGATGGCCCCATTCCTTGCCCAGATTCAAAATACCACTCCCCGCTATATGGAACAGGATTAATTTTAGATTTATCCCAGATTAATATTTCCGCTGAATGCGTTCCGCTTGAGTCTGAACGTGATATAAATTTTGATTTACTTTTTGCTATTAATAGAAACGCATCAGCAGGATTAGTAGTATTGTTTATTTTTGCAGGATCTTTAGACGGACCTACAATTACAAAATCATTAAACATTAGCGAATGTCTTTGAATACCGTATCCTTTTCTCATAAATTCAAGCTCACGTTTAATATCATGCACTATTAGTAAGTCTCCATCACAATTTTTTGCATTTATAATTGCTTGTCCAGTGCCAACAGCAATAACTTTAATATTTAATTCATTATATCCAGGATATTGAGGTAATAAATATTCGTATAATCCAGAATCACGTGTAGACGTAGTAGATTGAATAATTATGTCATTTGCTGATACATAAATGAAATTACTTAGACAAAAGGCAAAAATCAAAAGATTACGCATTACTTATACTCCCATTCTCCAAATAGACACTCAAGCAACTCAGTTTATCAATAAATTTGCTGTCATGTGATACTAAAATTACTTGTTTTCGCTCAGATATATAGTTGTTTATTATATCAAAAATAAGACTAGTGTTATATGTGTCTAGATTATTTGTAGGTTCATCATAAAATATAACATCTGGCTGTATTACTAAAGATCTTAATAATGAGACTAATTGTAACTCTCCTCCTGAGAGAAGACGAATATGCATATCAGACAAATATTCTAATGAATATTTTTTAAATAGACTTTTAATAATATTGCTTCTAGCATGTTTTGGAATATTTTTACAAAATAAAGCATGCTCTAAATTAAAGTATACTGTTCTATCTAAAAATTTTGGATTTTGAAATATCATACTAGTACAAACATTTGTATCATAGTTTCTTTTTATGTTTCCTGATGATGGTTCCAGAAGACCATACATCAATTTCAGTAATGTTGTCTTACCAGCACCATTCGGACCACGCAGTGCTATTATTCTATCTTTAAAAATATCTAGAGAAATATTATTAATAATTATCTTATCGTTATAATAATAATCAAGATTTTTTATAGAGATTATTTTATTCATAAATATCTGTTTTTAATAACATAGATTGCTATATTTATTATAATTGCTAACAAGATTAGACTTATTCCTAAACTTAAAGCCAATGCAAGCTCCCCTCTTGATGTTTCAAGAACAATACTTGTAGTCATCACTCTGGTCATGTTAGCTATATTACCACCTACGATGATGACTGCACCTACTTCAGATAAAGCTCTACCAAGTCCGGTAACAATTATTATTAATAAATCAAAACGGCACTCACATATAATTGTATATTTTTTTTTGAGATCAGATGTATGTATAGAAGTTAAGTATTCATTCAGATCGATATATTTATTCTGTAATGCTTTATAAGATAGTGAGATAATTATAGGACTGATTATAATTATCTGAGCAATAATCATAATTGTTGGCGTATATAAAATATCAAAAAATCCCATAAATCCCGAAAAAGAGAAAACAATATAAAGTATTAAACCTACAACAACTGGAGGTAAACTCATAAGAGAGTTAACAATCAACAAGATAAAGTTCTTACCAAAAATATTTTTTATAGTTAATAAAGAAGAAATATAGATTGAAAATACAGATGCAATTATAGTAGCTAGAAACGATATATATAATGATAAAAGCACAATATCAATGAACTTATTATCAAGATGTGTAAATATATTTAAAGCATCTAAGAAAATATCCATATTAAATTATTAGTTATAATATATCTTTTATATATAGACCTTCTAAGTCTTTGTTTGAAACGTTTATAATTTTTATAGGCCATTCTATATTTAAATCAGGATCGTTATACAAAATTGTCCCCTCGTTTTTAGGTGAATAAAACTGTGTTGTCTTATACAAAACTATTGCATCATTACTTGTAACAACAAAACCATGAGCGAACCCTTTTGGGATCCAAAGTTGATTATTATTTTGTGACGATAAAACCTCTCCATGCCACTGACCAAATGTATTTGATCTTTTTCTTATGTCAACAATTACATCATAAATCTCGCCAGTTAAAACTCTAACTAATTTATCCTGTTCAAATGGCTCTTTCTGGTAATGTAAACCCCTGCATACAGATTTCTTTGTGTAAGAATGATTGTCTTGGACAAATTGAATATTATCTCCAATAATATTGTTAAATTTCTTTGAATTATAAGCTTCATAAAAGAATCCCCTATCGTCTGGAAAAATATCTGGTGCCAGAAGATATGCATCATTAAATATAGTCTTCATTATTTTCATATTATTTTAATCTATAAAGCTGTCTAAGAAGCACTCAAGATAATGTTCCCAGTTTTGAATATTAATGTCAAAACATGAACATATTTTTTGATTGGATAATGCAGTATATCTTGGTCTTTTAGCTATTGTTTTATAATCTTCAGATTTAATTGATATAAGATCGACAGTATATATTGAATTAATATTAGAAGCATACTCGATAATATATTCTGCAAAATTATACCAAGATGTATAGCCAGTCGAACAAAGATTAAATGTCTCCTTACATGAATCATTTTTTTTCTCAATGCAATATTGTATTAAATGATTTTTAATAATGTCAGCGATCAAGTAAGATGATGTTGGTGTCCCATATTGGTCACAAACTATCTCCAATTTATCATTAGATAAAGAACGTTGTAGTATACTTTTCACAAAATTGTTTCCAGCATGTCCATATACCCATGAAGTCCTTAATATTATGTAGTTACACCCGCTACTCTTAATATGTTCATCTGCTATATTTTTGCTTTCACCATAAACATTTATAGGTGCACCTGAATCAGATTCCGTATAAGGATCGTTTTTCATACCATCAAATATATAATCTGTAGATAGATGTATTAACTGAATATTATAGGAATTACATAGCTCAGATAAATTTTTAACTGCATAAGAGTTTACCTCATAGCAAAGGCTTTTATTATTTTCAGCTTTTTCGACCTGAGTATAGGCTGCACAATTTATTATAATATCAGGATTAAATTCTTGGACTATATTTTCAATTAGATCAAAATCTGTAATATCTAAGTCTTTATGACCATATGATCTTACATTATAAATATTACTAATATTTTTTGAAATTTCACTTCCGACAATTCCCGTAGAGCCAAGTAGTAATATTTTTATGGCCATTATTTTTGTAGATATTTATTTAAATAAAAGTCTATTGTGTAAGAAAGCCTTTCTTCGAAAGATTTCGATGGTTTCCAGTTTAAATTCTTAAGTATAAAAGAGTTATCAATAGCATATCTATAATCATGCCCTGGCCTGTCGTCAACAAATTCAATTAATTTTTCATGTTTAGTATTATTACTTAATCTATCAGACAAGATAGTACATATTTTTTTAACTAGATAAATATTCTCTAATTCACAATTTCCACCTATATTGAAATGAGTATAATTAAATGAGGTATTAATTATCTTTATGAGAGCTTCACAATGATCATCAACATAGATCCAATCTCTTATATTGCTACCATTACCATATATAGGAATTGGGATATTATTTATCACAGAATATATTGTTTTAGGGATTAGTTTTTCCTTATGTTGATTTGGTCCGTAATTATTTGAACAATTGGTTACTATAAGAGGTAAATTGTATGTATTGATGTAGGAAAAAACTAAATGATCTCCAGCTGCTTTACTTGCTGAGTAGGGATTTTTTGGAGTATATTTACTTTCTTCAGTAAACGGTGATTCATTTATAGATAAGTCTCCATATACCTCGTCTGTTGATACTTGTATAAATTTAAAATCAGTATTTTCGGAAGAATTCAAATAGTATTCTCTGAATATATCCAATAAAACTTGAACACCCAGTACGTTCGTTCTAATAAATTCATATGATGATAGTATCGAATTATCTACATGTGTTTCTGCAGCAAAATTGATAAAAATTTTTGGTTTATGTTTACTAATTATATCCCTAATAGTATCTTTGTTATTAATATCTTCATGATAGAAAGTGTAATTACCATTGTTAGTTATAAAATCAAGATTCGATGGATCTGAAGCATATGATAATTTATCAATATTAACTATTTCTTCAGAGTTATTTTTAGACCAACACTTAATGAATCGAGAACCTATAAAGCCGGATCCTCCAAAGACAAGTATGCTCACCTACTTTATATTCCAATGATATTTATTACAAATATCAAAATAGGCCGATGATGTTTCCATCATCATCTATATCTATTCTCTCGGCAGCTGGAACTTTTGGTAATCCGGGCATTGTCATTATATCTCCACATACCATTACTATGAATTCAGCGCCCGCTGATAGCCTAACTTCTCTAATTGGTATCTCATGATTTGACGGTGCTCCTCTAAGTGTTGGGTCGGTAGAAAATGAGTACTGAGTTTTAGCGACACATACCGGAAAGTTACCGTATCCATTCTCTTGAAGATCCTCAATTTGTTTTCTAACATTCGCTGGAGCGGTTATTGAAGATGCTCCATATATTTTCTTTGCTATAGTTTCCATCTTATCCCACAGCTTCATATCATCATTATAAAGATACTTGAAATTATTTTCTGCAGTATCAATAGTCGCAACAACTTTTCTTGCTAATTCTTCTGCTCCTTTTCCTCCATCAGCCCAGTGCGTAGATGAAACAATAGGAACGTCAAGCTCAGATGATTTCATTTTTAATAAATCTTTTTCTTTATCAGTATCAAATGTAAATCCATTTATGCCTACTACAACTGGTAATCCATAATGATTCTTAAGATTATTCACATGTCTTTCTAAGTTACTAATGCCCTTAGATAAATAATCAGTACTTTCTTTATTTAACTCATCCAGAGAACAACCACCATGATATTTCAGCGCACGTATTGTTGCCACTAAAACTACTGCAGAGGGTTTTATCCCTGCTTTACGACATTTTATATCCAGGAATTTTTCAGCACCTAAATCCGCCCCAAACCCTGCTTCGGTAACTACGTAGTCAGCAAGCTTCAGCGATGCTTTTGTTGCTATTACTGAATTACATCCATGTGCGATATTAGCAAATGGCCCTCCGTGAATCATCGCAGGATTGTTCTCTAAAGTTTGAACGAGATTTGGCTTCAGAGCATCCTTTAAGAGAACAGTCATGGCTCCGTGTGCATTGATATCTTTTGCGAGAATCGGAGCTTTTTGTCTTGTGTAGGCTACAACAATCTTACCTAATCTTTCTTTTAGGTCTGCAATTGATGTAGCTAAACAGAAAATTGCCATGATTTCAGAAGCTACCACAATATCAAAACCATCTTGTCGTGGAAAACCATTTCCTATTGATCCAAGAGAACAAACAGTGCTTCTCAGTGCCCGATCATTCATATCTAGAACTCTTTTCCAAACTACTCTCCTTACGTCTATCCCTAATTTATTTCCATGATGTATATGATTATCTAACATTGCTGCTAAAAGGTTATTCGCAAGTTGGATAGCATTAAAATCACCTGTAAAATGAAGATTTATATCTTCCATAGGAATAACTTGTGCCATACCGCCTCCAGCAGCGCCTCCTTTCATGCCGAATACAGGTCCGAGCGAAGGCTCTCTAATAGTTACTAAAGCTTTTTTCCCTATATGATTTAATGCATCACCTAATCCAACAGATGTGGTTGTTTTGCCTTCTCCAGCTGGGGTTGGGCTTATCGCAGTAACTAGTATAAGCTTACCGTCTGGCTTTGATTCCAATGAGTTAAGGTATTCTAAAGATATTTTTGCTTTATAGTGGCCAAAAGGTTCAAGAGATTCTTCTGGAATATCAAGCTTAGATGCGACCGTTTTTATTTTTTCTAACTTAGCAGCTTGAGCTATTTCGATATCCGATTTCATAATATATCATTATACATTTTTATATAGGAAATCCACATAAAAATTGTTATTTTTTAAATAACTAATGTATCTATAAAAAAAATTTACATGTTATTTTTTTTTGTTTAGCTCATTAGCTATCATTGAATTACAAACATACAAACATAACAAAAAAAGTATCGTTGGCTGATGATGAGCAAACTGTGACTGAGTAAGCATATTTGATAAATTAGAGATTATGATAATTATTCCAATACTAGAGTAAGAGGAGATATTAAAGTTTTTGATATAGTAGTTTAATTGGATAAAAACAAACATAATAAAAAAAAATAGAGGAATTAATCCGTACTTTACTGCAATATCCAAAAACTCATTATGAGCATGTGCTCTGGCTGTTACATCTAAATTTTTACTATCAATGTAATTTTCAAGATAAACTTGAAAATTTTGTGGCCCTATTCCTAACAAAGGGTTCTCTGTTATCTGCAAATAACTAAATTTATAGTAGAGAATTCTCTCATTAATTGTAGCATTTGTATTAGTTGAATCTTTGTTACCAATATCCTGTTCAATTAAGGAAGAGTATAAATTATCGAATCTATCAATAAATGTATCATTAGATAACCCTACAGACGCTAAAATAAAGATAAGAAAAAATAATATTTTTATACCTTTTTTCAATGTGAATAAAATGAATGTAAGACAGAACATTAATCCTAATAAAGATCCTCTAGTCTCTGTCTCTGACCATAAAAATATATTAATACATATAGAAATTAATAATAAAGTATATAAATATTTATTTTTATAATTATGTTTTATCAGTAAAAATATAGATGTAATTACTAATAGCATTAACATATTGCCGTAAGTGATTGCTACCGATGAAGCTCCTTTGTATCTTAGATCCGCATCAAATTCTGAAAATAATACATAATTTGTAACAGCTGCCATACTACAGAATATAATTATTTTTTTTATTTTTGAGATACTTAAGTTTACGTCAATAAGAGAATACATAATTGGTATTAGTAATAATATTCTTGAAAAATTATCAAAATAAGAAATAGAGGAATTAGATATATTAATAATAGGATGATGGAAATTGGGAAAAGCAAGGCAACTATTGCGATCTTGTTCAACTGTTTTGAGTTTTGAAGGTTATTCTTTCGAATCAAAAAGATTGAAATAATAAAAGTAATCACTAGAAAAACATTTGATAGTGATCTATCAAGAAATGAAAATATAATAGTAAATGATATTAAAGAGATGAGTACACGCGTATTAACAAAAAGATTACTAAATTGTTTTATCATTATATCCCGAATTTTTTATGATATCTAAACATGCTTTTGATGTGAATTAGCGTATACCTAATATTCTTTTTACTTAGATGTGCACCTTCATGTATAACTTTTTCTGTATTAATTACTTTACATTTAAAATTATAAGACATTAATCTTCTGCATAAGTCTACATCCTCGTAATAAAGAAAATAGCCTTCATCAAATCCATCAAGTTGTCTAAACACCTTTGACTCAGTTACAATAAACATCCCAGATATCCAATCTGCTACAATCTCTTCCTCATTATATGTATTGTTATCCTTAACAAATAGGTTACGTATTGGTGAGAACACTGAAGGAAACGGCCGAAAATTATTAATCAATTTAGAATCACGACAAGTGGCTCTTGGTGTCACAAACTTTACTTCTTTAGAAATACTATTTATAAGTTTATTAAATGAGATATTTTCTATGCTTACATCAGGATTGATTATAGCAATATATTTACATTTTGTTGAAAGAAGAGCGCTGTTATGATTTTCTCCGAATCCCTTTGGTTTTGTATTATATATTATCTGAGTAAAATCTTTTAGAGAATTTGGTATTATAATTGGTTTATCTCTAGTATTTTCAGTAATGGTAACCCTTTTAGGCGTTATGTTTTTACTTAGCTGCAAAAGTAATCTACTCACATCATTATTATTCTTGTGGCTAACTATAGATATATGAATGTCCATTCTATCTCCCACTAAGATTATAGCTAGTTTT
>JBJKYD010000017.1:0-19774 GCA_045561295.1 Gammaproteobacteria bacterium
TCTCAACTAATGAAATTAAAGCTCAATTCACAAAAAAAAAGCTGCAATAAATATCTTAAGATTTTTGAGAGATTCGACAGAAAAAAACAAAAAAGTTTGGATGATCTGGGCAAAATGATTAATGGATACTAATAACAGAATTAAAAGTTTTCTACATACTTTTTTTGTCATAAAAAAAGAAGATTTTTACCTATCGAATAAAGCTATAATTCATGACTTCAAAAACAAACCAGGGCTCTTTCATATTGCAAAAAATAGACAGATTGGTGTTGAGGAAGTCTATAATATAGTCAAGACTCATGATATAAATGTATTAAATACAAATATTATTAAATTAATGGAGTCTAAATGAAGCCTTTGGGTCCACCGCCAAGAATATATGGCATGAAAATCACTTCTAATAGAATAGAAGCTTTTTTTGTTTTATTCGCCACTGTAGTCTTGACGTTAATTTTCTATGCTAATGACTTTGGTAAAACTAGCCAAGTAATTTTCTCTCTAGGTATTGCATGGATATTATATCTTTGGTTTATTAAAAAACCTGAAAGACCTTACTAGCAAAAAAAATAATGCTATAAGTCTGATGCTTTGCTAATATACACAAGTTGATTTTCGGAGGGGTACTCAAGCGGTCAACGAGGGCAGACTGTAAATCTGCTGGCCCTGCCTTCGCAGGTTCGAATCCTGCCCCCTCCAAATTCAACCGATGCGGGTATGGTACAATGGTAGAACTTCAGCCTTCCAAGCTGACGATGCGGGTTCGATTCCCGCTACCCGCTCAAAAACCCTCTAAACAAATGTTTAATTGACGAGTAATTAAATTTTCACAATTAGCACTTACCATGGAGTCAACTTTTCCTCCAGAAAAGCTACTTGCAGGAGCTAATTAATTCATCCCTTGTTAATTAGCTCCGAGTGGGGGTTAATCTAGACCAATCTTGTTGTATAAAAGCCTTCTTTTTAATATCATCGCAGGGACTGATAGATTGCCCATATAGCTCAGTCGGCAGAGCACTTCCTTGGTAAGGAAGAGGTCACCGGTTCAAATCCGGTTATGGGCTCTTTTTTTGTTGATTTCATTAAAATTTTAGTGTAAATGAGCATAAAAGTGGTTTATCATATCATCCACTTGAAAGTTAACTAACCCGGGATTTAGAAAATGGCTAAGGAAAAATTTGAACGAAATAAGGCCCATGTGAACGTTGGCACAATTGGACACGTAGATCATGGTAAAACAACATTAACTGCAGCTATCACAAAAGTGATGGGCGAGAAGTTTGGTGGTGAGGCAAAAGCTTATGACCAAATTGATAATGCTCCTGAAGAAAGAGAACGTGGGATCACAATTGCCACAGCTCACGTAGAGTATGAGTCTACAGATAGACATTATGCTCACGTTGATTGTCCAGGACATGCTGATTATGTAAAAAACATGATTACAGGTGCTGCTCAGATGGATGGAGCTATATTAGTTTGCTCTGCAGCAGATGGACCTATGCCACAAACAAGAGAACATATCTTACTTGCTAGACAGGTTGGAGTACCACACGTAATTGTATATTTGAACAAAGCCGATCAAGTAGACGATAAAGAATTAACAGAATTAGTTGAGATGGAAATTAGAGAACTTCTATCTAAATATGACTTTCCGGGTGACGATGTACCTATAATCTCTGGTTCAGCTCTAAAAGCTATCGAAGGAGATACATCGGAAATAGGCGTACCTTCAATCGAAAAGCTAGTTGAAGAAATGGATAAATTTATACCTGTTCCCGAGCGCCCAATTGATCAAACATTCCTAATGCCTATAGAAGATGTATTTTCAATCTCAGGTAGAGGAACAGTTGTAACTGGCCGTATCGAAAGAGGAAAAGTAAATGTAGGTGAGGAAATTGAGATTGTTGGAATCAAAGACACACAAAAAACTACATGTACTGGTGTTGAAATGTTTAGAAAACTTCTAGATGAAGGCGTTGCAGGTGATAACGTCGGCGTACTACTTAGAGGTACCAAGCGTGAGGAAGTTGAGAGAGGTCAAGTATTATGTGTACCTGGCTCTATTAAACCTCATACAAAATTTGAATGTGAAGTTTACGTTTTATCAAAAGATGAAGGTGGAAGACATACTCCATTCTTTGGTAACTACAGACCTCAGTTTTACTTCAGAACTACTGACGTAACTGGTGCTATAGAATTGCCTAAAGATGTGGAAATGGTCATGCCTGGTGATAATGTTAAAATGAACGTCGAACTGATTACACCTATTGCTTTAGAAGCGGGTCTAAAATTTGCAATACGTGAAGGTGGCAAAACAGTTGGAGCTGGAGTTGTATCGAAAATAGTCGAGTAACACTATCATTACTATAAGAATGATAGGCTAGTAGCTCAACTGGTAGAGCGACGGTCTCCAAAACCGTAGGTTGGGGGTTCGAGTCCCTCCTGGCCTGACGAATTAAACATAAGGATTGCCATGACAGAAACAAACATAGAACAAAAATCAAGTAACACATATCTGATACTTTCTATTGCTGTGCTGCTAGCTGGCATGGTTTTGTTCTATTATTTTAGTGATATAAGATTGTTCTATAGAGTACTTGGTATGATATCAATCCTTATATTGTCAAGCTTTATAGGATACCAAAGCGATTTTGGCAAATTAGTATATTCCTATATTACGGATTCGAAAGTTGAGCTTAAAAAAGTTACTTGGCCTACAAAACAAGAGACAACTCAAACAACACTTGGAGTAATAGTGGTAGTTATTATTGTAGGTATACTATTGTGGTTATTTGACATGCTCCTTGGCTGGGCAATCGGTACTTTATATGGAGTTGCATAATGGATTGGTATGTATTACAAGCATTTTCCGGTTATGAGAATAAAGTAAAATTAACACTTGAAGATAGAATTAGAAGAAGTGGCCTAGAGAAGTCTTTTGAAGAAATACTAGTTCCAACAGAAGAAGTTCTTGAAATTAAAGAAGGAAAAAAGAAAAGATCAGAAAGAAAATATTTTCCGGGATATGTAATGATAAAAATGGATATGAATGATGAGACATGGCATCTAGTTAAAAATGCGCCCCAAGTATTAGGCTTTATAGGCGGTACAAGTGATAAACCAGTGCCGTTAAAGCAATCTGAGGCTGACAATTTAATCCAATCAATGCAAGAAGATGTCGATAAACCTAAACCAAAAGTAATGTTTGAGCCTGGTGAAGTTGTACGTATTACTGACGGTCCATTCAACGACTTTAACGGTGTTGTAGAAACAGTTGATTTTGAAAAAAATAAGCTTAAAGTATCAGTTCTAGTTTTTGGTAAGCCAACACCAATTGAGCTTTCATTGACACAAGTGGAGAAAGGATAATGGCAGCAAAAGAATTAATAACTCAAGTTAAACTTCAAGTACCTGCAGGCGCTGCTAACCCAGCTCCTCCTGTTGGCCCGGCATTAGGCCAGCATGGACTTAATATTCAAGATTTTTGTAAGCAATTTAATGATAAGACCAAAGACTCAGAGAAGGGAATGGCGTTGCCTGTGGTAATAAATGTATATAAAGATAGATCATTTGATTTTGTTATAAAATCAGCACCTGCTGCTGCATTACTTAAAAAAGCTGCTGGAATTCAAAAAGGTAGCCCAACACCACATACTGATAAAGTGGCAAAAGTCACAAAAGACCAATTAGCAGAAATAGTTAAAATAAAAGAAGGAGATTTGACTGGAGCAAATCTAGAAAATTCAATAAAGATTATCGCAGGAACTGCAAGAAGCATGGGTATTGAGGTAGAAGAATAATGGCATTATCAAAAAGAATAAAGACTATTAAAGAAAAGATAGATGTTATCAAAGATTATGATATCGAAGAAGCTATTGAATTACTTAAAAGTGCACCAAAAGTAAAATTTAATGAGAGCGTTGACCTCAGTGTAAATTTAGGAATTGATGCTTCTAAATCTGATCAAGGAGTTAGAGGCTCATCAACTCTTCCCCATGGTATAGGAAAAAATATGAACGTTGTCGCATTTGCAGATGGTGAAGATGAAAAAGCTGCTAAAGATGCAGGTGCAGATACAGTAGGGTTTGAAGATTTAATTGAACAGGTTAAAAAAGACAAAGATCTTGTTGCAGATATTGTCGTTGCAACACCAGATTGTATGAAAAAGATGGGTCAATTAGGTAGAATTTTAGGACCAAAAAACCTTATGCCTAATCCAAAAGAGGGTACAGTTACTAAAAATATTGGTGAGGCAGTTTCAAAAGCCAAAAAAGGCCAGATAAGGTATAAAAACGATAAAGCTGGCATCATTCATACAATCGTTGGCAAGCTTGATTTTGATACTAAAAAATTAGCAGATAATGTAGCATCGCTTATTTCAGATTTAAATAAATCCAAACCCTCATCTGCTAAGGGTAAATATATGAAAAATATTACAATTTCCTCTACTATGGGACCAGGAATTAGGGTAGACTTGTCGTCAGTCGAGAAGAGGAGCTAAAATGCCATTAAACCTTACACAAAAACAAGATCTTGTAAAAGAAATGGCAGCAATCTTAAGTGATGCCGAGGTTGTACTGACCGCTGACTATTCAGGGTTAACATCAAACGAATTAAATGAGCTTAGAAAAACTACACGCGAAGCTGGTGTCTTTCTAAAATTAGTTAAAAATAACATGCTCAAAATGGCTCTTAAAGATAGTCAATTCTCATCAATGTCTGAAAATATCTCAGGACCTCAGTTAGTTGCGGTAGGTAAAGAGGATGCTGGAAAATTTGCTAAATCCATCAAAGAATTCGCTGATAAACACGAGAATCTAAAACCAAAAGCTATTAATTATCAAGGTCAAGACTTAGACATTAGTGAGCTTAAGAAGCTTGCATCACTTCCTACTTACGAAGAAGCGATTTCAAAATTACTATCAGTAATGCAGGGCCCTATTCGTAAGCTTATGGGCACTATGCAAGCAGTACCAAGTAAGCTTGTAAGAACAGTTGATGCAGTGAAGGCATCAAAGAATTAATTTAATCGGGAGAAAATAATGGCAGTAACTAAAGAGGATATACTAGAAAGCATTTCCAATATGACTGTAATGGAAGTTGTGGATCTAATATCAGAAATGGAAGAAAAATTTGGCGTGACAGCAGCAGCAGCTGTAGCAGCAGCTCCAGCAGCAGCTGGAGGCAGTGAAGCAGCGGCAGAAAAAACTGAGTTTGATGTAGCCCTAGCAGATATGGGTGGCAATAAAGTTGCAGTTATTAAAGCTGTGAGAGCGATCACAGGTCTTGGATTAAAAGAAGCAAAAGACAAGGTTGAATCAGCACCATGTGTTTTAAAAGAAGGCGTTTCTAAAGAAGAAGCGGATGATTTTAAAAAACAATTGGAAGAAGCTGGAGCAACTGTTGAACTTAAATAAATTTAGACAACTAATCAAACCTCAAACTAACGTTGAGATAATAAATTTGGTAACAACCAAAAGGAACTTTTGGCTATGACGTACTCCTATACTGAAAAAAAGCGTATCCGTAAGAGTTTTGGTAAGACAAGTGACGTCATCAAAGCACCAAACTTAATAGATTTGCAGATTAATTCATACAATGAATTTTTAGGTATAATAGAAAATAATTTTAACCTTAAAGAATCAGGCTTAAATAAGGTATTTGAATCAGTTTTCCCGATTTATGACTATTCAAATAATTGCAAATTAGAATATTCAAGTTTCAAACTTGATAAACCTGAATTCACAGAGGAAGAATGTAGGATAAGTAGTAAAACTTATTCTGTCCCAATCAAAGTTAATTTTAAACTTTATACTAATATTGATGAGAAAAACTCTGAAAAAGTAGAGATTTTCGAAAACGAAGAGGTCTTTCTAGGCGAATTACCTATTATGACTAAGTATGGCACTTTCATTGTCAATGGGACTGAAAGAGTTGTAGTCTCACAACTGCATAGATCACCCG
This sequence comes from Gammaproteobacteria bacterium, assembly GCA_045561295.1. Classification (GTDB taxonomy): domain Bacteria; phylum Pseudomonadota; class Gammaproteobacteria; genus CACLCV01. The sequence goes on from JBJKYD010000017.1 coordinate 5,962, forward strand.
GGGTATTTTTCGATCATGACCGTGGAAGAACACATTCATCAGGTAAACTTTTATTTTCTGCAAGAGTAATACCATACAGAGGTTCATGGTTAGATTTTGAATTCGATCAAAAGGATATAATTTTTGCACGGATTGATAGAAGAAGAAAAATTCCTTCAACTATAATACTTAGAGCTCTGGGGTATTCTACTCAAGAAATCATCAATCAATTCTATGAGCTCAACAAAATTACAATAAAAGACGGGAATATATTTATTGATCAACGACTTGAAGATCTTAAAGGCAGTATTGCTTCTTTTGATATTTATCATAATAAAAAACTTATAGTCGCAAAAGGAAAACGTATTACAGTCCGACAAATTGAGCTAGCAAAAAAAAGTAAAATGAAAAGTTATCAAGTCCCTGACGACTTTCTTTTGGGGAAACGGATTGCTGATGATGTTTTAATAAAACTAAAGGGCTCTGATATCAAAGTTGATATGATATCGTCTGAACAAATAGTAGATCCTGAAACAGGAGAACTTGTGTGCGAAGCCAATCAAAAAATTGATAAAACAATGAAAGAAAAACTAGCCGAGGTTAAAAAAGTCTCCGTTAATATATTATCTTGTAATCAAGAAATTGATGTCGATACAATAGCACTTATTCATGAACTTAATATTTCAAGCTTTTCAATACTTCATACAAATGATCTAGATAAGGGCTCTTTTATTTGTAATACATTAGATGTTGATCCTACCAATGATCAGAATTCGGCTTTGATAGAGATTTATAGAATGATGAGACCCGGAGAACCACCCACAGCTGATGCATCGAGTACGTTATTTACAAATTTATTTCAATCAACTGAAAGATATGATCTGTCCGACGTTGGAAGAATGAAGTTTAATTCAAGAGTGGGTAGAGAAAAAATGGAGGGTGACACAACACTATCAAACGATGACATTTTAGATGTGCTTAAAACACTCATAAATATAAGGAACGGGTCTGATACAGTAGATGATATAGATCATCTTGGTAACAGAAGAGTGAAATGTGTTGGTGAGATGGTAGAAAATGTATTCAGGGTTGGTCTCGTTAGAGTCGAAAAAGCGGTTAAAGAGAGAATGACAACTATGGAATTGTCAGAAAAACTTCAGCCAAAAGATATAGTTAATTCAAAACCAATAACAGCTACGCTGAAAGAATTTTTTGGGACTAGTCAATTGTCTCAATTCATGGATCAAAATAATCCTCTTGCTGAAATAACTCACAAACGAAGAATCTCAGCACTTGGCCCTGGTGGACTTACTAGAGAGCGAGCTGGGTTTGAAGTAAGGGATGTTCATCCAACGCATTATGGTCGTGTATGTCCGATTGAAACTCCTGAGGGTCCTAATATTGGGCTTATAAATTCACTTGCAACCTACTCGAGAACAAACTCCTATGGTTTTCTCGAGACACCTTATAGAGTAGTAACTAAAAATAAAGTAAAAGGTGAAATTAAATGGCTTTCAGCTATTGAAGAGAGCAAATACACTATTGCACAAGCAAATACACCTCTAGATGCGAAAGGTAACATTCAGGGTGATTTAATTTCATGCAGATTCAATAATGAATTCACCATTTCATCGCCTGATAAAGTTGACCTTATGGATGTTTCACCTAGACAGGTGGTATCAGTAGCTGCGGCACTTATACCATTTCTTGAGCATGATGATGCGAATAGAGCACTGATGGGATCTAACATGCAGAGACAAGCAGTACCGCTACTTATACCAGATAAGCCTCTGGTTGGTACAGGCATGGAAAAAACTGTTGCTGTTGATTCTGGAGCGTCAGTTAAAGTTAAAAGAGATGGAATAGTAGATTATGTGGATGCATCAAGAATAATTGTAAATGTAGATGAAAAAGATTTTGGCGATGATACAGATACAGGTGTTGATATTTATCCACTCACTAAGTACACGCGGACTAATCAAAACACATGTATAAATCAAAGACCACTTGTGAAACCAGGTGACAAGGTAGTTGCCGGAGATGCAATAGCTGATGGTCCATCAACAGATTTAGGTGAGTTAGCATTAGGACAAAACTTATTGATAGCATTCATGCCTTGGAATGGATACAACTATGAAGATTCAATACTTGTCTCTGAAAAAGTAGTTAGAGAGGACAGATTTACTTCTATTCATATAGAGGAACTAGAATGTGTTGCTAGGGACACTAAGTTAGGATCAGAGGAAATCACTTCAGATATTCCAAATGTCAGTGAAAATTTACTTAACAAGTTAGATACCTCAGGAATAGTCTACGTCGGAGCAGAAGTGAAATCAGGTGACATACTGGTCGGCAAAGTCACACCTAAAGGTGAGACACAACTCACACCCGAAGAAAAACTACTTAGAGCAATATTTGGAGAGAAAGCATCCGACGTCAAGGACTCTTCTCTAAAAGTGCCATCTGGAATGGATGGAACGGTTATTGATGTAAGAGTCTTTACAAGAGAAGGAATAGATAAAGATAAAAGAGCCAAAGAAATAGAGGAGTATCAAATCGAGGAAGTTAAAAAGAACTTAGTAGATGAATTAAGAATTAACCAAGAGACTGTTTATATTCGAGCTAGAAAACTTCTGTTGAATAAAATGATAGCAAAACCAGTTTTAGATTTGAAAACAGAAACTAAACTTACTAGTTCTGTCCTAGAGTCTATTTCTGATCAGGACCTTTTTAAAATTCAGAGTAAAGTTGAAAAAACAAATATCAGTCTAGCTAATCTGGCAAATAGTTTAGATGATCTTCAATCAAAATATAACCAGGATTTAGAGGATATTACAAAAAAAATCACTATGCCAGATGATCTAGGACCAGGGGTACAGAAGAAAATTAAAGTGTATCTAGCGGTAAAAAGGACCCTTCAACCTGGTGATAAAATGGCAGGGCGACATGGTAACAAAGGTGTCATTTCACAGATTGTCCCTGTGGAAGATATGCCTCATAGGGAAGATGGAACACCAGTTGATATAGTTCTAAATCCATTAGGTGTGCCTTCAAGGATGAATGTAGGACAAGTTTTAGAAACACACTTGGGATGGGCTGCACGCGGCATTGGAGATAAGATAAATGAAATGCTTCGAGAACAACAAGAAGTAAAAAAATTAAAACAATTTATTACTAAAATTTATAAAGAATGTCCTGGATTTACCAAATACTCTATAGATAAGTTTTCTGATTCAGAAATTATTACCCTAGCTAATAATCTGAGAAATGGCGTCCCAATGGCAACACCTGTATTTGATGGAGCATCAGAAGAAGAAATTAAAAAAATGTTAGAGCTAGCTGACCTGCCAACAAGCGGTCAATCCATTCTCTATGATGGAAGAACTGGAGAACAATTTGAACGTCCCGTAACCATTGGATATATGTATATCATCAAATTAAATCATTTAGTTGATGATAAAATGCATGCTAGATCAACAGGACCATATAGTTTAGTTACCCAGCAACCACTGGGCGGTAAAGCCCAATTCGGTGGACAGAGATTCGGTGAAATGGAGGTCTGGGCTTTACAAGCTTATGGAGCAACAAATGTTTTACAAGAAGTGTTGACAGTTAAATCTGATGATATTGCAGGAAGGAACAAAGTTTATAAAAATATTGTTGACGGAGATTACTCAACGGATGCTCATGTTCCAGAATCTTTTAATGTATTATTAAAAGAGATAAGATCACTGAGCATAAATATAGACTTGGATTCTGAAAATAAAACAAATTAGGAAATATTATGCAAGAAATACTAAATATGTTTAAAAAAAATAATAACGATAAGAAATTCGATCACATTAAAATCTCTCTAGCATCACCAGATTTAATGAGATCATGGTCTTATGGAGAAGTCAAAAAACCAGAAACAATTAACTATAGAACATTTAAGCCTGAAAGGGATGGTCTTTTTTGCGCCAAGATATTTGGACCAGTTAAAGATTACGAGTGTTTATGTGGTAAATACAAAAGACTTAAACATAGAGGTGTAGTATGTGAAAAGTGTGGTGTTGAAGTAACTTTATCGAAAGTAAGAAGAGAAAGAATGGGTCATATAGAACTTGCTGCACCTGTTGCTCATATATGGTTCTTGAGATCACTTCCATCAAGAATTGGATTGATGATGGATATGACGTTGAGACAGATAGAAAAAGTTTTATATTTTGAAGCATTTATAGTTATAGATGGTGGCCTAACACCTTATGAAACAGGAAGTCTTCTAAACGAAGAAATGTATAATCAAGCCATTGAAGAATATGGTAATGAAATTAAAGTTGGAATGGGCGCTGAAGCAATAAAAGAATTATTAAAAGAAATAGATTTAGAAAAGACATACGAAGAATTAAGCGAAGAAATAAAAATAACTAAATCGCAAGCAAAAAATAAGAGGAATATTAAACGCTTAAAATTAATAGAATCATTCATAAATTCTGGTAACAAGCCTGAATGGATGATACTGGATGTTCTTCCAATATTGCCACCTGATTTGAGGCCATTAGTTCCACTAGAGGGTGGTAGATTTGCCACATCAGATTTGAATGATTTGTATAGACGAGTTATCAATAGAAACAACAGACTAAAAAGATTACTCGAATTAAAAGCTCCTGATATTATTGTTAGGAACGAAAAAAGAATGCTTCAAGAATCAGTAGACGCCCTTCTTGATAATGGTAGAAGAGGAAGAGCTATTACTGGAACAAATAAAAGACCTTTAAAATCATTAGCAGATATGATCAAAGGGAAAGGAGGAAGATTTAGACAAAATCTTCTTGGTAAAAGGGTAGATTATTCTGGTAGGTCAGTCATTGTTGTTGGCCCAACACTCCGTTTACACCAATGTGGATTACCAAAAAAAATGGCATTAGAATTATTCAAGCCTCATATATTTGGAAAGCTTCAAGCTAGAGGTATTACAACTACAATAAAATCTGCAAAAAAAGTTGTAGAGAAAGAGGGTGAAGAAGTTTGGGATATTCTCGAAGAAATTATTAAAGAGTATCCTGTGATGCTAAATAGAGCTCCAACATTACATAGACTGGGCATCCAAGCATTTGAACCAGTCTTGATTGAAGGTAAAGCTATACAATTACATCCGCTTGTATGCGCAGCATTCAATGCAGATTTTGATGGTGACCAGATGGCAGTTCACGTACCCTTATCTCAAGAAGCTCAAACAGAGGCAAGAGTCTTAATGATGGCTAGTAATAATATCCTTTCTCCATCAAATGGTAGCCCTATAATTGTTCCATCACAGGACATGGTCTTAGGAATATATTATATGTCCAGAGAAAAGCCTAATTCTAAGGGCGAGGGAATGATTTTTAGTGATATAGAAGAGGTATCAAAAGCTTATCAATCTAAACTTGTTGATATGCATGCAAGAATAAAAGTGAGATTAACGTTGACTGAAATTGAAGATGAAAATTTTATTGAAACAACTAAAATTGTAGATACAACCGTTGGAAGAGCTCTGATTTCTGAGATTCTCCCAAATAATATCCCATTTTCATACATTGATCAGGATCTGAATAAAAAAGCAATATCAGAGTTGTTTGATATTTCATACAGAATAGCTGGACTTAAAGAAACAGTTTTATTTGCTGATAAAATTAAAAATATGGGTTTCAAATACTCTACTATAGCCGGAGTCTCTATTGGTGTAGACGATATGGTTATTCCAAAAGAAAAAACAACAATTACATCCAAAGCTGAGAAGGAAGTAAAAGAGATTGAAAAACAATACAACTCAGGATTGCTAACTGCGGGCGAACGCTACAATAAAGTTGTGGACATTTGGTCACATACAAATGATCAGGTATCACAAGCCATGATGAAACAACTTGGAACTGAGACAACCAAAACAGCGTCAGGGAAGAAAGTTGAGCATAAATCTTTTAACTCCATATATATGATGGCAGATTCAGGAGCCAGAGGTTCTGCTGCTCAAATCAGACAACTATCTGGTATGAGGGGTTTAATGGCAAAACCAGATGGCTCTATCATTGAGACTCCTATCACTGCTAACTTTAGAGAAGGGCTGGATGTAATGCAATATTTTATATCTACGCACGGTGCTAGGAAAGGACTTGCAGATACTGCTTTAAAAACTGCGAATTCAGGATATTTAACGAGAAGACTAGTTGATGTCGCTCAAGATTTAGTAGTAACTGAAGATGATTGTGGAACAGAAAATGGAATCCTAATGAAACCTTTAATTGAAGGTGGCGACATAGTTGAACCACTAAATGAGCGAGTTCTTGGAAGAACTTTATTGAATGATTTAGTTAACCCTAAAACAAATGAAACCATTCTCTCCAAAGGCACATTACTTGATGAAAAGAATGTTTTACTACTTGAGCAAAATTCTATTGATGAGGTTTGGGTTAGGTCAGCAATTACATGTGACGTAAGACATGGTATATGTGCAAAATGTTATGGCAGGGATTTAGCTAAGGGAAGGAAAGTAAGTAAAGGTGAAGCAGTTGGTGTTGTGGCTGCTCAATCTATTGGTGAACCAGGAACCCAGCTTACCATGAGAACATTTCATATTGGTGGTGCAGCCTCTAGAGCAGTTGCTGCAAATAGCATCGAAGTTAAAAATTCTGGAACAGTCAGATATCATAATTTGAAAACTGTAATTAACAGCCAAAAAGAAATTGTAACAGTTTCTAGGTCAGGTGAACTGGGTGTTCTTGATGACAGTGGCAGAGAAAAAGAAAGATATAAAATTCCATATGGCGCCATTATTAAATTAGAAGATGCAAAATCTGTAGACAGAGGACAAAATATTGTCACCTGGGATCCTCATACGACTCCGATTATCACAGAAACAGCAGGTATAATAGAATTTGAGGATTTCGAAGACGGAATCACAGTTGAAAATATAGTTGATGAACTCACGGGAATCACATCCATTAAAGTTAAGGATGCGAGCAGTGTTTCATTTGATAAAAACAGAAAACCTATGATTAAATTAGTCGACTCAAAAGGTAAGGATTTACTTATAACAAACTCTAAACTACCTGCGCATTTTCTTCTTCCTGCAAATTCAACCGTAAATGTATCGTCTGGAACAAAAGTAGGAGTTGGTGATGTTATCGCTCGTACTCCAAGAGAAACATCTGGTACTAGAGATATCACTGGAGGTTTACCAAGAGTTGCAGATTTATTTGAAGCAAGGGAACCAAAAGCAAAAGCTGAACTTGCTGAGAGGACCGGTGTAGTTTCATTTGGTAAGGAGACTAAAGGTAAAAGAAGGTTAATAATTACTGATTCAGATGGACACGAGCATATACAAATGCTTAGTAAAACAAAATTACTAAATGTTTTTGAAGGAGCCAGTGTTACACAGGGCGAAATAATCTCAGATGGTGAATTAGATCCACACGATATTTTAGCCTACAGAGGCGTAACAGATTTAGCTGAACACTTGGTTAAAGAAGTTCAAGATGTTTATAGACTGCAAGGTGTAGCTATAAATGACAAACATATTGAAGTTATTCTGAGACAAATGTTAAGGAAAGTTGAGATAACATCAGCGGGTGACACTACATTAATGCCTGGCGAGCAAATGGAAAAAACACAGGTATTAGAATTAATTGACGATCTTAATTCAAAAAAACCCGATGCCCTTCTTCCAACTTTTAAACCAATGTTATTAGGTATTACAAAAGCATCACTGGTAACTGAGTCCTTTATATCTGCAGCTTCATTTCAAGAAACTACTCGTGTCTTAACCGATGCAGCAGTGAATGGAAGAAAAGATAGACTAAGAGGTCTTAAAGAAAATGTTGTAGTTGGAAGACTTCTTCCATGTGGAACCGGCTTAACCTCACAACAAGATGATAATGAATCATTTGAAGAAATGCTAGAAAAAGAAATAGCTAGTGAAATAAATATAATTCCTGATAAATCACCTGAAAGAACAGCTGAAGATCTTTTTAAAGACTAATATTATGTTTTTTTCTTATATAGCTAATCATTTCTTGACACTAACAGGCTCTACTAATAGAATTTCGCCTACTTATAGAGGAAATAATGGCTACAATTAACCAACTAGTTAGAAAACCAAGAAAGACAAAGATTGTTAAGTCTGCAGTCCCCGCTTTGGAGGCTTGTCCACAGAGACGTGGAGTATGCACGCGTGTATATACTACAACACCAAAGAAACCAAACTCAGCACTTAGAAAAGTTGCAAGAGTAAGACTAACGAATGGACAAGAAGTCACATCATATATAGGTGGTGAAGGACATAATTTACAAGAGCATTCTGTGGTAGTCATTCGTGGCGGAAGAGTTAAAGACTTACCTGGTGTAAGATATCACATAGTTAGAGGCAGTCTTGATACGCAAGGGGTAGAAAATAGAAAGCAGGGTCGATCAAAATATGGAACAAAAAAACCCAAGAGTTAGAGATGCCTAGAAAAAGAGATATACCTAAAAAGAAAATAATACCCGATCCAATCTATAAGAGTACAAATGTTACTCGCTTAACTAACATGATTATGCAGGATGGAAAAAAAAGGACTGCTGAAAAAATTGTTTATAACGCATTATCAATTTCATCTAAAAAAACAAAAGAAGAACCTCTTACAGCTCTAGAAAAAGCGCTTCAAAATGTTGGACCTAGCGTTGAAGTTAAATCAAGAAGAGTAGGTGGGTCTAACTATCAAGTTCCAATAGAAGTAAACTCAAAAAGAAAAACATCACTAGCTATGAAATGGATTATTGAAGCTGCAAGTAAGAGGAATGAAAAATCAATGAAAGAAAAGTTAGCATCTGAAATAGCTGATGCCATTTCTAACAAAGGGTCAGCTGTTAAAAAGAGAGAAGATACTCATAAAATGGCTGAAGCTAATAAAGCATTCGCTCATTACAGGTGGTAACAGATGGCTAGAGAAACAGATTTATCGCGTTATAGAAACATAGGAATAATGGCTCATATCGATGCTGGTAAAACAACTACCACAGAAAGAATTTTATACTATACGGGAGTATCACACAAAATAGGGGAAGTTCATGATGGTGCAGCTACAATGGACTGGATGGAGCAAGAGCAAGAAAGAGGCATAACCATCACTTCGGCTGCAACAACTTGTTTCTGGAGTGGTAGTACAGAACAGTATGATCAACATCGAGTTAATATTATAGACACACCTGGTCATGTTGACTTTACAATTGAAGTTGAAAGGTCATTAAGAGTATTAGATGGCGCAGTATCAGTATTTTGTGCTGTAGGGGGAGTAGAGCCACAATCGGAGACTGTATGGAGACAAGCCAATAAATATAGTGTGCCTAGAATGGCATTCGTAAACAAAATGGATAGAGCCGGTGCAGATTTCTTTAGAGTGGTTGATCAGATTAAAACAAGATTAGGTTCTAATCCAGTACCTATACAAGTACCCATAGGGTCTGAGGATAATTTTAAAGGTGTAGTTAATCTAATTGACATGAAGGCAATAATTTGGGATGAAGAAAGCAGAGGAATGAAATTTGATGAGGTCGATATTCCTGATGAGCTCAAATCTAAAGTTGATGAACTGCGTGAACAAGTAGTTGAAACAGCTGCAGAGGCTAATGAAGAGTTAATGGATACATATCTGAATAATGGTGAACTAACGAGAGAGCAGATTGTTCAAGGCTTAAGATTACAAACTTTATCCAACGAAATCGTATTAGTTACGTGTGGTACTGCATTTAAAAATAAAGGTGTTCAAGCTATGCTAGATGCTGTTATTGATTTTATGCCGTCTCCATTAGATGTTCCTGCAATCAAAGGAATACTAGATGATAAAGACGAAACAGAAGGAAAAAGAGAGTCATCTGATGATGAACCATTTTCTGCCTTAGCATTTAAAATCGCAACAGATCCTTTTGTTGGCACACTTGCATTCTTTAGGGTATATTCTGGTGTTCTTAAATCTGGTGACACTGTATATAACGCCGTCACACAGAAAAAAGAGCGTATTGGAAGAATATTACAAATGCATTCTAACTCACGAGATGAGATTAAAGAAGTTAGGGCTGGAGATATTGCAGCTGCAGTTGGTTTGAAACAAGTCACAACTGGCGATACATTGTGTGATCCATCTTCTGTTATCACTCTTGAACGAATGGAGTTTCCAGAACCTGTAATATCTATTGCAGTTGAACCTAAGACTAAAGATGATCAGGAGAAAATGGGGCTTGCTTTGAGTAAGTTAGCCCAAGAGGATCCATCATTTAAGGTTGCTACAGATCAAGAGTCAAACCAAACAATCATATCTGGAATGGGCGAGCTTCACCTAGATATTATTGTAGATAGAATGAAGAGAGAGTTTAATGTAGAGGCAACAATAGGTAAGCCGCAAGTTGCGTACAGAGAAACTATTAGAGCTACTGTTGAGCAAGAAGCTAAATACATAAAACAGAGTGGCGGTAAAGGACAGTACGGACATGTTTGGCTGAAGATTGAGCCGCAAGAAGCTGGAAAAGGTTACGAATTTGTCAATGAAATAGTAGGTGGGGCAATCCCAAGAGAATTCATAGGACCTGTTGATAAGGGAGTAATAGAACAAATGGAAAACGGAGTAATAGGTGGTTATCCTGTTGTTGATGTTAAAGTAACACTTTATGATGGATCATTCCATGATGTTGATTCTAGTGAAGTCGCGTTTAAGGTTGCCGGTTCTCAAGCATTCAAGGAAGGTGCAAAAAAAGCTAAACCCGTTTTATTAGAACCTGTAATGAAGGTTGAAGCAGTCACGCCTGGGGATTATCTAGGCGACGTGACAGGTGACTTAAACAGGAGAAGAGGAATCATACAAGGAATGGAAGAAACAGTTGTAGGAAATATCATTAAAGCTGAAGTACCTCTTTCTGAGATGTTTGGTTATGCTACAGATTTAAGATCTATGTCCCAAGGTAGAGCAACATATACGATGGAGTTTCAAAAATATGCAGAGATACCAAGTAATATTGCTGAAGAATTAATACAAAAGGCATCATAAAAATGGTTGTTAAAAAGAAAAAAAATACTCAAAACATTAGAATTCGTTTAAAAACATTTGATCATAAGCTTATTGACATTTCATCAAAAGAAATACTTGAAACTGCAAAAAGGACAGGAGCTAGGGTAATAGGTCCAATACCATTACCAACGAAGATAGAAAGATATACGGTTTTAGTTTCGCCTCATGTCGATAAAGATGCCCGTGACCAGTATGAAATACGTACCCATAAAAGGCTTATGGATATCATAGAGCCAACAGATAAAACTGTTGACGCCTTGATGAAGCTTGATCTTGCAGCAGGCGTAGATGTGCAAATAGAATTAAGCTAACTTTAACCTAAAATATCTCTAAAAAAGTGTAACAATACTGAATTTTATGTTAAGATTCAGCACCTTATTTTACTGAATTAACTAACTTTTTTCATTTTGAGGACAAGAAAATGAGCATAGGCCTAGTAGGTATTAAAACTGGCATGACAAGGGTCTTTGACGACTCAGGTGTGTCGATACCTGTAACTGTCATTAATATTGATTCAAATCGTATATCTCAAATCAAGACAAAAGAACGTGATGGCTATTCAGCTGTTCAGGTTGCATATGGCAGTCAAAAAGAAAGCCGACTCAGCAAAGCATTAATAGGTCATTATAAAAAATCAAATATCAATCTTGCAAGGGGCCAACATGAGTTCAGGGTAGAAGATTTAAGTGATGAAATCTCTGTTGGAACAGATATAAAAGTAGACAGCTTCAAAGCTGGTGAGCATGTTGACATAAGTGGTAAAACATTAGGCAAAGGTTTTCAAGGTGGTGTTAAACGACATCATTTTACAATGCAGGATGCGACTCATGGAAACTCTATATCACACAGGGCTATTGGCTCCACAGGCCAATGTCAAGATCCAGGTCGCGTATTTAAGGGTAAGAAAATGCCAGGTCAGTTAGGTAATGTTCAAAGAACGATTCAGAATTTAATAATAGTTAAGGTTATGCCAGAAGAAAATATTATGCTAGTCAAAGGATCTGTTCCTGGACATAAAGGCAGTGTCTTAATAATCAAACCCACACAGAAAAAATATGTACCCAAAGAAATTTATGAAGAAAAGGTTTTAGAAAAAGCACAAACTAGCTCAAAAAAAGATACGTCTGCTTCAAAAGAAGTTTCAGATAACATTGAAAAAGAAGAGACAAAGGAAAAGGGTGGTAAAGAATAATGAGTTCTGAACTAGCAAAAATTTTCACAAAAGAATTTAATGAAGCACTAGTACACCAAATTACAACCGACTTCATGGCTAATCAAAGAAGTGGAACAAAAGCACAAAAAAATAGGTCAGCTGTAAGTGGTGGCGGAGCTAAACCAAGGCCACAAAAAGGTTCTGGACGAGCGAGAGCAGGAACAACAAGAAGTCCGATATGGAGAACGGGTGGGGTGACTTTTGCTTCACAGCCAAAAACCTATAATAAAAAAATCAACAAAAAAATGTATAAAGGCGCCTTAAACTGTATATTCAATGAATTACTAAAAAGAGAAAGGCTACACTTGACAGATAAATTAAAATTATCTGATAAAAAAACGAAACTTGGAAAAGCTCTACTTGATTCTTTGAAAATAACAAATGCGTTATTTATAACATCTGTCGAGAATGAAAATGCATTCTTTGCTTTGAGAAATATTAAGAATATTACTGTAATAGATTATAAAGATATTAACCCTCATATATTAATGAAGCATGATAATGTCGTTATTGATAATGACGTTCTCGACCATATTAAGAAGGCAACAACGCTATGAACTCTGTAAGGTTAGCTAATATTATTGTAAGCCCAAGAGTTTCTGAAAAAGCAACTATGAGAGCTGACCTGGAAAATCAGCATGTTTTTTCTGTACTGAAAGATGCTACAAAACCCGAAATTAAGAAAGCTGTTGAACTTATGTTTGATGTAAAAGTTAAAAGTGTAAGGTTGATGAATGTTCAGGGTAAGCTCACCAGGGTAGGAAGAACATTTGGTAAGAGAAAAGATTGGAAAAAAGCTTATGTTAGGCTTCATGAAGGTTTTGATATCAATTACGGCGAAGAAGAGGTTACTAAATGACAATTATAAAATCAAAACCAACCTCACCAGGAAGAAGATTTAGAGTTAAAATCTCTAATAAAGACCTATATAAAGGCCAACCTCATGAGCCCTTACTAGCAAAACTAAATAAAAGCGGTGGGCGTAATAATCAAGGCAGAATTACTACAAGGCATATCGGTGGCGGTCACAAAAAAAGATATCGAATAATAGATTTTAAAAGAAACAAAGATAATATTCCTGCAACTGTTGAGAGACTTGAATATGACCCAAATCGAAATGCTAATATCGCACTACTATTGTACGCAGACGGAGAGAGAAGATACATTATTGCTCCAAAAAATTTAAAATCAGGCGATCAAATTATGTCTGGCGATCAATCCTCCATTAATGTAGGTAACACGCTTCCATTAATCAATATTCCAGTAGGTACTCAAGTTCATTGCATAGAAATGAAACCCGGAAAAGGCGCACAAATTGCAAGAAGTGCGGGAACCGTAGCTCAAATAGTTGCCATCCATAAATGATGCTGTTAACAGCTGTCCATCTGAATCATAAACTGATTGTTCAAGCAGCACCTGACCTGCACCCTGGGCTATCCCGCCTTTAATTTGGCCATCTACAATCATGGGATTTATCATTTTGCCGGTATCATCAACACTCCCGTATCTGGTCAGGAAAACGCTTCCAGTTTCAGGATCAATTTCCACCTCGGCAATATGACATCCGTTA
>JBJKYD010000018.1:0-18381 GCA_045561295.1 Gammaproteobacteria bacterium
TTATTGCCCCATTATTTGGTCTAATGGCTGATAAATTTTCAAATAAGAAATCATTCCTATTAATATTTGCAGGCCTAAGTATTATTTCTACATTAATATTATCTTTAATTTCCAAAGATAGTTATGTATTAGCATCTATATTTTTTTCTATATCATTATTAGGATTCATGATGTCTAATGTCTTTTATGACTCTATGTTATTAAATTTTAGTTCTGAGAGATATGACAAAATTTCTTCTACTGGTTATGCGCTCGGATATCTTGGAGGTGGTCTAGCTTTTGTATTTACATTAATATTTCTTTATTTCAATTCAGATTCTTCAATTGAAATAATCTCATCTAATAAAATAGTATTCATCTTTGCTGCATCCTGGTGGATGATATTCATGATTCCTCTTTTTTTGTATTGGTCTGAAGAAAAAATAGAATCAAAAACCACATCTTTGATTGATACTTTTAAGGAAATCAAATCAACTAAATCAATATTTTTATTTCTTCTTGCTTACTGGATCTATATTGATGGTGTAGATACAATTATAAGGATGGCCATTAATTATGGTCTAATATTGGGATTTAGTTCTTCTGACTTACTCATTGCATTACTAGTAACACAATTTGTTGCATTTCCAGGAACTTTGCTGATAAATAAAATTTCAGAATATTTTACGAGTGAAGTAGCAATTGTTGGTTGTTTAATTATGTATTTAATAATAACCATTTTGGCATATAACTTGGAAAGTATATTTGAATTCTACCTAATAGCTTCATTAATAGGCTTAGTTCAAGGGGGTATTCAAGCTTTAAGCAGATCATATTTTGCAAGACTTATTCCACACAATAAACATTCTGAGTATTTTGGTATTTATAATATGCTAGGTAAATTTGCTGCATTAATAGGTCCTTTAGTAGTTGGTTTAATTACCTATATAACAAATGATCCACGATTAGGAATGCTCAGTATAGGTTTATTCTTTATTGTTGGTATAATACTTTTTAATTTTTCAAGAACGGCAAAGTAACAAGTTAATGGTAGGTTGGCAGAGTGGTCGAATGCGCCACCTTGGAAAGGTGGTTAGCGAGAAATCGTTACAAGGGTTCGAATCCCTTACCTACCTGTGATATTTATGATAATCTATCGAAATGAAGTCTATAAAGCATTTATTGAACGGTATAACCGGACATGTTTACAAGTACGCACATAATATAAAAAATCTAAAGAATAAAACTATAATTGACATACCATGTGGAGACGGAAGAATGTCAGCAGTTTTCAAAGAGTTAGGAGCGACAGTTGAATCATATGACTTAGATAGTAAAGATAATGACTATACTGTACATCGACATAAATTTGCTGACATGAATGAACGCTTACCGATAGATAGCAACCATGCTGATATCATTCTATGCCAAGAGGGTATCGAACATCTTCAGGATCAATTTTTTATATTTAGTGAATTTAATAGAATCTTAAAAAAAGGTGGAATTTTAATACTCACAACACCATCAATTTCAAATATAAGATCTAAACTCGCTTATTTATTTATGGAAACAGAGAACTTTAAAAGACTTCCTTATAATGAAATTGATGCACTATGGAGGGTTGATAAAAGTAATGACAAAACAAAAATATACTTTGGGCATCTATTTTTAATAACATGCTCGAAATTATTTACTATATCAAAAATTAATGGTTTCAGATTAAAGGAAAATATACTCACTAAAATATCACCATCATCTTTTTTTTGGTGCATTTTATTCTACCCTTTGATTTTATTATCTAATGCACTATCTTATTTTATATATCTTAAAAATAATAAATCGAGAACTAATGTGAAAGATAAAATTATGCGTGAAACATTTTTAATGAATATAAATTATAAGACATTGTTATCTAAACATACATTCTGGATATTAGAAAAAAACATGTCTAGTAATGAAACAATTGATTCACTGTCATCTTTTACAGAGAATGTTACAGATGAAACTAAATCAAACAGAGAAATTAGGTAAATATATCTCCATAATGATATATTTAAACAGAAGTTAGCATCAATGACCTGTCATACACTTGTCATACACTTTTTTGAGCATGAATCTATACTTGACTTGTAGAGGGTGTGAATGAGTTCGAATCCCTTACCCATCTATCATATAACGTAATAGTAAATTGCTATAACATCATTCGAAAGACATGATAAAATACATCATCAATAGATGAATCAATCAATAAAAAAGCTTAATGACAACGAACAAAGAAGCGTTAATCTCGCTGTAGACTTTCTTGTTCCTTATGTACACTCGATTGTAGAAATATCATCTGAAGTTGACTTGCCAATTAATAAATTTAAAGAAAATATAAGAAACTTATATTTTACTGTTGACTCAGAAGATAGAGGTCGTATTGAGGCTTCTGCTAAGCATAATAATTTTGATTTTTCCCTTCTTTACACTGGTACGAGAAGTTTTGTTTTAAAAATTAAGGGCTATGATAACTTCGTTGGATTTATTTATATGGAAACAAATAAAGGCATGAATATTCATGATGATTTAAGTTCTGGTAATGAGCATATCTCTAATGAGATTATGAATCAATTCCTCAAGTACTACAAAAGTCCCTATTTAGTAACGGATATATATAAAGAATTTATCACTCAAGGGAAAAACTTTATATGAAAGTATTTATTATAGGAATGGGTTATGTAGGGCTTTCAAATGCTGTATTGCTATCATTAAAAAATAATGTCATTTGTCATGATATTGACACTTCAAAGCTTGATTGCATAAATAAACGTGTATCACCAATAAAAGATAGTTTAATTTCCAGTTACTTTAAAAATAAAAAACTTAAATTAACAACATCAGAACGCATAGACAAAGAAATGTCAAAATCAGACTTTATAATTATCTCAACACCTACTGACTTTAATGTTCAAAAGAAAACTTTCGATACCTCATCTATTGATATAATTTTGAAAAAACTAAATTCTTTAAAATCTACAGCATATATTATTATCAAATCTACATTACCTATTGGATATACAAAAAATGTTAATAGTTTATATAAAAAACTTAAAATATATTTCTCTCCAGAATTCCTTCGTGAAGGCAAGGCATTGTATGATAATCTTTACCCATCTAGGATAATAGTGGGTGGCAAAGATAAAGGTGCAAAACAATTCGCCAATATGTTAAAAAAATCTAGTTTAAAAAAAAATATAAAAACTCTATTTATGGATAGTAGTGAGGCTGAGTCTGTAAAGCTTTTTGCAAATAGTTACCTTGCAGCACGCATTTCATTTTTTAATGAACTTGATTCCTTCTCTATGTCTAATAATTTTGATTCTAAACAATTAATTGATGGTATTTGTTCTGATCCAAGAATAGGTGATGGATATAATAATCCATCATTTGGTTATGGCGGTTACTGCCTGCCTAAAGATACCAAACAGCTTGAAACAAGCTTCAATTCTATTCCAAATTCCATGATCAAATCAATAAATAAATCAAATCAACTTAGGAAAAAGTGTATTGTCGATGATTTATTAAAAACTAAAGCAAAAAATATTGGGATATATCAATTAGCCATGAAAAAGGGATCTGATAACTTTAGACAATCAAGTATTATTGATATAATAAAAATACTTAAAAATAAAGGTAAAAATATTTATATCCATGAGCCTTTGGTTACTAATCAAAGTAAAATCTATGGGTGTATTTTAATTAATGATTTTGATTTGTTTATAAAAAAGGTAAATCTTATTGTAACTAATAGATTATCGATCAGACTTAATAAGCTGTCAAAAAGGATTTACACAAGAGATATATATGGAGAAAACTAATGTCAGTTAAAATTAACTTTGTCAGGGGGGATGAAGTGTTAACAACCACTATGAGTGTCGGACGCACTATGTTAGATGCTGCAAAGAAACTTAACATACCAGAAATTCCAGCTATCTGTAATGGATCATGTAATTGTGGAACTTGTCATGTTCATATTGATCCTGAGTGGGTTGATAAAATTGAACCCATGGATACCGGCTCAATGGAACTATTCATGTTAGAGAGATCTGATCATTATGATGAAAACAGAAGCAGGCTATGTTGCCAAATGGATATTTATGATGTCTATGAAGGACTTACAGTTCACTTAGTTGATAACAGAAAAGACTAGCATAATGTTGAATCAAAATTTTGATGAAAAAGTCGTACTAAAATCATCGGAATTAACACCTGTTAGTTCGCCATGTGACGGAGTAGAGAGGACTTTTCTGGAGAGAAATGAAAATTCAGAATATGCCATATCCACAACGATTGTAGAATTTAAACCAAATTCTTTTTTTAGTGAACATGTCCATGATTTAGGAGAAGAACTATTCGTTTTGGAGGGCACTTTTTCAGATGAGTTTGGAAACTATCCTGCTGGTACGTATATTAGGAATCCTCACAATACTAAACATAGTCCATTTAGTAAAAGAGGTTGCAAGCTTCTGGTAAAGTTAAGACAATTTAATCCTATGGATAATAAACAAGTTAACATAAATACAAATAATGTACCTTGGCTGCCAGGTCTAGTGCAAGGGCTTAAAGTTATGCCTCTACATAATTATGAGTATGAGAATACAGCTCTTGTAAAATGGGATCCAAACACTGAGTTTAGTTTCCACCAACATCATGGCGGAGAGGAAATATTTGTACTTAAAGGAACTTTCTATGATGAATTTGGAAAATATCCTGAACAAACTTGGATTAGAAGTCCTCATATGAGTAAGCATAAACCTTTCACACTGACTGATGGCGCATTAATATTTGTTAAAACAGGTCATTTACTAAATAAAAAAAGATGAACGATAAAATACTAGCGTTAAAATATAGGCCTCATTTTTTTGATGAGGTTGTAGGACAAGAGTTTTGCGTACAATCACTAAGCAATTCTATTAATCTTAATAAAATACATAATGCTTATCTATTTTCAGGTACAAGAGGTGTAGGTAAAACAACTATTGCAAGAATATTTGCAAAATCTTTATTATGTAAAGAGGGAATAAGCGCTACTCCTTGCGGTAAATGTGATTCATGTCTTGGAATTGATAAAAACAATAATCTTGATCTTATAGAAATCGATGCAGCATCAAGAACAAAAGTAGAGGATACACGTACACTTATGGAAAATGTACAATATGCTCCTACATCCTCACGATTTAAAATATATTTGATTGATGAAGTTCATATGCTATCTACCAAAAGTTTCAACGCTTTGCTTAAAACTATTGAAGAGCCACCAGCACATGTAAAATTTTTACTTGCAACTACGGAACCTGAGAAACTTCCTGAAACAGTTATATCAAGATGTCTACATTTTAAACTTGAACCTATTACTTGTAAAGAACTTGGAGAACATATTAAAAAAGTATTAGAGTATGAGAACATTAATTTTGAAAAAGATGTTCCAGAAATTATCGCAACTGCAGCCAGAGGGAGCGCAAGAGATTCCATGAGTATTTTAGAACAATGTATTTCTTATACTAATGGAGACCTTAAAAAAGCTAAAATCTCTCAACTACTTGGATTAATTGAAAATACTCTCATTGATCAAATTATTCACAATCTTTATGAAAATTCTATTGGAGAAATTAATGATATATTAATGTCTTCAAATATATCTGATTATTCAAAATTGCTCGATTGTTTAATTGAACGTATTTTCCAGATTTCTATATCACAATCACTGAATAAGAATAATTTTAACTTACCTAATAATTTTCTAGATACAGATATTAGTCTTCAAGATCTGCAGCTATGGTATTCTATTTTAATGCAATCTAAGGAACAAATGTTCAATGCTGTATCTAAGGCTGATCACTTAATGATGATACTTCTACGTATATCATTATTTACTGAATATCCTGATCATGTTAAATCTAAAATTAATAATCAAAGCAAAGATACTGCTATTTTAACTGATTCTAAAAAAAAAATTGAAACCGTAGCTGAAGATAATATCTCTCAAAGTATTATTGATATATTAACGTGGGAAAAAACGATCAATAGTTTTAAATTGCAAGGACTAATGCTTGATCTTGCCAATAATTCTATTCTAGACATGAAAAATGATGCAACAATTTTGATTATAGATAAATCCAAAGAAAATACTTATCCAAAAAAATGTATTACCGATTTCAGTATATTAATATGCTCAAATTTCAAAAGCGATCATGTATTGACAATAGAATATAGAGAAAATATTAACACACTTTATAAAAAATCTATCACCGATGGTATCAAATCTAAAAATGATATGTATGAGGCTATTAAAGATAATAATGATCTCAAAGAAATAGAGAGTGTATTTGGTGCTAAAATAGATAAAGACAATATTAGTAAACTTTAAACTGGAGCAATATTTATGGGAATGTTTGATAAGATGAAAGACGCTAAAAATATGTATAGTAATATTAAAAAGGCTCAGAATGAAATTAATAAGATAAAAGTTGAGGGAACAGCTGGAGCCGGAGCAGTTAGGGTAACAGTGAAGGGCAATCATCAGGTAGTTAGTATAGAGATAGATGATGATACACATACTGGTAACAAAAAAATTCTTCAAGACTATCTTGTCGCAGCATGTAACGATGCAATGAACAAACTTGAAAAAGAAACAAAAGATAAAATGGGTAGCGTAATGAACTTGCCAGGTGGCATGAAACTCCCTTTTTGATAAATGATTAAATCTAAATATCTTGAGAACTTGATTGACGCAATAACTATACTTCCTGGTGTGGGAAGAAAAAGCGCTCAAAGAATGGCTTACCAGCTTTTAAATACTAATCCTGAAAAATCTCTTCATCTATCACATGAATTAAAAAATATTGATACAAAAATATCTAAATGTTTAGTATGTGGGGTTTTCATGGATATTGAGGAAGTTGAAAAACAAACATATAATTCTTGTCATATATGTGAAAGACAAAATCGAGATACTTCTATAATTTGTGTAATAGAATCAGCAAGTGATGTATATACAATTGATGAAAGCACAAATTACAATGGATATTACTTTGTTCTTCAAGGAAACCTCTCTCCCATTGATGGCAGAGGTCCTTCAGAAATTGGTTTAGATAAATTAGAAAAAAGACTTTCAGAAAAAAATATCAAAGAATTGATTTTAGCTACTAATACAACAATTGAGGGTGAAGCTACTGCCCATTATATAAAAAATATGGCCACTAAAAATAGTATTAAGGTATCAAGACTTGCATTTGGACTTCCACTTAACGGTGAGATTGGATTTTTAGACAACGAGACAATATCTCATGCTTTTAATGAGAGAAAAATACTCTAAACAGATGTAATCTTATCTAATTTTGCTGCACAAATGAAATCATTCTCTGAAAGGCCATCAATTGCATAAGTAAAATATTTTACTATAGCAGTATTATAACCAAATGTTACTTCTGGGTGATGATCTTCATTATTAGAGATATGTATTACTAAATTAACCAAAGATGTAATTTCATGATGATTCTTACATGTAAATGTTCTTTGTATGCTTTTCACATCGGTATTTAATAACCAGTCTCTATGAAGTTTTTCTAAAAAACTAAGACATTTATCTTTTGTCAATGGATCTAAACCACCTTCGCATGGCAGACATTTCTTTTTATCTAGTTCATTCATTGTTACTCCTGAGGTTATTGATTCTCTCTAAAACTGTTGGGTGAGAAAAATAGAATATAGCATAAAATTTATTCGGTATTAAAAATGAAAGATTAGATCTATAAAGTTTCACTAAGGATGATATCAAGTGTTCTTTTTTAACTTGTTTTGAGGCAAATATGTCCGCTTCATATTCATTTTTTCTTGACAGTCTAGAGAAAAATGGATCAGTAAAAAAACTTATTATTTGATAGGTAAAAAATAGAGCTATAAGCTGAGAGCTTGCACTATTGTTTAAATTCAACATTTCAAGATAATTAACATTATTCACGAGTTGTGATATCAGAAACATTCCAATAAAAATCATCAAAGTAGACATTACTAGTGATTTAGTTATGTGATTATGCTTGTAGTGACCAATTTCGTGTGCAAGAACAGCTTTAATCTCTTTTGGTGAAAGAAGATCAAGAAGTGTATCATAAAAAACTATCCTTCTATTGCTGCTAAACCCAGTGAAGTATGCATTTGGATGCTTGGATCTTTTTGATCGATCCATGACAAATAAATTTTCAATAGAAAAATCTGTTCTCTCAGATAAATCTTTAATTTCATCTTTTATATTTTCATTCTGTAATTTTTTGAATTTATTAAATATTGGTGAAATATAAGTAGGATATATAAACATGCTTATTATAATCACTGAAAACATAGTTAATGACATTAATAACCACCAAAGGTTTTGATAAGCAACTATATAGAAAAAAACTGAACTTAACAGAGAAATAATTATAAGTGTTAAAAATAGCGATATTAAATTATCTTTAAAAAATAATAACTTAGTGGACGTATTAAATTCATACTTGTTCTCGATAACAAAATTAGAATAAAAAGAAAATGGAAGCATAGAAATATGAATAAACAGGAATGTTATCAATATACTTGATAGATTTACTAAATATAAACTCAAATCATAACTATTAAGATATTCATTTATATACTTGAATAGCCCAGCTAATAAAAGGACATATATATAGCCAACATAAAAAATATTTTTGATTATCGACAGATATAATTTTGAAATATTATACTCACGAGATTTTTTATCATTTTCTTCACTTATATCAAGCAACTGCATTGATTTGCCATCTATTTTTGTATTTTTTATAGTATAGATTTGCAACATGTCCAAGGCTAGTTTCGCAGATAGATAAATAAAAAGAATTATGGCTACTTCAATCATTTTTTTGTGGTTTTACTTTAATGCCTAATTATACTAATCTTAGCGGATGAAAGATAGAAGTAACATGATTTGGATTGATCTAGAAATGACAGGTCTAGATACACAGAGAGACTATATAATTGAAATTGCTTCTATAGTTACGGATAAGAATTTAAATATACTTGAAGAGGGTCCGAATCTAGTTATAAAACAACCTAATGAGATACTTAATGGAATGGATAAATGGAATACTGATCATCATAATAGAAGTGGATTAGTACAAAAAGTTCAGGAAAGCAATATAACTGAATCAATAGCGGAGAAAAAAACTATAGAATTTCTCTCTAAGTATGTTATTAAAGGGGAATCACCTTTATGCGGAAACACTATTTGTCAAGACCGAAGATTTCTTGCTAGATGTATGCCAGATCTTGAATCTTTTTGTCATTACAGAAGTATAGATGTTAGTTCAATACGTGAACTCGGCAAGAGATGGTATTTTGAAGATATGGATAACTTTCAAAAAAATTCTAATCACCGAGCACTGGATGATATAAGAGATTCTATAAATGAACTACGTTACTATAGAAAAACTATATTTAAGCTTTAGATACAATTTTCATAATAAAATCTTTTTTAGTATTATTTAACTCAGTAGATTTATTATATTTACAATTAACATTCGGATAATCTTTATTGTAATGGAGGCCGCGACTTTCTTTCCTAGAAATAGCGGATTTAGTGATAATTTTAGCTACATCTATGATATTTCTGAGTTCTAGTAAATCTGTACTGATTCGATGAGTATGATAAAATTCATTAATTTCATTATCAATAACTATTAATCTATCCATAGCTCTATTTAACATTTTATTAGATCGTAAAATCCCGACATAATCCCACATAACTTTTCTTATCTCGGCCCAATTATGTGAAATTAAAATATTTTCATCAGAGGAATCTGAAACATAACTATCGTCCCATAAAGGTAGTTCTTTCTTATTACGAGTTGTTGTAATTTTTTCATTTATTTTTTTACAGCACTCCATAGCCATAACCGAACATTCCAATAATGAGTTACTAGCTAATCTATTAGCTCCATGCAAACCTGAGTGTGCCGCTTCTCCGATCACATACAAATTAAAACAATCTGTTTCACCCGCAACAGAGGTTTTGACACCTCCACAAGTATAATGTGCTGCAGGAACTACTGGTATTGGTTCTTTAGTAATATCTATACCAAGTTCAAAACATCGATTAAAAATATTTGGAAATCTCTGAAGGATATACTCTTTACCTTTAAAAGAGATATCTAAATAAACATGCTTAAAATTATTATTTTTCATTTCAATATCAATAGCTCTCGCTACGACATCACGTGGAGCAAGCTCAGCTCTTTTATCATATTTTTGCATAAAGTATTCATTATTAGGATTAATCAATTTAGCACCTTCGCCTCTTAAAGATTCTGAGATTAAAAAACTTTTATCATCAGTATGATATAAACATGTCGGGTGGAATTGCATGAACTCCATATTTGAAATTGTACAGCCGAACCTCCAAGCTAATGCTATTCCATCACCTGTTGATGTATTTGGATTTGTTGTGTATTGATAGAGTTTATTCGCTCCACCCGTTGCTAGTATGATTATATTTGCTTTAATAGTTATAACAGATTGATTTGATTCATCATATGCATACAAACCATCACAGAGCGTTTCTTTTCTGCCAATTAAATCAATAGCCATAATATCTTCTTTTATTGTAATATTTTTATTTTTTTTAGCTTTCTCTAAAAGTGATGTATGTATTTCTTCACCCGTATTATCATTGTGATATGCAATCCTTCTTTTAGAATGACCTCCCTCTAAAGTTTGTTGTAATTTAGTTCCATCAGTATTGAAATTAACACCGTGTTTAATTAGAAGATTAATGCTCTTCCTACCTTGCTTGATTATTCTTGTGACAGATTCTAGATTGCATATATCATGGCCATTTATAATCGTATCACTAACATGCGCATTAATATCATTATTGTCCATAGCAGCAGCTATTCCTCCCTGAGCCCATGATGTTGAACATTTATTTGTACGCGATTTTGTTAGCATGGTTACAGAATATGTTTTGGATAGTTCAATTGCTGATAATAGCCCGGAGATTCCTGTTCCAACTATTAAAACTTCAGTATTTAGCCTTGTATTCATATACTATAAAATATCACAATGTGTAATGACTAGAAATATTATTATTAATGACGATGATCAAATTATTCAGGAATGTTTATCTGGCAATACCGATGCATATAAAAATCTAGTAGATAAATATCAAATCCGGGTAATCAATACATGCTATAAGTATACAAAAAACATCAATGATGCAGAAGACGTAGCTCAAGAAGTATTTTTAAAAGCATTTCAAAGCCTCTCAAACTTTAAATTTGACAGTAAATTTTACTCATGGATTTATAGAATTGCTGTAAATACGAGTCTTAATTATATAAATTCTAAAGAAAAGCGTAATGAAAAAGAAACTATTTCCGAAGAAAATTGTCTAAATGAGGTGAATGTATCAAATGATAACCCAAAGGAGTATTATCAATTAAATGAGTTGATTGATAAAATACAGCCATTGATAGATAAGCTACCCAAGGATCTTAGTGAATTGATAATGCTATATGAAATTAAAGACTTGACGTATGAGGATATTTCTAAGAAATTGGAAATACCAATTGGCACAGTTCGTTCCAGGTTGCATAGAGCAAGAAACATGTTAATCTCTGAATTCAGAAGCGTGAGTAATGATGAATAATAACTATAAAATATTTGGGCTAATTGTTAGTTTGATGAGAAATGACAATCCACCTGAAATATCAAAAGATTTTTCAGAAAATGTTATGCAAAAGATATCAACAAATAAAAAGTCTCTAGATACTAACTATAACAATCTCCTAAAAATAGCGGCATCAGTCTTTTTTGCAGTTATTACTGCTTATAGCTTAATTAGTTTTGAACGATCAGAGACAAATGTTGTTTCAGTGGACATAATTGAAGATACAAACGATAATACAGAATTGATTAAACGAGTAAAAGATGATTCGTCTTGTGTTAAGACTGAAAAAAATATTGAGAAAATTAATGACAATTGTAAATAATATAAAATTCATACTAGCTTTATTTTCACTATTTCTCTTTAATTTGGCTATCGCAGAGTCCTCTCCTGCATATCCGAACTTTACCGAGATAGTTGA
The DNA here is from genome assembly GCA_045561295.1 of Gammaproteobacteria bacterium. Taxonomy (GTDB): domain Bacteria; phylum Pseudomonadota; class Gammaproteobacteria; genus CACLCV01. The sequence continues at coordinate 12,117 of JBJKYD010000018.1, forward strand.
AAAGAACATGCCTGCAGTAGTTATTGTAAACGCAAGTAGATCTAGTAACGCAACTAATAGCAACAATCAATTTCAAACTCCACCTGGTATGCCCGATGAGTTTAATGACCTTTTTAAAAAGTATTTTGATGAAAGAAACAATCAACCTAAGAGAAGTCAACCTAGCTCTGGATCAGGATTCATTTTATCTAGCGATGGATACATAATGACTAATCATCATGTTGTGAATGGAGCTGATAAAATAAATATTATCACTAATGATCAGACTTCTTATGAGGCTAATCTAATTGGTTCGGATAAGAGAAGCGACTTAGCATTACTCAAAGTTGAGGCCACTAACTTACCTGTTGTAAAGATTGCTTCATTTGATAATGTCAAATTAGGTGAGTGGGTACTTGCGATTGGCTCGCCTTTTGGATTTAACCAAACTGTTACTGCAGGAATTGTTAGCGGAAAACAAAGAAAACTAGCTGGCGATAATTATGTTCCATACATACAAACTGACGTTGCTATTAATCCGGGTAACTCTGGCGGCCCATTGTTTAATCTTTCTGGAGAAGTAATTGGCGTCAATGCACAAATTTATAGTCGAACTGGTGGATTTATGGGCGTTTCGTTTGCTATACCTTCTGATACTGTTAATGACGTATTCTATCAATTGAAAACTAAAGGTAAAGTAAGCAGAGGTTGGTTAGGCGTATATATTCAAGAAATTGATGATAAATTAGCTAAAAGTTTTGGTCTAGAAAAAGCAAGAGGAGCATTGGTAAGTAAAATATTACCGGACAGTCCGGCAGAGAAGGCTAAATTCAAACAGGGTGATGTTATATTAAAATTTAATGACAATGAGATAAAGAAATCAACTGACCTTCCCTTAATAGTTGGACAATCAGAAGTTGGTAAATCGTTTCGAGTACAAATTATTAGAAATAAGTTGATAACCAATTTATCTGTTACTCTTGAGGAATTACCTACAGAAGAAAAAATTGCATCTATAGGAACAAAAAAAATCACTTCAAATTCCTTTTCTGGAATATCTGTAAGAAACTTAAGTCCACAAGATATTAAGTCGTTTGAGATAAAGTCTGGCGTCATCGTCACGAATGTAAATGATAATATTAATAATAACTTTGATATAAAAGCAAATGATGTGATTACTAAGATAAATAATACTATTATTAACAACGTAGATGATTTTTCAAAAATTATGTCAAAATCTAAAAATAATACTTATGTAAACTTATTAGTTTATAGACAATCTACTCCTTTATATATTGCACTAAAAATCTCTAAATGATTTGATGTTTTAAGCCTCTAATATATTATAGAGCAATAATGAACATCCGAAATATTGCCATAGTCGCTCACATAGATCATGGTAAATCCACACTTGCTGATCGCCTCATAGAAAAGTATGGAGATATCAGTTCTCGAAAGATGAAAGAGCAAATTTTAGATTCTATGGATTTAGAAAGAGAGCGTGGAATTACAATCAAAGCACAAACTGTAAGTCTGAATGCCTCCTATATGGGAGATAACTACAACATCAATATCATCGATACCCCAGGACATGTTGATTTCTCATATGAAGTCTCTAGATCTTTATCAGCTTGTGATGGCGTAATGCTATTAGTAGATGCAACACAAGGACTTGAAGCCCAAACAATTGCTCACTTTAATATGGCAAGAGAGCTGAATCTTGTAATTATACCTGTCATAAATAAGATTGATTTACCATCGGCAGATGCTAATGCTGTAAAAAAGGATTTATCTGAACTACTGGATATTAATGAAAATGAGATATTGAGCGTTAGTGCCAAATCTGGCTTAGGAGTGGAAGATCTAATTGAAAGAGTTATTATTGATATTCCGAAACCAAAAGGTTCAATGAGTAATGATCTAAAAGCTTTTATCATTGATTCATGGTTTGATAACTATCTTGGAATTGTCGTACTTATTAAAATAATCGATGGGTCAATAAGTATTAAAGATAAAATTAAAGTTTTTTCTAATAAAAGAGAATTCCTTGTGGACAAACTTGGAACTTTTAATCCAACGATGACAAATTTATCAAAATTATCATCTGGGCAGGTTGGATTTATGATTGCATCAATCAAAACACTCGATTCAGCACCTGTTGGTGATACTATTGTCCTTGCAAAAAATAATACCTCAGTACCGTTGCCTGGATTCAAAAAAATACAGCCGCGAGTATATTCTGGATTTTATCCTGTTGATTCTAATGATTATCAAGAATCCAAAAAAGCACTAGATAAATTATCTTTGAATGATAATTCTTTTACATATGAGCCTGAAAGCTCACAGTCATTAGGACATGGATTTAGATGTGGGTTTCTAGGATTATTACATATGGAGATTATTCGTGAACGCGTTCAAAGAGAGTATAATCTTGAATTTTTGATGACTGTCCCATCCGTTACATATCGAGTAGAAAATAAAAAGGGTGAGGTTAATGACATTAGAAAACCAAGTGATTTACCAAATGATAATAGTATAAAGTGTTACTATGAGCCAATAGCACTTATATCAATTGTTACTCCTGCAGAATATCTAGGTTCTGTTATTGAGCTTTGCACATCAAAAAGAGGCACTCAAAAGGATTTAATCTACAGATCTAATATGGCTGAAATTAAGTACGAGATACCTCTTTCTGAAATAATTTATGATTTCTTTGATACACTTAAGTCCGCATCAAAAGGCTATGCGTCTTATGATTACGATATAATAGACTATAGAGAAAGTAGTATGATTAGGCTTGATATACATGTAAATAAGAAAAAAATAGATGCTCTGTCTCAAATATTACATAAAGATAATTCATATCGTAGATCTAGGGAACTGATCGATAATCTTAAAAAATTAATACCTAGACAAAGTTTTGAGATAACAATTCAAGGATGTGTTGGCGCTAAAATTCTATCATCAACTTCTATTAAGGGTTATAGAAAAGATGTTACTGCAAAACTCTATGGGGGAGATGTTACGCGAAAAATGAAGCTCCTAAAAAAACAAAAAGAGGGTAAGAAAAAAATGAAGAAAATAGGCAATGTTGAAATACCCAGAGAGGCCTTCTATAAATTCTTATCAACAAACGAAGAATAGAATGGATTTTACATTTATACTTGTCGTACTTACATTATTTACTGGAATATTTAGCCTTTTTAAAATTAATAAACCTGTAATTTCTCAGATATCAGAATTCTCATCATCTATATTTCCAGTTTTATTCGTTGTACTTTTAATTAGATCTTTTTTTATTGAACCTTATAAAATCCCTTCAGGATCTATGATACCAACATTAATGATTGGAGATTTTATTTTAGTTGATAAAAATATATATGGATATAAACTTCCACTAACAAACTATACTTTAATCGAAAATGAAACACCTAAACGAGGTGATGTCATAGTGTTTAAATATCCAGAAAATAAAACTATAAACTATATTAAGCGAGTTATAGGTATCCCTGGTGATTTAATTGTCTACAAAGACAAAACCCTGTTTGTAAACGGAAATAGATATAATCAAACAAAGATAAGCCATAACTTTGATCCAATAGAAATTGCTAATGGCACTGTTTCATACGAGCAAAATGAATTTAAGGACTATCTCATTCTTAATCAAAACGAATCAACATTTAACTTTAAGTATAAAGTCCCGCCTAAATCTTACTTTGTTTTAGGCGATAATCGAGATAACTCGAATGACAGTCGTTTCTGGGGACCTGTCCCAGAGGAAAATCTTGTTGGCAAAGCGTTTTATATTTGGATGTTTTGGAACTTTGATAGTTATTATAATTTTTCTGATAGGGTAGGTAATTATATTGAATAACACTGATGAAAATAATATTACTAAGTTAATTAGCAATGCATTTAGTTACAAAGTCTGTAATGTACATTATTTTTCCTCAGCTCTTACTCATAAAAGTACCTCTAAAGATAATTACGAGAGATTAGAGATTTTAGGCGATGCCGTATTACAACTTGTAATAACAGAGTTATTATTTGCAAAAGTATCCTGACTACATAATGAAGGTCAAATTACAGTCACAAGACAGAATCTAGTAAATTCGAAAAACCTTGAAAAAATATTCCTTTCATTGAAGCTAGAGAAAATATTTAAAGAAATAAATCCTGGCTTTGTCTAAAGGTCATGTATATTCAGATATTTTCGAAGCCCTTATTGCAGCAATCTATCTAGATAGTGATTATGAGACTGTCAGAGGATGCTATACATGATCTTTTTGTACCCTTATGCTATCAGATAATCTGTCTCAAAAAGACTCAAAGACACTTCTTCAAGAGTATATGCACTCAAAACAACTATCGACTCTACCTACGTATAGCACGGCACATACTAAACACTCAAGATATAAATATTTAGTAACATGTGAAATATCTGACTCTAAATATCAAAGAATCACTGCAAGCAAATAAAGTAAAACCAGCAGAGCAAGAATTAGCTCATGCTATTTTAAACAGATTATATGAAAAAAGTTAAAGTACTAATAGTAGGTAAAAGCAATGTTGGAAAATCATCTCTGATAAATTATTTCTCTAATAAACATTCTGCAATAGTATCTAATAAACTACATTCTACAAGAATATCTACTTCACACATAATCGACTATAACAATGTTCATATAGAGTTTATTGATACACCAGGTGCATCTATTAACGATACCAATCTACTCTCGAAAGCTATGAAAAGCAATGCATCAAAGTATATGACTAATGCCGATATAATAATATTACTCACCCAGCCTCAAGAAAAATATGATTATGAAATAAAAATTAAGAGACCAAATTATAGAATGTAATAAAAAATATATTTTATGTGTAAATAAAATTGATCTAGATTACTTCTGGCCAATACAAGGATAATCTATGTATGTATCATTGGGTGTAAAGGACGCATCTTTTGTTTCTGTGACAGAGTCTATTGGTATTGACTCACTTTATACTTTAATTAAGGATACGATTATCAGTGGAGGCATAGAGGGTACCGAAAAGATTATAATAATGACAAGAAATAATATAAATATAATTCAAGAATTAATTAGAGAATCTATAATCAATCGTACTAATAAAGAGTTGCCTTATGAAACAGCTGTTCACATGTATCAGACTATAAGGAACAGACTAGGAGTGACGTTATTAAAGCAGATATAATAGTGTCCAAGGACAATCATAAAAAAATTATTATTGGCAAAAAAGGAGCAATGATCAAAAATATTGGCATTGAAGCTCGCGAGCTAATTGAACTATACCTTGGCAAAAAAATCCATTTGTCATTATTTGTCGTGGTAAAAGATAATTGGAAAAATAATCCCACTGTTCTCAAAGATATTGGCTATATTGAATAAATGAATGTTTCGCATAGCTGGTTTTCTTATACATGCAAGAAAGTACAAAGAGACGAGCACTATAATTCATGTCTTTTCACGACACAAAGGGATTGAATCACTTATATTTAAAGGTAGCTTCACAAATAAAGATAAATTTAAATTCTCATTATTCAACGAGTATTTATTTAGTTACAACGATAAGTATAGCTTTCCATATCTATCAAAATTTGAGATCATCAATTCATTCCCATTTGATAAAAAATATTACTTATTAGGTCTTTATGTTAATGAATTATTGTATACAAGACAATGAGAGAAGGTTATGATTATGAAAAAATCTATGAATATTACAAAAGCTTCCTTGTTCACTTATCAAATTCTTCAAGTAGTCCAAAAAGGCTTGCATTAGTTTTTGAAAAAAGTTTCATTGATAATCTGGGGTACGGACTCTACATGCTAAATGATAAAGATATTAACGACAACGCTATTATATATGCTATGATTTTGATGAAGGCTTTAAGATTTCAGATTCAGCACAAAACAAGTATTCATTACCCGGCACGGGCATTGAAGACAATTTTTTTCAAATACGCTCGAGGATAACAGCTCACATAGATATTATTAGGCTAAGTCATCAAAAGGATATTAAATAGGCATTATGAAAACATCAATCTTATGGGTGATGAGTTATTTTAGATTTCCTTTCGAAATTACGAATGCTTTATTCTTGAGCGATAAAATGAAAAAACGATTATACCAATCGCCCAGAACATATCTGAATACATATTCATGATTTAGGCTATGTTTATGGATATTGGGTCTATGGGTGTGACCATGTATTATAATATCGGGCTTATGTGACTCTATCAGCGTATCAACTTCATTGACATTTACAT
>JBJKYD010000019.1:0-20926 GCA_045561295.1 Gammaproteobacteria bacterium
CTGCTGGTTTTAGGTACCAGTACCTATGGTGTGAGAGTTCGAGTCTCTCCTCTCGTAAATAAAATAATACTATGGCAAAAATATATCATAAAGAATTTAAAAAAAAATTAGATGAAAAAAATAAGATTATTTGGACTAATGAGCCCAAACATGAAAATAAATTCAAGACAAATTTAAAAGAAAAAAGAGTTTTCTTTAGAGATACTTTAGAAACTAGTCAGTGAAAATCCTGTAATTAAGAAATGCGATAGGTCTTATGATATTTGTGCAATAAAATATGGTCCAAAAAACTCAGAATTTGAAAATACACTTGTACTTCAAGACTTTTCCAAAGATGAGGGAGATATTATAATCACATGGGAATATCTTCTGTACAATAGAATAAATGATGAATATGATGATTCTAAATTCTTTACAAATTCAGAAAAAGCATTTACGTATTTTATTGATAAAACGTTTGATATGATTAATAATTGAGCACCAATGGCTAGTCAGAAGATAATAAATGATAGTGATACTGAACTTAAAATTTCGGTAGTAATTGCTAACGAAGAATATCAAAAACAATATAATAGTGAATTATCTATTATTGCTAAAACAGCAAAGTTTGACGGTTTTAGACAAGGAAAAGTTCCACCTTCTGTTATTAAAAAAAAGTTTGATGCTCAATGTCATCAAAAAAGCATTAGTAATCTAATAGAGTTCTATACGCAAAAAATTAATTTAGAAAAGAAGCTTGATCTTATTGACTCACCATCTGTTAAACTTATTGATGCACCCACAAGTGATAAAGATTTATCTTTTGAGGTTACGTTTAATAAGATGCCAGAGGTGGAGTTAGGTGATCTCAAAGATATAAAAATTAGCATACCAGATGTTGATATAACAGATAAAGATATTGACGTTGTAATTACAAATATACAAAAGCAAAATACTGTTTGGACAGATTCGCCCGACAAGTCAAAGAGCGGTAATAAGATTGTGGTTGACTATCTAGGTAGGATTGATGGAAAGGAATTCAAAAATAATAAACAAGAAGATTTTTCATTTATCATAGATGATATTGTAAAAGGAGATCCAGCTACGGTTGCGCTATTTCGAGAGTTTTCAAAAAAATGTACAGAAAAAAATATCAATGACCAAGTTGTTGTAACAAATAATATGCCTAAAGATTTTCCGGATAAGGAATTGGCAGGCAAATCGGTGAAATATGATGTAAAAATTAAAAAAATATCTTCTGGGTCACTTCCTGAACTAAATAAAGACTTCTTTGCGCTTTTAGGTATTGTCACCGATAGTATCGATGAATTTAAAAGAAATGTAAAAAATCATATGGAGTTTGAACTTAAAGATAAAATGGTTTCCAAAAAATATGGACTTGTAAACGAGAAACTTGTGGAGTTCTTTGATTTTGTTCCACCAGAAAGCATGGTCAATAAACATCAGCAAGAGCTTGAGAATCAATATTCGTCATTAAAAAAATCAGACGAAAATATTGATGATAAAATTAAAGAGATAGCTATAAAGAGGGTCAAGTTGAATATTATATATATTATGCTAGCTAAAGAAGTTAATACTAATATTTCTGATCAACAGGCTATTGATTTTAGTAATGAGCAGTCTCCATCTTTCAGACAGTTTTACAGCGAAAAACTTAAAAAAGATAAGACGTCTGCACTAATGGATATAAAGAATAAAATGGTAGAAAATGCTATTGTAGAACATGTGATTAATATTGCAACAGTGACACCTATTAAAAAGACATTTGCAGAGGCTATGGATGAATAATATAACTAATAATTTAGTACCAATGGTTGTAGAATCAACTTCTAGAGGCGAGAGAGCATTTGACATATACTCAAGACTTCTTAAGGAAAGAATTATTTTCTTAACTGGACCTATCGATGACAACTTATCTAATTTGATAGTCGCTCAGCTCTTATTTTTAGAGTCTGAGGATCCTAAAGCTGATATATCTCTTTATATCAATTCACCAGGAGGTAGTGTCACAGCTGGTTTATCCATATTAGATACTATGAATTTTATCAAGCCTGCGGTTAGTACACTCTGTATTGGGCAGGCAGCTAGTATGGGCGCAGTCCTATTATCTGGAGGAGATAAAAGAAAGAGATTTTGTCTATCGAATTCAAGAGTCATGATTCATCAACCTTTAGGTTCATTCCAAGGACAAGCAACAGACTTTGATATTCAGGCAAAAGAAATATTAAGTATAAGAAAAAGACTCAATCAAATTTTATCTAATTCAACTGGACAAACTATCAAAAAAATAGAATCTGATACAGAAAGAGACAATTTTATGAGTCCAGAAGAAGCTAAGAAATATGGCTTAATTGACGATATTCTTCAAGCAAGAAAATAATCACTATTTTCTATAATTTGATTTCATCAAGTTTCATTGTATACTGAAACAAGGTATTGATATGGAAGATAATACAAAAAATTCATCTAAACTTTTACACTGTTCTTTTTGTGGAAAGAACCAGAACGAAGTAGCTAAGCTGATTGCCGGACCATCTGTTTTTATTTGTGATGAGTGCGTAGACTTATGTAATGAAATCATTAGTGATGAGCTTGAGGAGAAATCATCAAAATCAAAGGAAAAACTTCCAAAACCCCACGAAATTAATTCTATACTTGATGATTATGTAATAGGTCAGCCACATGCAAAAAAAGTGTTATCTGTTGCTGTTTATAATCATTATAAAAAACTAAATATACCGCCGAAGACGAATGATGTCGAACTTAATAAAAGTAATATTTTACTAATTGGTCCAACTGGTTCTGGTAAAACGCTTCTTGCAGAGACATTAGCCAAACTACTTAATGTTCCGTTTACTATTGCTGATGCTACTACACTAACTGAAGCAGGATATGTTGGTGAAGATGTAGAAAATATAATCCAAAAACTTCTTCAAAAATGTGATTATGATGTAGAAAAGGCACAGACCGGAATAGTATACATTGACGAGATTGATAAAATTTCAAGAAAATCTGACAACCCTTCTATAACTAGAGATGTATCAGGTGAAGGAGTTCAGCAGGCGTTACTAAAATTGATTGAGGGAACTGTTGCTTCAGTGCCTCCACAGGGTGGCAGGAAACATCCTCAACAAGAGTTTTTACAAGTTGATACTTCAAATATGTTGTTTATAGTTGGTGGTGCATTTTCAGGTATAGACAAGATTATTAATCAAAGAAAGAACAATTCTGGTATTGGATTTTCAGCCAAAGTTAAAGATATTAATATCGAAAAAACATTCGCCGAATCTATTGAAAGCATTGGGCCTGAAGATTTAATAAAATTTGGATTAATACCTGAATTTGTTGGCAGACTTCCTGTTATTGCTACCTTAGATGAGCTTGATGAGAACTCTCTAATCAGAATATTGACTGAACCAAAAAATGCACTTGTTAATCAATACAGAAAACTTTTTGATATGGAAGGTTGCGATTTAGAGTTTAGAGATGATGCTTTATTAGCTATTTCTAAAAAAGCTATGAAAAGGAAAACTGGGGCAAGAGGTCTTAGAACTCTTATCGAGAGTATCCTTTTGAATACAATGTATGACCTTCCGTCGCAAGAAGATGTAAGTAAAGTTGTGATAGACAAGAATGTTGTCGAATGCGACACAGAACCACTTATGATTTACAAATCAAAATCTACTAAAAAGGAAATAAATAAATCTTGATTTTTCTTATTTCGCCCATAGATTAGCATTATGAAAAAAGATTATTCAAATCTTCCATTATTGCCATTAAGAGATGTGGTTATTTATCCAAATATGGTTGTACCTTTATTTGTGGGGAGGGATCTTTCTATTAAATCACTTGATGATTCCATGAACAACCATGACAAAAGTATTGTCTTAGTAACACAAAAAAGTGCTGAAATAGATGACCCAAGCATAAAAGATTTATACTCAATAGGGACTGTTGCTAATATACTGCAATTGCTAAAACTGCCTGATGGAACAATGAAGGTCCTTGTAGAAGGAGTATCCAGAGTTAAAATCAGCAAAGTAGAGACTGACAGTAGTCTTTCCAGTACTTATTCTTATGTTGATAGTGAAGAATCAATTAATGATAATCAGTATGATGCGTTATTTAGAACTTTAGAGGATACTTTCTCTAATTATGTCAAATTGAATAAAAAAGTACCACCAGAAGTTATATCGTCCATAACTGGTATCGACGATTTATCAAAGCTTGCTGATAGCATTGCCGCACATATGACACTAAAACTAGATGAAAAACAAAAAGTCCTTGAGTTATTGGATGTCAAAAAACGTTGTGAATATCTAATTAAAGCAATGGAGGGTGAACTTGACATATTGCATGTAGAAAAGAAAATTAGAAGCCGTGTAAAACAACAAATGGAAAAAAGCCAGAGAGAGTACTATCTTAATGAGCAAATGAAAGCGATTCAAAAAGAACTTGGTGAAATTGGTGATGAGAGCAATGACCTAGATCAACTACTTAAAAAAATTAATAAATTGAATCTTCCAAACGAAGCAAAAGATAAAGCTATGTCTGAATTTAATAAACTAAAAATGATGTCACCGATGTCTGCTGAAGCAACAGTGGTTAGAAATTATTTAGACATCATAGTTAGTCTACCATGGACACAGTCAACAGAAATATCTACAGACCTGACTAAAGCAAATGATATCTTAGAGGATGATCATCATGGTTTAGACAAAGTTAAAGAAAGAATCTTAGAGTATTTGGCGGTAACTAAAAGAGTAAACAAAATTAGAGGCCCCATATTATGTCTTGTAGGACCACCTGGCGTTGGTAAGACATCACTTGCTAAGTCAATTTCAAGAGCTACAACTAGAAAATTTATAAAGATGTCACTTGGCGGAGTTAGAGATGAGGCTGAAATCAGAGGCCACAGAAAAACCTATATCGGGTCAATGCCAGGAAAAATAATGCAGAATCTAGCTAAAGTTAAAACAAATAACCCGCTCTTTTTACTTGATGAAATAGACAAAATGGCAATGGATTTCAGAGGAGACCCATCATCAGCTCTCTTAGAGGTTCTTGATCCAGAACAAAATAATGTTTTCAACGATCATTATTTAGAAGTTGATTTTGATTTATCTAACATTATGTTCATAGCAACAGCTAACACCACAGATACCATACCTGCACCATTGTTAGATAGAATGGAAGTAATTAGACTTCCAGGTTATACAGAAAATGAAAAACTAGAAATAGCTAAAAAATACCTCATACCAAAACAGTACAACTTAAATGGCTTGAAACAAAAAGAATTATCTATTCCAGTTCAAACACTTAGAGATATAATCTCGTTCTATACAAGAGAAGCTGGTGTAAGAAATCTTGACCGTGAAATTAACAAAATTTGTAGAAAATCTGTTAAAAGCATTCTACTTAATAAAACAAAGAATCTAAAGATCCTACCTACACAAATTGAGGATTATCTCGGAGTCAAAAGACATACGTCCATGATTTGTGATAAGAAGGATATGATAGGCCAAGCTAATGGCTTAGCATGGACATCTGTCGGAGGTGAAATGTTAAGGATTGAATGTGTTGCCATGTCCGGTAAAGGAAAAGTGACTCAGACAGGTCAGCTTGGAGATGTTATGCAAGAGTCAATTAAAGCCGCAATTACTGTTGTTAAGACACGCTCAAGCACACTTGGGGTAGATATGGAAGATTTTGATAAAAATGATATACATATTCATGTACCAGAGGGCGCAACACCCAAAGATGGTCCAAGTGCTGGCATAACCATGGCCTTAGCAGTTGCATCCACATTATCATCTGTGCCAATTCGTTCAGATTTTGCAATGACTGGTGAAATCACTCTTCGTGGAGAGGTTCTTGAAATTGGAGGACTGAAAGAAAAGTTACTAGCTGCACTGAGAGCCGGCATAAAAGAAGTGATAATACCTAAAGATAATGAAAAGGATCTCAGAGACATGCCAAAAGTGATAATTGATAAGATTAAAATACATCCTGTTAAATTTGTTGATGAAGTTTTTACCTTGGCTTTGAAAGGTAAGTCTCTGAAATCTAAAAGCAAAAGAAAAAAAGCTCTTACCACAAAAAACTTAAAAGAAATTACTCCAAAAAATCTACAATAAAATCATAAATTCTTTTATTCGTAAACTAAATATTCTAGTTTTTATATACATATTTTCATTAAATTATCACCTTTTTAGTTGATATTGTTGTAGAATTATCTAATGTTGATTAATAAATCAACTATCTATAACTGTGATATTAAAGAGGTGTTAAATGAATAAAGCAGAATTTATTAGTGCTGTGTCTGAAGCGGCCGGAAGTAGTAAGTCAGAAGCTACTGCACATGTAGAAGCGATAATTAATGTAGTAACAAACACACTTAAAGGTGACAATGAAGTTACACTAGTCGGTTTTGGAACATTCAAAGCAAAAAAACGTGAAGCAAGAACAGGTAGGAATCCTAGAACGGGTGAATCTATTCAAATTGCTGCATCAACAGTACCTTCTTTCAAGGCTGGTAAAGCTTTCAAAGATGCTCTTAATTAGTATACCTAATTAAGGGTGATTAGCTCAGCTGGTTAGAGCACCGCCCTTACAAGGCGGGGGTCGTAAGTTCGAATCTTACATCACCCACCATTACATTTTTCTAAGAAGCAGCATATGCTGCTTCTTTAGTATGCAGTTTATGTGTTAACATACTTTCACGGAGGCGTAGTTCAGTTGGTTAGAATGCCTGCCTGTCACGCAGGAGGTCGAGGGTTCGAGTCCCTTCGTCTCCGTAAATAAATATTAGTAATATGTTAACAGTCATTAGAGATAAATTAAAAACCTGGGTAGTTATACTTTTAGTCGTATTAGTTGCTATTCCATTAGTATTTCTTGGTGTCGGAGATTATGGAACTAATAATGAACAGTATGCATTTAAGGTCGATGATCAAGAAATCAGCAAGTCGGTCGTTCTTCAAGAAATGGGTCAATTTAAAGATGTATTGAGGAAAAATTATGAAGGCTCTATTCCTCCAATATACACAAATGAATTTATTAAAAATATTACTATTGATAATCTAATTAGGCGAACTATTGAAAATAATATTTCTACGAACATCGGTCTAGCTCTAAGCGATGAATCAATTATTGATGATATACAAAATACGTCATCATTCAGAGATGAAGATGGTTTTGATTCAAAGATTTATAAAAGACGTTTATTTATGATTAACATGTCTCCAGATACTTACGAGCAATATGTTTATCAAAAAGGTACACGTGATCAATTACGAAAAGCCATCACAGGCTCCTCTATAGTTAGTATCTATGATAAAAAAATAAACGTTAATGCGAATTATCACATTAAAAAAGGAAAACTTCTTCTTCTAAAAAAAGATGAATTTCAAGGTGATGTTAATATAAGTCTTGATGATATTAATGCTTACTATGAGAATAACAAAGAATCTTTCTATTCTAACGAAGAAGCTGAATTTGAGTATATTAGGTTAAATAAAACAAATTTTATTAAGTCTATGAGAATAACAGAAGAAGAGCTTACTCAAGAATATAATATAAAAGCAAAATCTGGAACATATAAACAAGATGATCTCTATGAAATCAATCATCTTGTGTTTCCAGTAAAAGATGATAAATCCACAGTAATTTCTGAAGCTGAAAAAGCCTTTTCAGAACTTAAAAATAATGTATCTTTCTCAAAAATATCAGTCACATATAATGTCGATGATGACTCAAAGTCTAACAATGGATATTTGGGTAAAGTTACACTAGGAGATATGCCAGATATTATAAAATCAAATATTTTAGATATGGAGTCGTCAGATATTAAACTGATCACTAATGAGTCTAATGCTATTCATATACTACAACTTATACAAAAAGAAAAACAAGGTGATAAAGAATTTTCAGAAGTTCGAGAAGAAATATATAGGAAACTTTCTAATGAAAAAGGGTCTAATGAATATTATCTAACATTAGATAACATAAAGAATAAGATTTATTCAGATAAAATTTCATTAGCTGATATTTCTAAAAAATTTAATCTTTCAATTTCACAGACTCCTAAAATAAATATTTCATATAAAAATAAAATATTATCCTCAGAGGTTTTGCAGCAGCTTTTTTCAAATATAAATGTTACTGATTTATATTCACCTATATACATATCAAATGACGATATACTTTTTGTACGTAAAGTGAAATATTATCCACCTGTACAGCTTAGCTTAAAAGATGCTGAGACAGCAATAAGAGCATTACTTTTGACTCAGTCTATTAATGATTTAATGAGTTCAAAAGCTAATTTAGCAATAAAAAATCTGAACAATGGCTCGCTCCAATCTTACGAAAAATTTAAAATGTATAAATATGATAATAAGTTTGATGATGAGATTATGAAAATAATCAATAATCAATCAGTTACGGAAAAATTTGTATCTTATAAATTGAGTTCCGGCAATTATTTACTATTAAAATTAGATTCATTCGAAGAGATTATTGATAGGGAAAAAGTTGAAAATGATAACTATTTTGATTATCTAGATAACACCCAATCCGAAGGTGATTATAATAGTTTTTACATATCAAAATACGAAGGTTTTGTTATCGATATCAATGATGACTATTTGAATCAGTAACCTACTACATTGAAACCATTATCAACATAGATTGTCTGGCCTGTAACCGATGACGATAAATCAGATATAAGAAAATATGCCACATTGGCAACATCATCCGAGGTGATGTTTTTCTTCAATAGTGATTTTTCCTTATAGATATCTAGTATTTTATTAAACCCACTAATACCAGCTGCTGCAAGTGTTTTTATAGGCCCAGCAGATATTGCGTTAACCCTTATCTCTTCTTCTCCTAGTGAGTCAGCGAGATATTTTACGCTACATTCAAGGCTGGCTTTAGCTAAACCCATTATATTATAATTTTGAACAACTCTCTCTGCGCCTATATAAGAAAGTGTTATTATTGATGATGATCTATTTAAATTATCCTTAAATGCCTTTGTCAAAGCCGTTAAACTATATGAGCTGATATCATGAGCCATCGTAAAACCATCTCGTGTAATATTGTCTATATATTTTCCACTCAATAGTTCTTTTGGCGCAAATGCTGCGGAATGGACAATCCCATCTAGATTGCCATGATCTTTTATTACATTATTTTTCAATGTAAGTATTTCACTGTCTTGTGACAAATCACACGGATATGCATCAGAACTGATACCTAACTCATTTTTTAATTTGATTACTCTATCTTTTAATCTCTCATTCTGATATGAAATTATTACATTTGCATCATTTTCATGTAATATTTTTGAAATAGCATATGATATTGATCTGTTGCTAGCAATTCCTGTTACTAAAACATTTTTTCCTTTTAGATTCATAATATATTTGTAATATAGTACATTATAGAGTGATGAGATTAAAGAATACAATTGCTCTAACACTAATCTTAATATTTCAAATGACTTACACTTATGCTAACGAGTCAATTAGTATAGGTTATTCAGCAAAATATAAAGATTTTGAACATTTTGATTATGTTAATCCTTACTCAAAGAAAGGTGGCAATATCACAATATCTGCCTTTGGCACATTTGATTCACTTAATCCTTACCTTCTCAAATCTCTGTCTCCAGCTCAAATAAATAATCTTATGTTTGATACATTGATGACTAGGAGTCTAGATGAACCATCGTCGAGTTATTCGCTGATAGCGAAGTCATACAGGCTATCTGATGATAAATTATCAGTAATATTTTATATTGATGAAGATGCTAAATTTAGTAATTCAAAGTATATAACAGCGGAGGATATAAAGTATTCATTTGAACTATTAACATCATCTGCAGCCCATCCCCAATACAGAATTTATTGGGCAGACGTTGAATCCGTTGAGGTTTTAAATGACTACAGTATTAAATTTTCTTTTAAAAGAGAAAATCCTGAGCTACATATGATGATTGGTGATTTACCTATTTTTTCAAAAGAATGGCTTTCGATTGAGCAGTTTCCCAAAAATGTAAAAAAAAGTCCTATTGCTAGCGGTCCATATCTTATTGAAGATTATAGTATTGGTAAATATATAACATACATTAGAAATAAAGATTACTGGGCAAACAGCAAGCCAACAAGAAAATATATGTATAATTTTGATTCAATCACAATTAAGTATTATAAAGACATGACTGTTGCTTTAGAGGCATTCAAAGCAGGTGAGTATGACTATATACTTGAAAACCACTCTAAAAGATGGGCAAGAGATTATAATGGACCAAATTTTATCAATAAGAAGATAATTAAAACTGAGCTTGTTCATTTAAATAATACAGGCATCCAAGGTTTTGCTTTTAATACTCGCAAAGATATATTCAATGAGATTAATTTAAGGAAAGCTATTACAATGGCGTTTGATTTTGAATGGTCTAATAAAAATCTTTTTTATAATCAATATTTAAGATCAGACAGTTACTTTAGTAATAGCGAATTAGTTGCTGATATAAAACCCAGTAATGATGAACTCATGCTAGTTGAGAAATTAAATATAAATAAAATAAAAGTTAAAGATAAAATTAAGCTACCAATTAATAAAAGTCCGTCGGACTATAGAAAATCTCTTATTGGTGCTAAAAAAATATTAGATAAATCTGGTTATATTGTCAGAAATGGGCAGTTATATTCACCCTCTAATCAACCAATCATTATTAATTTTCTTTTAGCGCAAAAAGGTTTTGAAAGGATACTTGCACCATTTCGAAACAATCTAAAGAGATTGGGAATTACTCTTAATTATCGAACTGTTGATTTGTCTCTATACCAGCAAAGATTAGATAATTTTGAATTTGATATGACGGTAGTTAGTTATCCTCAATCTCAATCGCCCGGAAGTGAGCTTATGAGTATGTTCTCATCTGAGAGTTCTGATAAAAATGGAGCGTTTAATTTTCCTGGTATTAGAGATCAAGATATTGATAAGTTGATCAAAGAAATTATTTACTCTCAAAGCAGGGATAATTTAATTACTTCCGCCCATTTATTGGATAGATTATTATGGAATCAATATTATATGGTACCTAATTGGTATATAAATACCCACAGAGTTGCATTTTATGATATGTTTTTACAACCTGATATTTTACCGCTTTACTACCAAGCAACAAATTATGTGCTACAAACATGGTCCATGAAATGATCCTCTATATTTTCAAAAGATTACTACTAATGATACCAACATTATTAGGTATTCTTTTTCTCACATTCTTAATTATTCAATTTGTACCTGGAGGTCCAGTTGAGCAAATTGTAAATAAACTATCAGGATTAAATGCTATAACTGAAACTTCATCATCATCAAATTTATACAGAGGTTCTAGCGGTCTTTCAGAAGAACATATTTCACAGCTTAATGAATTTTATGGATTTGATAAGCCATTTTTTGAAAGATTTTTAATTATGATAAGCAATTATGCTGTATTTGATTTAGGTGTGAGTTACTTTCATAATCAAAGTGTAAGCGACTTAGTTTTGAGTAAACTACCTGTATCTATTACTTTAGGATTATGGTCTTTCATCCTCGTATACGCTGTAAGTATTCCACTCGGTATAAAAAAAGCTGTCAATGATGGCAGCAGGTTTGACATAGTATCAAGCACTATAGTCCTAATAGGATACTCTATTCCAGGTTTTGTCCTTGGCATAGGTCTTATTGTACTTTTGGGGGGAGGTAGTTTTTTTGATATTTTCCCTACACGAGGAATAGTCTCGGATAATTGGGAAGATTTAAATTTTTTTAGAAAAATTACGGATTATCTGTGGCATATTACTTTACCAATAATTTGTCTTGTTATTGGAAGTTTCGCGGTTATGACAATGCTCACTAAAAATAGCTTTATTGATGAGATAAATAAATTGTATGTTGTTACGGCACGATCAAAGGGATTGAGTGAAAATAAAGTACTTTATTCTCATGTGTTTAAAAATGCAATCATTCCAATCCTAACTGGTTTCCCTGCTCAGTTCGTCTCTGCGTTTTTTACTGGTAGCATTCTTATTGAAACAATATTTTCTCTTGATGGAATCGGCCTTCTCTCATACGAAGCAATAATTCAGAGAGATTATCCTGTTGTAATGGGAACATTATTCATATTTACCCTTATAGGTCTAATTACTAAATTAATTACAGATATAATGTATGTCTATGTAGATCCAAGAATTAAATTTTCATCATCAAGTACACAAAGGAATTCTTAATGAATACTTTTGATGTAATTTGGAGAAATTTTAAACGAAATAAAAGAAGTATTTATTCTTTATATATATTTTTAACTTTATTCATTCTTAGTCTCTTTTCTGAACTTATAAGTAATAATAAACCAATCATGATGAGCGTTGAGGGCGACATGTATTATCCATATATTATTGAATATACGGAAAGAGATTTTGGTGGAGAATTAGAGACTACACCTGACTATAAAGGATACTTTATTAGTGATTTACTAGATAATTCTAACAACTGGGCTATCTTCCCACTTAATCCTCATTCATACAACTCTATTAATTTCAATAATTCAACACCAAATCCTGCTCCACCATCTGCACATAATATACTGGGCACGGATGATAGAGGCAGAGATGTACTGGCCAGACTTATCTATGGTTTTAGATTATCTGTAATTTTTGCTTTAGCTTTAACGGCTATAGGTATAATCATAGGATTATTCTTTGGAGCAATCCAAGGATACTTTGCAGGCAGAACTGATCTATACTTACAACGTTTTATTGAGATTTGGGGGTCGATGCCTGAACTATATATTTTAATAATATTTGCATCAATTTTTGAACCTAGCATTTTACTGTTGGTTATACTTTTGTCTTTATTTGGCTGGATAAGTTTGTCTGACTATGTTCGTGCAGAATTCTTAAAGGGAAGAAATATGGACTATGTAAATGCTGCTCGTACATTAGGCCTAAGTGATTGGCAAATTATAGTTAAACACATATTACCAAATAGTTTAATTTCTGTGGTAACGTTCCTGCCTTTTAGAATAAGTGGCGCCATACTTATTTTAACTAGCTTAG
Organism: Gammaproteobacteria bacterium; assembly: GCA_045561295.1. Classification (GTDB taxonomy): domain Bacteria; phylum Pseudomonadota; class Gammaproteobacteria; genus CACLCV01. Next base: position 13,119 of record JBJKYD010000019.1, read on the forward strand.
ATTTTTTAGGTCTCGGCGTTCCACCTACAACACCTAGTTTAGGTGAACTTCTCTCACAAGGTAAAGACAATATTTCTGCATGGTGGCTTTCATTGACCACTTTTTTTGTATTAGTAGGAACTTTACTACTACTTATCTTCATTGGAGAGGGAATTAGGGAGTCTATTAGTGGAAAATCATCATGAGTATTCTTGAATTTAAAAAATTAAACATAGGACTAAAGAATACAAATGCTAATCTTGTTAGCAATCTATCGTTTGAGCTTGACCGAGGAGAGGCATTAGGAATTGTTGGAGAATCTGGATCAGGAAAATCTTTAACAGCACTCTCAGCACTTGGATTGCTAAATGATAATATATTTAATTCTTCCGGAGAAATAATCTTTGAAGATAATAATATTTTTGATTTAACTAGTAATGAGTTGAACTCTATTAGAGGCAACAAATTATCCATGATATTCCAGGAGCCTATGCTTTCACTAAATCCAGTAAAAAGTCTAAGGTCACAAATAGATGAATGCATTGAGCTATCGAATCATAAATTAACATTAAATGATATTCACGAAACATTAATTTCTGTTGGCTTAACTGATATCGATAAGATTTTATCTAGCTATCCACACATGTTATCTGGAGGACAGAGACAACGTTTCATGATAGCTATGTCAATAATTAGAAAACCTAGAGTAATTATTGCTGATGAACCCACTACGGCATTAGATGTTACGTTGCAGAAGCAGATCTTAGATATGTTAATTACTTTAAAGAGTAACTTAGATATGTCTATGATATTGATTTCGCATGATATTAATCTCATCAAAAAATATTGCGATAGAATTATTGTAATGAAAGAGGGTAAGCTACTAGAATCCAATACAACTAGTAACATATTTTCTAATCCACAACATGAATATACTAAAGAACTTGTTAATTTTAAAACGCCCACATACAGGGATACCATTATTGATACGCAACATTTAGTGTTAGAGACGAATAAGCTTAATTGTAAATATTTAACCAAAGATAGCCTCTTTAAACATAAAAGGCTCTATTATAAAGCCTTAGAAAACATAAATATTCATATAAAAGAGGGAGAATCAGTTGGCATTGTTGGAGAGTCTGGATCAGGAAAGACTACATTAGCAATGTCAATAATGCATTTATTGTCTTACGAGGGAAATATAAAAATTTGTCAAGATATTGATAAAACTCAAATAAATCTGGATAGAAAACTTAGAAAAAATTTCCAGATTATATTTCAAGATCCATTTTCATCGTTATCTCCAAGAATGACTATTATGCAAATACTATCTGAGGGAGTAAAAAGTTTACTAGATATTACTGATATACATATCATTCATAGAATGTGTAAAAGTATTCTGAAAGATGTAGGTCTTGATGAAGACATGCTTTATCGATATCCACAAGAGTTCTCTGGCGGTCAAAGGCAAAGAATTGCAATTGCTCGTGCTTTGATTCTCCAACCAAAATTATTGATATTAGATGAACCCACAAGCGCACTAGATGTTTTAGTTCAAGAAAGCATTGTTAAGCTTCTTTTGGATCTTCAAAAAAAATACAATCTATCTTATTGCTTTATAAGTCATGATCTACATTTGATACGAAAAATATGTCACAGAACATATGTAATGAAAGATGCAAATGTAATTGAAGAGGGACCAACAAAAAAAGTTTTTGAAAATCCTAGCGAAAAATATACTCAAGAATTAATTGATTCATCTTTTATTACTTGATAAATATCTTTGATAATATGTTTTTATAAATCTCTACGAGTATCATCAAATCATCTTCCTTGACACACTCATTGATTTTATGAATAGATCTATTTGTAAGTCCTAGTTCAACAACTTGCTTACACACCTTTGCCATAAATCTCCCATCAGATGTACCACCATTAGTGCTTATCAGTGTTCCTATATCTGCTATCTCTTCAATAGAGTCTTTACATATATCAATAAATTCATGATCGGTTGTTAGATATGGTTCGCCTGAATGCTTCCAAGTAATATCATATTTTGCATTACTATTATCTAGTATATTTATAATTGTATCTTTAATTTCATCGTGATTAGTTTCAGTCGAGTATCTTATATTAAATGCAATTTTAATATTTGCAGGTATTACATTATCTACACCCGTACCACTATTTATATTAGATATTTGAAAAGAAGTAGGCGGAAAATATTTATTACCATTATCAAATTTGATATCTAAAAACTCAGAGATAATTTTAGAGCTAATATGTATTGGATTTTCTGCTTTTTCTGGATATGCAACATGACCTTGAATTCCATGAAGTATTAAATGACCAGTTATAGAACCTCTTCGTCCATTCCTTATAACATCTCCTATCTCATCAGAGGATGAGGGCTCTCCCACTAAACAGAAGTCCAGTTCGTTTTCTTTAAAAACATTGCTATCAACGAGTTTCCTAATGCCATTTACTGCATCACCTTCCTCATCACCTGTTAAGTATTAATTTTATTGACCCGTCAAAATTTTCATTTTCTTCAATAAACCCTCGAACAGCTTGCATGAAACAAGCAATACCTCCTTTCATATCAGATGTGCCTCTGCCAACAAGAAAATCATTTTTCTTTGTGAGTTCAAATGGATCAGATTCCCATTGCGCAATATCACCCGATGGAACAACATCTGTATGTCCAATAAAAGCTAAACATGGGGCGCCTTCACCATAAGTAGAAATCATATTCTGTACAGAATCATATTTTTTATATTCTGTTTTAAAATTAGATTCTGAAAGATAATTATGTATATATTTTTGACAGTCTGATGTATCAGGAGTTACTGATTGAAACTGTATTAATTCAGATAGCAACTTCACTACTTTATTATTTGAATTCATTGATATCCTCTTCTGGTCTTATAGTTAATATGTCAAACCCATCTTCTGTTACGAGTACCGTGTGTTCGTATTGAGCTGATAGTTCATGATCCTGAGTTACAACTGTCCAGCCATCATTTAAGGTTTTAGTTTTGTAGCTGCCAACATTAATCATAGGTTCTACAGTAAATATCATGCCAGCTTCTAGCTTTAATCCTGTATTCTTTTTTCCATAGTGAAGGATTTGGGGGCTTTCATGAAATTTCCTTCCAATTCCATGACCACAATATTCTCTTACAACAGAATAATTATTTGACTCTGCATATACCTGTATTGCTTCCCCAATATCTCCAACTGTAGCGCCGGGTTTGATTACTTTTATACCTTCTATCATTGATTTTCTTGTAATTTCACATAACCGATTTGATAATGTAGATGTTTTACCGACCAAAAACATACGGCTTGTATCACCATGATAACCATCTTTTATAACAGTTACATCAATATTGATAATATCTCCATTTTTAAGTTTTTTAGAATCTGATGGAATACCATGACAAATTTGATGATTAACAGACGTGCAAATAGACTTAGGAAAACCTCTGTAGTTCAAAGGCGCAGGTATAGCTTTTTGTACATCTACAATATAGTTGTGACATAGCCTATCAAGTTCACCAGTTGAGATTCCTGGTCTCACATAATCCTTTATCATCATGAGTACATCTGAAGCTAGCTTACCAGCTATTTTCATTTTTTTAATCTCATCTAATGTTTTAATATAGTCTTTCATAACCTATTGAATTTAAGCATTTCAGTAAAAAAATAGTAGTTTATAGTTGTTGTAATCACCCAAATATGATACAACACTTTATGAATTTTATTGGAGTATTTTTTATATGAATGGAGTATCAATTAAGGAAATGATAGATGCCGGAGTCCACTTCGGACATAGATCAAAGTACTGGAATCCAAAGATGGAACCTTACATTTACACAACACACAAAAAATTACATATTCTTAATCTTGAAAAGAGTATAGAACATTTCAACTTAGCCTCAAAATTCATTCAAAATCTTGTTACAAATAATGGAAAGATTATGTTTATTGGTACTAAACGAGCTGCATGTGAAATAGTAAAAAAATACTCTAATCTTACTGAGATGCCATATGTGAATAATAGATGGTTAGGCGGTCTTTTAACGAACTTTAATACTGTTAAACAATCTATTGCAAAGCTTGATGATTTGAGGAACAAATATAAAAATCAGTCGATATATAATTTATCAAAAAAGCAAGCTATAGACTTGAAAAGAAAAATAGAGAGATTAGAAAAAAACCTACTTGGAGTTCAACATTTAACAAAGCTTCCAGATGCTATATTTGTTATCGATACAAGATATGAGAGAATTGCTATACAAGAAGCTAATAAATTGAATATTCCAGTTATTGCTCTTGTAGACTCAAATAATTCTTTTGATGGCGTTGATTATATGATACCTGCAAATGATGATGCTATGTCATCAATTGATCTTTTTATGAATTCGATATCTAAAATCATATTAGAATCAAAGCCAAAAAAAGCTGTAAGTAATCCTAACTCTGATAAAGGAGAAAAAAAGTCAATAAAAGCCAAAAAAGTTCTTAAAGCACCTGAAGTTAAAAAAGTTGCATCAAAGTCAAAACCAGCTTCGAAAAAATCAAAAGATGATAAAGAAAATTTAGGTGATAATCGAGATGAATGATTCAAAGCAACTGGTCAAACAACTTAGGGAAATGACGGGTGCGGGTATACTAGATTGTAAGAAATATCTAATCAAAGCAAATAATAATATTGATGAAGCGATTAAACTTTTTAGATCTGAAGCAGGTGTAAAGGCGGATAAAAAAGGCGCAAGAATAGCTGCAGAGGGTATAGTTAATTATTATCAAAATGAGAAAAATATACTGTTACTAGAGCTTAATTCAGAGACTGATTTTGTGGCAAGAGACTCTAACTTTATTGACCTTGCTAAATCTGTAGCAAATAAATTATTAGAAAATGATGAGTCTGATGTAAAAAATGAAATATTAGATCAAATAAAATCTATTATTTCTAAGCTTGGAGAAAACATAAAATTAAGAAGATTTACAAAAATTGAAAAAAATAATTATGTTTATGGTTATACTCATAACAATAAAATAGCGTCAATAGTAGAGCTTAAAGAAGGTGATGAAAAGCTTGCCAAGGACATTTGTATGCAAATAGTTGCCTCAAATCCTCTAGCATTAAACGAAGCATCATTAGATAGCGGTACTCTCCTTTCAGAAAAAGAGATATACAAGAAAGAACTTGATAATATTGATAAAAAAGATGACATCAAACGAAATATACTCGAAGGTAAAATGAAAAAATTTATCAATGACAATACATTGTTAAATCAACCTTTTGTCAAAGATCCATCTACATCTCTAGCAAAAATCATAAAAGATAATGAAATAATATCTTTCACACGTTATGAAGTTGGTGAGGGTATTGAAAAAAAATCTGAAGATTTTGCTCAAGAAGTTTATAATCAAATAAGTTAAGCTTATATCATGTTTGATAAGATTAAATCTGATACTGCATCAACAATGGAGAAGAGTATTGAAAGCTTCCAATCTGTTTTATCTAAAATACGAGCTGGTAGACCAAATCCGAGTATATTAGATCAAATAATGGTCAACTATTTTGATAGCAATACACCCATTAATCAGCTTGCAAATATCACAGTTTCTGATGCATCAACTATCTCCTTGTCTGTATGGGATAAGAATGCAGTAAATAATATAGAAAAAGCATTAACTGAGAGTAACTTGGGAGTTAACCCTGTTGTTAATGGCACTAGTATTCATATTAAGTTTCCTCCACTTACTCAGGAAAGAAGGTTGGATTTGATCAAGATAGTAAAAAAAGAAGGTGAAAACATAAAGGTAACCCTTAGAAATATAAGAAGGAATGCCAATACGTCAATATCAAATTTGGAAAAAGACAAAAAGATTTCAAAAGATTTTGAACGAGATTATATTATTGAAATTCAAGAGTTAACTGATAAATATATAAAAACATCTGAAACTATTGTCTTGAAAAAAATTGAAGAAATTAGCGAAGTTTAATTTTGAAACATATAGCTTTTATAATGGATGGCAACGGTCGTTGGGCTAAAGCTCAAGGGAAGTCTAGGCAGTATGGCCACAAAATTGGTTCATCAAAAGTTTATGATGTTTTCAAGCTATGTGCGAAATTAGGATGTAAAAGCGCGACATTCTTTGCAATGAGTAGTGAAAACATGCTGAGAAGTGATAATGAAACTGAGTATATATCTTCATTATTGAAATCCTCAATACAAGAGCATTTTTCTGATTTATTATTAAATAAAACTAAATTTAAAGTAATCGGTGATACCACCAAATTATCAGATGATGTAAAAGAAATAATAAAAAATGCTGAAGATGAAACCAAAGACTTTACTAATTTAAAACTACACATTGCTTATAATTACGGAGGGCAGTGGGATATTCTCAATGCAGTGAAATCACTTTTACATACAAAGTATCCTCTCACTATAGAAAATTTAAATAATCATTTGTCAACTTCAGATGATTTCCCTGATTTAATTGTAAGAACTGGAGGTTATAAAAGACTGAGTAACTTTATGTTATGGCAATCATGTTACAGTGAACTAGAATTTCTAGATATTCTGTGGCCAGAAATATCTGAAAATGATATCGAATTAATTTTTGAAAAATACATAAATACTAAAAGAAACTTCGGTAGAATCAAGCAATGACTGAAGTTGCTAAAAGAACTCTTACTACAATTTTTTTATTTTTCTTTTTATCATTTCTATTTTTTTTCGGCAATAATATTGTATTCATTTTTTTTATTTCTATAGTGTCTATTTATTCATTTTATGAGTGGATGTTGCTTTCATCTAAACATACTATCTTTCTCCCTATATTTTTTACCTTAAATTTTTTACTCTATTATTTTGATATCATCAACACTTATTATTTATCAATAATTTCACTATTAGTCTGGGCAATATTAATATATTCAATTATATTATTAAGTAATCAAATGAAAGCATTCATTAGAAAATATCATATGATTATTGGCTTTTTCATATTCTCATCATTTTTTTTACTGTTAATAAATCTGCATCCACATGATACTGCCATAACATCTGATAGTACTCTTGTTGATAATAAGCACTATTTCTTATTTTTTATTATTTTAATATCTTCTATCGATATTTTTGCATATATCTGCGGTAAAGCGTTTGGTAAAAATAAGATTGTACCTTCTCTTAGCCCAAACAAAACTCTTGAGGGATATTTAGGTAGTTTAAGTCTTACTCTTTTATTTTTTATTTCATTTTTCAACATTAATAATCTTATTTGGACATATTTGGATATATTTTATCTTATCAGCATTATTTTCTTAGCTTTTTTTGGGGACCTATTTATGAGCTTTATTAAAAGAACATATAATATAAAAAATACAAGTAATATTTTGCCTGGACACGGCGGAATACTTGATAGGCTAGATAGTTACTTTCCTACATTACCTTTATTTTATCTATGGCTAATGACATGAAAATGATTAGCATTTTAGGAGCAACAGGGTCTATTGGAAAAAATTCTTTGAATGTTCTTTCTTCACTTGATGATTCTTATAAAGTTTTTGGATTATCATGTCACACAAACATAACACTTTTAAGAAATCAGATTTATCAATTTAATCCAGAATATGCGATTATAACAAATCAAAATTCATATGACTTGTTCCTAAAAGAATATGGAAAAGATTTAGGTGACACAAAAATTTTATTTGGCGATGAAGGTCTAAATCTCATTACCTCTGATAAAAAAGTTGATACTGTTATAGCAGCAATCACAGGTTTTTCATGTATTCATCCAGTAAT